>DAOPKY010000008.1:0-95772 GCA_035391465.1 Thiolinea sp. | reverse complement strand
CACCTTTTGAGGCTTTTACCGGTCAACGTGTTGCACTTATTAGTTGACTCCAGCACCAGGTCAGAAACTTGAAGTCCGGGATCGGTGTCCGGGTAGTATTATCAGACGATCCGGTTGAAATCACTCTCAAAAACCTGACCATTTCGGGTGTCAAAGATGGGATTGCCATCAGCCACATTCAAACACCACATCGGGTGCCTGACCATAAGATCAATATCGATGGCAGCCAGATTTCCAATATCGGGCGTGATGCCATCATTCTTCGGGACGTGGGGGAATACAGCATCACCAACAATACCATTCACAGTATCCATCCTAACTATGAACCTTATCCCTATGCCTCGCTGGGTAAAGAAAGTAGTGCGGCAAATGCGGCCGTCATCTTGCCTGATGGCAAAAGGACCAAAGCCGAACATGCAGATGGGATTCAGATCGCCAATGGTAAGGGTGGGGTGATCCGTGGCAATCAGTTAAGTATCGGTAATGGTACCTGGTATCAGGCGATCAATGTCCACCATGAGGCGAACAGTCCTTACCGGCAGCAGTCAACCATTAAAGTGGAAGTTATCAATAATTCGATTGAAAACAACCATGATTTTGCGGCTCAGGTTTGCCACTATGGGGAAGTTGATGCTAAGAAAAAGAACAATCATGTTAATTCATTACCATTAAGCAATAGAAAAATAGAAGAAAATTTAGATTTTAAAACTGAATGCCGGAGTAATAAGAAATGAAAAAATATTTATTTTTCCTTGTCTTGGCATTTGCTAGCCAAATAACTTCTGCCAACGACTGCAAAGAGATAAAGCCTTTTACAAAGTTCCCGCCGAACCCTATCAATGAAGCAACCTCAAGGCTCATGGAATTGCATCAATATGACAACCCCCACATCACTTTGCGGCATTACCAACGCCCGATAACAAGGCAACAACAACAACGGTATATGGGGGACATACTGGACAGTGTGCCCATAGGGCAGATCCATCCTATCGTGTTCCGCTCTGCTATTGGCCGTTGTGATTATGAAAGCATGAACCGCTACCTGGATCATGGTTTTTCCTTTGCCTGTTATACCCAGGAAGGTTCTTCAAACTTTTTAAACCATTTTGCCCGTTGCGTCTTTGCAGAAAAGCAGGAGCGTAATGCTACCTTGAAAAGGGTGTTACAGGCAGGAATCAACCCGAATGAAGGCATTAAGGATTTAGTACCGGATGCTGCGGGTATTTACCCGTTAAGTAATGCCAGCGAAGGTTGTGATGAGACTATGATCGACCTGTTGTTGGAATACCAGGCCAATCCCAATCAGAAAACCCGGGGTGAAACGTATTTCCCGGTGTTTAATGTCTGTACCAACAGCCGCAGTGCTTCAAACACCGACGTAGTATCGGATTTCATCAAGTATTCCCCAACCAGTACCCTTCCCATGGGCCACATTATGGCCAGCCTGCTGGCGCACGGGGCCGACCCCAATACAATCTACCTCAGCAATGACACCCGCAATTTTGCCACGGAGGCGCGTGACAAGGTATTGGCCAGGGCCTGCTCCGGTCAGGACAAACACGCGAAAAGCCTGTATGACTTTTATGCCCGGGAACTGGAAAAGGCACAGTATGGGGGTGACCCGATCAAAATTAATAACTTCCGGCAGTTGTTTGATGTATTGGTCGACCGGGGTGCCCAGCCCTTGGCGGTGTTGTGCCAGCAACGTAGGGAGAATTGAGAACGGATAGCAGCTCGCCTCTAGGCCAGGAGGTAACGGCTGACCATCCGAGAGTGTAAACAGAAGGCCACCAACTTAAAGCGGGACACGGGCTGGTGCCGTGCAGCGGCGTCAGGCCGTACCTGAAAAAATTCAGTAGCGCTGCCAGCCGGAGTCAGCGATGCTGAGTTAATGACGAAAAAAACCTCCGTTACCGGGAGCATCCGGGCTGGCAGCTTGCTGATTATCGCTACAATCCTGGGGTTTGGCTACCAAAGCATTCGGCAGCTTGCCGAGCAATGCCACCTGAGCAAAAGTGCGGTGCACCGCCATTTGCAGGCTCACAAGCGCCGCAACCGGCATTCCATGTCGTATTTTTGGGAGACGGAGGCCGGTAGTGCATTCCTGCAGCGTCTGGTCTATGCCTGCCTTTACCTGTTTGGCCTGAAAAATCAGGTTGGTGCAGAAACGTTGAGTGAGTTTTTCCGCCTGATTCGCATCGACAGCCCTGTGGGGGTTTCTGCCAGTGCCCTGCGTCAGAAGATGCGCGAGCTGGAGAAACACCTCGCCGGTTTTCAGCCGGTTCAGGAGGGGACCGCCCGGTGTCCGGAGCCTGCACGCACGGTGGCCATGGACGAAACCTTCTTCAGTCAGATGATGGTATTGATCCTGATGGACTTGCCATCCGGTTATATTTTGCTGGAAGAAGCGGCTGGGGACAGGTGTTATGAAACCTGGAAGGCTCGTGCCTGCACCCGGCTGGAAACAC
The DNA here is from genome assembly GCA_035391465.1 of Thiolinea sp. Lineage (GTDB taxonomy): Bacteria > Pseudomonadota > Gammaproteobacteria > Thiotrichales > Thiotrichaceae > Thiolinea. Next base: position 93,304 of record DAOPKY010000008.1, on the reverse strand, counting down.
TGGGCCTGACAGTCAGGCATGCGGTGAGTGACCGGGCAAAGGCCCTGGTCAAACTGGCGGTGCAGGGATTTCACTGTCAGGCAGGGGCTGATTTGTTCCATGCGCAGTATGAACTGAGCCGCTGGCTGGCCCTGCCCCTGGGGCGTACCACCCAAACCATGGCGGAGTCACTGGGCAAAGTCCGCACACAACAGGCAAAGCACCTGAAGAAGTCACTTCGTGCCCCGCAGGAAACCCGCCGCCTCGAAGGCGTTGTCAAACAGGCCGGGCGGGCCCATCAGGACTGTCTGGATGCCCAGGCGGCTTACCGCCAGCATCAGCAGGCCATCAGCGAGATTGTCCATCCCTTTGATCCGACGACCGGTTTGGCACAGGATCAGGCAACCGTACTCACGGCGCTGCAAGCCGAAGCCGACGCCATTCAGGTTCTGGCGGAAGCACGCCTCATCCCTGACCCCAAAGGCCGTCTGGAAAAGTTCAGGAAACAGCTGGATGATCTCAGTCAGCCTGTCGGGGGTTGGTGGCTATGGGTTCATGCCCTGCTGGCCGATTGCGCACCTGACCCGGTATTGAAGGACTGGGTGGTCAACCGGATGATGCCGGTGGTGTACTGGCATGAACGACTGACCTAGACGAAGAAAAAAACACAACGCAAGCTTTGCCAGTCCGCGTGGGAGGCTGCACGGCAACGCTACCAGAACGACCCGCTGACGCAGGGCCTGTCCGGTGAACAAATCAGCCATTGGCAGCAATGGTGCGAAAACAGGGTGAAACACTTCCAGCGAACGTCATCAGCGGTGGAAGGGCGCAACGGCTGCCTGTCCCAGCTTTACCACAAGGGACGCGGACTGACGCCTGCCCGCCTGACAGCGCTGACGGTGATTCATAATTACGGCATCCGCCAAGCGGATGGTTCGACACCAGCCAGCCGCTTGTTCGGCCAGGACTTTCCCGACCTCTTTGAGTGGCTGCTGACGGAAATGAAACCGCTACCCCTGCCCAGAAAACAGCGGGGCAGGAAAAAATCCAACCCATTGATTGGCAAGGCGTGTCCCGGCTAAAGTTGGTGGCCAACAAAGCCGGTGGTATGCCCACCAAACGCTTGAAGGTGTCGGCCTTCAGATTCTGTACATTTGTGTATCTCATCTTGACAAGATGGGGGCCTGATTGACTTTTGCAAGAGGTCTATTTTGTCCGGGTGGTGAGTGACAGTGTCGATTCCGTGCGCACGGGTTCCAATGGAACCGAGCTGGGTGTCATGACTTATCGCGGTGTCGGCACGAGGGCCGTCATGCATGAAGTGGGCGGGCGCAATCCGCTGCTGGCAGATGCGGGTACCAACCGGGACGGTGAACGGCTGGATGTTTCAAGCTTCCGGTTTGTCGGAGGGGCGCTGGATGGCCGGCAGGCTCAGGTCGTGCAGCCGGTGTCCATCCGTGCTGCCGGGCAGGAGAGTGCCGATTTCGGCTTCAACTTCAGCACTGTCGTGAATGTCAATCCGGACGGGCAGGGATCACTGCGCCAGTCTGTCCTGAATGCCAACCTGCTGGACAGCAGCCGTCTGGAGCAGGTACTGCCAGCACCACTGGCGGAGGATTACGGTCCGGAAGACAACGTTGTCAATTTCATGATTCCGGCTGCATCACTGGTGGATGGTGAGGCAAGGATTGTGCTGGACGGCCGGCTGCAGGTATCCGGTGCGCATACGGTTATTGACGGGCGCTCCCTGACTGCCAATGCCGGTGCGGGTATTGTGGTGCTGGACAGCAGTTTCTCTGATCGGGATGAGGATGGCATTGTCTTCGCCGCGACGGCTGACCAGTCGGTACTGCGGGCCGTGGTGGTGCAGAACATGGGGGGCGTGGGGGTAGTGCTGAATGGCTCCTCTGCTGACGCGCTGACCGGGTTCCGGCTGCTGGAAAATACCGTCAGCCACAACGGCTATGGCACATCCCTCAAGGATGGTGTGCGGCTTTACTATACCAATGACAGTTTGGTACGGGCGAACACCATTACGACCAGCAATGGTTATGGGCTGATTCTGTTCATGAACAATGCGAACAATACCATCTCCGCCAACAGCATCACTGTCAACCGGAATGGTGGTCTGTCACTGGAGCGTAATGTCCATGACAACCTGCTGCTTGACAATACCATCAGCAACAATCCGGGGTATGGGGTGTATCTGCGCGACAACGCCAGCGACAATACATTCCAAAACAATACCATTGCAGACAATGGTGTCGGTCTGGGGGGCATTGGTATATCTCTGGGTGACTCCAACGCCAACCTGTTTACCGGAAACACGGTGTCCGGGCAGGGTTCTCACGGGTTCCAGCTGTATGGTTCGGCTACCGGCAATCGTCTGGAAGGAAATACCATCCAGGGTAATGGCGGGCATGGTATTTATCTGGGCGGTATGGTGTCTGCGACACACATCAGTGCCAATACCATTGCGGGCCAGCCCTGGGCCGGCGTTGCCGTGAATGGTACCGGTGTTGACAACACCATCACCCGGAACCGTATTTACGGCAATGGCGGGCCGGGTATTGATTTGGGTGTTGATGGTGTGACTGCCAATGATGTGGGGGATGTGGATACCGGACCGAACTGGCTGCTGAATTACCCTGAAGTCAAGGCCAACTCCTTTGGTGCGAATGAAACCATGATTCTGGCCTATGACTTTGATCTGGATGTACCGTCCAGCCCGAATGGCTACCGGATCGAGTTTTTCAGCAGCACGGATGCCGATGCCACAGGACACGGTGAGGGTGAGGTTTATCTGGGTTTCGTGGACATCATGCATCCCGGTGGCGGGCAGCGCAATTTCAAGGGGGTGCTGAATGCCGGACAGATTGTGTCTGCTGATGACAATATTGCCGTGACCGTGACGGAAAAAACCGGAGCGGATACCCTGGGCAGTACCTCGGAGTTTTCCGGTGTGAAGCAGGGGGGTACGTCATCAGTCTGTACCGACCTGCTCAGCAATCCCGACGCAGACCTGGGCAGTCTGAGCATGAAGGAGAACGTGTCGGTAGTGACCCTGCTGGAGACGAAAGATAAGGATGGCAACCCCATTTCCTACATGATCAGTGGCGGGGTGGATGCGGCATCATTCATTATCAGGGAACCTGTTCCCGGTGCCACATTTGACTGCAGCACCCTGGAGTTTCTGAGCGAGGATGATGATGTTGTCGTCACGCGCAATCTGTCGACGTTCCGTACTGCCGGGGCAGGCAGTCCCGGTGACTTTGAAGCACCGGCGGATGCGGGACAGGATAATGTCTATGAGGTGCAGATTACGGGTGTGGATGTGCACGGAAATTCCGTCACCGTACCGGTACGGGTTTCAGTACAGGATGTGAACGAGAAGCCGGTTATTGATTCACCCGCTCAGGTAAGTTTTGCCGAGGAAGGAGTGGAAGCGGTATATGACCTGACGGCTGTGGACAGCGATGCCGGTGATGTGGAAGGCCAGGGCCTGACTTACCGCCTGAATGGCGGAGCGGATATGGCGCTGTTCACCATCGACAGGGCCACGGGCATACTGCGGTTTGTCAGCCCGCCGGATTATGAAATTCCCCGGGACGCCAACACGGATAATGTGTATGAGGTCATGCTCTGTGCCGTGGATCATCTGGGCTATGAGGATAACCATCTGCTCAAGGTTCTGGTACAGGATGTCGAGGAGGGTAATAAGGTCAGCCTCCGGGTCAGGGCAATGCTGCAGGGACCTTATGATCCTGAAACGGGGCTGATGGCTGACAATCTGCGCCTGCTGGACCTTCTGCCTCGGGTACAGCCTTATGCCGGGGCCCCGTTCAGTCATGCAGGTCAGGAACGGGCCGCAGATGTCCTGTTGCTGACAGACGGAAATGATGCGGTGGTGGACTGGGTTCTGCTGGAGTTGCGGTCGCCCGCCCACCCGGCCCAGGTCATGACTGCCAGACCGGTCTTGCTGCAGCGTGACGGTGATGTCATGGATGCTGCCAGTGGCCTGACGATACTGGACTTCCCCGGATTGCCTGCAGGTGATTACCTTGTCAGCCTGCAGCATCGCAACCATCTTGGCGTGATGACTGCCCGGGCGGTCACGCTGGGAGAGGTTCCGGCGCTGCTGGATTTCAGCAGGCCGGACCTGCCGGTTGCTGCCGGACAGTATGGACGGCTGGAGAGTGACATACTGGCTCTGATGTGGGCAGGGGATGTAAACCATGACCACAGACTGCACATGCAGGGTGCCGGTAATGACATGAACCGGATATTGTCCTCGGTGCTCATGGCACCGGGTAACAGCGGCTATAACAGCAGTTTCCTCTGGAAGGCCTATGCCAGCATGGATCTGAACCTGGATGGTCGGGTGGTGTTTACCGGTCCGGGTAACGATGCCAGCCTGCTGCTGGGGAATATCCTGATGTATCCGGGTAATACCACCCATATCAGTAACTACATGATTCAGGGAGGGGTGCCGGACGATTTATAAGGTATTGGTCAGGAACACAGACGCTGCCGTGGATGGCCACGGTGGCGTTGTCTACCGGTCTGGATAGTGTGAAAAGTCAGTGGCTATTCAGGCGCAGGATGTGACCATACTCTGGTTGGCTTGGAAGCAGCTTGATTTATTTGCTTGTGTGTGACGGATGTTAACAGTATCATAAATATTATTTTGCCTTTCATCAAAAAAAATAATCAAAATAAAACTTAGTGCTTAGACTTTGTGAAACCCAGAACAATAAATGTGCTTAAGGAGCCTGTATGAATCATAAAAAAACCCCCGTGCTGGTGACTGCTCTGGTTGCCGGTTTGTCAGTCCTGACCTCGGCAGCTTCAGTGTTCGCTGATCAGGTCGTCGACTATAAAATTGCCGTTTCGGATGATGGCAAAACCTACGAGGTCTGGATGCGTCCGGAGCTTACGCCTTCTCCGGACATCAGCCTGACCGGTCAGGTTACCCTGAAGGTTCCCAGTGCGGCCAAATTCAGTGCCAGGGAGGTGGTCAGTTCCGTTGAGGGCGCAGACTGGATTGAAGCTTCCCGGGTCAACTCACCCGAAGAAGATCCGGAACACGATTATATTTCCTTCTCCTATATCGGTGTGCAGGGCGACAGCGCCCGCAGTTACGGCTGGAAAGGTGAAGAGGAAAAGCTGGTGTTCACCTTCTCCAATGAGGGGGGATGTGTTGATGGCATCAGCATTATGGCTGATGATGATCCGTTCAATGTCCCCGAAAATTCTGCCAATACCAATCCCGGCAACCAGTTCACCAATCTGGGTTGGGGAGCGGTTGGTGAGAACAATTTCAAGGGTGTATACGGCTCCGAAACCAAGTGCAAGTGATGCCTGACAACAGGGCCTGACTTTCTGCGGGTCCCTGCCATTTGTTTTCATCCCTGCAGGATTATAAAAATTAAGAGAGAAGCCTAGAATGCCGAAAGGAAAATTGCTGAAAACCCTTGGACTCAGTGCCTCGGTATTGTTGATGACTGCCAACAGTGCCTGGGCTGCGAATGAAGTCCTGGATTACACGATTCGCTGGAGTACAGCCGATAATCGTTATCATGTATACATGACGCCCACTGAAACACCTTCGCCGGACAGCAGCATGACTGCTCAGGTGACCATTCTGGTGCCCAGCGGTACAGGCAGTGATTACTTTACTGTCAGTAATTTGACTTCTGCCGTTAGTGGTGCCAACTGGGCCGACAACTCCCGTTCCGATGCACCGGTGGAAAACCCGACGCATGACTATATTTCATTTGCTCTGGTCTATAATTCACCCGCATCTTCGTTTCAGTGGCAGGCCGGGCAGGAAACTGAAGTATTCAGCTTTGCCAACACCAACAGCTGCCTTGGCCCCGTCAGCCTGATTGATTCCACCGACCCGTTCATGCCGGAAAATAGCACGCAAGGTTCAAGTGCAGGCAGCAACAGCCGGGGAACTAATCCGGGTAACCAGTTCACCAACATGGGCTGGGGAGATGGTTCCAGTAACAACTATCGCCAGAATTACGGGACGGCAGCTGATTGTGCCGACAGCCTTGATCCGGATGGGGATGGCATCATCACCGGAGATGAAAAGCTGATCGGTACCGATCCGAACAATCCGGATACGGATGGCGATGGTGTGCCTGACGGGGTTGAAGTGGGGTCCGTCGCCAGCCCGACCGATACCGATAATGATGGCACGATTAATGCCTTGGATACCGATGATGACAACGATGGTGTCCTGACGGCCAACGAGAATTATAATGGTGGTACGCCGGCGAATGATGATACCGATGGTGATGGTATCCCGGATTATCTCGATACCGATGATGACGGTGACGGTATCCTGTCCGCCAATGAGGGTAATGATCCCGATAATAATGGTGATCCGGATGATGCCGTGGATACCGATGGCGACAGTATTCCGGACTATCTGGATGCGGTAGATAACCGTCCGGATACGGATGGAGATGGTATTGTTGATGCCGATGACCTGGATGATGACGATGACGGTATCCTGGATACGGTCGAAGGTGATGGCAGTGTCGATACCGACAATGACGGTATTCCGGACAGTCTTGATGAAGACAGTGACGGTGACGGCGTGCCCGATGGTATTGAGGCACGTGATACCAACCATGATGGCGTAGCCGATACGGCACCTTCGGGTATTGATGCTGATAATGATGGCCTGGATGATGCCTTTGATGTTGACCAGGGTGGCACCGCACCACCGCTGCAGGACACTGATGGTGATGGCACGCCGGACTTCCGTGACGCCGATGATGATGGTGATGGTGTCCTTTCCACCAATGAAAATTACAATAGCGGTACTCTCGCCAGTAATGATACCGATGGTGACGGCATTCCGGACTATCTGGATCCGGACGACGATGGCGATGGCAAACTGTCTTCTGCCGAGCAGAATGATCCCGACAGTAATGGCAGCCCGACCGACGCAGTGGATAGCGACGGTGATGGTATAGTGGATTATCTGGATGCCAATGATACCGATGGACCGCTGGGTGATCCGGATGGTGATGGACTGACCAATCAGCAGGAAACCGCTATCGGTACCAACCCGAACAACCCGGACTCTGATGGTGATGGTGTGCCTGACGGGGTTGAAGTCGGTGCTGATCCGGCCAATCCGGTCGATACCGATGGTGATGGTACGCCGAATGCCCTGGATACCGATGATGACAATGATGGTGTCCTGACGGCCAACGAGAACTACAACGGTGGCACTCCGGCAGATGACGATACCGATAATGATGGTAAGCCGGATTATCTGGATACCGATGATGACGGTGACGGCAAGCTGTCTGCAGACGAGCAGAACGATCCGAACCATGATGGCAGCCCGGCAGATGCTGTGGATACCGATGGTGACAATATTCCGGACTATCTGGATGCCGATGATACCGATGGTCCGGATGGTGATCCGGATGGTGATGGCCTCAGTAATGCGGATGAAGCCAAGGCGGGTACCAACCCGAACAACCCGGACTCTGATGGTGATGGTGTGCCTGACGGGGTTGAAGTCGGTGCTGATCCGGCCAATCCGGTCGATACCGATGGTGATGGTACGCCGAATGCCCTGGATACCGATGATGACAATGATGGTGTCCTGACGGCCAACGAGAACTACAACGGTGGCACGCCGGCGGATGACGATACTGACGGAGATGGTACGCCGGACTATCTGGATACCGATGATGACGGTGACGGCAAGTTGTCGGCTGATGAGCAGAACGACCCGAACGATGACGGCAGTCCGACAGATGCGGTGGACAGCGATGGAGACGGTAAGCCGGATTATCTGGATGCCGATGATGCCGATGGTCCGGATGGTGATCCGGATGGTGATGGCCTCAGTAATGCGGATGAAGCCAAGGCGGGTACCAACCCGAACAACCCGGACTCTGATGGTGATGGTGTGCCTGACGGGGTTGAAGTCGGTGCTGATCCGGCCAATCCGACCGATACCGATGGCGATGGTACGCCGAATGCCCTGGATACCGATGATGACAATGATGGTGTCCTGACTACCCACGAGAACTATAACGGGGGTACACCGGCGGATGATGATACTGACGGAGATGGTACGCCGGACTATCTGGATACTGATGATGACGGTGACGGCAAGCTGTCTGCGGATGAGCAGAATGATCCTGATCAGGATAAGGACCCGTCAGATGCGGTAGATACTGACGGTGACGGCATTCCGGATTATCTGGATGCCAATGATCAGGATGGGCCATTGGTTGATGCGGATGGTGATGGCCTGACCAATGATCAGGAGAGCCAGATTGGCACTGATCCGAATGATCCGGACAGTGATGGTGATGGCATTCCCGACGGTACCGAAGTGGGTTCCGACCCGGCCAGTCCGATAGATACCGATGGCGATGGTACGCCCGATGCTCTGGATACCGATGACGACGGTGATGGTGTCCTGACGGCCAACGAGAACTACAACGGTGGCACGCCGGCGGATGACGATACCGATGAGGATGGTATCCCGGACTATCTGGATACTGATGATGACGGGGATGGTATACCGTCTGCCAGTGAGGGTAATGACCCGGACAAGAACGGCAATCCGGATGATGCCGTGGATACCGATGGTGATGGTATTCCTGACTATCTGGATGACACGGTGAATAGTATTGCGTTGCAGGTACGCCTGCTGCTGCAGGGTGCGTATAACCGTACTGATGGTCTGATGAGTGATACCCTGAGGACTAGGAACCTCATTCCGCTCAACCAGCCGTATGGTGCCGTTTCAACCATTACCTACAATGGTGCCGAACAGACCAATGCAGGCATATTGTCTGTCACGGGTTCTGATGCGGCAGTTGATTGGGTCGTTGTGGAATTGCGCCGTGCTGCTGACAGCGCTAGCATCGTTGCCAGGAAGGCAGGACTGGTGCAGCGTGATGGCGATGTGATGGAAGGCGACAGTGGCAGTACAACCCTGAGCTTCGCTGGTATTGCTCCGGGTAATTACTACGTCAGTGTGCGGCACCGTAACCATCTGGGTGTAATGACCCTGAATACGGTCAATGTGCAGGCAACACCGACACTGGTTGATTTCACGACAGCAGCCACGGGTGTTTATGGCACCAATGCGCGCTATGTGAGGATATCCGGTGGTGTGGCCGCCGCGCCTTACATGTTGTGGGCCGGTGAAGTCAAGGCTGATGGCAAGGTTATTGCCAACGGACCTGGCCAGGATCCGGCTGAGGTATTGCGTTCAGTGTTCCTGGATGCCGGTAATGAAAGTATGACAACCAACTATATTTCCGCAGGGTATAAAGCCTCTGATGTGAATATGGACGGTAATACCATTGCTGCCGGTCCGAACAATGACCTGAACGTTATCCTGGCCAACGTACTGGTTCATCCGGGCAACCTTCAAAATGCTGCCAACTACATCGTTCAGCAGCAATTGCCATAACTCTGGAACGTGGGTGGGGTCTTGTGTACCCCACCCGCAACCAGCCGGGGGTTATGCAAAAGTTGAAACCAATAATTAAAAAATCATACTGGTAAATAACAATGAAAAAATCGCTTGCTCATGCCGTATCCAAAGGGTTTGTTTTTTTCGCGTTGGCACAGGCTTGCGGGTTTGCCCATGCTGCTGCAACGGATGGGGTTGAATACAAAATTGTTTGGGATGATGCTGCATCCCGTTATCGGGTTTATTTCCGGCCTAATTCCACTCCTGCTCCCGATCTTACCCTGTCATCCCAGGTGACACTCCGTGTTCCACATGCACTTGGTACGGATCGCTTCGTTGTTACGGGGCTGCAGAGTTCGCATGCACCTGGTGCGACCTGGCAGGCCAGTTCGAGGGTGGATGCACCGGATGAGGACGGGAGTGTAGACTACATCTCCTTTACCCCGACCATCAGCAACTCCCAGGTATTTGCCTGGCAGGCTGATGTGGAGCAGGAGGTTTTCAGTTTTGCCAACAGTGGCCCCTGTATGGGAACCGTTGAGATCATGAATAATGGTACCGACGCGTTCAATGTATTACCCAACTCTGCAGGAACCAACCCCGGCAATGAGCTGGGCAATATTGGCTGGTCAGCCGACAATGCCTATTTGGGGAACTATGGCGGTACTGCCGAGTGCCCGCGCACCGTAGACGGTAATACCAGTCCGGTGGCGACAGCCGATGCGGCCAGTGCAGTCCAGGGGGCTGACGTGACCATCAATGTGCTGACCAATGACACGGATGCCGATGGTGATACCCTGGATATTGAATCCTTTACCCAGCCGCCGAATGGCTCGGTGGATCAGGTCGGTAAAAATCTGGTATATACCTCCAGCCCCAGTTTTATCGGGACTGATACTTTTACCTATACCGTGACCGATGGCAAAGGGGGCACCGATACGGCACAGGTGACTTTTACCGTCAGCAGTGACGGCGGGAGCGGCAGCAATACCGCACCTGTGGTTGTGAATGACAGTGCCAGTACCACAAGTGGCTCCGCCATCAGTGTGGCTGTACTGGCCAATGACACGGATGCCGAGGGTGACACCCTCTCAATCAGTGATTATACCGACGGTGATTTCGGTACCGTCAGCCTGCAGGGCAACAACCTGGTTTATACCCCTTCCAGTGGTTTTACCGGTGCGGATACTTTCCAGTACACCGCATCGGATGGCAAGGGTGGCACCGGTACGGGTATCGTCAGTGTCAGTGTCAGCAGCTCCGGTGGTGGAAGCGGAAGCGGCAGCAATACCAAGCCGACAGGGGGCAGTGATACCGCGACCGTAACCGAAGATGGCTCGGTCCTGATTGATGTGCTGGCCAATGATTCCGATGCAGAAGGGGATACCCTGAGCATCAAGACCCTGACTGATGGTGCAAACGGAACAGCCTACCAGTCAGGTGGACAGATTCGTTATGAGCCGAATGCCGGCTTTACCGGAACGGACTCGTTTACCTATGTGGTGACTGACGGCAAGGGTGGTGAAACCACGGTAACGGTGACCGTCACCGTGGAGTCGAAGCAGGATGATGCCTGTTCCACTCCACCTGGCGTTGCGCTGGCTGACAAGGTTTACTACCGTGTGAACTGGAGTGCGGCTGATCAGCGTTACCATGTTTATATGTATCCAGGCAGCACGCCATCTCCGGACCTGAGCCAGACCGCTCAGGTCACCGTGAAGGTGCCGGTCAGCAGTGATGGAACGGATGATTTTGAGGTATCCGGCATCCAGTCGGCAATCACCGGTATCAGCTGGGATAAGTCCGGACAGAGCGATGGACCTGGTGAGGATTCGGCATCCAGCTATATCTCTTTCAACATGTCGGCATCCGACTACCAGGCATTCCAGTGGCAGGCCGGCAAGGAAGTTGAAGTGTTCAGCTTCCGGAATGCGGCGGCCTGTCTGGGACCCATGGTACTGATGAACAATGATACGGATCCCTTCAATGTATTGCCGAATTCTTCCGGCAGCAATCCCGGTAACCAGTTTACCAACCTGGGTTGGGGAGAGGCTTCGGATAATAACTATCAGGCTAACTATGGCTGCCCTGCAGAATGTTATGACACCAGCAAGGACAGTGATGATGACGGCTTGACTGATGCTGAGGAAAAAGCGCTCGGAACGGATCCGCATGATCCTGACAGCGACGGCGATGGTATTCCGGACGGTACGGAAATCAAGGATGCAGCCAATCCGGTGGATACGGATAAGGATGGCAAGATTGATGCACTGGACAGTGATGATGACGGCGATGGATTGCTGACCATTAATGAGAATTATAATGGTGGCTCTGCACTGGACGATGACACCGACAAGGACGGCCTCCCGGACTATCTGGACCCGGATGATGACAATGATGGTGTGCCGACCCGACAGGAAAACGCTGACCCCAATAAGGATGGCTCACCGGCAGATGCGCTGGATTCGGACAAGGATGGCACGCCCGACTATCTGGATGCCAGCAATGACGGCGGGACCGATGGTGGTGGTAGTGGCGGAAGCGGAAATGTTGCCATTCCTACCCTGACCCAGTGGGCACAAATGTTGCTCAGTTTGTTGCTGGGTGTGTTTGCGTTCCGCAATCTGCTGCAGAAACGGGAAGATTGATTCGGTATTGGACGGAGAAGTGGAAGATGTTTCCACTTCCCTTTCGGAATAAGCACCATGTTGTACAAATACAACTTGCGTTCAAGGGGTTCAGCGCATAACCTTGCGCCGAATGAGACTATAACATTTATCGGGGTGTTTGCTGACGGCAACAGGCGCTTTGGATTTCTTTTTGTCACTCTGGATTGATTTGTTTTTAAGCAAATTAAGCTGTTAATAATAATGACAACAAAATCGAGTTTGATCCATCCCGGCTGTGATAAACACCGTAGTGATGACATTGAGAGTAACAGAAATGAAGCTGTACAAGTTTTTGGCAATCGTTTTCTTTTCCATTTTCGCAGTACCGGCTCTGGCAGTCCAGCCCGGTAACTTCTCCTTTACGGACATCAATGGGCAGTACCACCGGTTTTCTGACTACCGTGGCAAGTGGGTTATTGTAAATTACTGGTCAACCTACTGTGGTCCCTGCATCTCCGAGCTGCCTGTTCTCAAGGCTGTTGCCCAGCGTTACCGTGGCAAGGTGGAAGTACTGGGTATGGATGCCGGCGAAACACCGGTTAATGAGCTGAAACAGTTTTCACGTCAGCGGGGACTCAATTATACGGTGGTTCCGACCCAGGACAGTACCATGTTTGCACTGGGCCTGATCTATGGTGTACCTACCACGTTTATCGTTTCCCCACAGGGACAGATTGTCGACACCCATATGGGCATCATGTCGATGGAGCGCATCAGCCAGTTCGTGGATGCAAGGCAGCCCAATGCAAGGGTAGCCAGTTTCCGGTAGGATTCATCGGTTGTATAAGACATAAAAAAAGGCTGCTTCTCAGGCAGCCTTTTTTATGGATGCCGGGGATCAGCGCAGTCTCAGCTGCTGGCCGGGGTTGATCTGGTAGTTGGGAGCCTGAAGGTTGTTCAGGCGGATAATGTCTTTCCAGTACACACCGGTATTGCGCATGACCTGGAACACGGTATCACCCCGCTGGACCGTATAGGTATCGCCGCCGGAGAAATTACTGGGGGCGAAGGAGTCACTGGTTGTGCTTGCCGCTGTTCCCGTGTCGGCTTTTGGGGCACTGTAGTCATAATAGCTGTTACTGGTGTCGCCATAGCTGGCCGGCTGCTTGGGGCGGGCATTATCATAATAAGAGCCCTGGGCCGGTGGTGCAGCATTGTAATCGTTGTAATAGTTATTGCTGGAAGTCGTGGTATTGGTGCTGCCTGCCGTATTGGCATTGTCATAATAGGTGGCACTGCCGCTACTGTTGCTGCTGCCACTGGTCGGGCTGGAGTAATCGTAGGGAACCTGGGGCTGGACCTGTGGACGTTGCTGGGGTTGTGCCGTATTCATGGCTTGTCCGCCTGCGGTACAGTTGATGTTGGTATGTGTGTGGTTCAGGCCCTGTGGCGGCAGGGGATGGGTATGGACTCTGCCGCAATGGGAGTGGGTAACGCCCTGAGCTGTGGGCTGTGTGGTAACCGGTGGTTGGGTGTATTGCGGCTGGGCACCATATTGCGGCACATTGTACTGGGGAATCGGAGCCGGTGCCGGCGGCTGGGCCGGATTGCTGCCGCTGATGTTGTGAGTATGATTCAGGCCACTGGCCGGCAGTCTGTGGCTGTGTACCCTGCCACCGTGTGAGTGGGCGACTGCACCGTTTTGCTGGGGTTGTGCCTGATAGGCCGGAGCCGGTGTGGGTTGGGGGACAGGAGTTGCGGGCGGGCGGTAGACGGGTGCCGGAGCCGGTGGCCGGTAGACAGGTGTCGGTACCGGAGGGGTATAGGTCGGTGCGGGTGCGACTGCCCCCGAGCCAACGGTATGGGAGTGGTTTAGGCCGCTGGCCGGCAGTTTGTGACTGTGTACCTTGCCACCGTGCGAGTGGGTCACGATGCCCGTGCTGTCATAACTGCCGCCGGTATTGGCTGCTGCTGAAGGCACTGAAGGTGTGGGTGTGGAGCCCTGAGGGGTTCCATATTGCCCGTTGGGGGCACATGCTGTTGTCATTAGGGCAACAACCGAGCTTGTTGCCAGTAACGTGATTTTTCTGTCCATGATTACACCTGTGTCATTAAAACAATCAATAGAAGAGCAGCAACAATAATCCAGCCCAGCCATTCGATATAGCGGATTATCAGGGGTTCCATTCTGGGGCCCAACCAAGCCAGCAAAGCCGAAACGATAAAAAAACGTGCTCCCCGCCCGATAATGGATGCAAATATGAATGGAATCAAGGCCATTGACAACAAGCCGGCGGTGATGGTGAAGATTTTGTAGGGAATGGGGGAAAATCCCGCGACCAGTACCGCCCATATTCCCCATTGATCGAACCAGTCTTTAACCTGTTCAAATTTGTCCCCATAACCCCATTCCAGAAGCAGCGGATGCAGTATGTCAAAGGCGAATGCGCCGATCAGATAACCGGCAATTCCACCAATGACGGATGTTGCCGTGGTCAGCGTTGCCAGCCACAACCAGCGTTCCGGTCTCGCCATAACCATGGGGATCAGCATGATGTCCGGGGGTATCGGAAAGAAGGAGGACTCCGCAAAACTCAAACTGCCCAGATAACGTTCGGCGTGCGGGTGTTTGGCCCATCCAATCACTTTGTCATAAAGGGATGAAAAAAGTTTCATATTGGCCTGTCGATTATTATTGATGACGGGAGTCGGACAAAAGCGGTACAAACTGTACCGGCTCAATGGTTTCATGCCGGAAACGACCGCCTTCCAGGGCGGTGATGACCTGAAGCTCCTGGGATTCGGTGCCGACCGGGATGACCAGGCGTGCCCCTTCTGCCAGTTGCTCCAGCAGTGCGTCGGGTATGCTTTGTGGAGCTGCCGTTACCAGGATGCCGTCAAAGGGCGCCTGGGCCGGCAGTCCCCAGCTTCCGTCACTGAGTGCGGCCTGAATATTGCGGTAGCCCAGGTCGGCGAGCAGCCTGCGGGCCTGTCGGTAGAGCGGTTCAATGCGTTCCACCGTATGGAGCCGGGTGCTGAATGCGGCCAGTACTGCTGCCTGATAACCGGAGCCGGTGCCGACTTCCAGCACCTTGTCCAGCGGGCGCTCGCCCGCCAGCAGCAGTTCGGTCATGCGTGCCACGATATAGGGCTGGGAAATGGTCTGGCCGTGCCCGATGGGGAGTGCCGTGTTTTCATAGGAACGATGAGCCAGCGCCTCATCCACAAACAGGTGGCGGGGCACCTTGCTGATCACCTTGAGGACGGCTTCATTATGGATGCCGCGTGTCCGCAGCCGGTCAACCAACCGGTCACGGGTGCGCTGTGATGTCATGCCGATGCCCTGAATGGCCTGACTGCTGATCATGCGCTGGTCCTGAGCCAGTCGGCCGTCATGTCCAGGGCCTGATGCCGGGTCAGGTCGCTGTGAATCGGGGTGATGGAGACAAAGCCGTTTTCGACAGCGTGGAAGTCGGTACCTTCACCGGCATCGGCAGCACTGCCGACCGGCCCGACCCAGAAAATTTCGTTGCCCCGGGGGTCTCGGGAGCGGATCACCGGCTCGCCTTTGTGACGCTGACCCAGCCGGGTGACACGGAAGCCCTGTACCGCGTCCCAGTGCCGGGCCGGGACATTGATGTTGAGGATCATCTGGCTGCGTCCGGCATACAGGGGCAGGCGCTCCAGCAGGTAGGTGACAGCCTGGACTGCAGTGGGAATGTAGCGGCTGTCCTTGGTATTCAGGGAAACGGCCAGAGCCGGGTAGCCCAGAAACCGGCCCTCCATGGCAGCGGCCACCGTACCGGAATAAAGGACATCATCTCCCAGATTGGGGCCATTATTGATGCCGGAAATAACAATGTCCGGTGTATCGCGGTACAATCCGGTGAGTCCCAAGTGAACACAGTCAGTGGGTGTGCCGTTGACACTGTAAAGTTGTTCACCATGATCACGCAGGCGCAACGGTGTATCCAGGGTCAGTGAGTTACTGGCACCACTGCGGTCCCGGTCCGGGGCGACCGTGATAACCGCATGATTCTGGCTGAGTTGGCTGCGCAATGCCTGCAACCCTGGTGCATGATAACCATCATCGTTGCTGAGCAGTATGTTCATTCAGGTGGTCCCGTGTTGTTTCTGGTTATGCAAGGAGGATGAACCATGAAAAAAATGCCCGACCTCCGGCAATCCGGGCCTGATCCCGATGAAGTTTCCCTGTTTCTGGAATCTGTTCAGGACGTTGTGCCCCTGACCCGGAAGGATCTGGTCGTGCATGATAACCCAAAGCCGCTGCCGATTCCGGTAAAAACGCTGGAGGATGAGCAGCAGGTGCTGGAGGACATGTTTTCCGATGAATATGATCCGGTTGAGCTCCAGCCGGGCGATATTCTGAGCTATAAGCGTGCCGGCATACAACACAGGGTTTTTAACAAATTACGCCGTGGCGAGTACCGGGTCGCTGCAGAGCTGGACCTGCATGGTTTGAGTGCACGGGAGGCACGCGGCTATCTGGCCGAGTTTCTGGTGACGATTTATCCGCTGAAGGGAGAGTGTGTGCGCATTATTCATGGCAAGGGTAACCGCTCCAGTCACAAGGGGCCGGTGTTGAAAATAAAGGTCAATAACTGGCTGCGCCAGCACGACCGGGTACAGGCTTTTCATTCGGCCCGTCCGGTGGATGGCGGTACGGGAGCGGTTTATGTCCTGTTACGGCGTTAGGGAGTAATACCGTGCCCAGAGTCAGTGTGCGTGCTGTCATTATCGAGGATGAGCACATTCTCCTGTCACGTTATCGGGATGAGCGCGGTTACTGGTATGTCACGCCGGGGGGCGGTGTGCAGGAAGGTGAAACCCTGCACGAAGCGTTTGCTCGTGAACTGCGTGAGGAACTGGATGCGGAGGCGGTATTCGGCACCATTCTGTTTGTGCGTGAGGTCATTGCTGATCGTTACCCCTCTCCCTGGTTGCCGGCGGGATTTCATCAGCTTGAGTTTTTTGTGGCAGCCCGCCTGTTGTCCCGGCCACAGCCACAGCCGCTGGTACCCGATCCGTCTCAGGTCGGGCATGAATGGGTGGCACTGGACAGTCTGCAGGAACGCCTGTTTTTTCCTGCTGATCTGGTGGAGAATTTCCGCAGGCAGCACTGGCCCGCGTTTTATTATGGCCTGACCCGTTAGGCCGGGCAGGCGGCATGGTGCGACAGGGCTGTCTTTCTATGGCATCGGTATCTGATCACTTTCGGTACTTCAGAATTCCGGCGTCAGTTTTCCGGATGACCTTTTTTCCAGCTCTGCAGGTCGACCACTTTCTTTTCTGTCGGGTTGGTATCGTGAGCATGTCCGAGCAGTACCGAGGGGTTGCCTTCCAGAAACTCTTTCATCAGGCGCAGCTTCAGGCTCAGGGGAAACTGCTGCTCCGACAGGTTGTTTTCCAGTGACTCGGCTTCTTCCTCGGTCAGGGAATCAACCAGCATTTGCCAGCGTGAGCGCAGGGCATTTTCCAGCGGGGTACTGTCCTGCTCCAGCTGTTGCTGAATGTCGTCCGGCAGGGTCTCCAGCCAGGCATCAAAATTTTCCCTGACCGTATCGCTGTGTGATGAATCCAGGGCATCCAGGATTTCCTGCAACCATTCCACTTCAGCCTGCCGGGCCATCTGGTCGGATTCATGGACCGCTTCGCCGTTGTGCACCATATTGCTGTGATTACCGTGTTTCTGCCACAGTATTTTCAGTACCGGGATGTAGGCACCCAGTGCGGCTATCGGATGCTCCAGGGTGTCCGGCGTGCTGTTGAGCCGGAACAGGGTCGGGTGCAGTTGCTGTGCAAGCTGGAAGGCCTGGTACAGTGCACTGACATACTGGAAGGCATCAAATGTGAAGGTGATGACATTTTCATCATAATCCTCACTGTCACTGCTCAAGTCGACATTAAGGAATGGCTCGTAATGTTCAAAGATGATATCCCAGTAAATCAGGGTATCGTCATGGCGGATGTTGATGGGGGACTCGACCTGAAAATGCGGGGTCTCCCGTGCGGTATTGATCAGCCAATAATCACCGTGGGTCCGGACGCTTTGAACCAGCGCATCCAGGTCAGTGAACTCCAGCGGAACACTGAATATCTGGGCCGGACTTTTATAGGTGTCCTGCACCGTCAGGTAAAGATGGGGCAGGCCGCCTTCAAGCACCATGGTAACGGAAAGACTTTGATTCATGATGCCATTGTAGCATTCGTGCCAGTCGAAGCATTTGTTTTTGTGGTGTCTTGCCACTATTATCTGGCTGGTTTGCTCGGCAGGGATGGCACAGGATGTTGCGGTACGGTTTGTTACAAAGACAGGAAGCCAATTGATGGTTAGATGGGCATTAAGCCGGATTTCCGATCTGCTGCTGGCGTTGCTGCTGGCTGCACTGGTGTTGTGGTTCCTGTTGACCCAGCCGGTTTTTCCGCGTTCTGCAGACGCGCTGCTGTTGCCGCTTCAGCCTGAGACGCTGGAAGCGGATCTGAAGCACCTGATGTCGATTCATGACAATGATCCGGATGATCAGGTGCGTCTGAAGGCCATTCTGGACTACCTTTATCTGGCTCTGTCCGGGACGGGTGTCGTGGACATCGTGGAGCGTGGCAATGGCCAGAAGCTGCTGAACGTGAAGGTCGGCAAGGACTCCAGCCGGAAACTGTTCGTGGTGTTTCATTATGTGGTGACGGAAAAGCCCATGCTCGAAGCGGCTGAGCTTGCCAGCAGCCTGATTGCACTCTGCCGCTCCCTGATGGCTGAAGACGGAGCGGAGATGCAGCTGAATCTCAGTATTTTCATACACCCTTACCAAGGGTTGTCTGCCGGTCTGCTGAATGCCAGTTTGTATCATGCCGAGAGTATTCAGGCCCGTTTTGGTGAGGGTGACTGGCTGCTGGTATTTGCGCCGGGCTTTCGGTTGCCGGATGCACTTTATGCGTCGGAGCAGTGGAAATATTTCAGCCTGCTGCAGCCCCGGAGCAGCGATGAGCTGGCCTTGTTCGGTCGTATGGCGGATACCCTGCGCCTGCGGCAGTTGAAAGTGGCACTTGGCAAGGCGGGCATCCGTGATACCGAGTCCCTCAACATTCCCACCAGTTTCGGTGACATTTCCGAGTCTGCCCTCAAGATATACTGGGACCGTCAGCTGCCTGCGATACTGACAAGACCGGACATTCTGGTGCATGACAAGAATTTTGATGGCCATATCCGGTTTGTTTCTGCCTTGTATCTGCTGCTGGACAAAGGTATCTAGGCGGCGGAATTCTTCCTTGCCTCGTTCGCTGCTTGTTTGCTAGAGTCGCCTCCAGCCAATCGGGCAACCGCTGCCGGTAACAGACTTGTCTGTTGCGGGGGGAGGAAAGTCCGGGCTCCACAGGGCAGGACGCCAGGTAACGCCTGGGCGATGCAAATCGACGGAAAGTGCCACAGAAAAGAGACCGCCCCGCAAGGGGTAAGGGTGAAAAGGTGCGGTAAGAGCGCACCGCGCTTCTGGCAACAGAAGTGGCAGGGTAAACCCCGTCTGGAGCAAGACCAAATAGGGATGCGATGGTGTGGCCCGCACTGCATCCGGGTAGGTTGCTTGAGGTGTGCGGTGACGCATACCCTAGATGTATGGTTGCCTTCGACAGAACCCGGCTTATAGATTGGCTGTCTTTTTTTCCGGACTTTGGGCCAGATTTTTCTTTTTAAAGTACTTTTTCAAGTCTCCCCGCTACCTGCCTGTCTTTGAAAGTGATTGATTAATCTACATGGATTTTACCTGCTCACTTGTCGGCAACTTTTTGCTGTTCAAGGGTTTTTTTCAAGATTCCATTGACAGGGTGGGGAGTGGTTTCTATTATCTGTCTATTAGTGGAAAAAAGTGGGAAGAAGTGGTTTATTCTGGTCCGGCCGTGATGAGAGTGGAATAGGTGACTTGGATTAGAAATGTTTCGTGGCATCTCAAATATCACCATAGATACCAAAGGCAGGTTGTCTATGCCCGCCAAGTATCGTGATGCCATCGCGGAATGTGCTGCTGGCCAGATTGTAATCACTGTGGATCATGCCGATCGCTGCCTGCTGGTTTACCCGATGGACCAGTGGGAGCGGGTTGAACGCACCCTGATGGAGCTGCCCAACCTGAACCGGCGGGTCAGAAACATGCAGCGCCTGATTCTGGGGCATGCAGCGGAACTGGAACTGGATGCCCAGGGTCGTCTGCTGCTGCCGGGGCCGCTGCGGGAGTATGCCGGTCTGGACAAGAAGGCGGTACTGGTAGGGCAGGCAACCAAGTTTGAACTCTGGGATGCCGATGCTTGGCAGGCTGCACGCGACTCCTGGTTGCAGGAAGCCCGGGATGATGAGGAAGCCAACGATATTCTCAGCCAGGTTTCCATGTGATGCAGCCGGCTGCAGAACACCAGTCCGTGCTGCTGGAAGAGGCAGTGACAGCCTTGAACATCCGTCCCGATGGTATCTATGTTGACGGTACCTATGGTCGGGGCGGGCATTCGGCCCGGATTCTGGCGTTGTTGGGTGAACAGGGACGTCTGCTGGCCATTGACAAGGATCCGGAGGCGGTTCGGAGCGCACGGCAGCGTTTC
The DNA here is from genome assembly GCA_035391465.1 of Thiolinea sp. Lineage (GTDB taxonomy): Bacteria > Pseudomonadota > Gammaproteobacteria > Thiotrichales > Thiotrichaceae > Thiolinea. Next base: position 72,643 of record DAOPKY010000008.1, on the reverse strand, counting down.
GGCTCTGATGGGCGCTTCCGGATATGGCAGGGGTCTTTTGCCTGTTTGGATCAGGCGCTGGCGGAATGCAGGTGGCCTGTAAAGGTGGATGGTTTGCTGCTGGATCTTGGCGTGTCTTCACCGCAACTGGATGATCCGCAGCGTGGCTTCAGTTTTATGCGTGATGGTGAGCTGGATATGCGCATGAACCCCGATGAGGGCGAAAGCGCTGCAGCATGGCTGGCAACAGCCAGTGAGGCAGAAATTGCCGATGTGCTCTGGCGTTATGGCGAAGAGCGGTTTTCCCGAAAGATTGCAAGGGCTATTGCAGCTTTCAGGCAGGAAAAGCCGATTGAACGGACGGCACAGCTTGCCCAGGTGGTGGCACAGGCTGTGCCGGGCCGGGAGCCGGGCAAGCACCCCGCAACAAGAAGTTTTCAGGCGATTCGCATCCATGTAAACCGGGAGCTGGATGATGTGGAGGCCTGTCTTGAATATGCTGTTGGATCCCTCACCTCAGGAGGTCGATTGGTCGTGATAAGTTTTCATTCCCTGGAAGACAGGATAGTCAAGCAGTACCTGCGTCAGCAGTCTTCTCCGCCACGTTTGCCCAAGGGGTTGCCGCTGACAACAGACCAGCTGGCTGTGCATCCGGCTTTGCGCCTGGTCGGCAGGGCCGTTCGCCCCGGCGCGACAGAGACCGGCCTGAATCCACGGGCGCGCAGTGCCATCATGCGCGTTGCAGAAAAGTGTTGAGCCGGGACCGTCATCATGCGTCGCTGGGAGCTTCTGGGTTTGGGTTTGTCATATGTGCTGGTGGTCAGCTTGGCGCTGGCGGTCACCATCAATCGCCATCAGGCACGCCAGCTATTTCTTGATCTGCAGCAACTGGAGCGCGACCGTGATCAGCTGAATGCTGACTGGAGTCGTCTGACGCTGGAACAGAGTACACGTCTTAATCAGGTACGTGTCGAGTCACGAGCCAAAAAGGAATTAGGGATGCAGAAGCCTTCTGCAGACAGTATCAGGATAATTCGCGAATGAAACGCCGTAAAACTCCATCACCGGTTTTCCAGGGCCGCCGCCTGTTCCTGATGTTGGGGCTGTTGTTCATCATCGGCATCCTCATGCTCAGGGCCGTCTGGCTGGAAGTGTTTCAGCAGTCCATGCTGCAGGAACGTGCCGATGCCCGCCAGACCAGCATTGTAACGGTTCCGGCCTATCGGGGCATGATCACAGACCGCAACGGGGAGCCGATGGCGGTCAGTTCACCGGTGGAGTCGCTCTGGTGCAACCCGTCGCGCCTGCTGGCGGAGCGAAGCCAGCTGCGTGACCAGTATGACCTGGCCAGCAAGGTGGAGGGGCAGAGTGCGGCTTCCGAAGTGGAAACCCTGGCCGGACACCGTTACCTGCAGCTGGAGGATGGGCTGGCAAAAATCGAAGAAGTGCTGGAAATGGACCCCGGCACGCTGATCGACAGGCTGGAGGAGTCGAAGGACAAGAAATTCATGTATCTGGGGCGACAGCTGCCTCCGGAGCTGGCCGAGGAAATTCTGGCACTGGAACTGCCGGGTGTGTCGTCAACACGCGAATACCGGCGTTTTTATCCACTGGCCGAGACGGCAGGTCATATCATCGGCATGACCAATATTGATGGCCAGGGGATTGAGGGGATTGAAAAGGCCAGGGATGACCTGCTGGCGGGGCGCAATGGCCGCAAGCGGGTGGTGCGTGACGGACGTCGGCGCATTGTCGAGGACATTGAGAGCATTGAGGACATGGTGCCGGGCAAGGACCTGCAGCTCAGTGTTGACAAGCGCATTCAGTATCTGGGCTACAAGGCCCTGAAAACCCAGGTCTACAAGCTGAAGGCCAAGGCCGGTTCACTGGTGGTCATGGATGCCCATAATGGCGAGATTCTGGCCATGGCCAATATTCCGTCGTTCAACCCCAATAACCGCAAGGAGCTGGAGTCATACCGGATTCGCAACCGGGCGGTGACTGATGAGTTTGAGCCGGGCTCAACCCTGAAACCCTTTACGGTGGCGGCTGCCCTGGAAGCGCGGGTTATCGGGCCGGATGTGGAAATTGATACTTCGCCGGGCCATCTGAACTTCGGCAAATATGTGGTCCGTGATCCGGGTAATTACGGCTCCATCAGCCTGTCGCGTCTGCTGGCCAAATCCAGTAACGTGGGCGCCAGCCGGATTGCCCTGATGATGGACCCGCGTGACCACTGGATGTTCCTGAGCCGGGTGGGGTTGGGCCACTCGCCCAATGCCGGCTTTGCTGCTGAGGCGACGGGTCAGCTCAGTAACTATACCGGATGGGGTAAAGTTGATCGTGCCTCTCATGGTTATGGCTACGGGCTTTCCGCCAGCCTGCTGCAGCTGGCGCATGCCTATACCCCGTTTGCTGCCAATGGTGTGCTGATGCCAGCTACCATTTACCACCTGCAGGAGCAGCCCAAGGGCCAGCAGGTCATGTCCGCGGAAACAGCCGGGGCGGTCCTTAATATGATGGAGGCGGTGGTGCAGTCTACCGGAACCGGCTCCCGTGCCATGATTGACGGCTACCGGATTGCCGGTAAAACCGGCACAGCCTTCAAATACATCAACGGCAAGTACAGCCGTGACCGTTATATGACCAACTTCATCGGTATCGCACCGGCATCCCGCCCGCGTCTGGTGGTTGCGGTGCAGATCGATGAGCCCAAGATTGAGGACAGCGGCGGTCGGGCTGCCGCACCGGTATTTGCCAAGGTGATGTCGGAGTCCCTGCGCTTGCTGGATATTCCGCCGGATAACCTGCCGGAACTGAAACAGGTTGAAAACAGCCGCCCGGCAGACGGGGGAGCTACCTGATGTCGCTGGCGGTCCATCTGGCGGGATTAGTATCCGGACAAGTGCCGGATATTCCCGTTTCCGGCTATGCGCTGGATCATCGCAGGGTAGAGCCCGGCACGGTGTTTGTCGCCCTGCAGGGAACCCGTCAGCATGGTCTGCATTTTGCGGATGCGGCAGTGACCTCCGGTGCGGTGGCGGTATTGTATGAACCGGAGGGGGCCGGGAGTCTGCCAGGGCTTGATGTTCCGCTGCTGCCGGTACCGGGGTTGGGGCACAAGTTGGGTTTGTTGGCTGCCCGTTTTTATGGTCATGCATCGGAAGACCTGCTGATGGTGGGGGTGACCGGAACGGATGGCAAGACCTCTGTCACCCACTTTATTGCGGAGGCATTGACAGTCTGTGGCCAGTCAGCCGCTGTCATCGGTACGCTGGGCAGTGGTGTTCCCGGTGCACTCAACGCTTCCACGCATACCACGCCGGATGCCATTCAGGTACAGGCCCTGCTGGCGATGCTCAGGGAGCAGGGCTGCCAGTCCGTATCCATGGAGGTTTCTTCGCATGCCCTGGCTCAGGGACGGGTTGAGGGGGTGCGCTTTGATACCGTCGTGCTGACCAACCTGACCCGTGACCACCTGGATTACCACGGCTCGGAGGCTGCCTATGCAGAAGCCAAGCAGCGGTTGTTTTTCTGGCCGGGGCTGAAGCATGTGGTACTGAATCAGGATGATGCCTTTGGCCGCAGGCTGATGCAGCAGCTGCAGGGCAGTGCTGTACGGGTATTGCCCTATGGCGTGGCAGGCGCGCCTGGTGAGGCCGGGGTGGTATCTGCTCACCGTGCCCGTTTTGATCCGGATGGTATCCATGCTTCGGTGATAACACCGTGGGGTGAAGGGCAGCTGTATGCGCCGGTATTGGGGCGTTTTAACCTGCATAATCTGCTGGCTGCGCTCTCGGTTCTGCTGCTGTCCGGGGTCGGGCTGGAGCAGGCATTGGCGGCACTGGAGCGGGTGGAGACCGTGCCGGGGCGCATGCAGCGGGTGCAGGGCGGGCGGGCAGAAGAGCCGCTGGTTGTGGTCGACTATGCCCATACACCGGGTGCGCTGCGCTCCGTGCTGGAGGCAACCCGGGTGCATACACGCGGTCGCCTGATCTGCGTATTCGGCTGTGGCGGCGATCGGGATGGCGGCAAACGCCCCCTGATGGCCCAGGCTGCCGAGCAAGGAGCGGATCGGGTGATTGTGACCGATGACAATCCGCGTACCGAGTCACCTGAGCAGATTTTTGCAGCCATCCGTGCAGGCTTTGTGCAGCCGGAACGGATTCAGTTTGAGCATGACCGTGCCCGTGCCATTCGGCAGGCCATCCGGGAGGCCCGCACTGATGACACGGTGCTGATTGCTGGCAAGGGGCATGAGACCCTGCAGTTGCTGCATGGGCGCAGTATTCCTTTTGATGATCGTGAGCAGGCCTGGCTGGCTTTGCAGGAGTGGGTTGCATGAGCTGGCTGAGTCTCGGTGAGCTGGCCCGGATGGCAGAGGGCCGCCTGCATGGTATCAGTCCCGCTGCTGCCGATCGGTTGGCTATTGAGCGGGCGGTGCGTGATTCACGTCAGGTAGCGGAGGGTGATCTGTTTCTGGCTCTGCGGGGTGAGCGCTTTGACGGGCATGACTTTGTCGCGGATGTCACGGGGACCGTGAGTGCCGCCATGGTTGAGCGTGAGCTGCCTCTGCCCCTGCCACAAGTTGTGGTGGATGATGTCCGCCTGGCCATGGGACGGCTGGCGCTGGCCTGGCGGCAGCGTTATGCCGGGCCGGTCGTGGCTCTGACCGGCAGCAGCGGCAAAACCACGCTCAAGGAGATGATTGCCGCCATTCTGTCACGCCAGGGGCTCACCCACGCGACCCGTGGCAACCTGAACAATGACCTTGGGGTGCCGTTAACACTGTTTGAGCTGCGTCCCGAGCATGCATTTGCCGTGATCGAAATGGGAGCCAACCATTTCGGTGAGATTGACTGCCTGACCCGCCTGGCCTGTCCGGATGTGGCCATCCTGAACAACGCCGGTGCTGCCCATCTGGAGGGTTTTGGTGATATTGCCGGGGTGGCACGCGCCAAAGGGGAGATATTCAATGGCCTCAAACCGGAGGGTGTGGCTGTCATCAATGCGGATGATGCTTATGCCGACTACTGGCGCGGGCTGAATGCCGGTCGCCGAATCATCAGTTTCGGCATGCGTGAACCGGCGGATGTTCAGGGCAGCATGACACCGGAGAACACCCTGAAAATCCGTTCTGATGCGCGGGAGGTTGTGGTACGCCTGCCGCTGCTGGGACGGCACAATGCCCTGAATGCCGTGGCTGCGGCTGCCGCTGTCATGGCGCTGGGACTGGATCTGGCGCAGGTACCCCAGGGGCTGGAGGCGCTGCAGCCGGTCAAGGGGCGTCTTTGTCCGCTGGCAGGCCGGGACGGGGCCATGATTATCGATGATACCTATAATGCCAACCCTTCTTCCACCATGGCAGCCCTGCATGCACTGGCCGGGTTGCAGGGACGGCGGGTTTTTGTGCTTGGGGATATGGGGGAACTGGGTGACGACGGTGTGGCGCTGCATGAGGAAATCGGCCAGGGAGCCAGGGCATTGGGGATTGAGGCATTTTTTGGTGTGGGCGTGCTGAGTCAGGCGGCCTGCAGGGCCTTCGGTGCACAGGCCGTGTCCTGCCCGGATATGGATGCGCTGCTGGTGGTGCTGGCTGCACAATCGTTTGGTGCCGGTACCAGCGTACTGGTCAAGGGTTCGCGTTCTGCACGTATGGAGCGTGCGGTCAGGGCGCTGACAGAAGGGGTGCCGGCATGTTGATGCACCTGTTCAGGTTTCTGAGCGAATTCTACAGTGGTTTCAACGTTTTTCAGTATCTGACCCTGCGTGCCGTATTGGGTATCAATACTGCCCTGCTGATTGCTCTGTGGTTCGGGCCGGGCATGATTCGTGCCCTGACACGCCTGAAAATCGGCCAGTATATCCGTGAGGAAGGCCCTCAGTCCCACCTGGCCAAAGCCGGTACGCCGACCATGGGCGGGGTGCTGATTCTGTTGGCCATCGTGGTATCGACACTGCTGTGGGCGGACCTGACCAACCGCTATACCTGGGTGGCCCTGGGCGTCACGGTTGGTTTCGGTATCGTCGGCGGGCTGGATGATTACCTGAAACTCAGGCGGCGGCGCAATCTGGGCCTGACGGCACGCCAGAAATACGCTGGACTCAGTCTGGTGGGTTTTGTTGCAGCGGTTTACCTGTTTGCCACCGCGCCATCAGCAACGGAAACCACCCTGTACCTGCCGGTGCTGAAGAATGCTTATATCAACCTGGGCTGGTTTTTCATTCCCTGGGTTTATCTGGTGATCGTGGGAGCCAGTAATGCCGTCAACCTGACAGACGGGCTGGATGGCTTGGCCATTATGCCAACCATTCTGGTAGCCGGTGGGCTGGGGGTGTTTGCCTATGTCAGCGGTCATGCCACCTTTTCCCAGTATCTGGGCATTCCGGGCGTGCGGGATGTCGGGGAGCTGGTGGTTTTCTGCGGTGCCATTTTCGGAGCCGGTCTTGGCTTTCTGTGGTTCAACAGTTATCCGGCCCAGGTTTTCATGGGTGATGTCGGAGCGCTTGCCCTGGGCGCGGCACTGGGCATTGTCGCTGTCGCCGTGCGGCAGGAGGTCGTACTGGCCATTATGGGGGGAGTTTTTGTCATGGAAACCCTGTCCGTCATCATGCAGGTCGGCTATTTCAAAGCCACCGGCGGCAAACGCATTTTCCGCATGGCACCCCTGCACCACCACTATGAAAAGAAAGGCTGGCCCGAGCCCAAGGTGATCGTTCGCTTCTGGATCATTACGGTGGTGCTGGTAATGATCGGCCTGGCAACATTGAAGATTCGATGAGCATGAATAAAACCCCGAACAAACCGGAAACCCTGATCGTCGGCCTTGGACAGACCGGCCTTTCGGTTGCCCGCTATCTGGGGCGCAAGGGTATTCCTTTTGCCGTCATGGACAGCCGGGAGAATCCTCCCGGACTGGATGAGCTGCGACAGGAATTTCCGGGTGTCAGCTGCCATCTGGGCGGGTTTGAGGCCAGTCAGTTTAGCGGGATCAGGCAGCTGATCGTAAGCCCCGGTGTTGCTCTGGCCACGCCGGAAATTCGCAGGGCCATTACAGAGGGTGCCGAGGCGTTAGGGGATGTGGAGCTGTTCGTGCGCGAGGCACAGTCTCCCATCATCGCGATCACCGGCTCCAACGGCAAGAGCAGTGTCACGCAGCTGGTCGAGCTCATGGCCCGAAGGGCCGGGCTGGTGGCTCATGCGGTCGGCAATATCGGTCTGGCTGTGCTGGATGCACTGAAACAGCCGGCTCCCGACCTGTACTCGCTGGAGCTGTCCAGTTTTCAGCTGGAAACGACGGCCTCCCTGAAAGCGTGTGCTGCTGTTGTGCTGAATGTGACGGAGGACCATCTGGATCGCTATGACGGTCTGGAGGATTATGCTGCAGCCAAGGCGCGTATTTATCAAGGGTGTGGCTGGCCGGTTTTTAATCGTGATGACCCTGTGGTGATGCAGATGGCACAGGCTGCAGGTATCAGCGACCCCCTGACTTTTGGCCTGAGTGTTCCGGCGGCAGGGCAGTATGGCCTGCGTGATCATGAAGGACGGCGCTGGCTGGCCAGAGGGGACCGGAACCTGATGGCGCTGGATGAAATGCGCCTTGCGGGTGAGCACAATGCCCTGAACGCCCTGGCGGCCCTTGCCTTGGTGGCTGCTGTTGACCTGCCGTTGGAGCCGGCATTGGCGGCAATCCGTGAATTCACCGGTTTGCCGCATCGTACCCAGTGGGTGCGTGAACTTCGTGGTGTCAGTTATTTCAACGACTCCAAGGGGACCAATGTCGGTGCCACCCTGGCAGCGCTCAAGGGACTGCCGGGAAAAACCGTCCTGATCGCCGGTGGATTGGGCAAGGGGGCTGATTTTTCTCCCCTGCGTTCCGTCGTGGAAGACAAGGCACGTTCCGTGATCCTGATCGGGCAGGATGCCCAGTTGATTGCCGAGGCCGTCGGCGGGGTGACTGAGGTGCTGTATGCCGACAGTATGGCGATGGCTGTGAGCATGGCTGCCGAGGTGGCTCAGCCGGGTGACAATGTACTGCTGTCACCGGCCTGTGCCAGCTTTGACATGTTTAATAACTACATGCATCGCGGTGATGTATTTTCTGAGCTGGTAAGGAGGCTGCCGGAATGAAACTCGCGCTTGGGGAGCGTCTGGACGCGCTGGAGCAGGTTGACTGGTCACGCTATGTGGACCGGGACCTGCTGCTGGCTGTCATGGCCCTGCTGGGTATCGGGATCGTCATGCTTTGCTCTGCATCGCTGTGGGTGGCGGAAAAGCAGTTTGGTGATGCTTTCTACTTTATCAGTCGCCAGCTGGTGTTTCTGGCCCTGAGTCTGGTGCTGGCCCTGGGGCTGTATCAGATACGGCTGAATTTCTGGCAGAGTCTGGGAGCCAGGTTGCTGCCCTTGGTATTGCTGTTGCTGGTATTGGTACTGGTTCCGGGTATCGGTGTCGAGGTCAAGGGCAGTCGGCGCTGGCTGAATCTGGGCTTTTTCTCGCTTCAGGTCTCCGAGCTGGCCAAGCTGATCATGGTGCTGTATCTGGCCGGTTATCTGGTGCGGCATGGCAAGCGCCTGATGGAGCCGAAGTCCTTTGTGCCGTTGCTGATTCCGCTGGCGGTACTGGGTGTGATTGGTGGCCTGCTGATTCTGGAGCCGGATTTCGGCTCGACCGTCATCGTCATTGCGGTCGGCCTGAGCATGCTGTTTCTGGGGGGGGTGCCACTGCGTCAGCTCGCCGTCCTGCTGCTGGGGGCGCTTGCGGTCATGTTGCCGCTGGCCATGATGGGCTATCGGGGCGCACGTCTGGAGGCTTTCTGGGACCCCTGGCGCTATGAAATGGGTAAAGGCTATCAGACGGTCCATGCACTCATGTCCGTCGGTGATGGTGGCTGGTTTGGCAACGGGCTGGGAGCCGGGGTACAGAAGCTGTTTTACCTGCCGGAAGCCCACAATGATTTTATTTTTGCCGTACTGGCAGATGAGTTCGGTTTTGCCGGGATGGTGGTTGTGCTGATCCTGTTTGGCTGGATGGTGTACCGTTCGTTCGTGATTGGATTTCAGGCCGATCGTCAAGGTCAGCATTTCGGTGCCTATGTGGCTTATGGTATTGGTTTCTGGATGGGATTCCAGGTTGTATTGCATGTTGGTGTGAATCTGGCCCTGTTTCCCCCCAAGGGCCTGACCCTGCCGCTGATGAGTTACGGCGGCAGCAGCCTGATGGTCACCATGCTGGCGGTTGCCCTGCTGATGCGTGTGCATCGTGATACCCAGCTGACCCTGTTCGGGGGGGCTGGCGGTGCGGTACGCCGGCGCAGGCCGGTCGGTATGGCCGGGCGCAAGACAGCGGCTCCGCGCAAGGCTGCCACGGGTGGCGGGAGAACCGCATGACTGAGCGGCGTCCGGTTATGATCATGGCAGGCGGAACCGGTGGACATGTCTATCCGGGGCTGGCTGTCGCCCGAGTGCTGATGGAGCAGGGGATTCCCGTGGTGTGGATGGGCACGCACGCCGGGCTGGAGGCCCGTGTGATTCCTGAGGCCGGGATTACCATGGCATGGCTGAATGTGACGGGTTTGCGCGGCAAAGGCTGGCAGACCCTGATACTGGCTCCGGTGCGTCTGGTCATGGCGCTGTTTCAGTCGGTAGCCATCATGCTCAGGCACAAGCCGGCAGCCATTCTGGGCATGGGGGGATTTGTTGCCGGTCCCGGTGGAGCGGTCGGGGCCCTGATGGGCAGGCCGCTGGTGATTCACGAGCAGAATGCCGTGGCCGGACTGACCAACCGCCTGCTGTCGGTGCTGAGCCGCCGGATACTGGAAGGATTCGACGGGACGTTTGACAAGGCTGCCAGGGTTGAGGCTGTGGGCAACCCGGTACGCCGTGATATTGCCGCCCTGCCTTCGCCGGAGCAGCGTTTTGCCGGGCGTCAGGGGCCGGTACGCCTGCTGGTGATCGGTGGCAGTCTGGGGGCTGCGGCCCTGAATGAAACGGTGCCTGCTGCTCTGGCATTACTGACTCCCGATGAGCGCCCACGGGTGCGACATCAGGCAGGCAGCCGCAACCTGGATGCGGCATCAGAAGCTTACAAAGCGTCCGCCGTGACGGCTGACGTGACGGCTTTCATAACGGACATGGCTGAGGCCTATGGATGGGCCGACCTTATTATCTGCCGGGCCGGCGCACTGACGGTGGCAGAAGTGGCTGCAGCGGGTCTGGCCGCGGTGTTCGTGCCTTATCCACATGCCGTGGATGACCACCAGACAGCCAATGCCGCCTATCTGGTCAATCAGGGAGCAGCCCTGTTGCTGCCGCAGTCCGGGCTGAGTGCCGGGAAACTGGCAGCGGTGCTGCGGGAGCTGTGCGCCGATCGGGAGCGTCTGCTGACGATGGGACAGCGGGCACGGCAGATGGCGCGACCGGATGCAACGGCCACGGTGGCTTCGGTTTGTGCCGCGTATGCGGGCTATGAATTTGACAGGGGAAAAGTATGAGAGTCGGGAGTGACCAGCTGGCAAGGAAGCGCATCCAGCAATTGCACTTTGTCGGCATTGGCGGGGCCGGCATGGGGGGCATTGCCGAAGTTGTCGCCAATCTGGGTTATCGGGTAACAGGCTCCGATCTGGCAGACAATGCCATGACCGAGCGCCTCCGGGAGCAGGGTGTGACGGTGTTCAAGGGGCATCAGGCCGAGCACGTTGCCGGTGCGGATGTGGTGGTGGTTTCCACCGCCATCAATCCTGCCAATCCTGAACTGCAGGCTGCGCGGGAGCAGCGTATCCCGATTATCAAGCGCGCCGAGATGCTGGCAGAGTTGATGCGTTTCCGGCACGGGATCGCGGTTGCCGGTACGCACGGCAAAACCACCACTACCAGTCTGGTCACCAGTCTGCTGGTGGAGGGCGATCTGGACCCGACCTATGTCATCGGCGGCAAACTGCTGAGTTCGGCACGTAATTCCAAGCTGGGTTCCGGTGAGTATCTGGTGGCCGAGGCAGACGAGAGTGATGCTTCCTTTCTGCACCTGCAGCCGATGATTTCGGTTGTCACCAATATCGATGATGATCATCTTTCCACCTATGAGGGTGATTTCAACCGCCTCAAGAGTACCTTTGTCGACTTTCTGCATAATCTGCCGTTTTATGGTTTGGCGGTGTTGTGTCTGGATGATGCTCATGTGCGTTCCATCATCGACGAGGTCAACCGTCCGATCGTTACTTACGGTATTGAGCAGCCTGCGGATATCCGTGCCAGCAATGTGCGCTATGACGGCTCGCAGAGCCATTTCACGGTCGAGTTCCGGGATGGGCGACGCCTGGATGTCAACCTGAACCTGCCGGGCGTACATAATGTCCTGAATGCGCTGGCGGCGATTGCGGTGGCCTCGGAGCTGGATGTGCCGGATCAGGCCATTCTCAAGGCCCTGCGTGAATTTCAGGGGATCGGGCGGCGTTTCCAGCTGCAGGGTGAGGTGAGTTTCGGGCGTGGCAAGGCCCTGCTGGTGGATGACTATGGTCATCACCCGACCGAGATGTTGGCTACCCTGCGTGCTGCACGCAATGCCTGGCCGCAGCGCCGTCTGGTTGAGGTGTTCCAGCCGCATCGCTATACCCGGACGCGTGACCTGTTTGAGGATTTTGCCCAGGTATTGTCCGAGGTCGATGTGCTGGTGCTGACCGATGTGTATGCGGCCAGCGAGCAGCCGATTCCGGGTGCGGACGGGCGCGCATTGGCACGGGCAATCCGCATGCGCGGTCAGGTGGACCCGATCTTTGTGTCTGAAATTGAGGATGTGCCGGCGATTCTGCGCAATATCCTGCAGGATGGCGATGTGGTCCTGACCCAGGGGGCAGGCAGCGTCGGAGCTTTGGCAGCGGTATTGGCGGATGAGTTATCCATAAAAAAACAGGGGGAGCGGGCATGAGCAAGGGTATGGAACGTTTTGGACGGGTAGCCGTGCTGTATGGCGGGCGTAATGCCGAGCGGGAAGTTTCCCTGAACAGTGGTGCTGCGGTACTGCGCGGCCTGAAAGAGGCCGGGGTTGATGCACACGGGGTGGATGTGGGGCCGGATATCCTGACCGTGTTGCAGCAGGGGAATTTTGATCGGGTGTTCAATATCCTGCATGGACGCGGTGGTGAAGACGGTGTGATGCAGGGCGCACTGGAGCTGCTGGGGCTGCCCTATACCGGTTGCGGTGTCATGGCCTCGGCCCTGTGCATGGACAAGCTGGCAACCAAACGCCTGTGGCGGGGGGCCGGGTTGCCGACACCGGAGTATCGGGTGCTGACGGCTGAGACCGATTTTAATGCCGTGGTGGCCGAGTTGGGGCTGCCGCTGGCGGTCAAGCCGGTACGGGAAGGCTCCACCGTCGGCATCAGCAAGGTCAAGGAGGCCGGCAAGCTGAAAGCGGCCTATGAGTTGGCGGCGGTTCATGACCCGGTGGTCATTGCCGAACAGTGGATTATCGGCAAGGAGTATACCGCCGGCATTCTGGATGGGCGTGCTCTGCCCCTGATCCGGATTGAGCCGGAAGGGGAAATTTATGATTACGAGGCCAAGTACATTTCGGATAACACGGCCTATATTTGTCCCTGCGGGCTGGAGCCCGGGCAGGAGCAGGCGATGCAACAGCTGGCACTTAAGGCGTTTCAGGTCGTGAATGGCCATGGCTGGGGCCGGGTGGATCTGATGCATGGTGAGGATGGTCGTAGCTGGCTGATTGAAGTGAATACCAATCCCGGCATGACCGATCACAGTCTGGTACCCAAGGCAGCGGCGGCAGTAGGGCTGAGTTTCAGTCAGCTGGTGGTCAGTATTCTGGAGACGACATTGTAATGGCAGGGCGCAAGGCGGCAAAAACCGGCATGGCCAGCAGGCGGACACCGCCGGCCCGTCGGACTGTCGCACGCAGAAAGCCGGCCCGTGAGCCCTGGCAGCTCAACCTGTCCCAGACCGCCTGGAACCGGATGAGCTATGTGGCTGCCTTCATGGTCGTGCTGGGGGCATTGTTGTGGGTGATGGCCTGGATCAACAAACCGGAAAGCCTGACCATTAACAAAATTGACTGGCAGGGTAAATTTGAATATGTGCCCAGGGCCGAGCTGGAGGCACTGGTTGCACCGTTGGTGGATACCAACCTGTACCTGCTGGATGCGGCCAGACTGGAAGAAACACTGGAAGGTCATCCCTGGGTGCGGGATGTGAGTATGTACAAGGCCTGGCCAAGGCAGCTGATTGTCCGGGTGGAGGAGCAGTACCCGGTGGCATTCTGGGGGGAGGATCATCTGCTGAACCAGTATGGTGAGGTTTTCCCGGGGACGTTGGTGGAAAAGCAGGGTGTTTTTCCGACCATTTACAGTCCGAAGACCAATGGGCGAGAAATGGGCGAACGCTATGTCAGGGTAATGAATGCCCTGAGGGGACTGGGGCTTGAGATTATCGAGCTGACAGAGGATGACCGGGGCTCATGGCGTATGCGTTTTCGCCAGGGACCCGATGTGATTATTGGACGCAAGGAGCAGGACAAGCGTATCGAGCGTTTCAAGGTGGGATTCATGCAGGAGCTGAAAAGCCGCTTTGCGGATATACGCCGCATCGACCTGCGCTACACCAACGGTTTTGCCGTTGAGTGGGTGAAGGGGAAAAAGGTGAGCAGCCTGAATGAGCCGCTGATGCGGTTGCCACAAAGCCTGAGGAGTTAGTTGCTTATGTCAAAGAAAATCGGACGGGATGCGATTGTCGCCCTCGATATCGGCACCTCCAAGGTGGTGGCGCTGGTAGGCGAGGTGACAGAGGATGGCCGCCTGGAAGTAACCGGGATTGGTTCGTATCCGTCGCGTGGCCTGAAAAAGGGGGTGGTGGTCAATATTGAATCCACCATCCAGTCCATCCAGCGCGCGGTGGAGGAAGCAGAGCTGATGTCCGGTATGCAGATCAGTTCTGTCTATGTGGGAATTGCCGGCAGCCATATTCGCAGCCTCAACTCCCATGGCATCGTGGCCATCAAGGACAAGGAAGTGACCTCGTTCGATGTGGATCGGGTCATGGATGCGGCGCGTGCAGTCGCCATTCCGGCGGATCAGCGCATTCTGCATGTGCTGCCGCAGGAGTATGTGATCGACCAGCAGGAAGGTATCCGTGAGCCGATAGGTATGTCCGGCGTGCGTCTGGAGGCACGGGTACATCTGGTGAGTGCCGCCCACAGTGCGGTGCAGAACATCGTGAAATGTGTGGAGCGCTGTGGTCTGCATGTCGAGGATGTGATTCTGGAGCAGGTGGCTTCCAGCTATGCCTGCCTGGAAGAGGATGAAAAGGATCTGGGCGTCTGTCTGGTCGACATTGGTGGTGGTACCAGTGATATTGCCGTATTTCTGAACGGCTCCATTTACCACACCGCCGTGATTCCGATTGCCGGGGATCAGGTGACCAATGATATTGCCGTGGCAGTTCGGACACCGACCCAGCATGCCGAAGCCATCAAGGTACGTTACGGCTGTGCTTTGCGTCAGCTGGTGGATGTCGAGGAGTTTGTCGAGGTGCCGGGTGTCGGGGAGCGTGAGGCACGCAGCCTTTCCACCCAGACCCTGGCATCGGTGATCGAGCCGCGTTATGAGGAGCTGTTCTCGCTGGTATTGCAGGAACTGCGCCGCAGCGGCTATGAGGAGCGCATCGGGGCAGGCATTGTCCTGACGGGTGGTTCCGCAAAGATGGGAGGTGTTGTCGAACTGGCAGAGGAAGTTTTCCACATGCCGGTCCGAATCGGCATGCCGCGCGATATTGGTGGTCTGCGCGGTGAAGTCGAAAATCCGATCCACTCAACGGGTGTTGGTTTATTGCTCTATGGCATTGCTCAGCAGGCCTACGGTAACAGAGAGAAGTTCAGCACTCCCGTCAATGCAGACGGGTGGCTGGATAAATTGAGAAACTGGTTTAACGGAAACTTTTAACGAATGGAGAATGGGCATGTTTGAATTAATGGATAGTGTGGACAATGGTGCCATCATCAAGGTGGTCGGTGTCGGCGGCGGTGGTGGTAATGCCGTGCAGAACATGCTGGAGTCCGGTATTGAGGGTGTGGATTATATTTGTGCCAATACCGACGCTCAGGCTCTGCAGGGCAGTGGTATCAAGCACCTTCTGCAGCTGGGCAGTCACCTGACCAAGGGGCTGGGTGCCGGTGCGAATCCCGAAATCGGGCGTGAAGCCGCGCTGGAAGATCGTGAGCGGATCAAGGAACTGATCAGCGGTTCCGACATGTTGTTTATCACTGCCGGCATGGGCGGGGGAACGGGTACCGGTGCTGCACCGGTCGTCGCGGAGATTGCCCGCGATCTGGGTATCCTCACCGTGGCGGTGGTGACCAAGCCTTTCCCGTTCGAAGGCCCCAAGCGCATGCGGGCTGCCGATATGGGGATTGAAGAGCTGGGACGGCATGTGGACTCCCTGATCACCATTCCGAACCAGAAACTGCTGACTTCACTGGGCAAGAACGTATCCCTGCTGGAAGCGTTCAAGGCTGCCAATAACGTGTTGTTGAATGCGGTCCAGGGCATTGCCGAGCTGATTACCCGTCCGGGGCTGATCAACGTTGACTTTGCCGATGTACGCACGGTCATGTCCGGCATGGGCATGTCCATGATGGGAATGGGGCGTGCACAGGGTGATGAGCGTGCATCCAAGGCCGCCCAGGCTGCCATTTCCAGTCCGCTGCTGGAAGACATCAAGCTGGATGGTGCCAAGGGGATTCTGGTTAATATCACTGCCGGTCTGGATATGGGCATTCATGAGTTCGAGGAGGTCGGGGAAGTGATCCGTGCCTTTGCATCGGATGATGCCACCGTGGTGGTGGGTACGGTGATTGATCCCGAGATGCGCGACGAGATCCGGGTGACACTGGTTGCAACCGGTCTGGAAGACTCCGCCGCGCCGGCCGCTAAAGCCAGCCCGCAGCAGGCTGCCCGCCAGAAGCCTGCACTGCGTCCGGTTATTATTGAGGAAAATCCAGTCAAGGTGGCAGCCAATGACCGGCGTTCAGCATCGGGACGCGGTGTGTACGAGCAGAAGGCCCGCTACGAGTCCGTGCTTGATATTCCTGCCTTTTTACGTAATCAGGCTGACTAGGACGGTTGGCAACATGCCCGAAACTGGCCTGGAAAACCAGACAGGCCAGTTTCATTAAGTTCACGGTTATGCTGAAACGGTAGAATGTATCCCTGTTTATGGGGTAGAATCCGCTGCGTTTAGTGTTTGTCAGGAAATAATCAGAACAATCAGGGGCATGCAGTGTTAAAACAACGCACAGTCAAGCAGACCGTCACTTCGGTGGGTATTGGTTTGCATTCAGGCAGGAAAGTCACCATGACCCTGCGTCCGGCACCGGCCAATACCGGCATTGTCTTCCGGCGTCTTGATCTGGAGGGTCTGCCACGGTTGGGTCTCCATCCCGAGCTGGTGGGCGATACCCTGTTGTGTACGGCGCTGGTGGAAAACAATGTCAGGGTGGCAACGGTTGAACACCTGCTGTCCGCACTGGCCGGTTTGGGCATCGATAATCTCTACATCGACCTTGATGCGCCTGAAGTGCCGATCATGGATGGCAGTGCCGCACCTTTTCTGTACCTGCTGCTGTCTGCGGGTATTGAGGAGCAGCGTGCTGCCAAGCGTTTCATCCGCATCAAAAAGGAAATCAGGGTCGAAAAGAATGGCAGCTGGGCTTCACTGACTCCGTTCCAGGGCTTCAAGGCCACCTTCGATATTCACTTCAATCACCCTGCTGTCGAAGCCACAGGCCAGTCGCTGGCAATTGACTTCTCATCCCAGGCCTATGCCCGTGAAGTGTCCAGGGCCAGAACCTTCGGCTTCATGCGGGACATCGAGCAACTGCGCTCACGCAATCTCGGGCTGGGTGGCAGCCTTGAAAATGCCATTGTGCTGGATGATTTCCGCGTACTGAATCCGGAAGGCCTGCGTTACCAGGACGAGTTTGTGCGCCACAAGGTGCTGGATGCCATTGGTGATCTCTATACCCTCGGGCACGGCATCATCGGGGCTTTCCATGGCTACAAGGCCGGGCATGCTGTCAATAACCTGCTGGTGCGGGAATTGTTGGCACATCAGGATGCCTGGGATATCGTTCCCCTCAGTCAGCAGGACCAGACCCGCGCCATCTTTTCTGACCGCTACGTTTTGGCCGGGGTCTGAGTCACGCGGCCACTTGCCGCCAGCCGTGTCAGGGCGGCAGACAACTCCCGGTCTTCAATACTCGCGGCTATACTGCAAATAACACCGGCTGTCTGCGGACTGAGTTTTGTCCTGTCTGATTTTCGCTCATTGCTTGCCAGCGGCAGGCTCATCACTTTAATATCCAGCGCAACCAGTTTAAGGTTGTGTTGGTGGTTGACGTATTTCAGGAGTGTTTTGTGCATGAGACGTGCCTGGGTTGCCAGGTGTGGGTCATCAGTCAGTAGTATCAGGCGGCTGTTACTGAGCAAAGGCCAGATTCTCCCCTCCAGGGGCAGGCCCACCAGAGTTTCAATACTGATTGTCAACCTGTTGATTTGTTCCAGCTTTTGCTTGATAGCTGCTTGCAGGCACTGAACCGGTTTTTTCACTGCAGGCCTCCATAACCACTGATTCTGGCTGATGCTCGTGGAGCAGGGTAAATAACAATACAGGGAGTGGAACGGTTTTACCAAGGGCTAAAGGATTAGTTTGTCATGAAAATTATCTGTGTCAGCCATGATGGGACCCGCCGTTCAGCTTTTGACCTGAATCCGGTGACACATCTGGTGCTTCCCGCTGTCCTGATCACCCTGCTGATCATTGCGCTGTCAGTCAACCAGATGCTGGGACTGTTCCGGCTTGCCGATACCCCGCAGGCGGTTGAGTTGACCGAGGATCAGGCCAGTCTGGTCATGGAAACCCTGCGTGATCAGGTGCTGGCCCTGAGTGAGGTCAAGCGGCAGGTGTCCAGTTATACCGTTGATGTGGATACACTGGCCCTGCGTCTGGGGTCCATGGAAGCGGAAATGGCCCGTGTCAACGCCATTGCCAGCCGGGTGATCCGGCGTGCCCAGCTGGACCCGGATGAGTTCCAGCTGGACCAGAAGCCTCCCCGAGGGGGACTGGAAGAGTGGCAGCCGGCCTCGCTGTCCCAGTTGAGCAGTCAGCAGTTGCTGGCCGTTTTCGATCATGCCGAGCAGCAGCTGGGGCGTCAGCGCAGCATGCTGGAGGGCTTGTCCCAGGTGCTGGAGGGGTTTGCCCTGGAAGCAGAGGTACAGCCCACTTTTCGCCCGGTGGACAAGGGTTATGTCTCTTCACGTTTCGGTATTCGCAGCGATCCCTTCAATGGCCGTCAGCGGGTGCATAAGGGAATTGATTTCGCCGGCCCCAGAGGAACAGCCATTCATGCGGTCGCCGGAGGAGTGGTTTCTTTTGCCGGTGTCAGGGGCGGGTATGGCACGACAGTCGAGATTGATCATGGTGGCGGGCTGGTCAGCCGTTATGCCCACCTGAACAAGGCACTGGTCAAGTCGGGTGAGGTTGTCAATAAAGCTGACCGGATTGCCCTGCTGGGCAGCACCGGCCGTTCCACCGGCCCGCACCTGCACCTTGAGATCATGCAGGACGGTAAGGCGATGGACCCGGCCTTATACCTTGGATATGTTGAATGATTAACCCTATGGCCAGTTATCCGGTATATACTCTTGGGCGCGCATGCCGGGGGCAGGGGTAATGATTTGTTTGCGGGAGGGGGCTTGTTTTTCTCCCGGATGCCCCGAAATTGGTTCGTGACGGTTTTGTGTTGCCGGACATGCATCTGCCTGCGCGCTGGCCCGGGGAGTGGGCTGCCGGATAATGCGGACAGGATGAATTTAGGAGTATTAAAAACGTATGCTGGGTTCAGTTGCCAGAAGAATTTTCGGGAGCCGTAATGACCGTCTGGTCAAGGCTTACTACAAGATTGTCAAGACCATCAGTGCTCTGGAGGACGAGTTTTCAACGCTCTCGGATGATCAGCTCAAAGCCAAAACCGCCGAATTTCGTGAGCGCCTGAACAGCGGCGGCTCCACGCTTGATGATCTGTTGCCGGAAGCCTTTGCCACTGTGCGTGAGGCGAGCAAGCGTGTACTGGGCATGCGCCATTATGATGTTCAGATGATTGGCGGCATGGTATTGCATAACGGCAAGATTGCCGAGATGCGCACTGGCGAAGGCAAGACACTGGTGGCAACTCTGGCGGTCTACCTCAATGCACTGGCTGGCAAGGGTGTGCATGTCGTGACCGTGAATGACTATCTGGCTCAGCGTGATTCGGCCTGGATGGCAAAGCTGTACGGCTTTCTGGGCATGAGTACCGGTGTCATCATCAATGGCCTGTCCCAGGAACAGCGGCGGGAGGCTTATGCCGCCGACATCACCTACGGTACCAATAACGAGTTCGGCTTCGATTACCTGCGTGACAATATGGCGTTTGCGCTGGAAGAACGGGTGCAGCGCCGTCTGAATTATGCCGTGGTGGATGAGGTGGATTCAATCCTGATTGATGAAGCCCGGACACCGCTGATTATCTCCGGCCCGAGTCAGGATGCTTCTGACCTGTACAAAGCCATCAACATTCTGGTCCCCAGACTGGAGCGCCAGCAGGAAGAGGATGGGCCGGGTGATTTCTCGGTGGATGAAAAAAGCCGCCAGGTCTATCTGACCGAGGCGGGCCAGGAGCGTGCCGAGCAGCTGTTGCAGGAGGCCGGTGTGCTGCCCCCGGAGCAGGGACTGTATGATTCCGCCAGTATTGCCGTTCTGCATCACCTGAATGCCGGCCTGCGTGCCCACGCACTGTTCCAGAAGAATGTCGATTACATTGTGCGTGATGACAAGGTTGTTATCGTGGATGAGTTCACGGGGCGCACCATGCCGGGGCGACGCTGGTCGGATGGTCTGCATCAGGCTGTTGAAGCCAAGGAGAATGTCGGCATTCAGGCGGAAAACCAGACACTGGCATCCATCACCTTCCAGAACTATTTCCGTCTGTATGAAAAACTGTCCGGCATGACAGGGACGGCTGATACCGAGGCTTTTGAACTGCAGCAGATTTACGGCCTGGAAGTGGTGGTGATTCCGACTCACAAGCCGATGGTCCGTGATGACCGCAATGATCAGATATACCTGACGGCAAACGAAAAGTATGATGCCATCCTGGCGGATATTCGTCAGGAAGTGGACGCAGGTCGACCCGTGCTGGTGGGAACGGCTTCGATTGAGGCGTCCGAACTGGTGTCGGACAAGCTCAAAACCATGCGTATTCCGCATGAGGTGTTGAACGCCAAACAGCATGAGCGCGAGGCACATATTATTGCCAATGCCGGGCGGCCCGGTGCGGTTACCATTGCCACCAATATGGCTGGTCGCGGTACCGACATCGTGCTGGGCGGCAGCCTGGATGATGAGCTGACCCAGCTGGATGCGGAAAAGGCCGATGATCCGGAAGCACAAAAGAAGATACGCGGGCTGTGGCAGAAGCGGCATGATAATGTGGTCAAGGCCGGTGGCCTGCATATCATCGGTACCGAGCGTCACGAGTCACGCCGGATCGATAACCAGCTGCGCGGTCGTTCCGGTCGTCAGGGTGACCCTGGCTCTTCACGCTTCTACCTGTCGCTGGAAGACAATCTGATGCGTATTTTTGCCTCGGATCGGGTCAAGAGCATGATGCAGCGTCTGGGCATGGAGCAGGGGCAGGCCATTGAGGCCGGTCTGGTGTCCAAATCGATTGAGAATGCCCAGCGCAAGGTCGAGGCACACAACTACGACATCCGCAAACACTTGCTGGAATATGATGATGTTGCCAATGACCAGCGCAAGGTGATTTATGAGCAGCGTACCGAACTGCTGGAGGCGGAAGACATCAAGGAGACTATCGACTCCATTCGTGGTGATGTGGTCGACAGCCTGATCAGTCAGTTTATTCCTCCGGACAGTGTGGACGAACAGTGGGACATCAAGGGACTGGAAGAGCAGCTGCGGACCCATTTTGATCTGGCGCTGCCAATTCAGCAGTGGCTGGATGAAGACAAGCGGCTTTACGAGGAAACCCTGCGTGAACGCATTCAGGAGCAGGCACGCCTGCATCTGGAGCAGAAGGAGGAGCTGATCGGCTCCCAGGGAATGCGTCGTCTGGAGCGTGATGTAATGCTGCATGTGCTGGATTCGCACTGGAAGGAGCATCTGGCGGGCATGGACTACCTGCGTCAGAGTGTGGGGCTGCGCGGTTACGCCCAGAAGAATCCCAAGCAGGAATACAAGCGCGAAGCCTTCGAGATGTTCGAGGAGCTGCTGGAGCGGGTCAAGGAAGAGGTTATCGGTTTCCTGATGCGCATCCAGATCAGCGGGGCTCAGGAAGCAGCCCCGGTTCCCGAGGTGCAGACCAGCGAAGCTGTCGCCGGTGCGATGCAGTTCTCTCATCCGGATGCAGGCAGTGTCTTTGATGAGGATGAGGTGGTGGATGCCGTTCTGCCCGAGCAGGAAAATCCGGAAACCTACCGTCGCGAAGGTGACAAGGTGGGACGGAATGACCCCTGTCCATGTGGTTCAGGGAAAAAGTACAAACAGTGTCATGGCAGGTTGAGTTGAAGTAATGGCCGTCAATCTGGAACAGCCTGGCGTTTTATTGCCAGTGGCCGGTGTGCGCCTGTCTGCAGTCAATGCAGGCATCCGGTATAAAGGACGCAATGATATGGTGCTGGTGGAACTGGCTGAAGGCAGTCAGTGTGCCGGTGTGTTCACCCGTAACCGTTTTTGTGCGGCCCCTGTACAGGTGTCACGTGAGCATCTGGCGCAGGGCAAGGTACGTTACTGGCTGATCAATGCCGGGAATGCCAATGCGGGTACCGGTGAGCCGGGCATGCAGGCGGCACGGCAGAGCTGTGCCGGGCTGGCAGCACTGGCCGGTTGTGAGGCTGGTGCCGTGCTGCCGTTTTCAACCGGTGTCATTGGTGTACAGCTGCCGGTCGAGAAGCTGCATACCGCGTTTCCGCCGGCACTGGCCGCACTGGATGAAAACCACTGGCTGGAGGCTGCCAGGGGAATCATGACGACCGATACCTTGCCCAAAGCCATCAGCCGTCAGGTGACGCTGCCGGGCGGGACGGTGACCCTGACCGGGATCGCCAAGGGGTCGGGTATGATCCATCCGGATATGGCTACCATGCTGGGTTTTGTGGCTACGGATGCCCAGGTGGAGGCTGCCTTGTTGCAGCAGCTGCTGTCTGAGGTGGCTGACGAAACCTTCAATGCGATTACCGTGGATGGTGATACCTCCACCAATGACTCATTGGTACTGGCGGCTACCGGTGCTTCCGGTGTCAGGGTCGGAGCAGCAGAGCGGGATGCATTCCGTGAAGCCCTGCGTGCCGTCTGCTCTTTCCTGGCGCAGGCGATCGTGCGGGATGGTGAAGGGGCAACCAAGTTCATCAGCATTCATGTGCATGAAGCCCGTGACAAGGCTGAAGCGCGCAAGGTCGGGCAGACGGTGGCCCTGTCTCCGCTGGTCAAGACCGCCATGTTTGCCAGTGACCCGAACTGGGGCCGGATTCTGGCTGCCATCGGGCGCAGTCCGGTGGATGACCTGGATGTGGCGCACATTTCCATCCGTCTGGGCGACACGCTGTTGATTGAGGCGGGTGAACCTGCTGCAAGTTACCGTGAGGAGATGGGGCAGCAGGAAATGAAAAAAGCCGAGATTGATGTGCATGTCCGTTTGGGGCGGGGGGAGGCCAGCGCGACGGTCTGGACCTGCGACTTCTCTTACGAATATGTGCGCATCAATGCCGAATACCGCAGTTGATGAAGTCTGGCTGCACGTTGTGGCAGCCGTCATTCCCGATCCTTCCGGCCGGCATATTCTGCTGGCCAGACGCCTCCAGGGCAAACACCAGGGCGGTAAGTGGGAGTTTCCCGGTGGCAAGGTGGAGAGCGGGGAAAGCCCGCAGCAGGCGTTAACCCGTGAGCTGAGTGAGGAAGTGGGGATTCAGGCCGATACACTTGCCATGCAGCCCTTTATCCAGGTTCGTCACCGTTACCCTGAAAAAAACGTGTTCCTGGATGTCTGGCAGGTTAATGCCTTTACCGGGCAGCCGCAGGGACTGGAAGGGCAGGAAACCGGTTGGTTTGAGATCAGCAACCTGTCCGGCATGTCATTTCCGGATGCGAATACGCCAATCATTGATGCCTTGCAGAAAGCCTGGGGCTGACTTTCCCGGTTAGGGTGGGCTGGCAGTGGCAGATGGGGCGGCTGGTTATTTGACCAGCACTCTGCGTTTCTTTTCCTTATACCGAATTACCACTTTTTTGTCACCACTGGCCGCTTTCTGGGGCTTGTAATCGTCCTTTTCCCAGCTGCCGATTTCATAAGGAGCCTCCGAGCGCTGAGTCGCCAGTTTGCGGTTTGCACCGCCATTGAGGCGACCATAGGGGCCTTTGCGGGCTCGTGGCTGCTGGCCGTCTTGCTGCTGTCCCTGGCTGTTCCCTTTTCGCTGGCTGCGGGCTGCACCCTTGTTGCCCGCTGCTGATCTGGCAGAGGTCTTGCGGGCACCCCCTTTTGCTCCGACTTTTCCGGGGCGATGTGACTGGGTGGGTTCCAGACCGGGAATGGTGCGCTGGGGCAGGGCTTCACCCTGGAATTCCTCCAGCTTCTTGAGTGCCTCACGGTCCTGGCCTCCGATCAGCAGGTAAACCTGTTCGCTGCGCTCGGCAAAGCCCAGAATGTCCTGCATCCGGTTGATATAGGATTCCGGCTTGTCGGGCATTTCAAAGTGCAGGATGACTTCGTTGCCTGCCATTTCGGGCAGGAACTCTTCCTGATCCGGTACGATCAGGATCGGGCAGTCCTCCAGATTGCGTTCCTCGGGCGCAAGCAGATGCGTGGAGTCGGCTGCATGACCGTGGTTGGCGAGACTGTCTGCCAGCAGTTTGGCGGTTTTGCTGGTATTGGCAAAAATGACCACCGGTTTGCCCTGCAGGCTTTCCAGCAGGTAGTCACTCAGTGCCAGTTTGTGGGTGAAGTCGTCGGCCAGATGCACAACCTGTTTCAGGTGCAGAAGCTGGGTTTTTTCATCTTCAATGGTTACCTCTTCAGCTTCAGGCAGCAGCTGACGGGCATAGGGTGTGACCTCATCGTCATGGCGGACAAAAGCGACCACCGGTGCTGATGCCGGTTTTTGTGCCACGATCTTGTCGACCAGCTGACTCAGGCCTTTTTTGCAGATCGTGGTCAGGTCATCAATGATCAGCAGTTCCAGCCGGGAGAAGTCAGCCTTGTTGTTGTCCACCAGATCATTCATGCGCCCCGGTGTGGCAATCATCAGGTCCAGCGGGCGTCGCAACAGGCGCATCTGGGGCTGATAGGGGCGACCGCTGACAATAAAGCCGGTACGCAGCTGCTGCTCGTCACCCAGCAGGCGCTTGACGGTATAGGTGATCTGGTTGACGCGATCCCTGCGGGAGGTCAGGATCAGAATCCGGGTACCCTGATGCTCTTCCAGTGGATGATTCAGGATATGGTTGATGGCCGGTATCAGGAATGCGCCGGTTTTGCCTGCAGCGGACTGCGACCATACCAGGACACTTTTCTGCTGTGCCATCAGTGGTATCAGTTGCTGTTGCAACTCGGTCGGATTTTCGTATCCAGCAGATGCGATACTGGCGGCAAAAGCTTCCTGTAAGCCTAAGTCACTAAAAGACAAGTTAAAACTCCCTGACGGAACAAGCGGGTAAGTGCTTCATAACCTTTGTACTTCATGAACACTTAAAAGGGGATTAACAGAACGACAACCACATGGAGCAGAAAATTCTGGATTGTGAATGAAATTGCGCCCCATATTGCAGATAAAATTATTACATTCGAGAGGGATAGTCAATAAATATGCGACAGGCGTTGCACTTTTACATCAGTGCGGCAATCGCCTCCTCCAGTCTGGGGATGGCGGTGACTTCCAGTCCCGCAATGCGCTGGCGCGGGTGATTCTGTTTGGGAATCAGGGCGCGCTTGAAACCGTGTTTGACGGCTTCTTTCAGGCGTTCCAGCCCATTGGGTACGGGGCGGATTTCGCCCGCCAGTCCGACCTCGCCAAAAACGATCAGATCGTTTGGCAGCGGGTGGCTGCGAAAGCTGGACAGTGCCGCCATCAGCAAGGGCAGGTCGGCTGCTGTTTCGGCGATTTTCACCCCCCCCACGATATTGATGAAAACATCCTGATCGTACATGGGCACGCCACCATGGCGGTGCAGGACGGCCAGCAGCATGGCCAGCCGGTTCTGTTCCATGCCGAGTGCCACCCTTTTGGGCTGGCCGCCGTGACTGCTGTCCACCAGTGCCTGCATTTCCACCAGCAGGGGTCGGGTACCTTCACGAGTAACCATGATCACACTGCCGGAAACCGGCTCTTCATGACGCGAGAGAAAAATGGCCGAGGGGTTGCTGACGCCTTTCAGGCCCTGTTCGGTCATGGCGAATACACCCAGCTCATTGACGGCACCGAAGCGGTTCTTGACGGCACGCAGAATGCGGTAACGCCCCCCCGGATCACCTTCAAAATACAGGACGGTATCGACCATGTGCTCCAGTACCCGTGGTCCGGCGAGCGTGCCTTCCTTGGTGACATGGCCGACAATGAACAGCACGGTCTGTGTCTGCTTGGCAAAGCGGACCAGCTGGGCGGCAGATTCACGGATCTGGCTGATCGAGCCGGGAGCAGACTGCAGTTGTTCGGTAAACAGGGTCTGGATGGAGTCAATGACCATCAGGGCCGGTTGTTCCTGCCGGGCCAGGCTGATAATGGTTTCCACCCCGGTTTCAGTCAGCAGGCGCAGGTGATCAGCGGCCAGCCCCAGGCGCTGAGCACGCATGCTGACCTGCTGCATGGATTCCTCGCCAGTGACATACAGGCTGCTGACATCCGGCAGGCTGCACAGGGTCTGGAGCAGGATGGTGGACTTGCCAATGCCGGGATCTCCACCGATCAGGACCACCGAGCCTGCGACCAGTCCGCCGCCCAGAACCCGGTCCAGTTCCGGCTGGCCGGTCGTGGTGCGCGGCGTTTCAGCAACTTCAACCTCTTTCAATGAGCGGATAATGGCCACGTCACCGGCATAGCCGCTGAAGCGCGGATTCTGTACTTTTTTTACCGGTGCGGCGACACTTTCCTCCAGGGTGTTCCAAGCCCCGCAGTCCGGGCACTGGCCATTCCATTTGGGCTGCAGGCTGCCACAGGCAGTGCAATGATACTGAAGACGGGCTTTACTCATTGGATTCCCGCAGTTCGGGCCGGTTGATGGGCGGATGGATGATCAGGGTCTTGATGGCATTCTTGCGGGTCTTGCGGATTTCCATCGGATAGCCGTTGATCAGTACGGTCATGCTGGGAACCGGAATGGAACCGAGGTGCTCCATGATCAGGCCATTAATGGTTTTCGGGCCCTCAACCGGGAGTTGAATATCCAGTTCCCGGTTGATTTCCCGGATCGGGGTGGCACCGTCCAGCCAGTAACTGCCGTCTTCCATATGCTGGATGGCGTGAATATGTGTGGCCGGGACTGTGGAAAACTTGCCGACGATTTCCTCCAGAATATCCTCCATGGTCAGGAGGCCGAGAATCTCCCCGTATTCGTCCACAATAATGGCAATCCGGCGTGAGGCTTCGCGGAAGTTGATCAGCTGCTGGGTCAGGGAGGTACCTTCCGGGACAAAGTAGGCCGGACGGATGGTTTTCAGTAACCGGGCTTTTTCCAGGTGCCCATCCTGAAACAGGGGCAGTATCTTGCGCAGGTGCAGAAAGCCCAGAATATTGTCCAGACTGCCGTCGTAAACCAGCAGACGGGTGAACTGGCTGTGCAGGATTTGCTGCTCTGCTTCAGCCCAGTTATCAGAAATATCCACGCCGACAATCTGGGTACGGGGAATCATGACATCCTCAACGGTGGCCGACTCCAGGTCCAGCACGCTGATCAGCATGTCCAGATGAGCTCTGGGGATGCTTTTGCCGGCTGAATTCATGATGCTGCGCAGCTCTTCCCGGTTCAGGCTGGTATTGGCTGTCGGATTGGGTTCGGCCTTGAGCAGTTTCAGGAGGGAATTGGAAATGAGGTTGACCAGCCATACCAGTGGCCAGGCCAGCTTCAGGGCGGTGCTGATGATGTGTGATGCCGGGAAGGCCACCCGTTCCGGGTGCAGCGCAGCCAGTGTTTTGGGCATGACTTCAGCAAAAATAAGCAGAAACAGGGTCAACAGGCCGGTCATCAGGGCCAGCCCGGCACTGCCGAACAGTTCCAGGCTGATCAGGGTAGCCAGCTGGGTGATCAGGATATTGATGAAATTATTGCCCAGCAGGATGAACCCGATCAGTTGGTCGGGCTTGTCCAGCAGCCTTTGGGCCCGTTGGGCACCCGTATGCCCGGATTCGGCCAGATGCCGAAGCTTGTAACGGTTCAGGGACATCAGGGCGGTTTCCGAGCTGGAAAAAAAACCTGACAACATGAAAAGGATGATCAGCACTGCAAATTGCAGCCATAAGGGAATGTCTGTTGGATTCATATCTTGTGGATCACGTACTCCAGCACGAATTTGCTGCCAAAAAAGCCCAGCATCAACAGGGTAAAGCCGCTCAGGGTCCAGCGAACCGCGATGCGTCCCCGCCAGCCATACTGCCAGTGTCCAACCAGCAGGGCGGTAAAGGTGGCCCAGGCAATCAGGGACAGAATGGTCTTGTGCGCCACACCGTGACCGAACAGGCCATGCAGGGTCAGGAAGCCGCTGATCAGACCCAGGGTCAGCAGTACAACGCCGACCAGAATCAGCTGAAACAGCAGCGACTCCATGTCCTGCAGGGGTGGCAGGGTTTTCATCAGTGGGCTGGACTGGTGGTTGTGCAGCTGATGGTTCTGGACCGCCAGCAGCACCGATTGGAGGGCGGCCAGCATCAGCATGCTGTAGGCCAGCAGCGACAGCAGGATATGCAGGCCCAGTCCTTCACTCAGGGCGATGGTTTTTCCGGTGGCCAGCAGGGCATCCAGCAGCAGGCTGAGCAGGGTAAAGGGCAGGATCAGCAGGCCCAGTGACGCCAGTGGCCGCTGCCGCTGGGCGAAAAACAGGATCAGGCTGGCCAGCCACATGACCAGTGACAGGGCGCTGAAGAAGTCAATGGCCAGTGCGTGCGTTTGCAGTCCGGGCAATAACAGGGTAAGCCCGTGCAGAATCAGTGCCACCCCCCAAGTCAGGCCGGGATCGGGAAAACGGTTCGGCTGCCACAGGCGTGCAGCAATGAGCAGCCAGGTCGCCAGCCATGCCAGAATGGCCAGGATCAGAAAGGTATTTGTCATTATCCGCGTTTGCTTCTCTAGGCTATGACCATATAGTTAATGCTATGATAGCAATTTGTGCGTCATCGGGACCAGAAGAAGACAATAGCCATGTTTGAAAACTTGAGTGAACGTCTGGCGGGGACGGTAAAAAAACTGCGGGGGCAGGCACGCCTGACCGATGACAATATCAAGGATGCCATGCGGGATGTGCGCATGGCGCTGTTGGAGGCGGATGTGGCTCTCCCGGTGGTGCGCGACTTCACCGCCAAGGTGCGGGAGCGTGCCGTGGGGCAGGAGGTCATCAAGAGCCTTTCGCCGGGCCAGGCCCTGATCAAGGTGGTTCATGAGGAACTGATCGGGATCATGGGGCAGGCCAATGAGTCCCTGAGTCTCAATGCCCAGCCGCCGGCCGTGATCCTGATGGCCGGATTGCAGGGTGCGGGAAAGACCACCACGGTCGGTAAACTGGCACGTTATCTCAAGACCCGCCAAGGCAAGAAGTCGGTTATGGTGGCCAGTTGTGATGTGTATCGACCGGCAGCAATCCGCCAGCTGGAAACGGTCGCCGGACAGACGGAGGCCATCTTTTTCCCCAGCCGTGCCGATCAGAACCCGGTGACGATTGCGCAGCAGGCCCTGGAGCAGGCCCGGCGTCAATATGCCGAAGTGCTGATTATTGATACTGCCGGACGCCTGCATGTCGATGCCGAGATGATGGACGAAATTTCCCGTATCCATGCGGCTGTCAAGCCGGTGGAAACCCTGTTTGTCGTGGACAGCATGACGGGGCAGGATGCCGCCAATACTGCCAAGGCTTTCGGTGATGCACTGCCGCTGACGGGCGTGGTCCTGACCAAAGCCGATGGTGATGCGCGTGGCGGGGCAGCCCTGTCGGTGCGCCATATTACCGGTAAGCCGATCAAGTTCCTGGGGATGGGGGAGAAGCTGGATGCGCTGGAGGCGTTTCACCCGGATCGTATGGCCTCGCGGATTCTGGGCATGGGTGATGTGCTGAGCCTGATTGAGGAGGCGCACCAGCGGGTTGATCATGAAAAAGCCCAGAAACTGGCCAAAAAGCTGAACAAGGGCAAAGCTTTTAATTTTGAAGACCTGCGTGAGCAGATGTTGCAGATGCAGAAGATGGGGGGGATGGAGAGTCTGCTGGACAAGCTGCCGGGTACCAGCGGGCTGTCCGGTAAAATTCCCGAACAGGGTGGGGACCGGGAAATCCGGCGCATGATTGCCATCATCAATTCAATGACCCTGCAGGAGCGGCATTACCCTGATCTGATCAAGGCCTCCCGCAAGCGACGGATTGCCGCTGGCTGCGGTCTGCAGGTTCAGGACGTCAATCGCCTGCTCAAGCAGCATCAGCAGATGAGCAAGGTCATGAAGCAGTTTTCCAAGGGGGGGGGCATGCGCAAAATGATGCAGGCCATGAAAGGGCGGTTGCCGCCGGGGATGGGGGGCAACGGGGGGCCGCCGATCGGAGGAATTTTTTAGACAGTATGGGTATCATTTAACCTGTACCGGCAGCGGACTGGGCTCTTTCCGTTGTATTTTGGGTACAGCTTGTTGCATAATGGAACGACCTTGGTAGAGGTGTTGCTTTATGGCAACATGCCTGTTTGTTGACAGACAGGCCAATAGGGGCAGCCCTGTGAATTATTATAAATAATAGAGAATTAATACCATGAAAAACAAGAATGCGTTGACCCTTGCATCCATCGTTGTTGCAGGCATGCTGGCATCGGGTTGTAGCCAGCAGATGGCGTCCCAGCAGGCAGTAGAAGATATCGTCACGCCTGAGATTGTTTCACCACCGCCGGCACCGCTGCCACCACCTGTCGTGGATTGCAGCCAGTGTGAGCGCCCGGCTCCGGTACCGGCTCCTGTCTATCGTCCGGCTCCGGTACCTGCACCCAGGCCCAGCACTGACAAGTGGGCCCATACCCATCCGGCCATTCCGGGTTGTACCGATTCTGTGACCCACTCTCATCCTTACACCGACCGGAACCACAAGCATCGTTACAACTGCCGCCGTCCCGTACCGCAGCAATATACGCCCAAACCGCGTTATGCGCCGCGTCCGATGCCGGCTCCGGTTCAGCAACCCGTGATTGTCATGCCCAAGGTCAAAGCCAAGGGAACCTATCGCGGGCCGGTGCAATATGATCCCAGTCTGATGCAGAACTATCAGCAGTAAGATGGTGGAAGCACCGAATTGTTTTGTCATGGCTTATTCGGTGTTGTAATCTGTAGAGCCCGGTGATCCTGTGTCGTCGGGCTTTTTTGTGGGCTTGTTATTGGTCTGCCCGGGAGTGGGTTGTTGCTGTGAACTCCAGCGTGGTGTGCATGTCTGCAGAATGACAATCAATTTTTATATCGACAAAAGCCGGAATTATGTCCAAACTCACCTTATCCTCAATTTTTTTGTTTGTACTGGCTGGCATCCTGTCCTTTAGCGGGGTAGCGCATGCCAGTGTCTGGAAGAACCGGGCTGAATGGGATGCCAGCTGGGAGAAGCGCTACCAGCAGTGGGTTGTGCAGAACTGGAAGGATGACATCTTCATGAATCCCGCCAAGCCAACCTACTACAAGTTTGAAAATGACTGTGCCGATGCCAGTTATGCCATGCGCCTGATCTTTTCCTATGAGAACGGGCTGCCGTTTGTCATCAATAACCAGATGCGGCCCGGCAAGCTGATCACCAACAGCATGACTGACTGGGACAGGCTGCCATCCGAGTCCCAGCGGGTGCGCCGGTTCATGGATTATGTGGCTGATGTGACCAGTACCAAGTCATTGCGCCACGATACCTATCCTGTGGCATTGGCGGATATCAAGCCCGGTGACATCTATGTTGCCCCCGGTGTACATTCCTACCAGATTGTTGAAGTGACCGAGACGGGGATTGCCGAGGTGATGGCATCCACCACACCCAAGCAGGCCAGGTTTCTGCTGCGCACACCTTCCTTTCCGTTTTATGTCCCCGACTCCAAGGATATGACTGATGGCTACCGGCGCTTCAAGTTGCCGGAGAATATCCGCAAGGCTGCCAGGAACCAGCCCGGTTACAGCGAAGAGCAATTCCGGGTGGCGAGGGATCTGGAATTTGATTACGTGTTGTTTACCGACGTGATTGCACGCAAGCTGGGGCGTCGGCCCGAGCGTCCGGACGAGAAAACAACCCGTCTGCTGCTGGCCTTGTGCATGTATGCCAATGATCGGAGTGTCTATGTCTATGATGCACTCTGGCATCTGCAGGGGATTCGCAAGCAGGGGCGTCAATGCATGAACCAGCGAGAGTATGATGACTACTCAACGCCCGGACGTGACAAGCGTTTGAAGCTGTTTTTCAGTTCAATCCGGCATCATCTGGACCGCATCGGCCGTTTTGACCCGCGCTCCCACCCGGCACGCTGGGCCAAGGCCGTGTTTGCCATTGATGAGCCGCCTGCATCAGAATTGAAACATCTCAACGATTTCTGTATGGTGCAATTGACGCTGGGAGAGGAGCTTTACATGACCTTGCGTGAGTTGCGCCAGAACCTGGACGGTGGCTATCTGGTTTCTGATCCTCATGCCCCCCTGCAGTATCGGTGGGGAATTGAGAAAAAACCCTATAAAGCTACCTGCCCGACGTATTAAACCTTTGCTTTTGTGTTTTATATGTCGTAAAAATGTGAGACAGACACACTTTGTTGTTAGTAAACAACCGATAAGTTTACTATACTTGAGAGTGCTTTCCCTTAAACAACGAAAGAGACCGTAGACTATGAAGATGAAAACCAGATTATCTCTTGCAGCAGTGGTTGCAGCAGGTCTGCTCGCTTCTGGCTGTAGCCAGCAAATGGTTGCCCAGCAGGCCGTGCAGGATGTTGAAGAGGTCGTTACACCGGTAACGCCCGTTACTCCTCCACCGCCACCACCACCAAAAGTCATTGTTGACTGCAGCAAGTGCGGCCCGACAGCTCCGAAGCCGAGTGGCAACAAGTGGACCCATACTCACCCGGCCATTCCGGGCTGTACCAATTCCACTACCCACAGCCATCCGTACACCAACCGCAACCATACCCACAAATACAGCTGCAGGAAAGGTGTGCGCCCGGCTCCGCGTCCGGTTGTAAGACCGACTCCGGCTCCGATTGTTCGCCCGATGCCTGCTCCACGTCCGATGCCGGTTCCGGTTCCGCGTCCGGTGGTAGATCCGAACCTGCATACCCATCCGGCCATTCCCGGGTGCACCAACTCTACCCGCCACTCACATCCGAATGGCAACCGTCCGCACTCTCACCGCTACTCCTGCCGTCGTCCGGTCCAGCAGCGTCCGGTGCAACGTCCTCCGGTCCAGCAGCGCCCGATCGTTCGTCCGGTGACTCCGGTACGTCCGGTCATGCCACCGGTCATGCCGCCGGTCATGCCGAAGATCAAGGGTAAGGGTATCTTCCGTGGCCCGATCCAGATTGATCAGGGTATCATGCAGCAATATCAGCAGTAATTCCTTACTGCCCTGATTGTTGTACAGCAAATACCCGAAGCTTCGGCTTCGGGTATTTTTTTGCATTGATCCAGTGGGGTCCGGCGTTTGAAAAAGTGTACACAGGTTCAGCTGTCAGTTGGCCGGGCAGGCATATCCTGATTCCTGAAAAGCCTCTTAATAAAAATAAATAATGGGTAATTGTTATGAAACGTGGACTGACTTTTTCTGTTCTGGCCTGTTCATTCTTGTTCCTGTCTGCCTGCAGCCAGCAACAGCCTCGTGATGCTGTTGCCTTTGATCCACTTCCTGTTGAGCCTGTTGTTACCGCTCCTGTTGCCGTCGAGCCGGAAGTGGAGCTGGTGGCTGAAGAAGAATTTGCTGCTGTTCCGGATTTGCAGCCCGTCAGCGCACCCGCTGTCAGCCCTCCCGTGGCGGAAACCGAAGTTCTGGTCACTGTTCCTGCCGTAAAGGCCAAAGGGCAGTATAAGGGCGTTATCGGTATCGACCGGCAGGCGGTTCGTCAGTATCAGTACTAAAGCTTGTCCTGAATAGATATTTTTTATCTAAAAGCGTGTGTAAAGTACAGCTGATTCAAATAGAATACGGCATAAGTCTTGAAGCGGGTAGGTCCGGGTAGTTCTAATGATTATCCGGATTAACAGGAGATGTTGTGAGCAAAAACTCTTCGATAAATAATTTTGATGTTATTTGCTGGTCGATACTGATCTTCGGCTCCCTGATGAGTTCCGGGTGTTCAGTTGCTCCAGCCGGCAAGGCGGAAACCAAACCGGCGGCTGTTGCTGTATCCGGTGTTGATGGCAAGACTGCGGGCACCAGGGCCGATACCAGGCCCGAGCCTGCCAAACGTTCAGCCGATATTGCCGCTGCCAACCGTACTGATGTGAAAAAAACAGCTCAGAGTGGGGCGGCAGCACGCAGCAACTATCATGACGAATTTGATAAAAAGCGGTTGCAGTATAATCTGGCCTGGGAACGTAACCAGGAAGTGCAGCGACGCAAGCAGGCCTATGTCCAGTCTTGGGAACAACAGCAGCAGGTACAGCAGCGCAGTGCCCCGATCGTAGCGGTACCACCGTCACAGTCGGCTGCTCAGGTTGCCGCCACCAATATTCCCCATTATTCCGGTACAAATATACAGAATGATGCGGGTAGCGGCGTACCGCATTGGGGGCAGCAGCAGGTGTCACGCTCCCCGCAGCCGCAATATGCCGTCCGGCATGCGTTTCCGCAGAATCCCAATCTGAGCGGGAATCTGGTGCGGGCGGCGCTGGATCGTACCCGCTACAATGTCAGGTATGACGGGCGCTACCTGCCGATCGGCTATCCCAACGGGGATGTGCCGCAGAGTATCGGTGTCTGTACGGATACGGTGATCCGCTCCTATCGGCGTTTGGGAATTGATCTGCAGCAGCTGGTGCATGAAGACATGTCCCAGTCATTTTATGTCTACCCCAATCTGCCCAAATGGGGTTTGTCAGGGCCGGACCCCAATATCGACCATCGCCGGGTACATAACCTCAAGGTCTTTTTCACCCGTTATGGCCAGCGCTTGCCCGTAACCCATAATGCGCTGAACTACCGCCCTGGTGATCTGGTTACTTGGAGTCTGGGGGGGGATCAGGAGCATATCGGGGTCGTTGTCGACCGTATTTCTCCCGAAGACCCGAGCCGTTATATGATTGTGCATAATGTGGGTGAGGGTGAGAAGCTGGAGGATGTCCTGTTCAAATGGCCCATTACCGGCCACTTCCGTTATCTCCCGGCTTACCAGTCCGGTCCTCAGCTGGCTTCTGCCCGGTAATTGCCGCATCTGGCAGTACCTTAACCTGCAGGCCACCTCCTGCTGCCAATCGGCGGGAGGTGGGTCATGTCTGGTCAGGTCCGGGAATTAATTCCGGAAGGTACTTCACTTTTACCAAAAAAACCGTACAATTGCGCGTTTACTTTTGGCCGCTGCTTCGTCAGCTGCAATGATTAGTTTTTAGCAAGGTTCCAGAATATATGGTCACAATTCGTTTGGCGCGCGGTGGCGCGAAAAAACGCCCGTTTTACAATATTGTCGTGACTGACAAGCGTAAGCCGCGTGACAGTGGTTACATTGAGCGCCTGGGGTTCTTCAATCCGGTTGCCCGTGGCAAGGAAGTGCGACTGCAGTTTGACCAGGAGCGGGTTCAGTACTGGTTGTCCCAAGGTGCCCAGCCTACCGAGCGGGTTGGCAAGCTGCTGAAAGATGGTGCTGGTAACAGTGAGACTGCCACAGTCGAGGCAGCAGCCTGATAGTGACTGACTGATGCCGCTGGATGAGGACTTGGTTGTCCTTGGCCGGATTGCCGGTGTTTACGGACTCAAGGGCTGGGTGAAGATTCACTCTTATACCTCTCCACTCGACAATATTCTGGGGTATCCGGTCTGGTATTTGTCTTCCGGTACAGGTTCTTGGCAGACAAAGCTTCTGCTGAATGGCAAGCTTCATGGAAAGGGACTGATCGCCCAGCTGGAGCATGTTACAGACCGGAATGCTGCACTGGCTTTGCAGGGGCATGAAATTGCGATTGAACGCAATGCCCTTCCAGTATTGTCAGATGGCGAATATTACTGGACTGACTTGGTTGGTTTGCGGGTCGAAACCCTGGATGGTATGGAACTGGGGGTTATTGATTACCTGTTTGAAACCGGGGCCAATGATGTCATGGTGGTTCAGGGGGATCGGGAGCGCTGGATTCCCTGGCTGATGGATAGCGTGATCCGGTCGGTTTCACTGGAACAGCAGCGGGTTCAGGTTGACTGGGATCCGGAATTTTGATGGCACCTGGTCACTCGGGTGGGTTGCGTTTTGATGTCATCACCCTGTTTCCCGATCTGGTTCAGGCGGTTGCAGCTTGTGGTGTGGTCGGACGGGCGCTTGAACGGGAGTTGATAAATCTGCAGTGCACCAATCCACGGGATTTCACTCATGATGTGCATCGCACGGTGGATGATCGCCCTTACGGAGGCGGCCCTGGAATGGTCATGAAGCCGGATGTACTGCTGGCAGCGATTCAGGCAGTACGCAGTAATAATCCGGGGCCGCTGGTTTACATGAGTCCGCAGGGCAGGCCGCTGACACAGACACGGGTACGGCAGTTTGCTCAGGAGCCGGGGTTGATCCTGCTGGCCGGGCGTTATGAAGGCATTGATGAGCGGGTTATCGCTCTGGAAGTGGATGAAGAATGCTCGTTGGGCGATTATGTGCTGAGTGGCGGTGAGCTGGCTGCGATGGTGGTCATTGATGGTGTGACCCGCCTGTTGCCGGGTGCACTGGGGCATGATGCGTCGGCAGCACAGGATTCGTTCACGGATGGCCTGCTGGATTGTCCGCACTATACCCGTCCCGACTGTGTAGAAGGGATGACGGTTCCGGCAGTATTGAAAAGTGGGGATCACGCCGTCATTGCCCGCTGGCGCAGAAAGCAGTCCCTGGGACTGACTTGGCTGAAGCGCCCGGATTTGTTGGAAAACAGAGTTTTAGAGCCCGTTGAGCAGGCACTGCTGGCGGAGTTTATACAGGAATACAAGGTTTTGTCAGAGGTTAAACCATGAACAAGATAATCCAGCAGTTGGAACAGGAACAGATGCAGAAGCAGATTCCCGATTTTGCACCCGGTGATACCGTTGTGGTGCAGGTCCGGGTCACGGAAGGGGACAAGGAGCGTCTGCAGGCCTATGAGGGCGTTGTCATCGCCAAGAAAAACCGGGGTCTGAACTCCGCATTTACCGTGCGTAAAATTTCTTATGGTGAAGGTGTGGAGCGTGTTTTCCAGACTTACAGCAACAGTATTTCCGATATTGTCGTGAAAAGACGGGGTGATGTCCGTCGTGCCAAGCTGTACTACCTGCGTGGCCTGACCGGCAAGGCGGCACGTATCAAGGAAAAGGTCTGAGACTCTCCACCTGTGTGCCCCACAGCGGAAGGCGGGTCAGGCTTTGCCCTGTGCCTGCCTTTTGGCGCGTTTATCTGTTGAATCTATACATTGGTGTCCACTCTATCTAAGATAAACCCGGCTCTTTAATTATAAAAACAACCTATGAGAAATTCGGGGTAATATCCTGTGAGTGGTGCCTTGGCATCCTATACCTACATACCACCGCTGTCCGTATGGCATCTGGCAGGCCTGTTTTTATTATTCCTGACCCTGATTCTGGTTGGACTGTTTCTGCTTTGGCGTCGGAAGGGAGGGCAGGGCGTCGATGATGCCAGACTGCTGCAACTGAATGTTGCCATTTCTGCCCTGATGGATATTGATGAGGCGGCCATACTGGTCGCCCGTGATGGTCGGGTGCAGTTTATCAACCCGGCGGCTGAAAAGCTGTTCAAAACACGGATGCACACGGCACGGGGCCGTCTGTACAATGACCTGTTTCAGCTGCTTGATCCTGCGCGTCGTACCGCGATCAAGTGGCTGGAACGATGTGGTGCCGGACAGCACCACCACTTTCAGGACTGTCTGCTGAATTGTCCGGGAATTCAGGAGCTGGAAACCGCCTATCTGGGGCGACCTTTTTCCCTGAATGGCAGCCGGATGGATTCATTCCTGCTGCTGCTGCGGGATCACGCCGAGGTCAGGGCGCTGCAGAATCATCTGCGTTATCTGCAGACCAATGATCAGCAAACCCGGCTCCTGAACCGCAAGACCTTTGAGGTCAAGCTCAAGGTGGCTCTGGATGAGGCACGCATGAGTGATGTGAAACACTCATTCATCAGTGTGTCGCTGGATCAGTTCAAGGCGGTCAATGACACCCTCGGGCATGGAGCCGGAGACATCTTTATCGAACGGGTTGCCGACCTGTTGCGCGGCCAGATCGACAAACGCCGGGATGTGGTAGCCCGTATCGGAGGGGATGAATTCGGTATTCTGCTGCGTGACATGGAGCCGATTGAGGCGCTCAGAACCGCCGAGCGGGTGCGGCAGGCAATCATGCAGCACGGATTTTCCTGGGAGGGGCATAATCACAAAATTACCGCCAGTATTGGATTTGTTCCCATCCATCGGAATTCAGGGACACCAAATCACCTGCTGTCACTGGCGGATGCGGCCTGTCGGGTGGCCAAAAACAAGGGGGGAAACAATTTGCATGTTTACCGTCCCGATGATGCGGAAGTCGAGCGCCAGCGTGGCCAGCTGCACTGGGTCTCCCTGCTTAACCAGGCTTTTGAGGCCGGTCAGTTCAAACTGGTGGCCCAGCCCATCCACCCACTGGAAGGCAGAGCCTTTCAGCGCCCTTATCATCATTATGAAATTCTGATCCGTCTGTATGACAGCGAGGGTAAAATCCTGTCACCGGATGAGTTCATTCCTGCAGCTGAATATTATTCCATGATGCCCAAGCTGGACCGCTGGGTTATCACTGACCTGCTGAACCAGCTGACGCGCATAGGTACTCAGGAGCCACAGCCGGTTTTTTCCGTCAATCTATCGGGCCAGAGTCTGGATGACCCCCGCTTTCTGGGGTTCGTACTGGATGCCATCCGCCGTAAAGGTGTCTCGCCGAGGATGCTGGGGTTTGAAATCACCGAACGGGTTGCCATCAATAATCTGGTGTTGGCACGCAAATTCGTTGATACGCTTCGGGCGTTGGGTTGCTGTTTTTCACTGGATGACTTCGGTACCGGCGTCAGTTCGTTCGGGTACCTGAAAGAGCTGCCGATGGATTACCTCAAGATTGACGGCAGCTTCATCAAAGATATTGTGACGGATGATGTGGCCCGTGCTATGGTGCAGTCGGTCAATCAGGTCAGTCAGCTGATGGCGGTCAAGACCGTGGCCGAGTATGTTGAGAATGAGCAGATCATTGCAATTCTGCGTGAAATCGGGGTGGACTATGGTCAGGGTTGGGGAATATCCAAGCCGATCCCGCTGCCGCTGGTGATTGGCAGACATAAATAATCCATTGTTTTATAGCCCGGCGGGGTGACAAGGAAGGGCTTGTGAAAATTCATATTCTGGGTATCTGTGGTACGTTCATGGGCGGTATTGCCCTGCTGGCGCGAGAGAAGGGTTTTGAGGTCAGCGGTTCGGACGCCAATGTCTATCCTCCCATGAGCACCATGCTGGAGCAGCAGGGTATCCGCATCGCTGAGGGCTATGATCCGGCGCACATTCCGGCTGATGTTGACTGTGTGGTGGTGGGCAATGTCATGAGGCGCGGGCTGGCGGTTGTGGAGTACCTGCTGGAACGGAATCTGCCCTA
The DNA here is from genome assembly GCA_035391465.1 of Thiolinea sp. Taxonomy (GTDB): domain Bacteria; phylum Pseudomonadota; class Gammaproteobacteria; order Thiotrichales; family Thiotrichaceae; genus Thiolinea. Next base: position 33,579 of record DAOPKY010000008.1, on the reverse strand, counting down.
TCGTTCCGGACCGCAGTGGCTGTATGAAAACATCCTGCAGGAGCGTTGGGTGCTGGCAGTCGCCGGTACGCATGGTAAAACCACTACATCCGGCATGCTGGCCTGGATTCTGGAGCAGGCCGGGTTGGCACCGGGTTTTCTGATCGGGGGGGTACCGGAGAATTTCGGTTGTTCGGCCCGGCTGGGACAGTTGCCGTTCTTTGTGGTTGAGGCAGATGAATACGACACGGCTTTTTTCGACAAGCGCTCCAAGTTTGTGCACTATCACCCGCGGACCGTGATTCTCAATAATCTTGAATATGATCATGCCGATATTTTTCCGAATCTGGAGGCTATCAAGACCCAGTTCCATCATCTGATGCGTATGGTGCCGGGTAATGGTCTGGCGCTGGTCAATGGCAATGCCTCTTCATTGCAGGATGTGCTGCAGATGGGATGCTGGACACCGGTGGAAACGTTTGCACACGGTGACTGGCAGGCTGAATACCTGAGCCCGGATGGCAGTGTGTTTGAAGTGCTGCATCAGGGGCAGCCACAGGGGCAGGTCCGCTGGGAACTGATGGGACAGCACAATGTCGATAATGCCCTGGCTGCCATTGCTGCTGCCCGGCATGCCGGTGTTCCGGTTGCAGAGGCTATCCGGGCACTGGCCTCCTTTTGCAATGTCAAGCGGCGCATGCAGCTGCGGGGTGAGGTTGGCGGGGTGCGGGTTTATGATGATTTTGCCCATCATCCGACGGCTATCAGCACAACCCTGAACGGTTTGCGTGCCCGAGTGGGCCGTTCACGCATTATCGCTTTGCTGGAGCCACGTTCCAATACCATGCGTATGGGGGTACACAAGGCATTGCTGGCCAGTTCGCTGGCGGAGGCTGACGACGTCTGGTTATACCAGCCGCCCGGTCTGGACTGGAGTCTGGATGCCGTGATACAGGCGCTGGGCAGCCGGGGGCATCTGCTGCAGGATGTGGATGAGCTGGCTGTGCAGGTGGCGCAGGGGGTGCAGGCCGGAGACCATGTACTGGTCATGAGTAATGGCGGATTTGGTGATATTCATGAGAAACTGCTGGATTGTCTGGCCGGGAAATCTGTTTGACAGGTTGGTATGACTGTAAAGACCATCACCTTGATCATGACCGGTGCATCCGGTGCCCAATACGGCTTGCGTTTGCTGGAACAGTTGCTGGGCCTGGAGCACCGGGTTTACCTGCTGCTGTCGCGCCCGGCCCAGGTGGTGATCAGTATGGAGACCGACCTGAAACTGCCGGGGCGGGCCGGTGACATGGAAAGCTTTTTTATCAACCTGCATCAGGCCCGGCCCGGCCAGCTACGCGTGTTTGAGCGCGAGCAGTGGGCAGCACCGATTGCCAGCGGTTCAGGGGTGGCTGATGCCACGGTGGTTTGCCCCTGTACCACAGGTACCCTGTCAGCTATTGCCTGTGGCAGCAGCCGTAACCTGATTGAGCGGGCTGCCGATGTGGCACTCAAAGAGCGCCGGCGTCTGGTGCTGGTGGTACGGGAAACCCCGTTTTCAGAAATTCACCTGGAAAACATGCTGAAACTGGCACGCATGGGGGCAATTATTCTCCCGGCCAATCCGGGCTTTTATAACCGTCCGGTATCTGTTGCTGATCTGGTGGACTTTGTGGTGGCAAGGACACTGGACCATCTGGATATTGCACATCAATTGCTGCCTCGCTGGGGTGAGGCGGTTTCTTCACGGGATGCTTAACAGTCGTCCCATCCGGGATCATGGCGTGGGCCATGGTTTCGGTTTGCAACTTTATCTGTATGAAGGAGTCCTGCATGGCAACTACCGATATTACTGCTGAAAAATTCAATGATGTGGTCACGGGTAATGACATCGTGATCATCGACTTCTGGGCGTCCTGGTGCGGTCCGTGCAAGTCATTTGCTCCGGTGTATGAGGAGGTGTCCAATAACCACCCGGACATTGTCTTTGCCAAGGTCAATACTGAAGAAGAGCAGGAACTGGCTGCCCACTTCCAGATTCGCTCCATCCCGACACTGATGATTTTCCGCGAGCAGGTGGTACTGTTTGCCCAGCCGGGGATGCTGGGGCCGGAGCAGCTGGAGGAAGTGATCGGCAAAGTGCGTGAAGTGGACATGGCCGAGGTGCATGCCCAGATTGCCGAGCAGGAAAAGCTGCAGCAGCAGCAATCGTAAGGAACCGGCAGGGCTGGCCGTATCAGACGGTCAGTTACCTGCTGGTACCATTCTCATTCGATCATGGTGAAATTGGTGCGGCGCACTTCTTCTGCATGATTTTCAACCAATAACTGAATGACATAGCCCAGGCTGCAGGCCAGAAATACCGGCAGTATCATGTCCGGCCCCGTCAGCAGATAAGCATAACCGGTAACGGTGACCGGCAGGCCGACAATGGCGGGCAGGCTCTGGGTGAAGTCCCGTACCAGCGAAATTCGATCAATAATCCACCAGAGCCCGATGATCAACAGGTACACGGCAAGCAGGGATACCAGAAGATCGGTCAGGCGATAGAAGAAAAACAGGAACGGGATGCCGAGACCTGCGAGCCAGCTGGTAGTGCGGATGATTTTATAGGATGTGGAGCTTGGCTGTTGAATGCAGGGCAGGTGAACACCAAGAAAGCCGCTGTAGGCGGCGAGTGCACTCATCATCCAGCCCTGTTCCGGCATGAAAGCATAAGTAGCAGCTCCGGCACCACCTCCAACTGCCAGTGCCAGCGTATTCTGAGCCAGGAAGCTAGACATTTGTTTTCCCCAATTTTTGTTTATTGATTGCTGTTATCTGTTCACTTGCCCCAAGTGAACGCATTGGACTTATTTCCCTGTCATTCTACATGGACAGGAAGGTTTTGTCGCGGTTCCGTTAATGCCCGGATTATTTTGGATAATGATGAGATGGGGAGACAGAAGGGCGGTACAAGGGCATGAACCGCCACATTCAGGGCGATTCATGCAATAAAGGAAAACTGACAGGCGTTACAGGGTGTGGGCTGGCATTAATCCAGCGGAACATTGACCCGGCTGGTGGTATCTGTCATGACATAAAAATCCCGCCTGCGGGTTTCACCATCAACACGGGTTGCCACAGCTGTATACCGTCCTGGCAGTGTGGGCTTGCAGGTGAAGGAGTGCCGGTTGGATTTGCACAGAATGGTTTCAGGGTCACCCACCCGGTAAACTTCCCAGCGTACCGGCTGGAAGGCCGGTCCTTCGTTCAGGGTCGCAATCAGGCGGACTTCTACCTGTCCGCCACCGGCCCAGGTAGCGTTTGCCGTGCTGATACCCAGTAGCAGCAAACATGTACTCAGTATTCTGATCAGGCTTTTCATGGGGTCCTCCTTGATCAACCAAATGATTTCCTGTGGCTAAAAAATAAATCGACCAGTGTAATGATTAGTTACTTTTTTGTTGAAAAAATAACCATAATACGGGTTTTTCATCGAGAGGATGGCGGGTCCGGTACAAGGTATTATTTATTGGCAATCAACAGAAAACCGGTGCCGATGAAAAACCTCTGTCAACTCCTAAAACGCTGTTAAACCGTTTAGGTTGACATCAAGTGTGGATCAGGCTGAAGAAAACCGTGGGGGTTGCTGGTCAGACGGGGTAAAAAAGGGGACAAGGCGCAGTGATGCAGTAATTTTTCTCAAAAAATAGTTAGTTACTGAGCATTTCCTGCGCCAGGTTGCGGGTGGTTTCCGTGATTTCGGCCCCCCCCAGCATACGGGCAATCTCCTCCACCCGTTCCGTGGCAGAAAGCGGATAGATTGCGGTTGAAGTATGATCTTTGGACTTTGATTTTGTCACTCTCAGTTGCTGGTGTGCCTGGGAGGCGACCTGGGGCAGGTGAGTGACACACAGTACCTGACGTTTTTCGCCCAGTTCACGCAGCTGCCGCCCGATCATTTCAGCAATGCCGCCCCCGATACCGGTATCCACCTCATCGAATATCAGGCTGGGCAGGGCAATTTTCCGGGCTGCAATCATCTGTATCGCCAGGCTGATGCGGGACAGTTCACCTCCGGATGCCACCCTGGTCAGCGGCTTGAGTGGCTGGCCGGGGTTGGCACTGACCATGAACTCAAGCTGATCGATGCCATGCGGGTGAAATGCCTGCGTTTCATCCGTACTGAGCTCAACGGCAAACTGCCCGCCCTGCATGCCCAGCTGCTGCATGGCGCCGGTAACTCCCCGGGCCAGTTGCCTGGCGGCCTTGATGCGGTGTCGGGTCAGCTTGCGGGCCTGTACCAGGTAGTCTTTTCGTGCCTGCTCCAGCCTGCCCTGCAAGGCATCCAGATCATGATCCTCGCTGTCCAGTGCTGCCAGTTCCGCCTGCAGTGTGGCCAGCCTGGCATTGAGCTGTTCGGGCTCAATGCGGTATTTGCGTGCCATGGCGCGGATATCGGCAATCCGGGTTTCTACCCAGTGCAGGCGCTCGGGATCAAGTGCCAGCCCTTCGGCATAGTCACGCAGCAGGTAGGCGGCTTCCTGCAGCTGAATCCGGGCACTGGTGATCAATTCGGCAGGGGGGTGCAGCGCCTCGTCAAAGCGGGTTAATTGTTCCAGCTCCTGACCCACGCGGCCCAGCAGGGAGCAGACCGCGCTGTCTTCATCATAAAGCCGACTGTAGCCCTGCTCGGCAGCCTGTTTCAGTTCTCCTGCATTGGCAAGGCGGCTGAGCTCCTCATCCAGACTGGCGACTTCACCGTCCTGCAGGGCCAGCAACTCCAGTTCCCCGGTCTGAAACCGCAACAGGTCGAGCCGCTCAAGATGCTGGCGGTTTTCCGAGCCCAGCGTCTCCACCCGTTCATGCAGGGTTTTCCAGTCACGCCAGTATTGCTGCAGCGGCTGCAGCAGCGGCTCGCTGTCGGCATAGCCATCCAGCAGCGCCCGCTGCATGTCACGGCGCATCAGGGACTGGTGTTCATGCTGACCATGGATATCGACCATCTGCTCACCCAGTTCGCGCAACAGGTTGAGGGTGACGGGCGTACCGTTGATCCAGGCCCGTGATTTGCCACCGGCAGCGCTGATGACCCGGCGCAGGATGCAGGTGTCGTCCCCGTGATCCAGCAGGGCTTGCTCCAGCAGCCAGTCACGGGCCTGTGTTGTCGCGGCGATATTGGCACTCAGGGTGATTTCCGCCTTGTCGGCACCATGGCGCACGGTACTGCTGTCAGCCTTGTCTCCGAGCACCAGACCGATGGCATCCAGCAGAATGGACTTGCCGGCCCCGGTTTCGCCGGTCAGGGCGGTCATGCCTGGTTGCAGCTCGATTTCCAGCTCCTCGATAATGGCAAAGTCACGAATATGGATGTGTGTCAGCATTATGGTTGTGTTCCCCAGTGCAGTTTGGTGCGCAGTATGTGATAGTAGTCGTGGTTGAGGGGGTGGAGCAGGCGCATTTTCTCCTGTCGGGTCGCAATCAGGAGGCGGTCGCCGGGTACCAGCTCGATATTGTTCTGACCATCGAAGGATACCCGTGAATCGACCGGATACTGATCCTGCAGCCGGATTTCAATGTGGCAGGCTGCCGGTACGACCAGCGGGCGGCTGGTTAGGTTGTGAGCGCATACGGGAACCAGCACGGTGGCATCCAGCACCGGGTGCAGGATGGGGCCACCGCTGGAGAGGGCATAGGCAGTGGAGCCGGTAGGGGTGGAGATGATCAGGCCATCCGCACGCTGGATATTGACAAATACGCCGTCGATCAGGGTCGTGAACTCGATCATGCGGATTTCATCGCGGGCATGCAGAACCACGTCATTCAGTGCCACACTGCTGCCCAGGACTTTATCGTCCCGCATGACGGTACCGGTCAGCATGCAGCGGCGTTCCTCGATGTACTCACCCTGCAGGATGGGTTCCAGTACACTGGCCATATCTTCCGGCAGAATGTCGACCAGAAAGCCCAGCCGCCCCAGATTGATGCCGACCAGGGGCAGGCTGGTTTCTGCCAGCAGCCTGCCGGCACCCAGCAGGGTACCGTCACCCCCGACGACAATGATAAGGTCGGCCTGCCCGGCAATGTCGGTATCTGCCGTGCCGGCGATACCCAGCAGGCGTGCCGGTGCTGCAGCAACGAGGATATCCAGCTGTTTCTGCTGCAGGAAGTGGTACAGCTGCTGCAGGGTGTCTGTGACCCGTTGACCACTCTGTTTGGAAAATATGCCGATTGTCTTGAATGAATTCATGAGCCCGTATCATCAGTGGATAAATGCAGGATTCAGCCTGTGGCAGTATTGTAACGGTAGCACCAAAGACGCTAAAGTTTCTTTTGACCGGGGGAAATACCTGCCCGGTGTTGAAATTCCTGATTCTGCAGCCATCTTCAGGTGCAGTATGATGCCATTAGTGGATGGTAGGTAGTTATGGCGGCACCCAGTCAAAAATCGGAACTGAACGAACGCGCCCGGCACATCCTCAAGGTGCTGGTAGAGGCTTATATTACCGATGGTCAACCCGTGGGGTCACGCAGCCTGGCCAAACGCAGCGGCCTGGATCTCAGCCCGGCCACCATTCGCAACATCATGTCCGACCTGGAGGAAATGGGTTATATCCGTTCTCCCCATACCTCGGCCGGGCGTGTACCAACCTCGCAGGGTTATCGCCTGTTTGTGGATACCCTGTTGCAGGTCAGGCCGCTGGACAGTGAAGCTGTCAGCGTACTGCAGGGGCGGCTGGCACGGGGCCACGATACTGGCAGCCTGATCCAGAGTGTCTCCTCGCTGTTGTCCGGTATCACCTCACTGACCGGTGTCGTCACCATCCCGCGCCAGGCCAATCCGGCCATTCGCCAACTGGAATTTCTGCGCCTGTCTGCTGATCAGGTACTGGTCATTCTGGTGCTCAGCCGTAATGAGGTCCAGAACCGCATCATTCAGCTGGAACGGGAAATGTCGGCCTCCGAACTGCAGCAGGCAACGAATTTCCTGAATGACTTCCTGGTGGGCAAGGACGTCCATCTGGCGCGGCAGATACTGCTGAGCGAGATGCGGCAGCACCGTGAGGACATGAACCGGCTGATGCTGTCGGCCATTGAACTGGGCGAAATGGCTTTTGCCGGACTGGATGTGCAGCCGGAAGATGATTACATCATTGCCGGTGAGACCAACCTGATGGGGTATGAAGACCTGTCCGATATTGCCAAACTGCGCGAACTGTTTTCCGCTTTCACCCAGAAGCGCGAGGTGCTGGCCCTGCTGGACAAGACCCTGCAGGCGGAAGGTGTGCAGATATTCATCGGGCGCGAGTCGGGGCTGCGGGTCTTTGATGACTGCAGTGTTGTGGCTGCGCCGTACTCGGTGGATGATGAGCATCTGGGCGTGCTGGGGGTGATCGGCCCCAAGCGCATGCCCTATGAGCGCATTATTCCGGTGGTCGACCTGACTGCCCGGCTGTTGAGTTTTGCCCTCAACTCACGCGAGCACTGACAATTTGGCTGTTTTTTTGTCCATCCTCAATGTTCATGACTGCCGACTCAGCTGCCTGAGCATTTCCTCACGCTGCTTCAGCGCCTTTTCACGGGTCGCCAGCTGCAGTTTGAGTTGGGCAATCATCTGATCCTTGAGCTGAATGACCTTGTCTTTTTGGGCCAGGTTCTGTATCTGGTTACGCTGGGCTTCTTCCAGCTGGTGCACATGGTCAAGCTGCCCGGACAGTTTCTGAATTTCCGTGATCACGGTATCTGCGCTGCTATCGCTGCCGTTGTCATGGGCCTGCAATATTTCCAGCCGTCCGGACAGGGCTGTTAACTGCTCCCTGATCGCAGCAAGGCTTGCTTCATGGTCTTGCCCTGCGGCGTTTTGCCGGTGTTGCCCGATCTGGCGCAGTTGCTCCAGAATGGCCTGCTGGGTTTCCGGTTGCTGGCTGTTCTGAAGGCCGTCCAGCCGGGCCTGCAGCGCCTGGACAGGCTGTTGCAGTTTGACCTGTTCCCGGGCCTGTTCATCCAGTTTGCGGGCCAGTTCTTTCAGCACCGTTTCAATACCCGCGTCACGTTGGGCCTGTGACGCTTTGCCTGATGAATTGTCCATGCCTTGACGTATTTCCTGCAGCTGCTGTGCCAGCTGCTGGCTTTGCTGCTGCGCCTCGGTGTGCAGGTTGTCCTGACGCTGGAAGAAGGTATCGATAGCTGCCATTTTGGTATCAATGATGCCGGTCTGTTGCTGGGTGCCGGCTTCTACCATTTTGGAAACCAGCTTGAACTGGCGTTGCAGGTCGCTGTTCTGCTGTTGCAGGTCATTTTTGAGCTTGTCCAGCTGGGTCTGCACCGTCTCCGTGCTGCTCTGGCTTTGCTGCTGGTGGTGAGCCAGCGTCTGCCGGTTTTCGGTCTGCAGCTTTTCAGTCCAGTAAGCCTGCTGTTTTTCCTGCTCGATACGCAGCATTTCCAGGGTCTGGTCAAGCTGGCTTTTCAGGTAGGTCTCATGGTTGGCGAGACTGTTTTCCAGCTGTTCCTGATGCGTACGGGTCAGACTCTGGTATTCCTCGAAGCGGGCCTGCTGTTTTTCCTGTTCCGTCAGGGTCAGGGACTGCAGTTGTTCCAATTGTCGCCGGTTGGCCAACTCGCGTTCGGCCTGAGCCTGTTCGCGTTCAGTCAAGGCCTGTTCGCGCTCGACCAGGGTTTGTTCCCGTTCGCCGAGACTGCTGTCCCGTTCAGCCAGGCGGGTTTCCAGCGTCTGTTGCTGCCCGTCACGCTGGCTCTGCAGGTTGTCGCGCTGATTGAGTTGCTGCTCACGTTCCAGCAGGCTTTTTTCCTGCAACTGCTGTTGGGCCTGCTGTTCCAACAGCTGATTTTCCTTGCGCTCCAGCATGTCTTCCTGGGTCTGGTGCCGTTTTTCCTGCTCCTGGGACAGCTCCAGCTGACGCTGCAACTGTTTGTCCTTATCCACCAACAGCTGGTCTTTCTGCAGCAGCTGCTGCTGCAGGTTCTGGGCCAGGGACTGGTTTTCCTGCAGCTGGTCCTGCAGTTTGCTGCGGGTATCATTGTGTTGCTCGATCAGGGTTTGCTGATCCAGCAGCTGGCCGCTCAGGGCATCCAGCGCCATCTGGACCTGACTGAAGCGTTCATCACGCTCCGCTACCTCACGGTCACGCTCCTGCAGTTGCCGGAACTGGGCGCTGATTTGTTCATCACGGCGCTGCAGCTGCTGTTCGTGAGCCTGGGCGGCTTCATCACGGGCCTGAAGCCGGGCATCCTTGTCGCGCAGCTGTTCATCACGCTGCTGTAACAGCTGTTCGTACTGCAGGGTCTGGCGTTCCTTTTCCTGCAGAATGCGGGTCTGTTCGGCCAGCTGCTCATTGCGGGTGCTGATCAGGTCGATCTTGCGGTTCAGCTGGTCATCATGCCGGGCAATCAGCGCATCCTTTTCCTGCAACAGGGCATCACGTTGGCCGGCCAGTGTCTCCAGTTCGGCAATGCGGCTGTCGCGCTGCTGCAGCTGCTCGTCGCGAGCGCGCAGTTGTTCGTCCCTTTCTCCCAGCAGCTGATTGTGGCTGCTCAACCGGTTTTCATGTTCCTGTGTGTTTTTCTGCTGCTCATTGACCCACTGGTTCAGCTCCCGAAGCTGGCGCTCACAGTCCTGCAGGGATTCATCCCGACGGGCCAGCTGTTTGTCACGGTTTTCAAGCTCACGGTCCCGCTTCTCCAGATGCCGGTCCTTTTCCTCCAGCATGCGCTCTTTCTGCCGGGTCTGTTCTTCGCGCTCACGCAGGGTTTTCTCATAAACCGTTGCCTGTTTTTCCTGTTCATGCAGGCGTTTTTCCAGGGTGCGGATCAGCTGGTCACGTTCACGGATGGTCTGTTCCCGCATCTCGATGGCCTGATCCCGGTCCTTGAGGCGCAGGTCGTGATTTTCCATGCGTGCGTGAAATTCATGCTCGTAATTCTGGGCTTTCTGGAGCAGTTCCTCTTTGCCGAAAATCAGCTTCTCGCGCTGGGCCAGGGCTTTCTCCAGTTCCTCAATCACGGCATCGCGGTTATGCAGCCGGTTGGAGAGCTGACGGTTGTATTCCTGGTTGGTCTGCAGGTCAGTGCGCAGTTCATGCACCGTATTGAGGATGTTGTTGCGGTCTTCCGTGGTCAGGAAACGGTTGCTGCTGATTTTGTCCAGCAGTGAAGTGAATTCGATGCTCATTGCCCAGCCAGTATTTTTTTATTATTAACAGCAAGCGCTTACTCTAGCATGGCTTGTTGAATGCAGCATGAAAGCCACCGGGTGCACAGACAGGGGAGGTTCAGGACCGGCCATGCAAAAAAACTGTAAAACCGGTCATTCTCGGGTAAACTTTTGCTGTTATTAGCACTCTAAAGATCAGAGTGCTAACATGCAAGAACTGATAATATTGATAACCAGGAGACTTTCTGAATGACCCATGCCAATGCCCTTGCGCTTCGTCCTGAAACCATGCTGGTGCCGGTCGGCAATCTGGAGAGCTATATCCATGCCATCCACGCCATTCCGGTGCTGGAGGCGGGGGAAGAACGGGAGCTGGCCGAGCGTCTGCAACATGAACACGACCTGGAAGCTGCCCGCAGTCTGATCCTGCACAATCTGCGTTTTGTCGTCAAGGTGGCACGTGGCTACAATGGCTACGGCCTGCCGCTGAGCGACCTGGTGCAGGAAGGCAATGTCGGCCTGATGAAAGCGGTGCGGCGTTTTGATCCGGACATGAATGTGCGCCTGATTTCCTTTGCCGTGCACTGGATCCGGGCAGAAATCCACGAGTTCATCCTGCGTAACTGGAAAATCGTCAAGGTGGCCACAACCAAGGCCCAGCGCAAGCTGTTCTTCAACCTGCGCAGCAGCAAGACCCGCCTGGGCTGGCTGTCCGGTGAACAGGCCCAGGAGGTGGCTGATGATCTGGGGGTAAGCAAGGCGGACGTGCTGGAAATGGAAAAGCGGCTGGGGGCACAGGATGTGTCTTTTGATCTGGTATTGGACCAGGACGATGATGACCGGCATGCGCTGGCACCGAGTCAGTATCTGGTCTCAGCCACCGCAGACCCGTCCGAGGCGCTGGAGGCGGAGGAGTGGGCTGACTATACCCGTACCCGCATGTACAGTGCCATGAGTGAACTGGATCAGCGCAGTCAGGATATTCTGGCCAGTCGCTGGCTGGGTGAAAAGAAGGCAACGCTGCAGGAGCTGGCGGCGAAGTATGAGGTTTCCGCCGAACGCATTCGCCAGCTGGAAAATGCCGCAGTCCGGAAGCTGCGTGAGGCCGTGGTTGATGCCTGATCAGGCCGTGATTGAACGAAAAAGGCCGCAGTATGCGGCCTTTTTTCAGGTTGTCTGATTTGTCTGGCTGACCGGGACCGGATACCCGTCAGCCGAAAAAGGCGACTGAAATGAAGCTGAGCCATCCCAGCAGAATCAGGGCAACAACCAGCAACATGGGCAGACCAAAATCCCAGCTAAACATCATCAGTCTCCTTCTATAAGATTATCCTTATATGATAAGGGGATTGTCGCAGCCTGACAACCTTGCCGTTTCGATAATTGCCTTATTTTCACCGTATCGGCAAATGGCACCAGACGTTGGCATGGTGCCATTTGCCAATGCAGGGCTTGCAAGCACTGACGGCTTACGGTATAGGAAACGGGGGCCGGAGCGGGTAAAGCGGTTTTTTACCCGATGTAGTTTTCATTACCCGGTCATGTTCGTTTGTTATTATGGCTGCTGCCGTGAAAGGGAAGGAGCAGAATTATGCAAAACCTTCAACAGCCCATTCTGCGCACCGACATCAGCGGTATGCCGCTGGAGTGGGTCCAGTACCAGACCGTCGTCCGGCTTTACTGTACCGGACAGGTAGCTTATACCTGTGGAACCCCCCTGCTGCATATCCGGGGGGGTATCAATGCCCAAACCGGAGAGCGTAGCCAGCTGGTACTGAATTCCATCATTGCCACCTATGGCAGCAAACAGAACCTGTTTGGTGAGTCCTATACGCCGCCCCTGAACAACCCGACCCTGTTCCGGCGTGACAACCATGTCTGCCTGTACTGTGGCGAACATTTTTCCGGTAAAGAGTTGTCACGGGATCATGTGAAACCCCTGGTCAGCGGCGGACAGGATATCTGGACCAATGTGGTGACTGCCTGCAAGTACTGCAACAGCCGCAAGGGCGGGCGCACACCGGAGCAGGCCGGCATGCCCTTGCTGGCGGTACCGTTCAAGCCCACTTATGTGGAGTACATTTTTCTGCAGGGGCGCAGTATCCTGGCTGATCAGATGGAATTTTTGAGCACGCATTTTCCCCGAAACAGCAGTTTGCGTGAAAGATGGAACTGATTGTTCTATAGTCCCGTTATCGGGGCTATGAGGATAATCGATGAACTGGCAGGAATTCATGAACTGGCTACGCTCACTGTTTGGCCAGCCTGGCACCAATACCAACAGCACATCACCGGGCAGCAGCCCGACGCCGGTACCTGTCAGTCCGGTCCCGGCTGTGCCTGTACCCACGCCCGTACCGGTTGCTCCCGTGCCTGCCGCGCCGGTCCCCGTTGCACCGGTTCCGGTGGTCCCGACGCCCGTACCGGTGACACCTCCCCCGTTGCCAACGCCGATGCCGGTAACCTTGCCGCAGGAAGGGCCGGAGCTGGGATTCGGGCGCTTGTGGAAGAACCATCCGAATATCAGTGACGGCGAAATGTTCCCGTGCCGCAGGCCGGATGGCGTGCCCAATTTTGGCAATCAATGTGCGATCCGCATGGGAACCTGTCTGTTTCGCAGTAATCTGCTGAAGGGTTATGATGGGGCCGAGTGCTGGTTCGGGCATGAGGGACACACCCTGCGGGCGCGTGAGCTGGCCCTGTGGTTGCGTAATCACCCCTCCACCTTCGGCAAGGTCGAAATCCGTAGCGGCAGCCGCTGGCAGGATTATCTTGATCGTACCGGCATCATTTACTGCCAGAATTTCTGGGGCGAGAATAACCAGGGTGATCACATTGACCTCTGGGATGGAACCGGTGAGTTCATGGGCGGCGGTGCCTTCAGCTGGGAAGGCCCGGCCATGGCCGGGGGCGGCCTGGACTATATCGAGCGTTCCGAGGAAGTCTGGTTTTGGCCGGTGCACTGAGCAGATGCTTTGTCATCCTGGTATTGCCGTTGCTGGCTTCGGTATTGCTGATCGGTTGTGGTGAGCAGAATGAAAGTCATCTGCTGGACAGCCGGAAGGCACAGGGAGGACCGGATACCGCTGCAGGTGCCCGGCAGCTGAAGATTCCCCAGCGCGAGGAAGATACCTTTATTACCGATCATGCCAGGGTCGGGGATAGCACCCTGAATCTCTGGGATGAGGCGGGCGGCTGCCGTCTGGAGCAGGGGGGGAGTGCCACTGTCCGGGAGTCCGGCAAGGTCTGGCTTAAACCCATGGCACCCTGTTATTTCATTCGCTCGCCCGGCAGCGACCGGGTGCAGGTGTTCCAGCGTGACAAGACTACACGCATACTGGCGGTGGTCGGCACACCCGTGATTAGCAAGAACCGTCCCCGGCGGCGTTGCGGGCGGCAGGTTCAGGGGGTGGTTGTGGACGGGCGCGGGCAGGTCGCGGCTTCCAGTACCGTACTGGATGGCAGCATTTACTGCGCTGACCAGGGGCTGGACAATTTTCAGTATTCCCTGTTTCGACGGCCTGATGCGCCATAGGCGCTCTGCCGACATAATAAAGTCCCGGCTTGACAGCACCGGAAGTCCGGCACAGTATCCGCACTTTTCCGGTGTGCGGGTATTTTCATGTCTGACTGGTTGTCATTTACCCTTTTCATCCTGGCCGGGGGACTGGCCGGTTTCATCAATGTCATGGCCGGTGGCGGGTCTGCCCTGACGGTTCCCATGCTGGTGCTGATGGGCTATGACCCCACGGTCGCCAACGGTTCCAACCGTATTGCCATTCTGGTCGAGGCTGTGGTAGGTGTGGCAGCGTTCCGAAAACACCAGTATTCGGATTTTGCCATGAGCTGGAAGCTGGGGCTGATGACCCTGCCAGGGGCGATTCTGGGGGCGATTTATGCGGTCAGGGTGGATGATGCCCTGTTCATGAAGCTGCTGGGGCTGGTGATGATTTTGGTGATCCTGTCTCTGCTGCTCCCCAAGGCCAGGGTTATGGAGCATGCGCGTACTCACCGCTGGGCCAACGGGTTGCGCTGGCCGGCCATGTTCCTGATCGGTTTTTATGGCGGTTTCATTCAGGCCGGTGTGGGATTCATGATTATGGCCGGCCTGACCCATCTTTATCAGATGGATCTGGTAAGGGTCAACATGCATAAGGTATTCATTACCCTGCTGTTTACCTTGCCGGCGGTGATCCTGTTCATCTGGACGGGCAATATCAACTGGTTTGCCGCCATCGGCCTTTCGGTCGGCATGTCATTGGGGGCCTGGCTGGCTGTCAAGGCCTCAATCCGGAAAGGTGAGCGTCTGGTGCGCATCATGCTGATGGTGGCGCTGGGAATGGTGGCAATCAAGCTGTTGTTTTTCTGATGCTTTCAGTGATCACTTCTCGCGCAGCAGAACAAAGCTGCTGCCCAGGCTCTTCGGGTACTGACGCCGGATTTTGTCACGCATGGCAAAGGCGTCAGCCCGATTGTAATAGGCTCCGATCCGGACCTTGAACTGAACACCTCGGCTGTCGGGAACCTGGAGCAGGTAGGTGTTGTAACCCTGCTGGCGCAGGTTGCGGCGCAGTTCATAAGCCAGCCTGGAGTTGTAACCGGCAAAAACCTGCACGGTGTAGTAGCTGCCGGCATTGAGGTTGGGGGGAAACTCCTCGTCATAAACACTGCCTGCACCGACACTCCCCAAGGCCAGCTGTGTGCGTGGGGCAGGTACCGGGGCCGGGCTGTTGTTTTGACGTGGTGTTTCACTGACCATGAGGTTCTCGACCTGTTGGTCAAAGCGGGCATATTCCGGCTGCGGGCTGCTGCGTGGCTGGCTGCCCTGCAGGCTGGAAAGGCGGGGCAGATTGAGAGTCGGCATCTGATAGCCGGCAAGTGGTTGCTGGATGAAGGGCAGTGTCCCGCGGTGGGCACAAAGGGCCAGTGTGACGGCCACTGCAACCAGTATCAGGACATGCCAGAAGGTAAACGCGCCGCGCTGATGTTTTTTTGTGCTAATATTCGGATTCACGCAACATCCCGTCAGAGTCTGAAAAACAGCTGTGTTCTCATTATGACACAGCTTTTGGTGCTCAGTTGCAAGTAATTGTTTTTGATGGCGGCTTGTCAGCAAGTAATGTTTATGACCTTGCTTGAATTCGTGAGATTCAGCCCCAATATCCCTACCAATTCCATTGAAATTAATTGTAGTACCTATATCACAAAGGGGTTCCGACCATGAGAATGGACAAATTGACCAGCAAATTCCAGCTGGCATTACAGGATGCCCAGTCGCTGGCACTGGGGCGTGACAACCAGTTTATCGAGCCTGTACACTTGATGATTGCCTTGCTGGATCAGGAAGGCGGTTCCGTGCGTGGCCTGCTGACCAAAGCCGGGGTGAATGTCAATCAGCTGCGCTCCCGCTTGGGCGAGGCGCTGGATCGCATGCCCAGCGTGAGTGGCGGGGATGCCGGTACGGTGCATGTCTCCTCCGACCTGAACAAGATGCTGAATGTGACCGACAAGATCGCCCAGCAGCGCAATGACCAGTATATCTCTTCCGAATTGTTTGTTCTGGCAGCACTGGAGGACAAAGGCCAGCTGGGTAATGTCCTGCGTGAGACCGGGGCCACCAAACCGGCGGTGGAAAAGGCGGTGGAAGCCATGCGTGGTGGTCAGAACGTGAGCGACCCCAATGCGGAAGACCAGCGTCAGGCGCTGGAAAAGTACACCATCGACATTACCGAGCGGGCCGAGCAGGGCAAGATTGATCCCATTATCGGGCGCGATGAGGAAGTAAGGCGCATGGTACAGATTCTGCAGCGCCGCTCCAAGAACAATCCGGTCCTGATCGGTGAGCCTGGTGTGGGTAAAACCGCACTGGTGGAAGGGCTGGCACAGCGCATTGTCAACGGAGAAGTTCCGGAAGGCGTGAAAGGCAAACGCCTGTTGTCACTGGACCTTGGAGCCCTGCTGGCCGGGGCCAAGTTCCGGGGGGATTTCGAGGAGCGCCTCAAGGCGGTGCTGAATGACATTGCCAAGTCTGAAGGCAATATCATCCTGTTTATTGACGAGATTCATACCATGGTGGGGGCCGGCAAGGCCGAAGGGTCCATGGATGCCGGCAATATGCTCAAACCGGCGCTGGCACGCGGTGAGCTGCATTGTGTGGGAGCCACCACGCTGGATGAATACCGCGAATACATCGAGAAGGATCCGGCACTGGAGCGGCGTTTCCAGAAGATTCTGGTGGAAGAACCCAGCGTCGAGGATACCATTGCCATTCTGCGTGGCCTGCAGGAAAAGTATGAGGTCCATCACGGGGTGGATATTACCGATCCGGCCCTGGTGGCAGCAGCGACTTTGTCACACCGCTACATTACCGACCGCAACCTGCCGGACAAGGCCATTGACCTGATTGATGAGGCTGCGTCGCGCATCCGCATCGAGATTGACTCCAAGCCGGAGACGCTGGACATGCTCGGGCGACGCCTGATCCAGCTCAAGATGGAGCGGGAGGCGCTCAAGAAGGAAAAAGATGAAGCTTCCCAAAAACGGCTGGTGACACTGCAGGACGAGATCAACCGGCTGGAAAAGGAATATGCCGATCTGGAAGAGGTCTGGAAATCGGAAAAGGCGGCAATGCAGGGGGCCACCCATATCAAGGAGGCACTGGATCAAGCCCGGATCGAGTTTGAAACCGCACGCCGGGCGGGTGATCTGGCACGTATGTCCGAGTTGCAGTATGGGCGCATTCCGGAGCTGGAGGCGCAGCTGAAAAGTGCAGAGCAGGCCATGGCGGCAAATACCAAGCCGCAGCTGGTCAAAAATCGGGTCACGGAAGACGAGATTGCCGATATTGTGGCGCGCTGGACCGGTATTCCGGTCAGCAAGATGATGGAGTCCGAGCGTGAAAAGCTTTTGAGCATGGAAGATTTTCTGCGGGCACGTGTTATCGGGCAGCAGGAGGCGGTGACAGCAGTGGCCAATGCCATTCGCCGTGCCCGGGCCGGCTTGTCCGACCCCAAGCGTCCCAGTGGCTCTTTCCTGTTTCTGGGGCCGACCGGGGTGGGCAAGACCGAGTTGACCAAGGCCCTGTCCCAGTTTCTGTTTGATACTGATGATGCGATGGTTCGTATCGACATGTCCGAGTTCATGGAAAAGCATTCGGTGGCGCGCCTGATCGGGGCACCACCGGGCTATGTGGGCTATGAGGAGGGCGGTTACCTGACTGAAGCCGTGCGGCGGCGGCCTTATTCGGTGATCCTGCTGGATGAGGTGGAGAAGGCGCATCCGGATGTATTCAATATCCTGCTGCAGGTACTGGATGACGGGCGTCTGACCGATGGGCAGGGTCGAACGGTGGATTTCCGCAACAGCGTGGTTGTGATGACCTCCAATCTGGGTTCGAATGTGATTCAGGACATGACCGGGGAAGCCAACTACGAGCGCATGAAGGCGGCGGTGATGGAGGTGGTTGGGCAGCATTTCCGCCCCGAATTTATCAACCGCATTGATGAAACCGTGGTATTCCATCCGCTGGATCGGGATGAAATCCGCCAGATTGCCGACATCCAGCTCAACAGCCTGCGCAAGCGGCTGGCAGTCCGTGAGCTGCATATCGCCTTCAG
Source organism: Thiolinea sp. (assembly GCA_035391465.1). Lineage (GTDB taxonomy): Bacteria > Pseudomonadota > Gammaproteobacteria > Thiotrichales > Thiotrichaceae > Thiolinea. Next base: position 15,837 of record DAOPKY010000008.1, on the reverse strand, counting down.
TGCGGCGGCCATGGACCTGATTGCCGATGCCGGATTTGATCCGGTGTACGGGGCACGCCCCCTGAAGCGGGCAATCCAGCAGCTGGTGGAGAACCCGCTGGCACAGGAAATCCTCTCCGGACGTTTTGTACCGGGTGAAACCATTCAGGTGGATACCGCCGACGGGACGCTGACCTTTACCGAGACCGCGGCCTGAGTCCCGCAGCCTCTGTCACCATGGCACAGTCCTTCGGTCCAGCCGGTGGACTGTGCCTCAGGGCTGAGCCCGTGCGAAGGTCATCAGAACCTTGCGCTCGCCGTTCATCAGCACCAGATCACTTCGGGATATGGCATACATCTGGCTTCGGGCCAGTTTTTCATTGACCTGTTGTTCAAGCGCATCTGCCGGGCTGGAGCAGGCAATTCGTGAGTTGACCAGGCTGCCGAGATTGAGTGAGGCATCATTGCCGGCCATGTAATAGCCGGAAAAGCGGTTGCAGCCATTGAAGCCGGCCACACGGTTGCCGGTGAAGTGGAGGGTGGGAAGATGCGTTGTCGTGACGGCCTGGCCACCCAGTGTCTTGATGATCCATTGGGTATTTTTCAGCTGGTTTTTGTGATTCGGCGTTTCCCCGGCACCGATGGTGCAGGCGGAAACAATGCCCAGCCCCAGAAGTGCAATAAACAGCTGACCCGCCAGTGAGGTAATGATTTTTCTGAACACGATGCCCGACCTTTGATGTTATTCTTGTTTTTACAGCGTTGTTGATGTTTGGAACGTTTTAGCCGCCAGTGTGACAATTTGGGCGGTGTTCAGCAAGAAAGGCTGATAATGGGTGAAATGGAACAGGAAAGCATGACGACAGCACTGGAATGTGTGCCACTGGGCTATGTCAGCTCCTGTTACCGGGAAAAGTTCGGTATCCCAAGGCAGCCGGGGCTGGTGACGGAAGCACGTGCAATATTGACCCTGCTGCCGGCATATTCGGGGGCTGAACTGGTCCGGGGGCTGGAAGGCTTTTCCCATGTCTGGCTGATTTTCCGCTTTCATGCCACCGAGGCGCAGGGATGGCATTCTACCGTGCGTCCCCCGCGTCTGGGTGGGCAGGTTCGGGTCGGTGTCTTTGCCAGCCGTTCGATGTTCCGGCCCAATCCGCTGGGGCTTTCAGTCGTGCGGCTGGACAGGGTGGAGTCTGGTGAGGGCGTGACCCGCTTGCACCTTTCCGGTGCTGACCTGCTGGACGGGACGCCGGTGTTGGATATCAAGCCTTATTTGCCGTATGCTGACAGCCTCTGTCAGGCACAGGCCGGATTTGCGCCGGAACAGCCACCACGGATAAGGGTGGTGTTTTCTGATTTGGCTGAAAGCCAGTGTGCCCGTGAGCAGGATCAGGGAATAAACATGCGGCTGCTGATTGAGCAGGTGTTGGGTCAGGATCCGCGTCCATCCTGGCGCAGGCCGGCAAGGGACGAGAGAGTCTATGGCATGCGGCTTTATCACCATAATGTCCGTTTCCGCTATCGGGAGAGCCGGGTTGAAGTGCTGGAGCTGGTGGCTGCTGAATAGCATGGACTGCAACAGGGGCTTGCCGGTCAGGTTGGTTTGGGCCGGACTAACGAATCAATCCAAATGTTGACATAATGATTAAAAAATATCTTGCCATCGGAGTGGTATTTCTGGGAGCAGGCAGTGCATGGGCGGAAAGCGGGAGTGCCGTGCCAAAACCGGCTGAACCCGTGATTGTGCGTGCACAGGAAACGCAGGCTTTGCCCGAGTCCATACAGGCTTATCTGAAGAAAAAAAAGGTTGGCGACAGCGATGTCGGCATTTTTGTGCAGGATGTTAATGCTGACCAGCCGCTGCTGGCGTACAATGCCGACTTGCCCCTGAACCCGGCTTCCACCATGAAATTGCTCAGTACCTGGAGTGCCCTCAAGGTACTGGGGCCGTCCTGGGTCTGGGATACCGAAGCCTGGGCGCGTGGCCGGATCAGTGGTGGACGCCTGGAGGGTGATCTGGTCTTGCGTGGTTATGGTGACCCGTTCCTGGTGGATGAGACCCTGTGGCTGTTTGTGCGCGAGTTGCGGACCAGGGGATTGGAGGAGATCAGCGGTGACATCATCATCGACAACAGCTATTTTGCAGTGCCGCCTGCCAGTCCGGGTGAGTTTGACGGCCATCCGGACAAGGTTTACAACGCCATTCCTTCTGCTGTGATGTTTAATTTCCAGGCGACACGTTTTTTGTTCCGGGCTGATGAACTGCAGCAGTCTGTCGTGGTCGAAACCTTTCCCGATCTCGGGTCCGGAAAGCTGGATAACCAGATGAAGCTGGTGACGGGCAGTTGCAGTCGTGGCCACTATAATCCTTCCATCAGCCGCAGGGAGGATGGCGTGGTTGTTGTTCGGGGCAACTACTCGGCGGAGTGCGGGCAGCAGTCTTTCATGCGCCTGCTGACACCTTCCCCTGCCGAGCATGCCTTTAATGCCTTTCGGGATTACTGGCTGGCCCTGGGGGGGCGCTTTTCAGGCAGGATGCGTACCGGCACTGTGGATGGTGATGATCACCTGTTATACAAGGTGTCGTCCCGGACCCTGCTGGAGCAGATTCGCCTGATCAATAAGTGGAGCAACAACGTCATGGTGCGTGCCCTGTTGCTCAGCCTGGGAGCCAGGGAGTTTGGAGCCCCCGGAACGCCTGACAAGGGACGCATGGCTGTGCTGCAGGCCCTGCAGTCTGCCGGGATTGATACGGCCGGGCTGGTGGTGGATAACGGGTCCGGTTTGTCCCGTGACAGCCGGGTCACACCGCAGCAACTGGGTGCTTTGCTGCTGTCGGTCTGGCATGAGCCTTACATGCCGGAGTTTCTGAGTTCGCTGCCGTTGCTGGGGGAGGATGGAACGCTGGTACGGCGTTTCAGGCGTTCGGACCTGCGCAGCCGGGCACGTTTTAAGACCGGCACCCTGAACAAGGTGACAGCGCTGGCCGGTTACATGCTGACCCGCAGTGGCAAGCGCATGGTGGTGGTGATCCTGCATAATGGCGACAGCGTCAACCGCGCCGGGCGTCCGCTGCAGGACATGTTGCTGGAGTGGGTGTTTGAGCAGTAGGAGCCAATGGGTGTGATGCATGCGAAAAGACTGGGCCGGTTGTGTCTGTTGGGCTGGGCTGTGGCCGGAGCGGGGTGGGCTGCTGAAGCGGACAAACAGGCCGATGCTTCGCCGATCAGCGTGAGTGTCTCGGGTGCTGATGAGGCGCTGGCTGACAATCTCAAGGCTTTTCTGCCATCCATGCGCCATATTGGCTGTGATTCACCCGCCGAGCAGCTGGAACGCTTTGTCGAGTCATCCGAAGACAAACTTTATGAGGCAGCAGAGGCCATGGGGTACTTTGATGCCCGTTTTGAAACCAAACCGGTGCGGGCCGGGAACTGCTGGGCCCTGAATATTGCCGTGACACCGGGCAAACCGGTCAGGGTGGCCAGTATGCAGGTTGAAATCACCGGTGACGGCAAGGCGCTGGAGGCTTTCCGTGAAGCCGTGAGTGAAAAGCCTTATGCCGAAGGCGATGTGCTGGTCACGCAGCTGTACGAGGATTTCAAGTCGCGCCTGAACCGGGTGGCTGCACGGTTGGGGTTCTTTGATGCCGATTTCACCGAACATCAGATTGCCGTCAATATCGAGCAGCAGCGTGCCGACATCAAGCTCCGTTTCGAGACCGGCCCACGTTACCAGTTCGGTGAGGTCAAGGTGGAGCAGGATGTGCTGGATGAGCGTCACCTGAAGCGTTATATCCGCCTGTTGCAGGGGCAGTCCTATGATGCCGACCTGTTGCTCAAGCAGCGTCGCATTCTGGAAGGCAGTGGCTATTATGGTGAAGTGCTGCTCAATACCGATTTCCAGGCCGCCGAGACCCTGAAGATTCCGGTATCGATCACGGCAGTGCGTCGCAAGCGCTATACCTACAGCAGTACCGTGGGTTATGCCACCGATACCGGTCTCAAGGTGGAAGGCAAGATGCAGACCCACTGGGTCAACGCCAGGGGACACAAGCTGGATGTTGATGCCAGCTGGTCCGAAAAAACGCCCAGTGCCGGTTTTGTCTATACCGTCCCGTTGTGGACCCCTGAAAGTGAATCTGTCAGCGCCAAGTTGAAATGGGACCGCGACAAGAATGACTCCGGTTATCTGGATACTTTCGATACTGAGCTGGAATACACGCGGGTAACGGAAAATGACTGGAAACAGTCGCTGTTTCTCAACTACCAGCATTTCAGTTACGAAGTCTATCTGTTCGGGGGCGGCTCCAGTCAGCTGAATTTTCTGGGTGCACGGGTGAGCAAGACCCATTCGGATGACCCGGTTTTTCCCGGGCAGGGCTGGAGTCTGAAGGCGGAAGTGAAAGGTGCCAGTGACAGCGTGTTCAGTGATGTCACCGCCCTGCAGGGCCGGGTCGATGGCAGGTATCTTTATACCCTGGACTCAGGGGGTAAATTCATCACGCGCGGCAGTCTGGGAGCGACCTGGATCAAGGATTATGATTCACCGCCGATACCGATCGGTTTTCTGGCCGGGGGGCAGGGTTCGGTGCGTGGCTACAATTTTGAATCCATCGGTGCCGATGGTTATCTGGACTACGGGCGTATGAACCTGATTCAGGGCAGCATTGAATATGAACATCCACTAAGTGAAAAGATCAGCGCTGCGGCATTTGTGGATGCGGGTAGTGCCTTTGATGCCTTCAATTCTGACGAGATCGGCATCGAACCTTATGACCTGAAGGTGGGGGTCGGTGTCGGTGTGCGTTACAAGTCGCCGGTAGGGCCGATCCGGGTGGACTTTGCCGTGCCGAAGGATGATTTACAGGATCTGCATTTCTACTTCAGCCTGGGGCCGGATCTGTGAGGGGGTGGTTACGCTATCTGGTCTTCCGGCCATTGCTGGTGCTGGCGCTGGTTTTCCTGCTGCTGCTGGCTGTGCTGGGCGTACTGGCACTGACACAGACCGGTACCAATGTCCTGGTCGGCCAGTTACAGGTGCTGCTGCCGGACATGGCGCTGAACGGTGTGCGGGGCACGCTGCTGCAGCGGGTTGAAGCGGACAGCCTGAGCTGGGAGAAGGACGGTATCCGGCTGGAGGCGCGTGATGTGGTGTTTGATCCGGAGATCGAGGCCCGGTTGCCGATATTGGTGACACTGGGGGAGCTGTCTGCCGGTTCGTTGACCATTGACCTTCCGCCCTCCACGGGTGAGCCCCTGAATCCGATCCAGCTGCCTGATATTCGTCTGCCGGTGGATGTGGCGCTGAAAAATGTATCCATTGATCAGGTGCTGATTCGTCAGGGTACCGCCGTGTTTGAGCTGCGTGATGCCGCACTGTCCGCGTATGCCCATAACGGGGTGTTGTATCTGGAACAACTGGTGGCTGACCTGCCCGAGAATGATGGTCGGCTTCATGTCAGCGCCAGGGGTGAGATGGGACTGAAAAAGCCGCACCCGGTCACGGTCAGCCTGGATATGGAAGGGGACAGCAGCCGCTATGGGGGCGGAAAGGTCAACCTGAATGCCAACGGCAACCTGCTGGATTACCCGCTGACCGGCAGCGGGCACTGGCAGTTCGGACATTATCCGGCACTTGAGCTGGACCTGATGGCACACGGCAATCTGGAGCGGCTGGATCTGGATGCGGTGAAACTGTCGGGGGATGCCGGGCAGTTGCAGCTGACCGGGGAGCTGGCCTGGTCACCGATTCTGAAATGGGATGTCAGACTGACGGGAGATGCCTTGCGTCCCGAGTACTTTGCGCCTGACATGACGGGTGAATTGGCACTGGACATGGCATCTCAGGGGCAGGTGGCGTATCGGCAGCCGACTCTGGCGCTGGAGCTTGCCCGTCTGCATGGAACCCTGCGGGACTATCCGGTGGATGCCGGCCTGAAGCTGAGCCTGGAGAACGGGCGGCTGGCACTGGAGCGGCTGGATGCAGCGGTGGGCGACAATCATGTCAGGGCCAGTGGCAAGGCGGATGAAAGCCTGGCCGTGGACTGGGAGGTCGATGCGCCGGCTCTGGCGCAGCTGCATCCGCGCCTGAATGGCCGGCTGAGTGGCGACGGCACCCTGGCCGGCAAGGTCGATGGCAGTGAATTTGCGCTGAAGATCAATGTGCTGGACGGTCAGGTGCTGGATTATCCGGTCAGCGCCAGTGGCAGTCTGAACCTGCAGGATCAGGTACTGAGTGCCGATGCGCTGAAGCTGCAGGTAGGCGACAACCACCTGTCCCTGAACGGGGTGGCGGATGAGGCCAGCGGTATTGACTGGCTGCTGGATGCGCCGGGTCTGGAGCAGCTGCATGCCAGCCTGGATGGTCATCTGAAGGGGCAGGGCAATGCCCGGGGGCTGCTGGATGGTTCACGCCTCAATCTGCGGGTGGATACGCTCGCCGGGGTTGTGAAGGACTATCCCGTGGAAGCTGCCGGAACCCTCAGGGTGGAAGACAGGCTGCTGTCCGCCGATGATTTCAAGGTGACTGTGGGTGGAAACCGGCTGCAGCTCAACGGGGTGGCGGATGAGGCCAGCGGTATTGACTGGACCCTGGATGCGCCCCGGCTGGATACCCTGCACACGGCACTGGATGGCAGCCTCAAGGGTAAGGGCGTCGCCAGAGGCTTGCTGGATGGTTCACGTCTGGCGCTGCAGATTGATGAGCTGGGAGGCAAGGTCCGTGACTATCCGGTGCAGGCACAGGGCGAAGTCCGGCTTGAAGGGCAGTCACTGTCGGCCAATGACCTGCAGCTGGATGTCGGTGACAACCATGTGCGTCTGAACGGGGTGGCGGATGCCGCTGACGGCATTGACTGGACCCTGGATGCGCCCCGGCTGGATCAGCTGCATGCCTCCCTGTCCGGCAGCCTCAAGGGCAAAGGCAATGCACAGGGTGTGCTGGATGGCTCCCGGCTGGCGCTGCGTATTGATGAATTGGATGGCAGGGTCCGGGATTACCCGCTCAGTGCACAGGGTGCCGTGCAGCTTGAGGATAAGTTGCTGTCTGCCACGGGTCTGCAGGTTGATGTGGGTGGAAACCGGCTGGCACTGGATGGGGTGGCCGATGAGGCCAGCGGTATTGACTGGACCCTGGATGCCCCTTATCTGACCCGTCTGCACCCGAGCTTGGACGGCAGCCTCAAGGGCAGGGGTAATGCCCGCGGCCTGCTGGATGGTTCGCGCCTGAGTCTGCGCGTGGATGAGCTGACCGGGGAAATGCAGAGCTATCCGGTATCGGCACAGGGCGAGCTGCAATTGCGGGATCAGGTACTGTCGGCCAGCGGCGTGAGTGTCAAGGTGGGTGACAATCAGGTGCAGCTCAATGGGGTGGCAAACGCGCAGGCCGGGATTGACTGGCGCATTGATGCGCCGGCGCTGGACCAGCTGCACCCGTCGTTGTCGGGGCGTCTCAAAGGCCATGGTAATGCCAAAGGGGTGCTGGATGGTTCGCGCCTGAGTCTGCACGTGGAGACGCTGGAAGGGCGGATCAGGGACTATCCGGTGCAGGCCGGGGGTGAGCTTCGGCTGCTGAATCAGGTGTTATCGGCCAGTAACATGCAGATTACGGTCGGTGACAACCAGCTGGTCCTGAACGGGACAGCGGATGAGGATAAGGGGCTGGACTGGAAACTCAAGGCCGGTGACTTGTCCCAGCTCTATCCGGCAGTTGTCGGAAACCTGGAGGGAAACGGCAATGCCCGTGGTCTGCTGGATGGATCACGCCTGACGCTGCAGGTGGATGAGCTGCAAGGCAAGGTTCGGGATTACCCGGTCAGTGCCAGGGGCAAGGTTCAGGTCAGGGATCGACTCCTGAGTGCTGACGGACTGGTGCTGGCACTGGGTGATAATGAAGTGCGTCTGGATGGCACGGCGGATGAGGGCAAGGGGCTGCACTGGCAGCTGGATGCCGCGAAGCTGGCGCAGTTGCAGCCATCCCTGTCAGGCAACCTCAAGGGGCGGGGAACGGCCAGGGGCTTGCTCGATGGATCACGCCTGACGCTGCAGGTTGCCGAGCTGGATGGCAGGGTTCGTGGTTATCCGGTCAGTGCCGGTGGTGAGGTCCGGGTACGCGACAAGGTCTTGTCTGCCGAAGACCTGGCACTGGCACTGGGTGATAACCGGATTGTACTCAATGGTACGGCGGATGAGAAAACCGGCCTGGACTGGCGTATTGATGCGCCGGACCTGTCCCAGATCAATCCAGCCCTGGATGGACGGCTCAAGGGACAGGGGATGGCCAAAGGGTTGCTGGACGGCTCCCGGCTGGCGTTGCATGTTGAAAGTCTGGACGGGCGGATCAAGGGCTTCCCGCTCAGTGCCCGTGGTGATGTACGCCTGCGTGATCGGGTGCTGTCGGCGGAGGATTTGCAGCTGGCGCTGGGTGATAACAGGGTCGTACTCAATGGTACGGCGGATGAGCAAAGCGGGCTTGCCTGGCGCATTGATGCTCCCGAGCTGTCCCGGATCAGTCCGGCCCTGGATGGCCGGCTCAAGGGACAGGGCACGGCCAAAGGGTTGCTGGACGGCTCCCGGCTGGCGTTGCATGTTGAAAGTCTGGACGGGCGGATCAAGGGCTTCCCGCTCAGTGCCCGTGGTGATGTACGCCTGCGTGATCGGGTGCTGTCGGCGGAGGACTTGCAGCTGGCGCTGGGTGATAACCGGGTTGTGCTTGACGGTACTGCCGATGAAGGTCAGGGACTGGCATGGCGTCTGGATGCACGCCAGCTGGTGCAGTTGAATCCGGCACTGGATGGTGAGCTGAAAGGTTATGGAACGGCCAGGGGGCTGCTGGATGGTTCGCGCCTGAGTCTGCAGATTGGAGAGCTGGGCGGGCGAGTACGCAATTTTCCGGTACGGGCCGAAGGGGGTGTGCGCCTGCAGGACAAGGTGCTGAGCGCAGATCAGCTGGTGCTGAATGTGGGGGGCAATCTGCTGCGGGTGAATGGTTCTGCGGATGAAAGCCGGGGCCTTGACTGGACCCTGGATGCGCCGGACCTGTCGCGTCTTTATCCGGCGCTGCAGGGCAATCTCAGGGGCAATGGCAATGCCAGGGGCCTGCTGGACGGTTCACGCCTGAGTCTGCGCATTGATGCACTGGATGGCCGTGTCAACAGCTTCCCGGTCAATGCCCGCGGCGAGGTGCAGCTGCGTAACCGGCTGGTGTCCGCCAGCGACTTGCAACTGGTAGCCGGGGCCAACCGCCTGGTACTGGACGGGGTGGCGGATGAGGTATCGGGAATCAACTGGCGTCTGGATGCACAGCAGCTGGCCCAGCTCAATCCGGCCCTGGATGGCAGTCTGCAGGGGCAGGGCAATATCCGGGGCCTGCTGGATGGCTCCAGAGCGGCTTTGCACATTGACCGGCTGACTGGCCGGGTGCGTGGTTTTCCGGTGCGTGCCCAGGGTGAAGTGCGGGTCAATAACCGCCAGCTGGCAGCCAATAACCTGCAACTGGCCGTGGGAGATAACCGCCTGCTGGTCAATGGGGTCGCGGATGAGGCAGCCGGGTTGAACTGGAGTCTGGATGCCCCGGACCTGAAGCAGCTGGACCCGCGCCTTTATGGGACCCTCAAGGGCAATGGCAATGTGCGGGGCAGGCTGGATGGCTCCAGTCTGGTACTGCGTATCGATACCCTGGGCGGGCGCATCCTGCAGTATCCGCTCAGTGCCAGGGGGCAGATCGGGCTGCAGCAGCAGCGTCTGAGTGCCGATAATCTGCAGCTGGCTTCCGGCAACAACCGCATCCTGCTCAACGGGGTGGTGGATGAATCCACGGGCCTGAACTGGAGTCTGGATGCGCCGGAACTGAAGCAGATGGATGCACGGCTTGACGGGGGACTCAAAGGCAGTGGCAATGTGCGTGGCAAGCTGGACGGTTCCAGTGTGCTGGTGCGCATTGACAGCCTGGGCGGGCGCATTTTGCAGTATCCGCTCAGCGTCAAGGGCCAGCTCGGCCTGCAGAACCGGCAGGTGCTGAGTGCCAGTAATCTGCAGCTTGCGCTTGGGGACAACCGGCTGGTGCTGAATGGTGTGGCTGATGAAACCACCGGGCTGCAATGGTCACTGGATGCACCGAGACTGGTGCAGCTGAATCCGGCTCTGGATGGCAGTGTCAAGGGTAATGGCAGCCTTAAGGGACGTCTGGACGGTTCGCATGCCACCCTGGCGGTCAATCGTCTCGAAGGGCGTGTCAGAGGTTACCCGCTATTGGCCAGCGGGACCGTGATGCTGGATAACAAGATGATCTCGGCCCGCAATGTGGTGGTGACTGCCGGTCAGAACCAGTTGCGCGTGAATGGCAGTGCCGGGAGTTCCGTGGGACTGGACTGGGAGCTGGATGCGCGCAATCTGGCACAGTTCTCGCCGGCATTGCAGGGCGGCCTGAAAGGTAACGGACGGCTGGTTGGCACGCTGGATGGTTCAAAGCTTGATCTGCAGGTGGCCAGTCTGCGTGGCCAGATCAATGGTCGCCCGGTGGATGCCAGGGGAACTGTCAATCTGGATCAGGGGAAGGTCAGTGTGCAGGATGTACAGCTGGTGGCCGGCCAGAATGTGCTGCAGGTCAGTGGTCAGGTGACAGAGCCTTACAATCTGCGCTGGAAGCTGGACGGACGTAACCTGTCTCAGGTAATGCCGGGGCTGGCAGGCAGTCTGCAGGGTGAAGGCACCCTGCAGGGTGCCCTGAAACAGCCGCGTATTCAGGGCACCCTGACCGGACGTCAGCTGCGTTATCAGGATATGCAGCTGGGCAGTCTGGATGTGAAGATTGCCCAGAATGGCAGCAACTATGATGTGCAGGGGGTGGCCCGGCAGTTGCGTCAGGGGGAGAATCAGCTGGCACAGGCCGATTTCACCCTGCAGGGCCAGCTGGAACGTCACGGACTGACCCTGCGGGCAACGCATAAAGCCGGTCAGCTGGAGCTGCAGGCATCGGGTGGACTCAGTAACGGCCAGTGGAACGGTGCCATTCAGCAACTGAGTCTGCGCAATACCGTTGCCGGTGACTGGCAGCTAACGGCACCGGCCCGGCTGGGCGTGTCGGCCACCAGTGTGACACTGGCCAACAGCTGTCTGGCCAACCGCCAGAATGCGCAGATATGCAATCAGGTCAGCTGGAACAAAGGGGGTGGCCTGAATGCCAAGGGTGCCTTGCAGCAGGTGCCATTGGCCATGGCGACCAGTTTCGGTGCCTTGCCGGCCACGATTCAACTGCCCGGCGTGATCAATGCCAGTTATCAGTTCGAGCAGCGGGGCCAGCAGCCGTTTGCCCAGGTGAGTGTGGTACTGCCGGACAGCAGCATTATTATTCGCGGAGCACGCGGAACCAGCCAGACCCTGCAGTATGTGAATGCCAAGGCCAATATCACCCTGAACGGCGGTCGGGCTACGGTGCAGGCTCAGGCCGATGTACCCGGTTATGGCCAGATTCGTACCGATGGCAATATTCTGCTGGACCTCAGGGGCGGTCAGCACCGGGTAGACCTGCGTACCATCATGAATGTACCGGATCTGGCCTGGGTGCAGCGTTATGCGCCCCAGGTTGACGGGTTGCAGGGGCAGCTGGCCGGGGATGTGCGGGTGACCGGGTTGCTGAGCCAGCCCCAGATTGTCGGCACGGTACGGTTGCAGGGCGGGTCATTGTCGCTGCCCGAAACCGGCTCGAAACTGACCGACATCAATTTTACCGCTCAGGCCGCCAATCCGGGCCAGATCAACCTTTCAGGAACGCTGCGGGCCGGGCAGGGCGAGATGAAGGCCAATGGGGTATTGCGGATTGGCAGGCTGCCGGACTGGAGTGCCGATCTGCGGGTGCAGGGTGCCAATCTGTTGCTGATGAACACGCATGAAATTCAGGCCTATGTATCACCCGACCTCAGTATCAAGGCAACGCCGCAGTCGGTGGCCATCAGTGGTACCGTGCGCATTCCCCAGACAACGATCACCCTGCGCGACCTGCCGACCGGTGCCAACAAGCTGTCCGATGATGTGGTGATCGTGGGGCGTCAGCAGCCCCGCCGCCAGCGTGGCGGCAGTGATGTCGTGATTGTCGGACGCCAGCAGGGGCAGCAACAGGGGGCGCGTCAGGGGCAACGCCAGCCTCAGGGGCAGCCGATACCGGCGACAGTGGAAGAGGATGACGGCCTTTATATTCAGCCCAATGTCATGGTGGAACTGGGCGACAGGGTGACCTTCAGCGGTTTTGGTCTGGAAGGGCGGCTGACGGGCCGGATGCGCATTGCCCGTAACCGTCAGGGCATCGCCGGTGAGGGGGTACTGAATGTCCTGGATGGTAATTACAATGCCTATGGCCAGAAACTGAAAATTGAGCGTGGCCGCCTGCTGTTCAGTGGTCCGATTGATAATCCGGGGCTGGATGTGCGCGCCGTGCGTCAGATTGACAGCAATATTCTGGTGGGAATCACCTTGGGCGGGACAGTGCAGGAGCCACAGTCCACCCTGTTCTCCAATCCACCTCAAAGCCAGACCGATACGCTCAGCTATTTGCTGACCGGGCGTGCGCTGTCGGGAGTGAAGGGCAGCGAAACCGAGATTCTGACCCAGGCGGTAACCGGGCTTGGGCTGGCGGGAGGCGAGAATCTGGCACAGCGGCTGGGAGGCGAGCTGGGGCTGGATGATGTGGGGCTGAATGCCGGTGGGGGAGATTATCGCCAGAGCCAGCTGTCACTGGGCAAGCGTCTGGGGCCGAAGCTGTATGTGAAGTATATCGTCGGTTTGTTTGATTCAATGCAGAAGGTGGCAGTGAATTACGAGATCAACAAGCGTCTGCATGTGGAAGTGACCAGTGGTGTGCAGCAAAGTATTGACCTGATTTACAAACTGGATACCGACAGGGGGCCGTTCGGGAAGTAGGGCTGACTTGTGCCGGACAGGTTGCCTGTCCGGTTGTCCCGGTATTTGCCGTGCCGGTCTGATGGCTGGCCCTGACAGCGGAAGTCGGTTTCGGGTTGGGGGTAAACTGCACGGGTAGTGCTTTTAATGAAAGGAGTAATACCATGGCAGTCAATGCAGTCGGTTCCTCAGGACGAATGGATCAGGCATATGGCAGTTATGCTGCTTGTCAGCAGGGGCGTTCCCCCAATTCCCGCTCCCCGGATATCCAATCCCCGCTTAATCAGAATCCGTTGCTGAACAGTGTGCTGGGTCTGTTGATTCAGGTGATTCAACAGCTGCTGGCTCAGTCCGGAGATCATGCGGATGATCCTGGCACCAGCCAGTCACCGGGCCAGCCCCTGACGCTTTCGGATGAGCAGAAAAATGCCCTGAGTGGCTATTTCAATGATACTGCGCCGCTGGCTTATGACGGTCTGGCAACGGAATTCACCGGTAATGCCTATGACAGTAATGGTGACGGGCAGCTGAGTGCCGGTGATACGGTTGAGTTGCGCCGTTATGGCGGCCTGCAGCAGGCGGATTATACCGAGAATGTCACGCTGACGGCGGATGACCTGGCAGCCATTCAGGGAACACAGCCACCCGCGCAGTTACCGGAGGTTGTATCCGGTGGCGGGGTATCTGTCGGACGCACTTTCAGTTTTGATCCGGGGCAGGGGCAAAGCACCATTGTGCTTGCTGATGATCAGCTGGTGGATATCAACGGGCAGCAGTATTCGGTCGGGTTCCTGAAGCAGCAGGTCGATGACTTTGCCAGTTCATCCTATGGTCCGCAGCCCGGTGAGTTTTTCACCCAGGAATTAAAAGTGAATGCATGGGGTACCAGTAATGGTGCACTGTCAGCTCGCTTCGAGGCCTACATCAGCGATAATTTCCCCAACGGAGCTGTTTGATAACTGCATGCAGCCGCCGGATTATGTGTCTGGCGGCTGCATATGCTGATCGTTTGATATACGTTTAACAGGCTGTTGAGTTACAGGCCCCGGCCAATGGCATAGTAGTGAATGCCCTTGGCTGCCACCTGTTCCGGATCATAAAGATTGCGGCCATCCACAATCACGGGGTGGTGCAGGGTGGCCTTGATCCTGTCAAAGTCCGGGCTGCGGAACTGCTGCCATTCGGTGACAATTGCCAGTGCATCGGCACCTTCCAGAGCCTGCTCTGCGGTTTCACACAAAATCAGACCTTCGTGCCGGCCATAAATCCGTTCACATTCTTCCATGGCCACCGGATCAAAGGCGCGTACCGTCGCACCGGCTTCCCACAGCTGTTCCATCAGGGTACGGCTGGAGGCTTCGCGCATGTCATCGGTATTGGGCTTGAAGGCCAGGCCCCAGACCGCCACCGTTTTGCCTTTCAGGTCGCCGAAGTGCTGCTGAAGTTTTGCAAACGGGCGTTTCTTCTGGCGGTAATTGACGGCTTCCACGGCAGACAACAGTTCAGCCTGGTAGCCGATTTCACGTGCCGTGCGCTCCAGGGCCTGTACATCCTTGGGGAAGCAGGAGCCGCCATAGCCGCAGCCGGGGTAAATAAAGCTGTAGCCGATACGCGGATCCGAGCCGATGCCGATGCGGACTTTCTCAATGTCAGCCCCGAGAATTTCGGCCATATTGGACAGTTCATTCATGAAACTGATTTTGGTGGCAAGCATGGCATTGGCTGCGTATTTGGTCAGTTCCGCCGAGCGGATGTCCATGGTGACCAGACGTTCGTGATTGCGGTTGAAGGGGGCATACAGTTCGCGCATCAGTTCGGTGGTACGCGGGTTGTCGGTACCGATGACAATGCGGTCCGGTTTCATGAAGTCCTCAATGGCAGCCCCTTCCTTGAGGAACTCCGGGTTTGAGACCACATCGAACTCAATATTATCACCCCGTGCTTCCAGACGCTGATGGATGGCATTACGCACCTTGTCTGCCGTACCGACCGGTACCGTGGATTTATCAACCACGATGCGGTACTTGTCCATGTGCTGGGCAATGGAGTTTGCCACTTCCAGCACGTAGCGCAGGTCCGCCGAGCCATCTTCATCCGGCGGGGTACCGACCGCAATGAACTGGAACAGGCCGTGCTTTACGCCCTCTTCGGCAGACAGGGTGAAACGGAGACGGCCCGTCCTGGCGTTTTCACGCACCATGTTGTCCAGACCCGGCTCATAAATCGGAATTTCTCCCTGTTTCAGGCGTTTGATTTTGTTTTCATCCACATCCACACACAGGACATCGTTTCCAACCTGTGCCAGGCAGGCACCTGTGACAAGCCCGACGTAGCCGGAGCCATAAATGGTTACTTTCATGTTTGTTCCACAGAATCGATAAAACTGTTTTATGATAGGAGCTACTATGCCCTGATGATGGCGTATTATGTGACAGGAAGTCGATGATTGACAGCATGTCTGTGACGAGTGTGTTCAGGTGCGGGAAGAAGATACAAATAAATGGTGACTGCCGGTTGACATCGACGAATGATTAAATCACAATTCACGCCTTTCCAGATGGAGGGGTTCCCGAGCGGTCAAAGGGAACAGACTGTAAATCTGTCGGCTCAGCCTTCGAAGGTTCGAATCCTTCCCCCTCCACCAGCCTTGACCACGTTTGCCGCCATAAAGTTGAGTGGTTTTCGGGTTTAAGTAAGGCGGGTGTAGTTCAATGGTAGAACCTCAGCCTTCCAAGCTGATGGTGTGGGTTCGATTCCCATCACCCGCTCCATTACTTTAGCCGAGAGGCAGGTTCACAATTTTAATTGCTCATGTAGCTCAGTCGGTAGAGCGCATCCTTGGTAAGGATGAGGTCGGCAGTTCGATTCTGCCCATGAGCACCAAAGTATTCCAGAAGTTGATAGGGTAAAGTCAATGGCAAAGGGTAAGTTTGAGCGCACCAAGCCGCATGTTAACGTTGGTACGATC
>DAOPKY010000007.1:0-101229 GCA_035391465.1 Thiolinea sp. | reverse complement strand
TTATGCCATTCCGGCCATAAATTCGCTTAAACAGAGAGTTTTGCAAGAGGCTCTTATTTCAACAGCCTTTTCAACGGATTACAGTATCAGGAGATAGTCTTGTCCCAGCTTTTGATTCGTTATTCCCGAATTCTTGAAATTGTTGGCGATATCGTCAAAGTCCATGTACCCGCTGCTGACACAGGTGTGTCTCAAATCAGCTTTGGTGATCTGGCTTTAATCGAAAGCCGGGATGAAGGTCAGGAAATTCCCCCACGTTCGGCTCAGGTCATTCTGCTGGATGGCGAAAGTATTTCCCTGCAGGTCTTTTCCGGAACCAAAGGGCTGTCGACCCACTCTGTTGTCCGCTTTTTAGGTCGTCCGATGGAGGTGACCTTCTCCCCGAATATTCTGGGACGCATTTTTTCCGGTACCGGTCAGCCTGTCGATGGAGGGCCATCGCTCATTGATGAACCCCGTATTGAAATTGACGGCCCGACAGTCAACCCGGCCCGACGTGTCTTGGCCTCTCACATGATCCGCACCGATGTGCCGATGATTGATGTGTTTAACTGCCTGGTGGAAAGTCAGAAAATCCCGATTTTTTCGGTGGCAGGCGAACCCTACAACCAGCTGCTGGCGCGTATCGGAGCACAGGCGGATGCAGATATTGTCGTATTTGGCGGTATCGGCCTGATCTTTGATGACTACCACTTTTTCAAACAGACCTTTGAGGAAGCGGGTGCTTCAGCACGTACCGTGATGTTTGTTCATCAAGGCTCGGACCCTACCGTTGAAGCACTGCTGATACCGGATATGGCACTGGCGGTGGCCGAGCGTTATGCGGTTAATGAAGGCAAACGGGTACTGGTGTTGCTGACCGATATGACGGCTTATGCCGATGCCCTGAAAGAGGTGGGCATCTCCATGGAACATGTGCCTTCCAACCGGGGCTATATCGGTGATCTTTACTCCCAGTTGGCGCGGCGTTATGAAAAGGCTTGTGATTACAAAGGGGCCGGTTCGGTAACCATTTTATCCGTCACCACCATGCCGGGGGACGATGTGACCCACCCGGTCCCTGACAACACCGGTTATATCACGGAAGGCCAGTTTTATCTGCACAACGGGGTGATTGACCCTTTCGGGTCGCTGTCCCGCCTGAAGCAGCACGTCATTGGCAAGGTAACGCGGGAAGACCACAGCCAGATCATGAACACCCTGATTCGTTTTTATGCTGCGGCCCGGGATGCGGAACAGAAACAGGCCATGTCCTTCGAACTCAGTGAGTTTGATGAACGGGTACTGGAATTTGGCCGTTTGTTCCAGCAAACCTTTATGGACATTGAGGTCAGCATGCCGCTGGAAGAAGCCCTGGATACCGGCTGGTCCATTCTGGCGGAATGCTTCAAGGCAGAGGAGCTGTTGATGAAACAGCAGCTGATCGACAAGTACTTTCCCAAAACGGGCAAAAATGATCATGCCCCGGAAAATGTCTGACAGGAGTTAAGGTGTGGGTAAGCTGGCACTCAATAAAAGCACCCTCAACAAGGAAGGCCACAAGGTCAGGGCATACCGGAAGTTTGTCCCGGCCCTTGACCTGAAACGCAAACAGTTACTGGCTGAACGGATGCATGCACGCAAAACGCTCGCTGACATTGAGGATGCTCTGGAATCCCTTCACCGACGGGTACGGGAGCAACTGCCGATGCTGTCCAGTTACCAGGGCAATGTGGAGCAACTGTTAGAAATCGAGCATTTCGCCCTGCGCCAGGTCAACCTGGTGGGGATTCGTCTGCCTGAACTGGCGCGTGTTTCCCTCCGGGTCCGTCCCTACCCGGTTCTGGCAACCGCGCACTGGCTTGACCCCATGGTGGCCCTGTTGAAGCAAAGTGTTGAGCTGCAGCTGGAACAGCAGGTACTGCAAAAACGCCTGGAACTGTTGGAAGTCGGTCTGCGCAAGACGACCCAGCGCTTGAATCTGTTCGATAAAGTACTGATTCCCCAAGCTGAAAAGAATATCCGTAAAATCCGCATTGCCCTGTCCGACTCGGAACGGGCCGGCGTTGTCACGTCCAAAATTGCCAAAGACAAACGGCTGAAGGCAGGTATGGCATGAGTATCCTCCAGCTCAAAAAAGCTTCAGTCATCGGTTTGAGCCACGACAAGGATGCCATACTGGATGCGCTCCAGTCCCTGGGGTTACTGCATATTATTCCCCTGACAGATGTGGCGACCCAACCAGGCACAGAAGTTGAAGATACCAATCCCGAGCTCCTGAAACGCTCTTTGCAGTATCTGCTCAACAGCCCCCGGAAGCGCCGTCAGGTCACGCGGGCCAGCCAGCTGAACCTGAATGAGGTCCTGCATCAGGCAGACCGGAACCGCCAGAAGCGTATTCGGCTGCGGGAAAACCGGGATTTCCTCCACAAGCGCATTAAAGACCTCGAACCCTGGGGTGAACTGGCCCTGCCCGATCTGGCTGACCTGAATCATCAGCGGCTCTGGTTCTATCTGGTGCCCAACTACCGGATGCAGGATATCGAGCATTCCCACTTGCCCTGGATGCAGGTGCACAGGGACAACCGCCATACTTACATGGTGGTGATTGCCCCGGAAGAACCGGACAGCACGGTGATGCCGGTACCCCGCACCCATACCGGCGATGTGCCCCTCAGCCAGCTCAGGGAGCGACTGGAAGAAACCGAGATTCAGCTGGAAGCCGCTGACGGTGAGCGGGAAGCACTGACCCGGTGGATTTTTCTGTTACAGCACAGCATTGCCGGCACGGAAGACCAGGCCCTGCTGGAAACGGTGGCAGGCCAGACCCGTGATTACGGGGAAGTGTTTGCCCTGCAGGGCTGGATTGCAGTGCGTGACCTGCCCCGCCTGGAGGCGTTTGCCACAGAACAGGGGCTGGTACTGCTTGAAGAAGCGCCCCAGGATCATGAAAACCCGCCGACACAGCTGGATAATCCTGCGATTTACGGTGGCGGTCAGGAAGTGGTCAGTTTCTTCCAGACCCCCAACTACCGCAGCTGGGACCCTTCCCGTGTGGTGTTTTTCTCCTTTGTCAGCTTCTTCGCCATTATCCTGTCAGACGCAGGCTATTCCCTGCTGCTTGGTGCCATCATCGCCTGGAAATGGCATGCCATGGGCCACAGCGAAACGGGCCGGCGGTTGCGGACCATGGGCGTTGCCTTAACGCTGGCCGGTGTGCTCTGGGGCATTCTGGTCGGCAGTTATTTTGGTGCAGCGGCCCCGGTGTCACTTCTGGGTGACATGAAACGGATCGACCTGAATGACTTTGACACCATGATGGCCCTGTCCATCACCATCGGCGCACTGCATCTGGTGCTGGCCAACCTGTTGATGGCCTGGGTAAGGCGCGGCAGTGTCCAGTGCCTGTCCTCCGTTGGCTGGGCGATCGCGGTCATCGCGGCCCTGACAGGCTGGCTGACGGGCTTTACCCCGCTGCACTGGCTGGTATTCACCATCGGTTTGTTGCTGGTGCTGCTGTTTTCCACCCCGGCAACCGGGTTCAGTGTCAGCCGCATCCTTTCCGGCCTGCTGGCCTTGACCAATATCACCAAAATCTTTGGCGATGTGCTCAGCTACCTGCGCCTGTTTGCTTTGGGGCTGGCCAGTGCCTCACTCGCCATCACCTTCAACCAGCTGGCGGCTGATGTGGGGAGTGCGCTACCGGGTATCGGCCTGCTGCTGCACCTTGTGATCCTGCTGACCGGTCATCTGTTGAACTTTGTGCTCGCTGTCGTCAGCGGCGTGATTCACGGCTTACGCCTTAATCTGATTGAATTTTATAACTGGAGCCTGGCTGATGAAGGCTACCCCTTCCAGCCATTTGCCAAACAGGAGGTAACACCTTGGACAACCTGATCCTGGCCCTGGGATGGGCCGGTTTATACGGGCCAATGGCATTGGGTGCCATCGGCAGCATGATCGGCTGCTCTCTCGCAGGGCAAGCTGCTGCCGGTGCACTATTGGAGACTGAAACAGGCCACGGCCGTTATATCGGTATTTCAGCCATGCCATCCTCGCAGTCGATCTATGGCATCGTGGTGATGTTTGCCCTGAATCGTGATCTGACCCTGGCCAATGCGCCGGGCCTGGGTGCCATCGGCCTGCTGTGTGGGCTGGCCCTGATGTTCAGCGCCATCTATCAGGGGCGCAGTTGTGCATCTGCCATTAATGTCTCCAAGATTCGCCCGGAGATTTTCGGCATGTCCCTGGCCCCGGCAGCCATTGTGGAGGGCTTTGCGGTCTTTGCCTTTATTTTCGCGCTGGTCATCAGTGCCGGTGTACCGGCTTAGGAGCGGGTCATGAGCGATATTGACAAGCCTGTTGAAAAAAATCATGCCGCCTCGGGTATTGAAGCCCTGATTGACAAACTGCGTCAGGAAGGGGTGGATAAAGGACGCTCGGAAGCCGGGCAGATCCTGCTGGATGCCGAAAAAGAAGCGGACCTGTTACTCCGGCAGGCTCAGGAAAGAGCCGACACCATCATCAAACAAGCCCAACGGGAAGCGACCCGGCAACGCCAGGCGGGTGAAGATGCCCTGAAAATGGCGGCCCGCGACCTGTTGCTGGAAGTCAAAGAAAGCCTGGCCCGTGGTTTTACCGATCAGGTTGAACGCCTGATTGAACAACAGATGGATAATCCGGCATTTGTGCAGCGCATGGTTCTGGAGCTGGTGGGACGTACCCGCCAGGCTGCGGGGCTGGATGAGAGCGGACAGCTTGAAGTTTTGCTGCCTGAAAGCGTAATTGGCCTGGACGAACTGCGCCGCAATGCGGATGAGTATCAAGCCGGTCAGCTCAGCCAGTTTGTGCAATCCCTCTCCGTTGAGTTGCTGCGTGAAGGGGTCAGCTTCAACAGCCACCGGGGTTCGGGTATCCGTGTCCGGCTGGTGGGTCGGGATGTGGAAGTGGATCTGACCGACAGCGCTGTCTCCCGGCTGTTGCTGCGCCATCTGCAACCACGGTTTCATGCCCTGCTCGAAGGGGTGATCCGCTAGTGTGTTACTACACCCTGGTGGCTGCCTTGCCGGACCTGCCGCCACTGGCCAAATGCAAACAGATGCCCATCTCCCGTATTGCGCTGGACCGTCGCCTGAGCATGCTCAGTGAAAACGACCGGCAGCAATTGCAACAGGCAGAAAACCTTTATCATTTTGACTTGCAAACACCGGAAGGGCTGTCGGACCGGGAGTTGGCCCGTCAGTGGCAGCATCAGCTCGCCCGGATTCACGCCGAAGCGGTTCGCCGGTGCATACAAAACCGGCTGGAATGGCAGAGCGTACTGGCGGCCATGCGCCAACGCCAGCAGGGGGATAAGGGGCCGGAACAGTTTTACGGTTTCGGGCGCTGGACAATTCGCATCCGGCAGCACTGGCATGACCCTGCATTCGGCCTGGAAGCTGCCCTGCCCTTGCTGGCAGAACTGCACCCCCTATTGCAGAACGGTGAAGCCGGTGCCGTCGAACAGCAGATCAATCATGAGCTATGGCAGCAGCTGCTGCGTGTTGAGCGCAGCCATCACTTTACCCTGGAAACCGTGATCTGCTTTGTCCTGCGCTGGGGACTGGCAGAAAAACAGATTCAGAATAATGCCGAGCAGGCGCTGGCTGCTTTTGACACGATGGCCGAAGCACTGATCGCCACGCCCACGGTCAGGCAGCATATCGCATCAGCCTTTGAGGAACTTTCCTGATGAAGGACATAAAAATTACCGCCCGTGTTATTGGTGTACGCGAGGATATTGTTACCCTGCAGCAGGAAAAGAATGATCAGGGTGACTTCTACCCCATGATTAAAAACGAGGTGGTTTATATCTGCCCGTCCCGGGTGCCACCGGACAAACGTCAGGAATATTTGCAGGCTGAGGTGTTGCGGGTACGCCACGGTGAGGCCGATGTTCAGGTCTTTGAAAATACCCGGGGGGTTGCCGTCGGTGATCCCGTCCGACAGAGCGGCCAGATGCTTTCTGTAACGCTGGGGCCGGGTCTGTTGGGGCAGGTCTATGACGGCTTGCAGAAGCCGCTGGAGATTATTGCCGGTCAGCACGGGTTTTTCCTGCCCCGCGGTCTGCAGGTTGAAGGGATTGACAGCCAGAAACAGTGGGCCTTCCAGCCCGGCGTTAAAGTAGGTCATCGCCTCAAAGCGGGTGACCCCATCGGCCACGTGCAGGAAGGCCGTTTCAAGCACAAGATCATGGTGCCCTTTAATCAGGCCGGTGAAGTGGAAGTCACCTGGATTCAGGAGGGTACGTTTACCACCACCACCCCCATCGCGCGGATTAAAGGCCACAACGGCCGTGAACATGAACTGACCATGCAGCAGCAGTGGCCGGTGCGCGTCCCGGTTTGCCAGCCCTTATTGGCCCGGCGCTACAGTGAGCGGGAATACCCGGAGCAGCCCCTGTTGACTTCCATCCGCCTGATCGATACCTTTTTTCCGATTGCCAAAGGCGGTACCGCTTGTATCCCCGGTCCTTTTGGGGCAGGTAAAACGGTGCTGCAAGGGCTGATCTCCCGTTTTTCCGATGTTGACATTGTTATCATTGTTGCCTGTGGTGAGCGGGCCGGTGAGGTGGTGGAGACCATTACCGAATTCCCGGCCCTGCCCGATCCGAAAGGGGGCACACTGATGGACCGCACCATCATTATCTGCAATACGTCCTCCATGCCGGTGGCGGCCCGTGAGGCATCCGTCTACACCGGTGTCACCCTGAGTGAGTATTACCGTCAGATGGGCTACAACACGCTGCTGATTGCGGATTCCACCTCACGTTGGGCACAGGCAATGCGGGAAACCTCCGGGCGTCTGGAAGAGATTCCCGGTGAAGAGGCATTCCCGGCCTACCTGGATTCCTCGGTAAAAAGCCTTTACGAACGGGCTGGCCTGATCCGCAATAATGAAGGCCAACAAGGCAGCCTGACCTTGATTGGTACCGTCTCCCCTGCCGGCGGTAACTTTGAAGAGCCGGTCACACAATCGACCCTGCGTACCGTGAAAACGTTTTTGGGCCTGAGTGCTGACCGGGCGTATAAACGTGCTTATCCGGCAGTTGACCCCCTGATCTCCTGGTCACGCTATCTGGAGCAGTTAAGCAGTTGGTATGGTGAAAACCTGGATGATGAATGGGTTGATGATGTCAGGCTGATGCAGAAACTGCTCACTCAGGGTGAGGATATTCAGCAGATGATGCAGGTAACAGGAGAAGAAGGGGTCACTTTACAGGACTTTCTCACCTTTAACCGTGCCCAATGCCTGGATCAGGTCTACCTGCAACAGGATGCGTTTGATGAGGTTGACGCCTCCACGCCCATGCAGCGCCAGATGCGTATTCTCCGCCTGCTAAAACGTTGCCTGTTTGAGCACCCGGAGATGGACAGCAAAGACACCATTCGTGAACACTTCACCAGGCTGACCGGTTTTTTCCGCAACCTGAACTACAGCCATGAGGGTGGACCTGACTTTAAGCGCTATTGGCGCGAGATTCATGAGCTGAATCACTTCCCGGTATCTGAAGGGCCGCAGCAATGAGCAAGGTGACCGCCCGTGAACTGAAAACCACTGCCGAACTGGCCAGCCAGTATCAGATCAGGTCCATCCGCCCCGCCCCGGATCAACCCGTGGAAGCAGCAGCTCAAGGCTGATGCTGCCGGCCTGTTTGAGTACGTACCACCCGACCGGCAGTCGATCCGGACAGGCTGACCGCTCCCTTGCAAAAATAACGTGTCACCGCACCGCATCAGGCTAATTCACGTTCAAACAGCACCAGCATTCTGGCCCAGGCTTTTTCCGCCTGCGCTTCGTTGTAAACCCGTGAATCCAGCGGGCACCAGCCATGCAGGGTATCGGCATAGACCTCTATTTCGGCATTGACGCCTGCACTGTCAAAGGCTTCACGCAGTGCAGTTTTTGCCTCCGGTTCTTTCTCATCATCGTTTTCGGCGATGGCGATCAGCAACCCGGCCTTGATCCGTGGTGCCAGCCGGTGCGGGCTGTCTTCGGCCTGAGTAACCAGCCCGCCGCCATGGAAAGAGGCACCGGCACCAATGCGCTCCGGTATCACCGCCGCCAGCCGTATGGCATAGGAACCGGTCATGCAGTAACCGGCAATACCCACCATACGTGAGCTGTCCACGCTGCTTTGTTCATCCAGCCAGCTGACAAAGGCGCGGCCATCACTCAGGCAGGTCGCCACCGACAGTGAATTGCGGTGCGGTGCCAGGCGTTCACGGACCGCCGGATCGGCATAGCTTTCACCCGGTGCCAGCACTTCGCCTTTGGCGGTGCGATAGTAGGGGTTGACCACCAGCACGGCATAACCGGCCTCGGCAAGGCGCTTGCCCATCATCCGGAATGCCGGACGGATACCCATCACATCCGGCCAGATAATCACGGCGGCATGGCTGCCTGTCGCCGGCCTGACAAAATAAGCGTCTGCGTTGCCGTCCTGCGTGGGAATGGTGACTTCGCTTTCCGTCGTCTCCGCCGCGAAGGCGGTAACAGGCAGCAACGCTGCGAGTGCAGCACCGGTCACCACGGTGTTGAATTGCCGCCGGGTCAGCCCCCTCCGGCGACGCCAGGCTTCATTATCAGCTTCAGTTTTTTCATCACACATCGTTTACGCTCCTTTTCCTGGTTCAGTTTCTGTATATCCATCAATTCAGACCCTGAAACAGCGCGTGATTCAGGGTCTGATTTTTAAGCAACCTGACCGGAAACCGGCACGTCTATTTAGCCAGATAGCCACCATCAACGGCATAGTAGGCACCGGTCACAAACGAGGCTGCATCACTGGCCAGCCAGCAGACCAGCTCTGCCACCTCAGTCGGTGTCCCCATGCGGTTAAGGGCATGTTGGGTGGCAAGGTAGTCCCGAGTAGCCTTGTCCAGGCTGTCATCCACCATCGGAGTGTGAATGAAGCCGGGGCCTACGGCGTTGATGCGGATGCCATCCGCAGCGTGTTCCAGCGCCGCTGATTTGGTCATGCCGACCACACCATGTTTGGCAGCCACATAGGCGGGTGAATTCGCAAGGCCCACCTGCCCCAGAATGGAGGCCATATTGATGATACTGCCAGACTGCTGTTTGATCATGGCCTGTAACTGCAACTGCTGGCAATAAAACACACCATTCAGGTTGATACCGATTACTTTGTTCCAGCCATCGATCGGGTAATCGGATGATTTGGCCGACGGGCCGCCAATCCCGGCATTGTTGACCCCGATATCCAGACGGCCCAGCTCAGCCAGGGTCTGCCTGACGCCTTTGGCAACGGCGTCTGCATCACTGACATCGGCGACAACGGTGTTTAACGGCACCTTGTACTGACCGAGTTTTTCAGCGGCGGCCTGCAATGACTTTTCCGATATATCCCAAAGCGACAGTGCGGCACCGGAAGCAGCCATTCTTTCAGCAATAGCCAGACCGATACCGGAGGCAGCTCCGGTGATCATGGCGACTTTTCCTTTCAGCTGGTAATCAATCATAAAAATAGCTCCTTTTTGTATTAGACGTACCTTATGAAAGATTCTCCTGAATCCGGCCACCTGCGACAAGCCTGATTTAGGCTTGACACCCGCTGATTACTCGATAACTATTCAGGCTTTCTATCATTTTTATCCCGAAAACGGGTAGATTGACCCACATTTATCCGTTGTTATCCGTCCTTTCGCGTCAGCAATATTTGAAAACGGCTCTACACCAAAGCGATTTCAGCATTTAAAAGCGCCCCCCCTGCGTATTGTTGCCATAATCACGGCGGCCGCAGCGTCAACGGCACCGGGATGGTACGGCTGAGCACCTGATCCCCTGACAGCGGCCGTTGTCACGGTTCCCGCACCCGCCTCCCCAAAACAGGGGAGGCAGATTCCCCCGCCCATACTCATCTGCGGGATGTTGCAGTCCCGAAATCACTGGCAACATGGGCTCCAGATGACAGACAGACCGGACGGAAAAAACCGGGGCGTCATCCGGAAACAGAATAGACAGAACGAAACGCTTGAGACGTGACACAATCGTCAGTCAGCAAATGAACAACGTTATCAGTTACCCGTTAAAGGAAACCAAACAATGAAAGCTTTAGCCACCGTATTTGCCGCAACACTGGCGGGTCTGGCCCTGAATGCTCCCGTATCTGCCGCCGATTCCGTTTACTTCAAGAGTCCGGTCAACTTCGCCGGTACCGGCTGCCCGGCTGGCTCCATCGCTGTCACCGGAGCCAATACCGACACCCTGAGCATCCTGTTCGACCAGTATGACGCCGGCAACAACGCCATGACCGGCCTGAATCGCTCTGCCTGCAGTTTTGCAGTACCGGTACACGTTCCCCAGGGCATGCAGGTTTCCGTCATGACGGCAGACTGGCAGGGTTTTGCCCAAGGGCGTACCCAGCTGAGCCGTAAATACTTCTTCGCCGGTGCACCGAACCAGCCCTGGCTGCGCAATGACTACAATGCCCCGAACGGCAAGGACTTTCTGGAACGGGACGGCCTGATGCATTCCTCCAGCACCTGGGCTCCGTGTGGTCAGGACATCCAGCTGCGCATCAACAGCAACATCCGCAGCATCGGCGGCGGCAGCTACATGGCGGTCGATACGGTTGACCTCAAAAACAAGGTGGTATTCCAGCTGCAATGGAGAGGCTGTCGCTGAAACCCCGCAGGCACCACAGTCAGCAGGGCCGGTGCCCGGCGCACTGGCTGAATCCGGCAAACTGATTTAAAAACACGGTTTTACTCACTCTCCTTTCCTTACGTCCCCCCGCACGGCCCGCTGTGCGGGGTTTTTTTATGTCAATGCAAAGTCGGTGAGGCCGACAGCTGGCGCATGCTGGTTCCATCCTCGCCCAGTCGCTGCATCAGGGTATCCTGGGCCGACAGGGGCTGCTCACCTTCGGCGCACCGGTTGCGCTGATAGCTGCCATCGGCGCTCAGCTGCCAGGACAGGATGTTATCCTGCAGGTAAAGGTCAAAGGCTTCCTCACGGATACGCTGGCGCAGCTCCGGATCCAGAATCGGGAAGGCAACCTCGACCCGGCGGAAAAAATTGCGCGGCATCCAGTCGGCACTGGCGCAGTACATTGATTCCTCACCGTTATTGAGAAAGCAGTAGACCCGTGGATGCTCCAGAAAACGCCCCATGACCGAGCGTACCCGAATATTCTCCGATACCCCCGGAATACCGGGCCGCAGGCAGCAGATACCCCGGATGATCAGGTCAATCTGCACCCCGGCACAGGAAGCCCGATAGAGATTCTCAATCAGCTCCGGCTCAATCAGGGCATTCATGCGTGCCATAATGCGGGCTGGTCGACCGGCACGGGCATGTTCGGCTTCACGCTCGATCTTGAGCATCAGCGCACCGTGCAGGCTGAAAGGCGACTCCAGCAGGTAACGCAGGCCATGCAGACGCCCAAGGCCGGTGAGCATGTGGAACACGCGGTGCACATCCTCGGTAATGCCCGGATGCGCGGTAAACAGGCTGAAATCGGTATAGGCCCGCGCGGTTCCGGCATGGTAGTTACCGGTACCGAGCTGGGCATAGCGGCGCAATCCGTCATCCTCACGCCGGACCACCAGACACATCTTGGCATGGGTCTTGTAGCCCACCACGCCGTACAGCACATGGACATTGGCCTGCTGCAGCCGGTTGGTCAGGTCAATATTGGCCTCTTCGTCAAAACGTGCCCGCAGTTCCACCACCACGGTCACTTCCTTGCCTGCCCGTGCAGCCCGCATCAGAATGTCGATCAGGGGCGAATTCTTGCCGGTACGGTATAAGGTGAGCTTGATGGCCAGCACATCGCTGTCACGGGCCGCCTGGTCCAGAAAATCCAGCATGGGTGCAAAAGACTGGTAGGGCTGATGCACCAGCACGTCACGCTTGCGGATGCGGGTGAACATATTGCGATGCGCCCCCTCGCGCAGCAGTGGCAGACCCTGCTTGAAAGCCCGAAAGCGCAGGTCGGGACGGTCAGCCAGATCGACCACCTGCATCAGGCGATTGAGGTTCACCGGACCGTCGACCCGGTAAACTTCGCGCTCCCCGAGGCTGAAATGGCTGCGGAGAAAATCAATGCTTTCCAGCGGGCAGTGCTCGGCCACTTCCAGACGCACTGCCGCACCATAGTTCCGGTGAGCCAGCTCGCCCTTCATGGCCTTGAGCAAGTCGTCAATTTCCTCCTCGTCCACATACATATTACTGTTGCGCGTCACCCGGAACTGGTAGCAGCCTTCCACATCCATCCCCGGAAACAGGCGGTTGATGAAAGCATGCATGACCGAAGACAGAAACACGAAACTGTCACGGCTGGGAGCAATCCCGTCCGGCAGGCGGATAATGCGCGGCAGCACGCGGGGTGCCTGCACAATGGCGGCATTCAGCTCGCGTCCGAAGGCATCGGTGCCATGCAGCTGGATAATGAAATTCAGGCTTTTGTTGATCACATTCGGGAATGGATGTGCCGGGTCCAGCCCCAGCGGGCTTAACAGCGGCAGCAGCTCACGGTCAAAATAATCACTCAGCCAGCCCCGTTGTGCCTCATTCCAGTGTGTGCGGCGCAGAAAATGGACCTGCTCATACTTGAGCGCCGGTATCAGTACCTTGTTCAACAGACTGTACTGCGATTCCACCAGTGCATGGGAACGCACGGAAATCTCGTTCAGAACCTGCCCCGGCGACATGCCATCTGGCGAGGAAGGATGCAGCCCCAGGGCAATCTGCTGCTTGAGGCTGCCAACCCGAACCTCGAAGAATTCATCCAGATTGGAGCTGGAAATACACAGAAAACGCAGGCGCTCCAGCAACGGCAGCTGCTCGTCCATCGCCAGTTCCAGCACACGCTGGTTAAAAGCCAGCAGACTCAATTCACGGTTGATGAAATACTCAAACTGATTCAATCGTTGCAAAGACATGTTTTTCTCTTTCTGATGCGGATTCAGTCCATGGCGGGCCTGCCTTGGCGCAAGGGGCAGAATACCCCGAACAGTATGAACAATTAATGACAAAGCCGCCAGAAAACCCCTATCCTGTCTTCATTCACCCAACAATATTCATGTAACGACAAGGAAACCCCCATGCCAGCTCCCCTTATCGGTCAGCCGCTTGATAATGCCCCTGAAGTCCCCATGACTTCCGGAAAAATCTTCCGGCTGGCGGACTTTCATGACAAGGCCCCGGTAGTGCTTTATTTTTATCCCAAGGACAATACGCCGGGCTGCACTACCGAAGGACAGGACTTCCGGGATGCATGGGCGGATTTTCAGGCTGCCGGTGCGGAGATTTTCGGTATTTCACGCGACGCACTGAAAACTCACGAAAACTTCCGTGCCAAACAGCACTTTCCGTTTGAATTGATTGCAGATACCGATGAAAACCTGTGCCGGTATTTTGATGTCATCAAGCTGAAAAACCTGTATGGCAAACAGGTACTCGGTATTGAGCGCAGTACCTTCCTGATTGACAAAACCGGCGTATTACAGCAGGAATGGCGCAAGGTCAAAGTCAAGGAGCATGTGGCACAGGTCCTCAAAGCAGTGCAGGCGCTCTGAGCTTCTGACGACTCCCGAACCCGAATCCAGGAGAGAAAAACAAGCATGGCAGAAAGAAAATCATCAAAACACACCGCTACTGCGTCTGAACGGCGTCTTTTTGTGCTGGATACCAATGTCTTGATGCATGACCCGACAGCACTGTTCCGTTTTCAGGAGCATGACATCTACCTGCCCATGGTCGTGCTGGAAGAGCTGGACCGGGGCAAGAAAGGCCTGTCCGAAGTCGCACGCAATGTGCGGCAGGTCAACCGCTTTCTCGATGACCTGATCCAGGCCCACAAGGATCAGCCGCTGCATGACGGTATTGAGCTGGACAACAAGCTGCTGCGCAATAACGGCAGCACGCCGCACGGTCGCCTGTTCTTCCAGACCGAAGCCCTGGATGCCGCCACCCTGCCCCAGCTGCCGGGCAACTCGCCGGACAACACCATTCTCGGCGTGGCCCTGCACCTGTGCCGCCAGCAGCCCGAGCGGGAAGTGATCCTGGTGTCCAAGGACATCAACCTGCGCATCAAGGCCAATATTGTCGGTCTGGTCGCCGAAGATTATTTCAATGATCAGGTGCTGGAAGACGCCGACCTGCTGCCCGAGGGCTTTCATGAGCTGTCTGAGGGCTTCTGGGATGAGCATGGCAAGGATGTGGACTCCTGGCAGGATCATGGCCACAACTTTTATCGCCTCAAAGGGTCACTGACCAGCGAATGGTCGCCGGGTGAGTTTCTGTATCAGGATCAGGAGCACGGTTTTCAGGCCATCGTGCGCAGAAGCCGCAATGAACAGGCCACGGTGGAAACCATCCGCGACTACACCGAGGAAAAGCATGCGGTCTGGGGTATCAGTGCCCGCAACCGTGAACAGAATTTCGCCCTCAACCTGCTGATGGACCCGGACATTGATCTGGTGACCCTGCTCGGGGTTGCCGGTACCGGCAAGACCCTGCTGACCCTGGCTGCCGGTCTGGCCCAGACCCTGGATGAGCAGCTGTACAAGGAAATCATCATGACCCGCGTCACGGTGCCGGTAGGCGAGGACATCGGCTTCCTGCCCGGTACCGAAGAGGAGAAAATGGCTCCCTGGATGGGCGCACTGATGGACAATCTGGAGGTACTGACCCAGCCCGGCAACAATGGCAAGTGGGCGCGCAACAGCACCGATGAGTTTCTGCTCAGCAAGATCAAGATCAAGTCGCTCAACTTCATGCGCGGACGGACCTTCCTGAACCGCTACCTGATCATTGACGAAGCCCAGAACCTGACCCCGAAGCAGATGAAGACCCTGATTACGCGCGCCGGACCGGGTACCAAGGTGGTGTGTCTGGGGAATATCGCCCAGATTGACACCCCTTACCTGACCGAAACCTCATCGGGCCTGACTTATGTGGTGGACCGGTTCCGAAGCTGGGAACACAGCGGCCATATCACGCTGCGCCGGGGCGAACGTTCGCGGCTGGCGGATTTTGCCTCGGATCACCTGTAGCAAAGTCGACCAGTTCTGCAGCCATCAGCCACCCTTTCCTCATTCCGGGGTAAGGGTGGCCGATAACCCCCTGTTCCCTTGCGGCTACTATCCAATATTTCAGCAATACGTCATATTGCCATTCAGCGACTGCGGGGCGCTTCACCATTATAAATACACAGAACAGTACAAAAATCATCATCAGCAATATGACTATCAAAACATCATTCAGACCCTTTTCCGTTTTATTCATCCTGCTTCTGCTGACCTGTCAGGTACACGGACAGACACCGGAAGACAACCCGGAACAGACCGTCAGGCTGCGAACCGGGCAGCTGCTGGAAATCCAGTCGGCACTCTCTGATGCTGAGGAAACACTGAAAACCCTCAAGAAGACAACAACCAAAACCACACAGGAACAGGATCCGGGACTGTTCGAGGAACTCGGCCAGCAGAACGCAGAAGTGGAAAATCTGCAGCGTTCACTGGAAAAGATCGCGGCAGGCGGCCTGACCATGCAGGCCATCAATGCCGAAGAGCCGGCCTTTGACTGGCGTCAGGAGCTGAGCACCATCACCCAGCCAGTTATCGAGTCCCTGAAAAAACTGACCAGCAAACCGCGCCAGACCGCTGAATTACGCGCCACCCTGGAGCGTATTGAAGCGCAGCAGCAGCTGCTGCAGAAAGGGCTGGTATCCATCGAGCGCGAAAACCAGGCAGTCGACAACAGCAAGAACACCCGGCTTAAAACCAGCCTGGACGGCATCCAGCAGAAATGGCAGCAGCAGCTGACCAGTCTGACCCGTGAATATTCAGTGATCCAGGCCCAGCTCGAATCGCTGGAGCAGGATACCCTGGGCTGGCAGGAGCTGCTGAGCCAGACCCTCGACAGCTTTGTGGCCGGGCATGCCCTGACCCTGTTTCTGGCCATCATATCGGCAGCGGCCATCTGGCTGCTGTTCCGCCTCATCAATCGCAGCCTGTGGAATCACCAGTCCACCCGGCGCAGCTCCCCGCTTTACCGCCTGCTCATGTACGGCTTCCATGCCTTCAGCACGATCTTTATCGTTTTCACCATTTTCACCGTTTTCTACCTGCGTGATGACATCCTGCTGCTGGGGATCGGCGTGATCGTCCTGCTGGGCGGGCTGATCAGCCTGCAGCGCACCCTGCCCCGTTTCATCAAGGAAGTGAACCTGCTGCTGAATCTGGGTTCGGCGCGTGAAGGCGAGCGTGTTATCTACAACGGAGTCCCTTACCGCATCCAGTCACTGAATGTTTTCACCACGCTCACCAACCCGCTGCTTGCGGGGATACAGCGCCTGCCACTGGAGCAGGTCGGTACCCTGTATTCACGCCCGGAGCTTGCAGAGGAAAGCTGGTTTCCCAGTCAGGCAGGTGATGCGCTGTTACTGGCGGACAGGACACTGGTCACGGTCGAGCAGCAGAATGTGGAACAGGTGATCCTGAAAACCCTCGGGGGGTCCGTGATTCAGTACAAAACCGCTGCGTTTCTGGAGCTGAATGTGGAAAACCTCAGCCGCAACGGCACCTTTGTGGTCGCCACGGTTTTCGGCCTTGACTACCGCTATCAGCAGGACATTCTGGATCATTATCCTGCCCTGATCCGTGCCGGCGTCAGTGAGGCTCTTGAAAAAGCCGGGTTTGATGCCACCCTGTACCGGGACGTGAATGTTGAGTTCAGAACCGCCAACGCCTCATCCCTGGACCTGCAGGTCTGGGCCACTTTCGACAGCTCGCTGGCCCGGAGCTACCGCAAGCTGGAACGCCTGCTGCAACAGGCCTGTGTCCGGGTCTGCAACCAGTATGACCTGAACATCCCGTTCCCGCAGCTTGCGCTCCATGTGGAGAAAGTTGCGCCGGATACCCCGCCCTGGTCCGCCGGTTTCACTCCGTCACAGGCGGCTTCACCGGCTCCGTCGACGGCCTGGGCCGCCGGATCAGCAGCAAGAGCGGAACCAGTGCCACAAAACTGAGTGCGACCATCCAGAAAGTGTCATTAAAGGCGATCATCTGCGCCTGACGCTGGACCTCCTGTGCCAGCAGGCCGACCGCCTGCGGGCTTTCCAGGGTCAGGTGCCGGGCTGCCAGCCACTCATGCACCGCCGGATTGTCGGGGGTGATGTGTGCACGCAGCCCCTCGGTACTCATGTGGCCGGCATGACTGAGGACGGTGGTGGCGACCGAAATGCCGACCGAACTGCCGATGGTTCGTGACAGGTTGTAAATTCCGGCAGCCTGACTGGTCTGCGACTTGTCCAGGGTTTCATAGGCCAGTGTCGAGAGCGGCACAAAAATCATGCCCAGCCCCATACCCTGAATGACGCCATTGAGGATGAAATCGGTCCTGGCGGCCTGCAGGCTTTCCTGGCTCAGCATCCAGGTTCCGGTCGCCGAAAAGGCAAAGCCGATGAGAATGATCAGGCGCAGGTCCATCCGGTTGATCAGGCGCGATACCAGAAACATGCCGGCCATGGAGGCCAGCCCGCGTGGCGCCATGACCAGCCCGGCTGTTTCGGCATTATAACCGAACAGGTTTTCCAGCATGATCGGCTGCAGGGCAATGGTGCCGAACAGGCCCAGACCAAAAGCAAACATCATGAAGCATGAGGTGGCCAGATTGCGGTCCTTCAGCAGCTGAAGTTTGACAATGCTGTCGGGCCGGCTCCAGGAACGCAGGATAAAATAGCCCAGAGCCAGGGCACTGATGACCGCCAGCGCCTGAATCAGCCCGGAGTCAAACCAGTTTTCCTGATTGCCCTCATCCAGCAGCAGCTGCAGGCTGCCGATGCCCAATGCCAGCGCAAAAGCCCCCAGCCAGTCAGCCTTGACCCGGTGGCCGGGTTCATGCTGCAGCAGCGACCACACCATCGCCAGGTTGAGCAGACCCACCGGCAGATTGATGTAAAACACCCAGCGCCAGCCCATGTGGTCGGTGATATACCCTCCCAGGGTCGGCCCCAGAATCGGACCGAGCATGACGCCGATGCCCCAGAATGCCATGGCCTTGCCACGCTCTTCCCTGGGGAAGGTATCGATCATGATCGACTGGGACAGGGGCACAACCGAAGCCCCGAAGAATCCCTGCAACAGCCGTGCACCGATCATTTCGGGCAGACTGCCAGCCTGCCCGCACAGGGCAGAGGCAAAGACAAACCCCGCCACACAGATCAGCATCAGGCGCTTGCGCCCGAACAGTGTAACCAGAAAGCCGGTCAGCGGAATCAGGATGGCTTCCACCACGATATAACTGGTCAGCACCCAGGTGATCTGATCGGAGGTCGCTCCCAGCGCACCCATCATTTCCGGCAGGGCTACATTCACGATGGTCATGTCGAGCACCACCATGATGGTGGTCAGCATGACCGTGATGGAAATCAGGCCCCGCGAGACACCCGGCTTGGCAATGGCACCGGTCGTTGCTGCAGGCGTACTCATCGACAGCGGCAACGCGCCGGAACGGCGTGTGCAGAGAAAATCAGGCCATGCATCACGGGTTCTCGCCGGCCATCTTTTCCGGTCCGGATTTCACACCGGCAGTGGCAGCAGTGATGTCCGTAGCAGCACTGGCGTCAATGGTAACCGCCGCACTGGCCCCCACTTTCGGCAGCGGCAGCCCCTCGTGATCCGGAATGAAGATGCGCACCGGGAAACGCTGGGTTACCTTTACCCAGTTGCCGGTGGCATTCTGGGCAGGAATCAGGGAGAACGCCGAGCCGCTGGCCGGGCTGACGGATTCCACCTGTCCCTGATAATGCAGTTTCGGATACATGTCGAGCACAATATCAACCGGCTGGCCGGGATGGATGTGCTCCAGATCGGTTTCCTTGAAATTGGCGGCGACCCAGACGCTGCTGTAGTCCACCATGGGGAACAGGTTCTGGCCGGTATTGATGTAATCACCGGGGCGGATGCGAACTTCGCCCAGCACCCCGCTGACGGGTGCAATAACGGTGGTATGTGCCAGATCCAGCTCGGCACGTTCCACGGCCAGCTGTGCAACCAGCAGCTGGGCCTTGGCTTCGGTGGCGTGGGTTTCGCCGCTCTGCGCCAGCGTCAGCCGGGCTTTTGCCTGCTCCAGTGCAATG
This sequence comes from Thiolinea sp., assembly GCA_035391465.1. Lineage (GTDB taxonomy): Bacteria > Pseudomonadota > Gammaproteobacteria > Thiotrichales > Thiotrichaceae > Thiolinea. The sequence continues at coordinate 82,100 of DAOPKY010000007.1, read as the reverse complement.
CGGTAATTGCTGTCATCCAGTACCAGCAACACATCCCCCTGCTGCACTGTCTGGTAGGAATAGGCCGGGACGCCGGCAACCTGACCGCTGACCTGCGGGCTGATGGTGACAGTATGGGCTTCAACATAGGCATCTTCGGTAGACGGATGCAGGCTGCTGTATTGCTGCCAGAACCAGAGCCCGACGGCTACAGCCACTCCGACCAGCAGCAACAGGATAATTTTAAGCGTCTTCATGCATATTTTCCGTAAAACACCACCCAGGCAAGGCCCGGGCGCGCAGGGACAATATCAGGCTGTCGCCTGCTGCACCAGTATTTGACGAAAATGTTAATGCTGCCACTGCCCGCAAAAACGGATATATTTGGTGTGCAGCCCTGTCTGCCGGTATTTTTTCAGAAAACCCGGTCAGCACGGAAAGTCCGGCCGGGCGGCGCAGGCAGCCGGTTCAGAGGATATCGTGGCGCAGGCTGATACCGTAGGAGTCGAGTTCATCATCATTGCGATAACTGGCTCCGGCAGACCAGTTTTCATTCAGATAGGCACGACCACCAACGCTGTAGATGGCACCTTCGACGTTACCTTCATCAAACGCCCGGTATTCCGCCTTGGCATTGAGTTCAAACTCCGGGGTCAGCTTGTGACGGATGCCCAGCCCGAGGTTATAACCGATATCCTCCTCCGAAACGGATTGTCTGAAAGGTCCGTAGTGGATATCGGTGGAAGCGTACATCCACTGCAAACCGATTTCACCATACAGGTCTGTTGTCGGTGCAATAGGGGTATGCACCCCCAATCCACCCCGCAGTATGGTCAGGGAAATATCATCATCATAATTTTCGATACCCAGCAATACGTTGGCAGAGGGGGTCAGGTCACGCGAGAATTTCATGCTGAGGCCATAATCAGGCCCCTCCTCATCATAAAAGCTGAACTCACCATCAATATAATTATAGCTGTGCGCACCTTCAGCCAGTGCAGCATGACTGCAGAACAGGCTCAGAACAAAAATGCTGGCCGAACAGGCCATGGGCAGGGGGATCGTCTTGTATTCATTATTTTGACTCTCTTCGGGGTTTTTGTTGTTTCTCTGCAACAAGAATAACACAACCCTCCAAAAACGGACCGAGTACCGGATGGAAGGGTGTCATTGATGTTGCCTCCATCAGCGCAGCGAAATACAAAATCCGCGAGCTGTTCGAGCACTCACCCGCAAGCCTGTACGAAAAATACCGTTAACGCCCCGGTCCGCCCCCCACGTATGTCAGCGGCAAGGCCGTGGTATCGACAATCTTGTTGAGCACAAACGAGGATTGCACCCCGGATACACCGGGAATGCGGGTGATGCTCCCCAGCAGCAGCTCATGATAACGCTCCATATTCGGAACCAGAATCTTGAGCTGATAATCCGAATGATTGCCTGCCACCAGATAACACTCCACCACCTCGGGAATCTCGCGGATCGCCTGCTCAAACACCTCGAAACGTTCACTCACATGCTTGTCCATGCTCACCAGCAGAATCACGGTCAGGTGCAGGTTGATCCGCTGCTCATCCAGCCGGGTAATACGGCGACGGATCACCCCCAGCTCCTCCAGCTGCCGGACACGCCGGGAACAGGGCGCTGCCGTCAGGCCAACCTGCTCGGCCAGCTCCTGATTGGCGATGGCCCCATTCTCCTGCAGGATTGCCAGAATCCGCAGGTCGAAACGGTCAAACTTCACTGTCGTTTCCATAAATCAGCTTGTCACGCAATTTTTCTGAACCAGAACGGCATTCTGCGCCAGACTATTGCGAGACCCAAGCAAAATCAGCGGTAATAAACAGGTTATTGCGCACCAACCCGCGTATGATAAGCCGCATACACCGATTAAAGGGAAATCGAGCCATGTTTGACCATACCAAATACCGTGCCTTTCAGCCTGTCGGCCTCAAGGACCGCCAGTGGCCTGACCACGTGATCACCACCGCTCCGGGCTGGTGCAGTGTTGACCTGCGCGATGGCAATCAGGCCCTGATCAATCCCATGTCCATTGAAAAAAAGGCCCGCATGTTCCAGCTGCTGGTCCGGCTCGGGTTCAAGGAAATTGAAATCGGCTTTCCGGCAGCCTCCCAGACCGAATACGACTTCCTGCGCAAACTGGTGGATGACGGACTGATTCCGGATGATGTCACGGTCCAGATTCTGACCCAGGCCCGCAAGGAGCTGATCGAACGCAGTTTTGAGGCACTGGTTGGTGTCAGAAAAGCCATTGTACACGTCTACAACTCCACCTCGACGGTACAGCGCGAGCAGGTCTTCGGCATGAACCGTGCCGGTATCCGCGATATTGCCGTCCAGGGCGCACGCTGGTTACAGGAAGAGGCCCGCAAATACCCGGATACCGACTGGACCTTCCAGTACTCACCGGAAAGCTTCACCGGAACCGAGCTGGACTTCGCCGTCGAAGTTTCCGATGCCGTGCTGGATGTATGGCAACCGCAGCATGGCCAGAAAGCCATTATCAACCTGCCCTCCACGGTGGAGATGTCCACACCCAATATTTTCGCGGATCAGGTGGAATGGTTCTGCCGTCACCTCAAACTGCGTGATCACGTGCGCATCAGCCTGCACACCCACAATGACCGGGGCTGTGCGGTAGCCGCTGCCGAGCTGGGCCTGATGGCCGGGGCTGACCGGGTGGAAGGCACCCTGATGGGCAACGGCGAACGCACCGGCAATACCGACATCGTGACCATGGGCATGAACCTGTATTCCCAGGGTATTGACCCCAGGCTCGACTTTTCCAATATCCGCGAAATCATCAATATCGTGGAGGAGTGCACCGAGCTGGAAGTGCACCCGCGTCACCCCTGGGCCGGTGAACTGGTCTATACCGCCTTCTCCGGCAGCCATCAGGACGCCATCCGCAAATCGATCAAGTACCACAGCGAATACCGGCTTCCGCACTGGGAAGTGGCCTACCTGCCGATCGACCCGCGTGATCTGGGTCGCCAGTATGAAGCCGTGGTGCGCATCAACAGCCAGAGCGGCAAAGGCGGTGTGGCACTGATTCTGGAGCGTGACTACGGTATCAACCTGCCCAAATGGATGCACGGGCACCTGAGCCGAGTAGTGCAGAAAGTTTCGGAAACCACCGGCAAGGAAGTCCCCTCACTGCGTATCAAGTCGCTGTATGAGCAGCACTTCAACTACGCACCTTCCGAATGGACCCTGTCACACTATGAACTGCGTGCCCACGGCAAGGAAGTCCAGGCTGATTTCGTGATTGGTGACAATAACCAGCCACTGCACGGACAGGGACATGGCGTGGTGGAGGCACTGTGCGATGCGTTGGGCCGTCATACCGGCGTGCGTCCGGAAGTGACCCAGTTCGATGAAAACTCGCTGTCGGTCGGGACAACGGCCCAGGCCCTGGCCTGTGTCGAGCTGCAGGCCGATGATCAGGTGATTGCTGCCGTGGCCACCAGTGGCGACATTTCCACGGCAGCCCTGCAGGCGGTACTGACGGCCTTCTCACGCAGCCATCATGCGGTTGCCCGGTCCCAGACTGCCGAGCAGCCGGAGCAGGCACCCCGTCAGGCTGCCTCCTGAGACCGGTCCCTCCTGCGGTACACGGGTGTCTTGCAGCACCCGGCCCTGCCTTCCGGCGGGTCTCTTGCCAGACCCGCCACTTGTTGCTACTGTCCCGCCTTCGTACTTCAGGGCGGGGCGTAATTCCCCACCGGTGGTAAGGGGGCCTGTCCCCAAGCCCACGAGCGCTTCCGGCCTGCCGGAAGGTCAGCAGATCTGGTCCAAATCCAGAGCCGACGGTTACAGTCCGGATGAAAGAAGTCGTAGCGGCGGTTTTTATACCCTAAACAGCCCTTGTCTGCCTTTGGCACGGGCCTGACTGGCGGGCCAGTGCATATTTACCCATTACCCTGGCCAGAATCCCCATGCAGAGCCGCCCGTTCGTCTGCCCTGTCTTTTTGACTTGTTACAGGAAGACAGCCATGTTCGGTATTTTTTCCATATTTCTTGCCAGCAGCCTGTGGGCGCTGGACACCCTGATCCGTTATCCACTCATGCAGGCCGGTGTACCAGCGCTGCAGATTGTGCTGTTCGAGCACGTTTTTCTGGTACTCGCCATGCTGCTGTACCTTCGGCGCCACGGTGGCTGGGTTCTGCCATTGCAGGGCAACCGGCTCAATATCTTCATGGTCGGCGGCTTCGGCTCTGCCATCGGCACCCTGGCTTTCACTGCCGCTTTTGCCTACCACAACCCGACAGTGGTCATCCTGCTGCAGAAACTGCAGCCACTGGTGGCCATCTTTGCTGCCCGCTGGATTCTGGGTGAGCGCTGGAGCCGGGATTTCGGCGGCCTGGCCCTGCTCGGGATTACAGGAGCCCTAATCATGATGGGGCCGGACCTGCTGGCCCTGACCCGCGTGGAAACCTGGCACGGCTATGGTGATGCGGCCAGTGCCTGGATCGGCTATGGCCTGATCTTCCTTGCCGTGACGGCCTGGGGGCTGGCCACCGTCTTTGGCAAGCGCCTGCTCAATAACGGCTACAGCAATGCCCGGACACTGCTGGCCCGCTTTGGTGCCGCCCTGCTGACCCTGACGCTGCTGGCCCTGCTGCTGGAGCCGACGGCACTGGCCGTGCCACCGGTACACCTGGGCAGTATTGCCCTGCTGGCGCTACTGGCGGGGATATTGGGGATGAGTGCCTATTATTACGGCCTCAAGCAGGTACCGGCCCATATCGCCACCCTGGCCGAGTTGTTCTTCCCGGTTGCTGCGCTGGCCGTCAACTACCTGGCTTTCGGTACCACCATCAGCATGCCACAGGCTGGAGGCGCAATCCTGATTACACTGGCCGCCCTGCTGGCCCGGCACCGTGCCATTCTGCCCCAGGAACGGATGGAAACCGAGCCACTCGGAGCCTGATCCGGGCGCGGCGGGGACACAGGTCACCAACCGGCTGTCCCTGCCGTACCCTGCCGACCTTCTTATTCCCGAGCCTGATCCGCAGCCTGTTCCCGCCGCTGCCAGCGCAACAGGTAAGCTCCGCCGGCCAGCGTCAGCCCCAGCAGCAGCCAGACACCAACGACCACACCGCTCCAGCCCTGCCACTGCCAGAACGGCTCCAGCACCAGCCCGCCGAAACTGCCGCACAGGTAGTAGGCCACCAGATAGAGGGACGAGGCGCTGGCACGGGCCTGCTGTGCATGCCGGCTGACCCAGCCACTCAGGGTCGAATGGGCCAGAAAAAAGCCGAAGCTGTTGACCAGAAAACCGGTGATAATCATGCCCAACCCACCTGCCAGTGTCAGGGCTGAACCACAGGCAATCAGGACTGTTCCGCACAGAATGGAAACCGCCGGGGTCAGGTGCGCATTGATCCGTCCGGACAGGCTGGAAGCCAGCGTACCGCTCAGGTAGGTCAGAAACAGCAGGCCCAGAAAACGGCTGGAGAGCTGATAAGGCGCATCCGCCAGCACAAAGGTGATGTAGCTGTACTGGGTGATAAAGGCCATGAAGTTGACGCCACCCACCAGATAGGCCACCACCAGCACCGGGTTGCTCAGGTGTCCGCCCAGGTCACGCAGCATCAGGCGCGGATTCGCCGACCGGGGCCGGAACTGCTGCGAGGGCGGCAGCCAGCGCGCAAACAGGATCACGATCACCACACTGATCATGCCCATGACCAGAAATGCCGCCTGCCAACCCAGCCAGTCACCGACAAATCCGCCTACCAGCCGCCCGCTGATGCCGCCCAGGGTATTGCCTGCAATATAAAAACCCACTGCCACCGACAGGGCCTTGCGGCTGAATTCATCCCCCATATAGGCAATCGCAATCGCCGGCAGGCCCGCCAGACAGGCTCCCTGCAACGCACGCAGCAACACCAGGGAGGTGAAATCCGCCACCTGACTCAATAGCAGGGTCAACACACAGGCCCCGGCCATGCTCCAGACCATGAGACGCCGCCGCCCCAGGGCATCCGAGAGCGGGCCGTAAAACAGCAGCGCAATCCCGAGCGTCAGGGTCGTGATGGTAAAGCTCCAGCCCGCCTCAATGGTACCAATGCTGAAATGGTGTGCAATCATGGGCAGCAGTGGCTGGGTGATATAGACATTGGCGAAGATCATGAAAGAGCCGATGCACAAAGCCAGAGTGGCCTGCCAGAAAGCACGGGTACCGGTATCAATCACAACGCGGCTCCTGAGGTGGAAAACCGACAGCATAAAGCGCAATGCTGCAGCGCACAAGTTTGCAAAGCCGGTGGCGTACGGATGACCCCGGAAAAGCAGCTGGAAAACCGAGAAAACCGCTGTCCGAATCGGGAAGCCCTGGCAGGAAATTAGAACTTCCCCTGCAAGATTTGTCATAATTCGCCCACGACTCAAAATCAGACATAAACAGGCAAACAAACATGTGTGGAATCTGTGGTGAACTGCGGCTGGATGACCAGCTTCCGCAACTGCAACACCTGAATGCCATGATGGCAAAACTGGCGCGACGCGGTCCGGATCATATCGGCAGTTTTTCCGATGGCCGACTGGCCTTCGGACACCGGCGTCTGTCCATTATCGACCTGTCTTACCAGTCCAACCAGCCGATGGTCGATGCCGAGTCGGGACTGGCCATTGTCTTCAACGGCACCATCTACAACCATCCGGAACTGCGGGCCGAGCTGCAGGCCAAAGGCCATCATTTCTTCTCCGGCGGGGATACCGAGGTCATCCTCAAAGCCTATGCCGAATGGGGTGAGGCAGCGCCATCGCACCTGCTGGGCATGTTTGCCTTTGCAATCTGGGACATGCGCAGCGGTACCCTGTTTCTGGCACGTGACCGGATGGGGATCAAGCCGCTTTACTACACCCGCGATGACAAACGCCTGCGCTTTGCCTCCAATACCCAGGCCCTGCTGGCCACGCCCGGTATTGACACCGGCCTTGATCCTCTGGCGCTGCACAACCTGTTCACCCTGCATGCCGTGGTACCGGCCCCACGTACCGTACTCAGGGGTATCCGCAAACTGGAGCCGGCCCATTCACTCACCATCCACGCCGACGGGCGTGAGGTGCTGAAATGCTACTGGAATCTGGTGGCCCGGCGTCCGACCCGGCCCCGCAGCGAAGGGGAGTGGATCGAGGCGGTGCATCAGACCCTGCAGACCGCCGTGCGGCGGCGCAACCAGATTGCCGATGTACCGGTTGGCGTGCTGCTCTCCGGTGGACTGGATTCCAGCCTGCTGGTCGGGTTGCTGGCCGAAATCGGGATTCCGGACATCCGTACTTTCACCATCGGCTTTGATGATCAGCCGGAAGAAAAGGGCAGCGAGTACGAATACTCCGATGCAGTGGTGGAACGCTTCCAGACCCGGCACCACAAGTTCCACATTCCCAATGACCAGACCCTGCTGCGCCTGCCGGAGGCGGTGGGCCAGATGGCCGAGCCCATGTTCGGGCAGGATGCCATCGGTTTCTACCTGCTGTCCCAACAGGTGGCACAGCATGTCAAGGTGGTGCAGTCCGGCCAGGGGGCAGATGAAGTGTTCGGCGGTTACTTCTGGTACCCGCAGGCCCAGGCTGATCAGAATCCCGACCGGCTCAGGCGGCTGGCACCCTATTACTTCGACCGTGAGCATGATGAAATGCTGCAGATGCTCACCCCGCCTTTCCAGACCCGCGACTTCACCGGCGAACTGGTGCGCGAACTGCTTGAAAGCCCGGATGCCGAGGAAACCCTGGATGCGGTGCTGCGTGCCGATGTGACCACGTTCATTGTCGATGATCCGGTCAAGCGTGTAGACAATATGACCATGGCCTGGGGACTGGAAGCACGGGTCCCGTTCCTGGACCAGGAGCTGGTGGAGCTGGCAGCCCGCATGCCACCGGAACTGAAACTGCGCGACGGGGGTAAATACGTGCTTAAGCAGATTGCCCGCGGCCTGGTTCCGGATGCCGTGATCGACCGGCCCAAAGGCTATTTCCCGGTACCGGCACTCAAGTTTGTGCGTGGGGAGTTTCTGGAGATGATGCGCGCCCTGCTGGACTCACGGCGCTGCCGTGAACGCGGGTTGTTTGAGCAGGCTTATATCGAGCGTGTGCTGGCGGAACCGGAAAAACACCTGACCCGTATTCAGGGCAGCAAGCTCTGGCACATGGCCGCACTGGAAATGTGGCTGCAGGAAGCGGGGCTGTAAGCAGCCCGCTACTCCAGCCCCCCGGAAGCGGCACGGTCAATGCGGTAGTTTCTCAGGACTTCGGCATCCGCACTCTCGGCACGCTGGCGGTCGATGGTGAACTGGAAACCCGCCTCATCCTCAATCAGGATCGTCTTGCCGGTGGCGTTCCGGACCAGGGAATGAAACTCGCTGAAACGGCTGAAGTCGGTACCGTTCACCTTTTTCAGGGTCAGGGGGGCCACATCATGAAACCCGATATTGTCCACGGTCGGCAGGACATTCACCAGCTCCACCGTGTCTTCATCTTCGGCTTCTGCCTCATCATCCGTGCTGCCGTCACTGCCGACCTCGCGGCAGCCAGTGTCATTGGCCGTGCCCAGAAACACAAACCCGCCATAAATAAAATAGCGCGGCGTCACCTCATCCCGGACTGATTTCTGGGCGGTGTTGAGCTTGACATTCAGCGTCATGCTCACGCCGTCACGTACAATATCGAGCTGGACAATATCATCCAGCTGGTGAATATCGGCGAAATGCAGGAAGCTGATGGAGCGGGTTTCATCCAGTTTTACCAGCCCGTTGTCGGCAATGGCCCGGCCATCAATGTGAGTGAGAATATCGCCCGGTTTCAGGGTGTTGGCGGTATCGGTATCGGCACAGATCGTGGTAACGAGCACACCGGACTGGTTGTCGGCGAGCCTGAAATGCTTCTTCTGGGCCGGGTTGGACAGCGTCTGAAACTCCAGCGGCAAAGACGGAAAACCATCCAGCCTGCCATCCTTGAGGTCATCCAGAAAATGGCGCACCAGCGTCACCGGGATCACATAACCGATGTTTTCGTGCAGCGGATCAGTCTCCACCGCTACCCCCACCACCTTGCCACCCACCATGGCCGGCCCGCCACTGTTACCCTCATTGATGGCGGCATCGACCTGAATGGACTGAAAGCCCATATTGCTGTGGATATAGTTGTGATACTCGATGCGCGACACAATGCCCCTGGTGATGCTCATCCGCTCCCCACCCACCGGATAGCCATACAGGTGCACTTCCTGCTCCAGGGCCGGCAGCTCTCCCAGCGGCAGCGGTTGCCTGTCAGCGAAAAAACCCTCATCCACCAGCGTCAGCACCGCCAGGTCAATCTCATGGGCAATGAAGGCGACTCTGGCCTCATGAAAGCGGGTTGAGTTGTCATTACGCACGGCGATAAAAACCGCATTTTCCACTACGTGGGCATTGGTCAGGATCTGTCGACCCTCCACCACAAACCCGGAGCCCATACTGCGCATGAAATCCGCATTCCAGGGTTCATAGCGGCTCCAGATGGTCGAAGTGGAAAAAATCTCAACAATAGAATCCAGTTGCGGGGAGCTTGCCTCCTCCACTGACGCCTGAGCCCGGGCAAACGGGCCACCTGCCCCAATCAGCAACCCAACCACACCAATCCACAGCAAACGCCCCATCTCCCCCTCCTGCCTTCTGACGCCATGAAAAACTGCTCCCGATCCGAAAGGATCAGCGGGCAAACAGTTGAGACAAATCGGCAAAGGCCTTGAATTCCAGTGCATTACAGGAAGGATCCAGGAAAAACAGCGTTGACTGCTCACCGGTCTCGCCTTTGAAGCGGGTATAAGGCTCGATCACGAACTCAACCTGCCCCCGCAAGCGCCCGGCCAGTGCCTCCCAGTCTGTCCGGGTCAGCACCACACCGAAATGCGGTACCGGCACCCCCTTGCCATCCACGCCATTGTAATGCAGCGCCACCCGGCCCTCCGGTCCCAGACCGGGATCAAGGTGTGTCACCAGCTGATGCCCGTAGCAGTTCCAGTCCACCCACTCCGGGGCGCTGCGCCCTTCGGCAAACCCGAGCAGTCCGCCATAAAAAGCCCGGCTTTCAGCCATATCACGCACGGGAACGGCCAGATGAAACGGTCGCAATCCAGACATGAACTCACCCCTGACAGTGGAAAAACGCCAATATTATATGCAATCATGCCGCTTTTGAACGTTTTACATCAAACGCACATGGAATCATTTGCCGCTTTCCTCTTCGACATGGACGGCCTGCTGATCGACAGTGAGCGCCTCGCGCTGGAAAGCTTTCTGGAAAGCTGTACCGCCTTCGGCCTGCCGGAGCAGCATGCCCTGTTTCGGCGCTGTATCGGTGTCAATGCACCAGCCACCCGGTGCATCCTCCATGCGGCACTGGCCCACAGGATTGATTTTGATGCCTTCATGAGCGACTGGAACACCCGCCATCACCGGATCCAGGGAGCAGGCCCGATCCCGCTCAAACCCGGCGTCACCGAACTGCTGCCCCGGCTGCAGCAGCTGGAGCGTCCCATGGCCGTCGTCACATCCAGCGTGACGGCAGTCGCACAAAAAAGGCTGCAGTCAGTCGGCATTCTGGATTATTTCAGGTTGGTGGTAGGCGGGGATCAGGTGGAGCACGGCAAACCGGCTCCCGATAGCTACCTGCGTGCTGCCACCCTGCTGGCGGTACCGGCTTCAGCCTGTCTGGCACTGGAGGATTCGGAGAATGGCGTTCGGGCGGCACTGGGAGCCGGCATGACCGTGGTGCAGATTCCTGATCTGGTGGAACCAGACCAGGAATTCAGACGCCTTGGTCATGTGGTGCTGCCCTGTCTGACCAAGGTCATGCAGCATGACTTTGACTTTGCGGTTTCAGTACCGCTCAGCCACAGGTCCGGCGGTTAACGCACGGCAGGTTGCCCCGGTGGGCGCTGATGACATTCGCAGTACTGAGCAGGCGGCGCTCGCCGTAATAATCACCCTGCATGCGGCGCTGGGCAGCCATCTGCTTGAGGCGGCTGACTTTCATGCCCAGCGTCTGTGCCAGTGCCGGGCACCGGTTGTAATAACCGGCAGCCTCTGTCCGTGACGGCAGGGTGGTGGTCAGAACGGCAGTGCCAATGATCAGGACAAGACCGGCTCCGCGTAATTTCCAGGTCGTGATCGACATAATGAAGCTCCTTTTCATTCAATCCTGTTTGGTATAATGCAGGCCACTGAGGACAGACAGCCCGTTACTTATGAATGTAATAGCTCCTGATCATTTCGGGGCCGGCAACCGATATACGGTCACTGGTACGGGAGCTTCGGTAGCCGAATAAAGCGGCAGGAAGGTGCAGGCAGCACTACCCGGAAGTAGACACCGACCGCAGTGCTTTGGGCAGGACAAACACCACATGTTCGACAATACCCGAATCCTGAATCTGCACCGTTGCACCACGCTCGCGCAGATGGGAAATCACGCCATCGACCAGTACTTCCGGTGCGGATGCTCCGGCTGTCACCCCGATCCGGGGCTGGTTTTCCAGCCAGTCATCCTGAATGTCTCTGGCATCATCAATCAGATAGGCCGGTACCCCGCGTTTTTCCGCAATCTCGCGCAGCCGGTTGGAATTGGAGCTGTTGGGTGAGCCCACCACCAGAATCAGGTCCGAATCCTCCACCAGCTGCTTGAGCGCATCCTGACGATTCTGGGTGGCGTAACAGATGTCATCCTTTTTTGGCCCGATAATGGCCGGAAAGCGGGTGCGCAGCGCTTCAATCACAATCGCGGCATCATCCATGGACAGGGTGGTCTGGGTCACATAAGCCAGCCGCTGCGGGTTCAGCACCGCCAGTGCTGCCACTTCCGCAGCAGAATCGACCCGGTAGATACGCCCGCCATGACGGGTATCATACTGCCCCATGGTTCCCTCAACCTCGGGATGGTTCTTGTGCCCGATCAGGATGGTTTCGCGTCCTTCCCGGCTGTAGCGTTCAACCTCGACATGCACCTTGGTCACCAGCGGGCAGGTGGCATCAAACACCCGCAGGCCGCGCCGCCGGGCCTCCTGCTGCACTGCCCTGGATACCCCGTGGGCGCTGAAGATCACGGTTGCCTGATCCGGTACTTCATCCAGCTCCTGAACAAACACCGCCCCCCTGGCGCGCAGTTTGTTCACGACAAAACGGTTGTGCACCACCTCATGACGCACATAAATCGGAGCACCCAGAATCTCCAGGGCCCGATCGACAATTTCAATGGCACGGTCGACACCGGCACAGAAACCGCGTGGATTGGCCAACGTTACCTGCATGAGCAGCTCTCCGGGTTCAGGAAAAAAGCAGGCTGCCAGTGTACCAGAAACCACCGCCATTCAACCCGGCTTTAAAGCATCACCGCAGACTGCCCGCTTTCACCCCCGTACTCACCCGTATTCACCGATAGGGAATGAGGTAGCGGGTATCGACAAAGCAGGTCGGGCGGTGGGACAGGGGCGGATACACATGCAGCCAGTACCCGCCGTCACGCTGATACATCCCCTCATCCATATCGACCAGCGTAACCAGGTCATCTTCCAGCAGCCAGGCATTCACTTCATTGCGCACCCGCAGCTGTCGATAACAGGGGACATTTGTCCCGTTCTCCGGTAACCGGACCCGGTATACGGTCGCCACCTGCCGGCCATTGATGAACGGGGCAACCGTACTGGCAAAGGAGGGCGAATCCTGACAGCCACTGGTGGAAAAACCGGTCAGGACAAGTGCGGCACAGACTGCATGATTGAGTTGCATTGAACCATCCATGATCAAATATTTCTCGGAATACCGTTTAAAGACACTCACCCGGCAATACCCTGTATTTGGCTTTGCCCCTCTGTTTCAGCAACCGCTTTACGATCAGGGGCAGAATTTTCCGCATGGCCGGTGCTGTTTCGGGGCTGATTTGCAACTTGAAACCCGTGCCCGATATGGTTTTAATGGTCGGCTTTTCAGGATCAGTGCAACAGGAGTTCGGGCATGAAAGTCATGGTGGTTGGTGGTGGTGGACGTGAACATGCACTGGCATGGAAGCTGGCTCAATCCCGGCGGGTCACTGAAGTGCTGGTTGCCCCCGGCAATGCCGGTACTGCCGGTGAGCTTGGCGTGCGTAATCTGGCCATTGACGCCGATGATGTGTCGGGCCTGCTGGCCGCTGCCCGCCATGAGCATGTCGGCCTGACAGTTGTGGGACCGGAGGCCCCGCTGGTACTGGGCATTGTGGATGCGTTCCGCGATGCCGGCCTGCCCTGCTTCGGCCCCGACCAGGCCGCAGCCCGGCTGGAAGGTTCCAAAGCCTTTGCCAAGGATTTTCTGGCCCGGCACGGGATTCCCACCGCAGCCTACGCCAATTTCACCGCCATTGAACCGGCGCTGGCCTACCTGCAAACACGACAAGCCCCGATCGTGATCAAGGCGGACGGGCTGGCAGCAGGCAAAGGGGTGATTCTGGCGCAAAGTCTGGCTGAAGCCGAAACGGCGGTGCGTGACATGCTGGGCGGCAATGCTTTCGGTGAAGCCGGCCACCGGGTGGTGATCGAGGAATTTCTGCACGGCGAGGAAGCCAGCTTCATTGTCATGGCAGACGGGAAACATATCCTGCCCATGGCCAGTTCACAGGACCACAAGGCGCGTGACAACGGCGATACCGGCCCCAACACCGGCGGCATGGGCGCTTACTCCCCGGCGCCGGTCGTGACGCCGGCCCTGCATGAACGCATCATGCGCGAGGTCATCAGGCCCACGGTGGAAGGTATGGCTGCCGATGGCATGCCTTATACCGGTTTCCTGTATGCCGGGGTCATGATCGGGGCAGACGGCGTGCCTAAAGTGCTGGAATTCAACTGCCGCTTCGGTGATCCGGAAACCCAGCCAATCATGATGCGCCTGCAGTCTGATCTGGTGGAACTGGTCGAGGCCGCCCTGGCCGGGCAGCTGGATCAGGTGACGGCACACTGGGACGAGCGGGCTGCCCTGGGTGTGGTGCTGGCGGCAGGCGGCTACCCGGAAGCTTACCGCAAGGGTGATGTGATCCGGGGGCTGGCGCAGGCCGCCAAAGCGGGTGATGACGGCAAGGTCTTTCATGCCGGGACAGTCCTCAGGGACGGGCAGGTCGTCACCCAGGGCGGGCGGGTGCTGTGTGCCGTGGGGCTTGGCGCTTCAGTCACGGAGGCCCAGGCCAGAGCCTATGAGCAGGTCCGGGCCCTGGACTGGCCGGATGTGTATTACCGCACCGACATCGGCTACCGGGCGATTGCGCGTGAACGCGGTTAATCTTCTTCATCTTCCTCGTCCCCTGCCACGACATCAATGACCGCACCGCCGACCTTGAACGGTACCTTGGCAACCGCAATGGCCGCATCGGTGGCGGTACCGATCACCAGACCGACACAGCCCTGCAGCATGAGGGCACCACACAGGATGAGGGTGGAGAACAGGATGTTTTTCATTTTTATTGGCCTGCAGACGGATAAACAAGACAGCGGATTATAAGCCGGCCGGCCGGATCGGGGGTGAATGCCGCCAACCGGGTGACCGGCAGCAGCCCCGGTCACCACCACGGAAATAATGATTGCAGCCGGTGAAGCGCCTTTGTTATGATAGCGCCCTTTTCGTAAGCCAAGTACATCATTTAAGGACGCTTTAGACATGAAGCCCGGTATTCATCCCAATTATAGAGAAGTCGTATTTCAGGATCTCGCCAGCGGCTTCACCTTTCTGACCCGCTCCACGGTATCCTCCGGTGACACCATCGATTACGAAGGCAAACAGTATCCGCTGGTCAAGGTGGAAATCTCCAGCCAGTCCCACCCGTTCTATACCGGCAAGCAGGCCATCGCCAGCACCGCAGGCCAGATCGACAAGTTCAATCGCCGTTTCTCGCGCGGAAAATAATTGTCAAGCTGCGGAAATGCGTGCATTGTCCGTTGAAATATTATAAAAAAAGCGTCCCACCGGACGCTTTTTTATTTTTCCCGGTTGGCCCGTCTGAGCCAGGGTGCGACCGGCCTACCCCCTACGGAGGAGAACAACATGACTCACAAATTGCGCCAGGACGCCCTCAAGTACCATGCCGAACCCCGTCCCGGCAAAGTGGCCATCCAGATCACCAAGCCGACAGCCACACAGAACGATCTGTCACTGGCCTATACGCCGGGCGTAGCCGAGCCGGTCAAGGAAATCCACAAGGACCCGGAAAACGCCTACCTTTACACCAGTAAAGGCAATCTGGTCGCAGTCATCACCGATGGTTCTGCCGTACTGGGGCTGGGAAATGTCGGTGCGCTGGCCGGCAAGCCGGTCATGGAAGGCAAAGGGGTGCTGTTCAAGGCCTTCGCGGGTGTTGATGTGTTCGATATCGAAGTTTCCACCCAGGACACGGAAGCATTCATCAGTACGGTCAAGCATATCGCCGGCTCCTTCGGTGGCATCAATCTGGAGGATATTTCCGCTCCGCGCTGCTTTGAAATCGAGGAACGCCTGCAGGCCATGCTCGATATTCCGGTCTTCCATGATGACCAGCACGGTACCGCTGTCATCCTGAGTGCGGGCCTCATCAATGCCCTGGAGCTGCAGGGCAAGACCATGGCAGAAGCCAAAATCGTCTGTGTGGGGGCCGGAGCTGCCGGTATTGCCTCCATGGACCTGCTGACCGCTCTGGGGGCAAGCAAGGACAATATCTACATGATCGACCGTAAGGGTGTGATCCACTCGAAACGGGATGACCTGAATCAGTACAAGGCACGTTATGCCCTGGAGACCGACAAGCGGACCCTGGAAGATGCCTGTGATGGTGCAGATGTCTTCATCGGCGTATCCGGTCCCGACATTCTGACACCGCAGATGCTGCAGAGCATGGCAGCTAATCCGATTGTGTTCGCGCTGTCCAACCCCAATCCGGAAATCGTGCCGGCTCTGGCGCTGCAGACCCGCGACGACCTGATCATGGCCACCGGACGCAGCGACTACCCCAATCAGATCAACAACGTACTGGGTTTCCCCTACCTGTTCCGGGGGGCGCTGGATGTACGGGCACGAAGCTTTAACCTGGAAATGAAACTGGCTGCCGTGCACGCACTGGCTGCACTGGCGCGTGAAGCCGTGCCGCAGACAGTACTGGATGCCTATGGACGCAAGGCCATGAGTTTCGGCAAGGAATACATTATTCCGACCCCGTTCGATCCCCGCCTGCGCGACCGCATTCCGGCGGCTGTGGCACGTGCGGCGGTTGAAACCGGTGTGGCCCGCATCAATAAATCCTGAGACGGGCTTATCAGGTAATATCGGGGGCGATTACTGCGGTAATCGCCTTTGGGACGTTTCAGTTTTAAGCTGAAGTCAACCTTTTTAAGGTAAGAAATTACATGTTGTAAATCAATTATTTACAGTGCGAGTGAACATCCAGAAAAGCTGAATCACGACCATTGTGGCATCACTTGGCAGCATGGCAAGCCAGAATCAATGAGTTACTGGATCAAAATCGTGCTGACTGGTCAGTCACCTTGAAACGCCCGCGTTCAACAACGCAGTAAACCTGCGCCTGTTACAACCAACTGTTATGCCTGCGCCTGCTCTGCAGCATGTCATGTTCGCTTTTTAAGAGACGAGTAAACCTTGCCCTTTTCCCGCTTGCCTACGGCAAGCACATACACAAACAGTTCATCATCAACAACTTCATAGGCTAGGTTCTGTTGATATTTCATCGAGTCCAAATAAGGGCACACCAGCAGAATAACCGCAACTCACATGTAAAAACATTCATCCCTCAGCCACCCGCCGGTTACGTCGGGAAGGTGCCAGCAACAGCCGCTCCCCCTTTCTCAGAATGCTGTAACGCAACCCCACCCGGTAGCACAGCGCGGCATTATCCGGCTCGTTCATGTTTTCCAGCATCTCCGCCAGTTCCAGATACCCTTCCGCATCCGGAGCCTGATTGAGGCTGGTTTCATAATAAGACTTGGCCACCCCCCACAGCATCTGTTCACGGTGCAGGCGTCCCAGCAGCAACAGATTAACCGGATTATCCGGCTGACGCACCAGCCACTGCTCCGCCTGCACGATCGCCGCATCGAGCTTCGGGTGCCGGATACGGCCATAAAGTGCAGCCAGCCCGGCCACCCACTGACGGGAGTGCACGGTATTAATGAACCGGGCACACTCCGCATCCGCCCCCGCCTCATGCAGGGCCGAAGCATAGACCACCATGGCCTCGGGCTGCTCCCGGATGGCAGCCGGCACCTTGCCCCAGAGATACTGCATCATCTCCCGGTCCTGACGCCGGGCATATTTGTCAAACAGCCCCCGAAGTGCCGCCCCCTGCAGGGCCTGCATGCGTTCCGATGAAGCCAGCAGGTCATGCTTGAGCAGGTCCGGCATCAGCTCCAGCAATCCCTCCCAGTTTTCCTGCCGGTACAATGTACGTGCCAGCAGCTTCAGCACATGGGTATTGCGAGGCGAAAGTTCACGCAGGCTGGCCAGGGTATGCTGGGCCTGCTCCAGCAGCCCGTCATCCAGCAACATTTCCGCCTGTGACACACCGACCGCCAGACGCGATTTGGGATCGCTGGCCAGCGCCTTGCTCAGCATCGCATCCCGGCGTTCCGGTGCCTGCACCTTGTGTGCCGCCCGTGCAGCAGCCAGATAGTTCAGGAACGGGGTTTCACTGTAATCGGCATGATCGGCCAGCTGTTTTTCCGCCTTGTCCCAGTCTCCTTCGGCCATCTGCATCAGCCCCAGACTCAGGTTGCGGTTGGCACGGCTGGTCAGACGCGCCTGCTGCCGGCGCTGCAGACGCTTGCGCAGCCCCAGCAGCTGATGCAGCAGGGTGACAAAAACATGAAATAGCAGGGCCATGACAAATACAGCCAATGCCAGGGTGGCGGTGCGCATCTCCACACTCCAGACCCCCCAGCTGATAACCGCATTTCCCTGCTGGGACAGCACTGTTTCCATCAGCAAGTAGACCACACCGCCCAGAATCAGCAATACCAGCAACGTACGTATCATGGCTTCTCCCTGGTCGAAAGCACGGCAGGAGAGCGGCGTAGACGCTCCAGCTCGCTCAGGCTGCCGGAAATATCCGGCCATTCCGGCTCCAGCTCCAACCGGTCCAGCGCATCCAGCCGTCCCAGCAGGTGACGCCAGACCGACTCGGGATAAAAGGCGCGCAAGTCTTGACGAATCAGGGCAATCTGGTCATGAAAGGGATGGTCACGGGCCTGCAGCGCCAGCAGGCGCAGTGCCTCCAGACGCAGCTGCAGCAGCAACAGCACCTGTTGCTGCAACTCCAGCTCCAGCGGCTGCCCCAGCAGGCGTCCGTTCTGGCGTACTACCACACTCTGCTGCAATACCTCAAGCATGCGCTGCTTGTAACTACCCCACAAGGTCTCATCCGTTTCACCGGACACACTGTCCCCGGCGGACGGTGCTGGCGGCCTGTCTCCGGCAGCAGCAGGGGTGTCATTCCCTGCCGAAGACGGGCGGACAGCTTTTTCAGACATCGCTCTGGATGCCCCCTTTTCCAGCCAGTCCTGCTGCTGCCGCTCCAGCTCATGCTGCAGCCAGCTGATATCGGCACTGATCTGCGCCGGATCCGGTCTCGTGAGCTGCTCCAGTGCCAGCATATCAGTCGCCAGCTGCTCACGCAGGGGCAATACCGCTGCCAGCCCCGAGCCGGTCAGACGCCGGTCTGCCTGCTGTAGCAGGGCCAGCGTCGCCTGCACATCATGGGACTGCTCCCAGTTACGCACAGCAACCTGCAGCATCAGCCCAACCTCCATCAGGGTCAGGTCCTCCGGTACCGCCAGGGTGGCCAGAGCACTGGCCTGTTGCTGCCGGGTCGCCAGCTGCCGGACCTGAGTATCCACATTTTCAGCATAACGCCGTACCCGGCCTTCCAGTTCCTGCATCTGCTGCAGCCGCCCGGCCCCGTCGGCCAGCTGCTGCTCAAGACCGGTGACTCTGGCCAGCAGCTGCTCCTGTCCCTGCTGGTCGGCACGGGATGCCAGTGCACCAGTCAATCCGGCAATGGCGGCGGCATTGGCCTTGGCCATGTCATGCATGCGCTGCCAATGGCGATAACCGGCGGAAATACCGGCCACACTCAGGAACAGGGCCAGAAAGGCAATAAACAGGGCAAACCCGGCACCCCGAACGCTGGAGGCCGTTTGCGGGGGTGGATCAGACTCCTGCCAGTCGGAAACCGGGTCACCAGGACGGTCAATCATGTGGTTTTTCCTGCCTGCCAGTGCTGCAGGGCCTGCAGCATGGCCTGATCGGACGGATCTTCGGCAACCAGTACCGAAGCACGGAAACCGGCCTCTCCAGCTGCGGCAGCAAGACGCCGGCTGCCCGCCAGAACCGGAATATTCAGCAGCCAGTCCGGCGCACCACTGGCCTGAATCAGGTTCTGCAGGCTTTCGCCACTGGTCAGCATAAGCATGTCAAACGGCTCTTTTTGATGGTGTTGCATGAGCTGGTTCATATCAATGGGTGGACAGCAGCGGCGATACACCTCCCGGTAATCCACCACGGCACCACGCTGCTGCAATACAGTGCGCAACAGTCCACGTCCCCCCTGGCCACGTACAATCAGGATATGTCGATGCGGTAATGACTGCAGGGCCGGCAGGGCCAGAAAGTCCTCACTGGTAAATCCCTGCTCCGGTACCCAGCTGACCGGAATACCGGCCTGTGCCAGCTGCTGCGCGGTTCGGGAGCCAATGGCTCCGATCTCCGGCCCCCCGTTGCCCGAACGCCGTGCCGCCCCGGACTGCAGGAATGACAGCAGCTCGCCGGCATGTATCACGGCGTTGGTACTGACAAAAATAACTGCATTGTAATCCTCAAACACCGGCTTTACAGCGTGGCTGTCAGTACCAGACAGGACCGGCTCAACGGCCAGCAGCGGCAACCGGAATACCCGGGCACCCGCATTTTCCAGCAGGGTGCACATACCGTGCGCCTGCTCCGCCGGACGGGTAACAACCACCTGCAGGGATGCCAGCGGCAGCGCCCCCCCGGCCATCAAAGTTCTCCGTCGAGCCCCAGGCTGGCCAGTACCTTGTCCCCACCCTGACGCAGCAAGTCTTCCGCCAGTGCAATGCCAAGCGCGTCCGCCTCGATAACCGGCCCGGTCTGCTCACTGTAATACACCATCGAGCCATCCGGATAACCGATCAGGCCCCGCAGGTGTACCTGCTCGCCCTGCAACTCGGCATACCCGGCAATCGGCACCTGGCAGCCGCCGTTCAAACGCCGGTTCATGGCACGCTCACACTGCACCCGAATCCCGGTCGGCTCATGCATCAATGGCGCTATCAGGCGGTTGATACGCGCATCATCCACCCGGCCCTCAATCCCCAGCGCCCCCTGCCCCGCTGCCGGCAGACTGATTTCCGGGCGGAGAAAGGCGGTGATGCGATAGGCAAACCCCATGCGCAACAGCCCGGAAGCCGCCAGAATAATGGCATCATAATCACCGTTGTCGAGCTTGCCCAGACGGGTATTGATATTGCCGCGCAGGGTCTTGATGCGCAGCCAGGGATAATGCTTCAACAGCTGGGTCTGACGCCGCAGGCTGGAGGTTCCGATCACGGCACCACGCGGCAACTCGTCCAGCGACTTGTGCATATTGGAAACAAAGGCATCACGCGGGTCTTCGCGTTCCATGATCACCGGCAGGTGCAGTCCTTCGGGCAGCGCCATCGGCACATCCTTCATGGAATGGACGGCAATGTCGGCCTGATCCGTCAACATGGCCGCCTCCAGCTCCTTGACAAACAGCCCCTTGCCACCGATCTTGGACAGGGGGCTGTCCAACACCCGGTCGCCCTGGGTGCTCAGTCCCACAATGGCAACCTCCAGACCGGGGTGCAGTGTCTGCAGACTGGCTGCCACATGCCGGGCCTGCCACATGGCCAGCGGGCTGGTTCGGGTAGCAATGCGGATGGTGTCTGTCATCAGAATGCCTTGAAACGGTACATGCCCGAACTTTACGCCAAACAGGGGGGAAGTGCCAGCAAACCCAAAGCCCCACAGGGGTACTCATCCCGCTACAGTCACTCCGGCAATCCTGCTAGAATCACGCGCCAATCCCCTGACAGCCTGAACCGGAAGCCACCATGACCATTTTGCAACGCCTGACCCTGACCCGCCCGGATGACTGGCACCTGCACCTGCGCAGCGGCCCCATGCTCCGCACCGTCCTGCCGGCGACCAGTGCCTGTTTCGCCCGTGCCATCATCATGCCCAACTTGCAGCCACCGGTAGTCCGCCCGGCACAGGCACAGGCCTACCGTCAGGAAATCCTGGCCGCCCTGCCCGCCGGACAGGCGTTCCAGCCGCTGATGACCCTGTACCTGACCGAAACCACGGACCCGGAAGACGTGCGCACCGGGTTCCAGAGCGGTACGGTGGCAGCCGTCAAGCTCTACCCGGCAGGGGCCACCACCAATTCCGATGCCGGTGTGCAAAAGCTGGAACGGGTTTATCCGGTACTGGCGGTGATGGAGGAAATCGGCATGCCCCTGCTGATTCATGGCGAGGTGGTTGATCCTGCGGTGGATATTTTCGACCGCGAGGCCGTGTTCATTGAAACCCGACTCATCCCGCTGCGCACCCGTTTTCCGGCACTCAAGGTCGTGTTTGAACACCTGACCACCCGGGAGGGCGTGGATTATGTCCGGGCCTGCCCGCACCCGACCGCAGCCACCATCACGCCACACCATCTGGTCATCAACCGTAATGCCATGCTGGTGGGCGGCATCCGCCCCCATTACTACTGCCTGCCGGTAGCCAAGCGTGAAACCCACCGCCGGGCGCTGGTTGAAGCCGCCACCAGCGGGGACAGCCGTTTCTTCATGGGAACCGATTCGGCCCCGCACCCGGATGATGCCAAACTCAGAGCCTGTGGCTGTGCCGGGATTTTCAATGCGCCCAATGCCATTGCCGTCACGGCCCAGCTCTTCGAGCAGGAAAATGCCCTGGCGCAGCTGGAGGGTTTCCTGTCCCGCCATGGTGCGGACTTCTACGGACTGCCCCCGAATCCGGACACCCTCACGCTGGAACGCCTGGATCAGGCACAGCCGGTGCCGAAAGCACTGCCCCTGGAACAGGGTCAGCTGAGTGTCTTTGATCCGCAGATGCCGGTGTACTGGCGTGTGGCAGCCTGACAGACGCTCACCCTGCCCGTCCGGATGATGGACTTCAGGCCCGATTCATGCTTTGCTGACCGGTATAGCCTGTGATCACGAGACCATGAGGTTCGCCATGTTCTGGCAGGAAGATGAAGACAAGACACGCCCCTATAACGTCCCGGATGCGGTGCTGGATGTCAGTTTTGCCATGCGCTGCAAACACCTGCCACTGGATCATGCCTGGGCCTTGTCACAGGCCGTGCAGCAGGCACTGCCCTGGTTTGCGGATACGCCACTGGCGGGGGTGCATACCATTCATGTGGCCGAAAGTGGCAACGGCTGGCAGCGCCCGGAGGATAACCGGCAGCTCCTGATCCCGTCACGCCGTACCCGCCTGCTGATTCGCATTCCCAAAGTACGCCGTACCGACCTTGCGGCACTGAGCGGCCAGACCCTGGATATTGCCGGGCATACGCTGACTGTCGGGGAGGGCCGGGATAAACCCTTTATCAATGCGCCGGTCTTGTTTGCCCGTTATGTGCTGTCAGCGCTGGATGAGGATGAGCCGGTGTTTCTGGCACGCATGGCAGCAGAAATCCGTGCCAAAGCCGATTTCAAGGTCCGGAAAATGCTGTGTGGCAAAAGTCATGAGCTGCAGACAGCGGATGGCATGCAACAGACCCGCCACCTGATGATCGCCGATCTGGACAATGACAGTACCATCAAACTGCAGCAATCCGGGCTGGGGCTAGGGCGGCAATTCGGCTGTGGCCTGCTGTTGCCACACAAGGGAATCACCAGCCTGAAACCGACTGACTGACTGGTCCCGAAGCCCGAAGTCAGGGAGCTACTACAGCCTGCAGGGCATCAATCAATACCTGTGCGGCATCACTGACCTCCATATCTTTCGGGGTAAAACAGCACATGGGGCCTTTCAGCAGGCGAAACGGTGTTTTCACTTGTTTGACAACGCCCAGTTTTTCATAAACGACCGCATAGCGGGAAGGGAGAAGCATCAGCATTGTCGGATTGTGCTTGAGAATACCCAGCAATAAGGGGTAGCTGTCGGCCTGAATATCGGCCAGATCACCGTTGACCGGCGGGCGGTCGACAAAAATCGTGCGGTTCAAGACTTTTCTCAGCGCAATGTCAGGCGGTGGCAGAATCCAGGGCCAGGAAGCGATGTCTCTGGCAGAAATCGTTGTTTTTTGACTGAGCGGGTGACTCGGGTGGCAGACAATACTGCTTTTTTCCTGATACAGCTCGTGAATATGCACGGTACTCATATCCGCCGTAAATTCAGCGTGGGACAGCATAATGTCAATGCTGTTTTCCGATAGCAGCCGGTACAGCACATCGGTTTCATGGGTCTGGATCGTGATGGCCAGATCCGGTATCTGTGCCCGTGTCCGCTCCAGCGCCGCTCCCAGCACATAAGAGGAAAAGGCCGGGATAATCCCGATGCGAATTTCAGCACGAACACGACCCCGCAGCCCCTCCAGCTCCTCCTGGGCCTGTTCCAGTTGCCCCAGGATACTATTGGCGTAGCGGAACAGGCTGCGCCCCGCCGAGGACATTCTCATCGAGCGTGTGGTGCGCTCAAACAATACCAGCCCTAATGCCGCTTCCATCTGGTTGAGGCTTCTGGACAGGGCCGGGCGGCTGGTATGCAGCAATTCGGCTGTTTTGCTGAGGCTGAGCTCCCGGCCCAGGACACTGACAAGCTGAAGCTGTTTCAGGGTGAGTTTCCGATGCAGACTGCCAGCCATGGCCCCTCCTATTAGTACCATTTCTGATAATTATCGCGTTAACTATTCGAATTGTCTTTCAGTATTTTTTCATCGATCATGACTCCCTCATCAACGCTACGGAGGAGAGATAGTAAGATGAAAACACTGACAGGCCTTGTCGCTGCTTCTTTGCTTTTTCTGGGTTCAAATCAGGCGCTGGCCGCTGAAAAAGTCAAAATCCTTTTTAACTCCTTTATCCCGTCTGGACACATTTTTAATCAGGGCGTTGTGCATCCCTGGCTGGACGAGATTACCAAAGCCACCGGGGGCCGTGTCACTTTCGATGTGCCACCCACCTCCCTGGCAGCCCCGCAAGCCCAGTATGACAGCGTCATCAAAGGGGTTTTCGATGCCGGTTATATTGCCAATGTCTTTATCGAAAACCGGATCAAGCTGCCTTCCATCGGGCTCCTGCCATTTACACAGGCATCGGTGGAAGCCAATTCACAGGCCCTCTGGAATACCTACGAAAAGTTTTTCAAACCGGCCAATGAATACAAGGATGTCCACCTGCTGGGTTTTTATGTCGGCATGGGCGGTGAAATCCTCAGCTCGGCAAAACCGATCATGGCCATCTCAGACCTTGAAGGGGTCAAGGCCTACTCACTGCCGGGCGTGACGGCGGAAATGCTGGAGAAATCTGGGGCCACGGTGGTTTCCGCACCGGCAGTACGCAGTTATGAGCTGATTTCATCAGGTACGGTGGATGTCTTTGCCAGCCTGAATGCCTATGACTTTGAAATGTTCAAGTCGGCCCAGTACGCCAAGTATGTCACCAAGATTCCGGGCGGTACCCAGGCACCGGTCTTCAGTATCTTCATGAACAAAAAAGTCTGGAACAAAATATCCCCTGAAGACCAGGAGACCATCACCCAACTGGCGCGTGAGCCACTGGCGAAACTGATGGGCGTATATGACAAGGGCATGCGTGAAGCCCGGGTTCGCCTGATCGGAGAAGGCATTGAGTTTAATGATGCCCCGGAAGCTTTTGTGGCTGATTTGAAGCAATTTGCCCAACCCACCATCGACAAGTGGCTGCAACAGGCTGCTGACCTCGGTGTCGATGGTGAAGCCGCGCTGAAATACTACGTGGCTGAAGCGCAGCGGATTGATGCTGAAATCCAGAAGCGGGACCAGCCTTAATGTCCCCCGCCATACTCAAGGTGGCCCACTCCCTGGAGCGGGCCTACATGCTGCTGGGCGCATTGCTGTTGGTCGCCATGTCGGGACTGATGTTTACCGACGTGATCGGGCGCTACTTCCTGAACAAACCCGTGAGAGGGGCTTTTGACCTGGTAGAAGCATTAATGGCCTTGTGTGCCTTCTGGTTCCTGCCCCTGTTGTCCCGTGATGACCAGCATATCAGTGTCACCCTGCTGCGGGCGTGTTCTGGCCTGGTTGCGAAAATCCAGCAGGCACTGATTGAGCTGATCTGTCTGACAGTGGCGTTATTGATGGCTTATGGCCTGTTTGAAACCGCCCTTGAGTATCATCAGATACAGGAAAACTCGCTGATACTGGGCTTGCCCAAAGCGCCATTTGTCATGATCTGTGCACTGGTTGTGTTCCTGATGGCGCTGGCGCACCTGTCAAGGCTGATCCGGGTATTGACCCGGGAGGAGTCGAAATCATGATGGTTGCATTGATGGGTTTTGCCGGTGTGTTGTTGCTGGCTTTCCTGGGTGTCCCGCTGGGTTTTGCCATGCTGGCGGTGGGATTTGTCGGCTTTGCCTACCTGCGCGGGCTGGAACCGGCTTTGGTCATGGTGCCACAGACACTGGTGGACTCTTCCTTCACGTTCGGGTTATCCGTGATTCCGCTGTTTATCCTGATGGGGGTGTTTATCCACCGCTCGGGTGTATCCGAAGAGCTTTATGATACCGCACAAACCTGGCTGGGCCATTTCCGGGGTGGCCTGGCGCATGCAACGGTGGCGGCCTGCGCCCTGTTTGGCATGATCTCGGGCAGCTCCCTGGCGGCGGCGGCTACCATGTCCAAGGTGGCGATTCCGCAAATGCGCCAGCGCGGTTACTCAGACAGCCTGGCCAGTGGCAGCGTGGCGGCAGCCGGGGTGCTCGGTATGCTGATCCCCCCCAGTGTGCCTTTAATGATCTACGGCCTGATCGCGGATCAGGATATTCGCAAGCTGTTTATTGCGGTGATGATTCCGGGTGTGCTGGTGGCCCTGTCATTCATTG
This sequence comes from Thiolinea sp., assembly GCA_035391465.1. Classification (GTDB taxonomy): domain Bacteria; phylum Pseudomonadota; class Gammaproteobacteria; order Thiotrichales; family Thiotrichaceae; genus Thiolinea. The sequence continues at coordinate 55,964 of DAOPKY010000007.1, read as the reverse complement.
GCGCCATTATCCTGTTTGCCATTTTCCGCCCGGCTGACCTGCCTGCCGGTGGCGCCAATAAAAGCCTCAGGGAAAAGCTGGCTTCACTCAAGGGCGTGATCTGGACCCTGGTCATGTTTGCGGTGGTGATCGGGGGCATGTATGGCGGCATTTTCACGGTCACGGAAGCCGCCGGGATTGGTTGCACCAGCGCCTTTTTTATCGCCCTGATACGCCGTGGCATGGGCTTTAAGGATATTGTTTCCTGCGCAGTGGATGCAGGCAAAACAACCGGCATGCTGTTCATGATTGTGTTTGGCGCCATGGTTTTTGCCAACTTTGTCAACTTAAGTGGCTTTGCCTACTTGCTGGGCGAATGGGTAAGGAGCCTGGGGCTGGGGCCGATGGGTATCCTGCTGGCCATTGCCCTGATCTATATCCTGCTGGGTTGCGTGCTGGAAACACTGGGCCTGATCCTGTTGACCGTGCCCATTTTCCTGCCGATTGTGACCGATTTTGGTGTCCATCCGATCTGGTTCGGCATCTTCCTGATCATGATGGTTGAATTTGGCCAGTTGACGCCACCGGTCGGGCTGAATGTCCTCACGGTAAAGTCCGTGGTGAATGACATTCCGACCGGGAAGATATTTATTGGCGTGACCCCCTTCCTGATCGCCAACCTGTTGATTGTCGCCCTGATTATCCTCTTCCCCGAGATTGTCCTGGCCCCGACCAACTGGTTCTGACACCGGCTTGAAATTGGCGATCTGTAAAATCTGAATACTTGTTCTTTGCCCAACAAGACGGGCTGCTTCTGGCTGCATTTTGCTGGGTGATGGAGACTTTTGTGATGAAGAAAACTGACATTTTAATCATTGGTGCGGGTTCTGCCGGCTGTACGCTGGCGGCCCGCCTCAGTGAAAACCCTGAATTACAGGTAACACTGGTGGAAGCGGGCGAAAAATCCAGTTATCCATGGCTTGCCATTCCGATCGGGTATTTCAAGACGGTTGGCAATCAACGCTTTGACTGGGGCTTTACCACCGAACCGGAAGCCGGCATGGCAAAGCGCAACCTGCCCTGGCCCAGGGGCAAGGGGCTGGGTGGCTCCAGCCTGCTCAATGGCATGCTCTATCTGCGTGGACACAAGGCTGATTACGACCAGTGGGCCGTACTCGGGCTACCGGGCTGGGACTGGGATAGCGTGCTGCCTTATTTCAGGAAATCCCAAAGCCGCCCGGCAGTCTCCGGGGAGACCATCGGTCAGGATGGCCCCTTCACCGTTTCCGAGCTGCCCAAAGATCCTGTATCGGATGCGTTTATTACCTCGGCAGGCCAGGCAGGTATTCCTGAAACACCGGATTTCAATACCGGTGACAACGAGGGTGCGGGCTATTTCCAGATGAATATCAGGAACGGGTTGCGCATGAGTTCGGCCAGAGCCTACCTGAAACCCGCCATGCAGCGGGAGAACCTCCAGGTGATCACTGGCTGGCAAGCCACCAGGATCCTGTTTGAGAACACACGGGCAGTGGGGGCGGAATTTTCCGCCAAAGGGGAAACACACACTATCCGGGCAGACAAGGAGGTCATTCTTTGTGCCGGTGCCATCCAGTCGCCTCAGTTATTGCAGCTGTCCGGTGTGGGCGACCCTGAGCTGCTGGCAGAGTTTGCTATTCCCGTCATTGCTGAATTGCCGGGGGTGGGGAAGAATATGGCTGATCACATGCAGGTTCGTCCTTGCTACCGCTGCAAGCCGTCTGTGGAAACCCTCAACGATGTCGCCAATCACCTTTTCAAGGGAGCGCGTGAGTTTTTCAAATACCTGTTGTTCCGAAAAGGCGACCTGCGCAATGGGGTTTATCGCGCCGGGGCCTTTTACAAATCCAGTGCAGAGATTGCCTGGCCTGATGTGCAGATTCACTTTGGCCTGGTCAGTTTTGACCGCCCCCACCAGCCCCCCCACCCCTTTCCCGGCATTACCCTGTCGGCCTGTAATTTACGCCCCCATAGCCGTGGCAGTGTTGCCATAAAAAGCAGCAACCCACTGGTGCCCCCGGCCATCCATCATGGCTATTTGCAAGATGAGCGTGACCAGAAGCTGGCGGTGGCGATGGTGCGGAAAATGCGTGAAATAGCGGAAACCGGGCCATTGTCCGAGCTGATCGAAACCGAGTATCAGCCCGGCCCACAGGTACAAAGCGATGAGGAAATTCTGGATTGGGTGCGGCAACGGGCTGGCAGCATTTTTCACCCGGTCAGCACCTGCGCCATGGGGCCGGATAATGACCCCATGGCAGTTCTGGATGCGCGCCTGAAGGTCAGGAAAGTGCAGGCCCTGCGCGTGGTCGATGGCGCTGCCATGCCCTTGATCGTATCTGGAAATACCAATGCACCCATTATTATGATGGCCGAGAAGGCCGCCGACATGATTAAGGAGGATATGAGCCATGCAACTCACTAAAACCCTGTTGATCAATGGCCAGCAGGTAACACCAGAGGGCGAAGCCTTTGAGGTGTACAACCCGGCTACCGGTAACATATTGGCGCAGTGCAGCAGTGCCTCACTGGCGCAGTTTGAACAGGCGGTCAATGCCGCCCAGGCGGCCTTCAAGCCCTGGAGCCAGTTACCCCATGAACAGCGCCAGCAGTATTTATTGCAAGCTGCCGACCTGATTGACGAACATGCCCGGGAGCTGGCCGAAATCCTGGTGGCCGAACAAGGCAAGCCATTGAGCGCCGCCTTGAAAGAACTGGGTGGGGCTGCCGCCTTTACGCGTTTTTTTGCCGGTTTGCACCTGGAGACAAAAACCGTTCTGGACAGCCCTGAAAAACGCATTGAGATTCACCGCAAGCCTTTGGGTGTAGTGGCCTCCATTACCCCCTGGAACTATCCGCTGATGATCCTGATCTGGCATGTCATGCCAGCGCTGTGCGCCGGCAATACCGTGGTCTGTAAGCCATCCGAGCATACCCCCTTCTCATCCTTGCGCTTGCTGGCGCACCTGGGCCAGCTGCTGCCGCCTGGTGTGATTAATATCCTGGCCGGGAAAGGGGATATTGGTGCGGCCATGTCCGACCATCCACTGATCAGGAAAATCGTTTTCACCGGCTCGATCCGCACAGGCCGGGCGATTATGAAAGCCTCCTCCGCCACCCTGAAACGCCTGACCCTGGAACTGGGCGGGAATGATGCTGGGCTGGTATTGCCCGGCGCCAATGTGGACAAGCTCGTCGAGCCGATTTATGTGACGGCGTTCAAGAACATGGGGCAGACCTGCGCCGCCCTCAAGCGCCTGTATGTACATGAATCCCAGGTTGAGGCAATCAGCCGGAAACTGGGTCAGATTGCGGATAAGGAAGTGGTAGGTGATGGCATGAACCCGGATACGACATTTGGCCCGGTACAAAACCGCATGCAATTTGAATACGTGAAACAACTGCTGGATGATATTGAAACCCAGGGCGGCAAGGTCTGGAGTGGCGGCAAGGCGCTGGAGCGCCCCGGCTATTTTATTCCGCCCACCATTGTCAGCGGTATCCGGCCTGACTCACGAGTGGTGGTGGAAGAGCAGTTCGGGCCGATCCTGCCGGTTATTGGTTATCGCGACCTTGACTGGGCCATTACCCAGGTCAATAGCGGTGAGGAAGGTCTGGGTGGTTCCGTGTGGGGCGAAGATATTGATCAGGCCATCGCTGTAGCAGCGCAGTTTGAGTGTGGCAGTACCTGGGTCAATAACCACGGCGAACTGCACCCGCTGGCGCCGTTTGGTGGCTGCAAGCAAAGCGGGATTGGCTGTGAGTTTGGCAGCGATGCCCTGCTCGATTACACCATTCCGCATTCCCTGCATATCAGTCCATCGGTGTAATCCGGCTCAAACAGGCCTCAAAACAGACCGATAATCCGTTGGCATGCCTGTCCCCGGTTGGCATTATCCCATCCGGGGAATGGGCGGCTGCCTTACCGTGCTTATAATCCCGATTAACCATCGCGGGCCGGTATCTGGCTGCCGACCCGCCGTGGCACAAGCATATCGTGATGAGGCAGAAAATGGACTACGAAGTCAACGGAAAAACCATTGCAGCAACAGATGCCGGTTATCTGGTCAATATCAGTGACTGGGACGAGGCAGCCGCCAGGGTCATTGCGGCTGCCGAGGGTATTGGGGAAATGAACCAACGCCATTGGGATGTCGTTCACTACCTGCGTGATGAATACATCAACAACAACGGCAACCAGCCCATGGAACGTGCGATCCTGAAAGCCATGGAGCAGAAATGGAACACAAAACTGAAAAGCAGGGACCTGTACGACCTGTTTCCGCGTGCCCCCAGCAAGCAGGGACTCAAGGTTGCCGGACTGCCCGCCACAACCCGCAAGGGAGGCTATTGAGCAACAGGATGGCCGGGCGGCTTCCCCTTACGGGATATTACCTCCGACCCTGCTCTGCGATTATGCTGACAGCCTGAAACAGAAAGACCGAGAGGTGTTGCCCATGAGTGACAGAAAACAGCAGATCATCCAGGAAATGATCGAAATGCAGAAGAAATTTCAGGCTCACGAACATTCCGGTGAGTTCAACTCCGAAGATTATTACGTCGGCAGCGAGTGGAAGGCCTACCGTGAACGCTATCAGGAGCTGGCCAACGAAGTGCGTGAAATTGCCTGCACGGAAGCCAATTTCTGGAAATAGGCTCCGGGCAAAACCACGGGCTGTTCCGGAATCACAGAAAAACCGCATTCAGCGGTTTTTTTGTGCGCCTTCTCAGACCTCGCTCCACATCCGTACCAGATTGGCATAGGCCGTACTGAGGTTTGCTGCTACTTCCGACCCCGCCAGCTGCTCCATCACCCCTTCACGCGCCAGTGCCAGCTGATACAGCAGCTCACGCTGCTCCGGACTGCGTACCATGCTCTGAGCCCAGGTCACCGCCACCAGCCGGGTACCGGAGCGCACATCGGCAACCCGATGCCAGTAGGATGAAGGATAAATCACCGCGTCACCGGCAGCCCCCTTGACGGCCTGTTCTCCCAACGGGGTTCGCAGCACCAGTTCGCCCCCGTCATAATCACCGGCATCATTCAGGAACACGGTGGTGGAAACATCGCTGCGATAACGCCCCTGCATCGGTCCCATCACCGGATCATCGACATGAAAACCGTAATTCATGCCGGCCTGATAACGGGCATAAAATGCACCCGCCACCCGCAAAGGCAGAACTGCGGCCTGATAACGCGGATGCTGCACCAGTGCCCCCATCACCAGCCGGTCCAGCTGCGCACGCAGGGGATCATCGGCAGCCAGCTCCTGATTGTGCTTGACCCCGGCGGCTTCCCGCCCGGCTGAGCGACGTCCATCCACATACACGGCCTGCTCCAGCATTTTCTGCACGGCCTGCAGGGTTTCGGGACTTAAAACAGCGCGAATATGCAACAACATGCTCACTGCTCCACAGCCGGTATCAACACCCGCCTGAATAACCTGACTTCCTTACAGATTCTCCGGTTAATTGTGCTCAAATATTCTAAAATCATTGCATTACCACGATTGATGATCATTGCTGACTATATAGGAAAGCATTATGAAAAAACTGCTGCTGGGCATATTGCTGGCCAACCTGCTGATATTACATGCCCTGGCGCTTGACAGTATTGAAGATACCCCGCAAAACCGGCTGGAACAGGCCGAGCGCTATCTGGAAGCCAATCCGCCATCCGTGATGCTGCAGGAGATCGCCCTGAGCACCACGGCCAGCCTGCCGGTCGAAGCCCGCCAGCCGTTTATCGACATGCTGACCAAACACCTGGATATTGAACGCCTGACAACAGGCATGAAGACCGTCCTGGTGCAACATTTTACCGCTGATGAGCTGTGCGTGCTGGCTGATTTTTACAGCCGTGCCGGAGCCAAATCAGCCATGGCTAAAATGAACCTGTACATGACTGATATTTTCCCGCTGATCCAGGAGGAAATGCTCAAGGCCCGGCAAAAGGCCTTCAATCCTTCCCCTGATTCAGTCAATACCACTAAAGCCAATAAAAACAATGAATTGGATTAATTTCAAGCAGATCATGGGTTTCCACATTCTTTTCACAATCGCTGCCTAAGCTTGAAAATAAGGATACCCTTCCATCCTTGAACGTTGTTGTGAAGCATTCGCCCTTATGACACACAGCAACCCTCACACAGACTTGGTCCGCCTATCCGGGCCTTCAAGGAGTAAACCAAAATGAAATCAAAAGCAGTCAGTATCGGAACCTTCATACTGCTGGCGCTGTTTGCCATGAGCAGTGCACAGGCGGGTGGCAACTACCATCACAAAAAACGCTCCCATCATTCCAATAAAAACTCGCAGGTTGCAGCATTTGCTGTCGGCCTGATTGCGGGAAGCGCCGCTTATGCGATTGCCAATAACAACAACCATCAGGTCCGCCATTACCAGCGCCCACGGGTTTATCACCCGCCACGCCGGGTTTACCATCGCCCGCAGGTTTATCACCCACCGCGTCAGGTTTACCATCGCCCGCAGGTTTATCACCCGCCGCGTCAGGTTTACCATCGCCCACGGGTTTATCACCCGCCGCGTCGGGTTGTTCAGGTAGTACGGCCCGCACCGGTAATCCGCCACCAGCAAAACAATAACCACTACTGGGCCCAGAAGCGCAAACAGCAACAACAACGCCACCAGCACTGTATCAGCCGGACACATCGGCATACCCCTCAGTGCGGTTGCTGATTAACAAATCAGCCTTTTCACACAAACCCGACACGCCGACCGGATGGCCGGCGTGCTTTTTTGTCGGCACTCATGACAACAGCTGGATATTATTCAGTTCGTCCGGGCGTACCAGCCGGTCAAGGCTCCCTGAGGCCGGCTGTATTGTTCTCCAGTCGGTATCCAGACGGATCATGGCCAGATTCGCCGTTGCCAGCAGGCGACCGTTGTCCTTGCGCGGCGCATCCGGACACAGCAGCTCCAGCAGCAACTCCAGCCCATCATTGTGTCCGACCAGCATGACCCGCTGCAGACCGGACTCCAGCATTCTGACCCGCTGCAGCAGGTGCTCACGGCTGGCCAGATACAGGGAATCCTCAAACAGGGTCCGGGCAGGCGGATACCCCAGCATGTCGACCAGAACCGCCAGGGTCTGGCGGGTACGACTGGCAGTGGAGCACAGTATCTGTTCAGGCTGGCAGTGTTCACGCGTGAAACAGGTATTCATGAACACCGCCATACTCCGGGCATCACGCCGGCCACGCGCGTTGAGTGGGCGTTCATGATCAGTCGTGGCCTGATTCCAGTCCGACTTGGCATGCCGATACAGCATCAATATCCGGCTCACGGAGCAATCTCCTGCACATAAGATTACTGTGATTATCCCCGATAATCGTTATTCTGTCCCTATTCACCAATGATTTACCCTTCTTAATGGCAGTCCACTTTGGCTACGCTATAATCAGGATCGTTTTTTTCATCAGCAAAAGGAGCATATATGTTTGCTGCAAAAAAGATTGGCTGGACATTAGCCGCCGTTATCACGGGCATGGTATCAATTCAGGGGGTCAGCAATGCTGCCGACACACCGGAAGAGGCTGCCATCGAATACCGTCAGGCTGCTTATACCATGATCCGGCACCATTTCAGTGCCATGGGTGACATGGTCAAGGGGGATACCGAATTCAATGCGGAAACCTTCAAGCAGGATGCCGATACCCTCGCCAACCTGAGCCATTATCCCATCAATGGCTTTATTGACGGCAGTTATACCGGGGATACTGACGCCAAACCGGAGATCGCCGAAAACATGGATGATTTCAGGGAGAAAATGAAAAACTTCCAGGTTGAAGCTGCCAATCTGGCCAGCGCTGCGGAATCCGGCGACATGGGCCAGATCAAGCCCCAGTTCGGCAAAGTGGGCCAGAGCTGCAAGGCCTGCCACGACAGCTACCGCGAAAAAGACTAATCATGTGATCTGAACTGACCCGGAAACGGATCAGTCACCCAAGCGGTGGAACGGGCAGGAAATAATTACCCTGCCTGTTCCGGAAATCCTCAATCCGGCTTCAGCCAAGCCAGGCTAGCGTTCCCCAGACTACGCCATAACAGGCCAGAAAGACGCCCAGCCCCAGCCAGCCACTGCGCAATGCCGGTGCCTCACCCTGTGCACCCTCTGCATTTCCCGTCACCATGGCACGAATCGGTTGGTCCCCTTGTAAAACCGGTAAAACAGCACAGCCGCCACATGCAGCACCACCAGCAGCAACAGCAAGTTGAACACCTGATGATGCAGACCGGTCATGCGCCCGGAAAACGCCGAGGACACCAGACCATACAACGGACCTTCCACCATGATGTCATCCGAGGCAAACAACCCGGTTACCGCCTGTACCAGCACTGTCAGCAACAGGGCCACCACCATCCAGGCCCCCAGCGGATTATGGCCGACATGCCAGGCCGGTGCCCGACTGCCCAGTTCCTTCAGGTGGCCCAGCGCATGAACGGGTGATTTCACAAAACGGGAAAAGCGGGCGGTATCACTGCCCATCAGCCCCCACACAATCCGGAACAGCACCAGTGCCAGCAGGAAGATACCCGCCCGCATGTGCCAGTCCATCCAAAGCCCGCCGGTCTCGGCGGAAAACCACATGAAACCGATACCAATCACCAGCGTCCAGTGAAACACACGCACCGGCAAATCCCAGATTTTCATACTTCAGCTCCTTGCATTAATCATTCTGTTCCCTGGCCGGGGTAAGGACAGCGTAGCGAGCTAGCGAAGGTTCAGGACATCCAGCATGTCAAACTGCCCGCTGCGATGCTGCATCAGCCAGGTGGCCGCACGCAGGGCACCATTGGCATAGTTGATGCGACTGGCCGATTTGTGGGAAATCTCGACCCGCTCTCCGGCCCCGGCAAAAATAACACTGTGTTCGCCCACCACATCACCCCCGCGCAGGGTGGCAAACCCGATGGTACGGCGCTCACGCTCCCCGGTATGCCCTTCACGCCCATAGACCGCACAGGTCTGCAGATCACGGCCCAATGCTTCGGCCACCACCTCACCCATGCGCAGGGCGGTTCCCGAGGGTGCATCCACCTTGTGGCGATGATGCATTTCCAGTACCTCGACATCCACATCATTCCCCAGTACCCGAGCCGCCATATCCAGCAGCTTCAGGCACAGGTTCACCCCTACACTCATATTGGGCGCAAACACCACAGGAATCCGTTCTGCGGCCTGACGGATCGCTGCCTTTCCAGTCTCATCAAAGCCGGTGGTACCGATCACCATGCGCTTGCCATGCCGGACACACCAGTCCAGGTGTGCCAGCGTCGGTTCCGGGCGGGTAAAATCAATGAGTACATCAAAATCGGCCCCGGGTACCTGCAGGGCCTGATCCAGTGAGTCAGCCAGTTTGACCCCGCTGGCTCCGCATCCGGCCAGCACACCAATGTCTGCCCCCAGCAGGGGATTGTGCGGCTGCTCGGTAGCCACGGTCAACTGCACCCCCTCATGTGCAGCACAGGCCTCAATCAGGGTTTTACCCATGCGCCCGGCGGCACCAACAATGGCAATCCGGGGATGCATACCGGTGGCAGCGCTCATAAAGACTCCTTAATCCTTGCCCTGTTTTTCCGACCCGAACAGGTCATGCTTCATATCATCAAAAAAGTGTCTGGCCTTGTCGAGCCAGCCATGCTGCTGCGGGCTGTGGCGCTGCCCGCCTTCCTGCATGATGGCATCGAACTCCGTCAGCAGTTCGCGTTGGCGCTTGGTCAGATTGACCGGTGTTTCCACCACCACATTGCAGATCAGGTCCCCCATGCTGGCGCTGCGTACCGATTTGACACCCTTGCCGCGCAGGCGGAATTTCTTGCCGGTCTGGGTCTCGGGCGGGACTTTAAGTGTGACCTTGCCTTCCAGAGTGGGCACTTCCAGCTCCCCTCCCAGCGCCGCCATGGTAAAGCGGATCGGCACATCACAGTACAGGTTATCACCATCGCGCACAAACAGCTCATGCGGCTTCACATGCACCTGCACATACAGATCCCCCGACGGACCACCGTTGATCCCGGCTTCACCCTCGCCACTGAGACGGATACGGTCGCCGGTATCCACGCCCATGGGAATACGCACGGACAGGGTTTTCTGCTTTTCCACCCGTCCCTGACCATGACAGTCCTGACACGGGTCAGCGATAATGCGGCCCGTCCCGCGACATTGCGGACAGGCTTGCTGTACCGAGAAAAAGCCCTGCTGGATGCGTACCTGCCCCTGGCCATGGCAGGTCGGACAGGATTGTGGATGTGATCCCTTTCTGGCCCCCGTGCCCTCGCAGGTGTCGCAGGTCTGCATCGACGGTACCCGAATATCCACTTCGGTGCCAAATACCGCCTCTTCCAGCCCCAGCTCCAGATTGTACTGCAGGTCACTGCCCCGGTAGGCACGATTCCCACCCCCCCGGCGTCCACCACTCCCGAAAATATCGCCGAAGATATCCTCAAAAATGTCACCAAAGCCGCCCGGTCCGGCACCGCCGCCGCCTGCCGACTGTCTGACACCGGCATGGCCAAACTGGTCATAGGCGGCACGCCGGTTGGGCTCACCCAGCACCTCATAGGCTTCCTTGGCTTCCTTGAATTTCTGCTCGGCATCGGCATCATCCGGATTACGATCCGGGTGATATTTCATGGCCAGGCGTCGGAATGCCTTTTTCAGGTCGGCTTCACTGGCATTCTTGTTAACCCCCAAGATTTCGTAGTAATCACGTTCGGACATAATTCGGATCCCCGGAAAAAAATACAAAAGCAGGCGCGTTGCCGGGCAACGCGCCTGATAATGTCAGTAGAGAACAGTCTTGTTACTTCTTGTCATCCACTTCTTCAAACTCGGCATCGACAATATCATCATCGCCGCCACCTGCCGACTGTTTGCCGCCTGCACTGCCACCGGCAGGACCGGCGGTCCCTTCAGCACCGGCTTCAGCACCGGCCATTTTCTGCATCAGCTTGCCGGAAGCTTCAGCCAGCGCTTCAGACTTGCGCTCAATCACGGCCTTGTTATCCCCCTTGAGGGCATCCCGGACTTCACCCAGCAGGTTTTCCAGATTGGCACGATCCGCCGCTTCCACCTTGTCACCATAATCGCGCAGGGATTTTTCGGTTGCATGCACCAGGCTGTCGGCCTGATTCCGGGCTTCCACCAGCTCACGCTGCTTCTTGTCTTCCTCGGCATGCGCTTCGGCATCCTTGACCATGCGCTCAATCTCGCCATCCGACAGGCCGGAAGACGCCTTGATCACAATGGACTGCTGCTTGCCGGTTGCCTTGTCCTTGGCGGACACATTCAGGATACCGTTGGCATCAATATCGAAGGTCACTTCGATCTGGGGCATGCCACGCGGTGCTGGTGGAATGTCCTGCAGGTCAAAGCGCCCCAGTGACTTGTTGTCGCGTGCCATCTGGCGCTCACCCTGCAATACGTGCACGGTCACGGCAGTCTGGTTGTCATCAGCGGTCGAGAACACCTGATTGGCCTTGGTCGGGATGGTGGTATTCTTTTCGATCAGCTTGGTCATCACCCCGCCCAGGGTTTCAATCCCGAGTGACAGCGGTGTGACATCCAGCAGCAGCACGTCCTTGACCCCGCCACCAAGCACGCCACCCTGGATGGCGGCACCGACAGCCACGGCCTCATCCGGATTCACATCCTTGCGTGGCTCCTTGCCAAAGAAATCCTTGACCGCCTGCTGTACTTTCGGCATCCGGGTCTGACCACCGACCAGGATCACATCCTTGATTTCAGCCGCGCTGACACCGGCATCCTTGAGGGCGATCTTGCAGGGCTCAATGGTGCGGCTGACCAGATCATCCACCAGCGACTCCAGCTTGGCCCGGGTTACCTTGATGTTCATGTGCTTGGGACCGGAGGCATCCGCCGTGATATAAGGCAGGTTCACATCGGTCTGCTGAGCCGTGGACAACTCGATCTTGGCCTTTTCAGCGGCATCCTTGAGGCGCTGCATGGCCAGCGGGTCGCCCTTGAGGTCAACACCGTCAGACTTGCGGAACTCGTCCACCAGATAATCGATCATGCGGTTATCGAAGTCTTCACCCCCGAGGAAAGTGTCACCGTTGGTGGACAGCACTTCAAACTGCATTTCCCCGTCCACATCGGCAATTTCGATAATGGACACGTCGAAGGTACCGCCCCCGAGGTCATAAACCACGATCTTGCGATCCCCGCCGCGCTTGTCCAGCCCGTAGGCCAGAGCAGCTGCCGTCGGCTCGTTGATGATGCGCCTGACTTCCAGCCCGGCAATCCGGCCGGCATCCTTGGTGGCCTGACGCTGGGAGTCGTTGAAGTAGGCCGGTACGGTAATGACCGCTTCAGTCACCGGCTCGCCCAGATAATCCTCGGCGGTCTTTTTCATCTTCATCAGCACCCGTGCGGAGACTTCCGGCGGGGCCATTTTCTTGCCACGCGCTTCAACCCAGGCATCCCCGTTGTCGGCCTTGATGATTTTGTAGGGTACCAGCTTGATGTCTTTCTGAACCGCTTCTTCCTCAAAGCGGCGACCGATCAGGCGCTTGACCGCAAACAGGGTATTTTCCGGGTTGGTGACTGCCTGACGTTTGGCGGTCTGTCCAACCAGCACTTCCTCTTCTTGAAAAGCCACCACGGAAGGGGTGGTGCGATCACCTTCAGAATTTTCAATCACCCTCGGCTTGTCACCATCCATAATGGCAACGCAGGAATTGGTGGTGCCAAGGTCAATACCGATAATTTTTCCCATCTGCTTATTCTCCAGAAATCTTTCGAGCAATGAATCTCAACCAGCTTCTTAAGTGGGGGCCAGAACTGTTTTTTCAAGCACCTGCCCCCAACGAATGCCTCATTTTTTGCAGACCATCACCATGGCCGGGCGCACGGTACGCCCACTCAGGGTGTAACCCTTCTGCATCACATGCATGACGGTATTGTTGTCATGATCCGGACTGGCCTGCATGGAAACCGCCTGATGCTTTTCCGGATCAAAGGGCTGGCCCAGCGGGTCGATGGCCTCGATATTGAATTTTTCCATGACGGTGGCAAACTGTTTCAGGGTCAGGTCCATGCCTTCACGGATTTTTTCGATACTGCCCTCCGCCTGCAACCCCATTTCCAGGCTGTCCACCACCGGCAGCAGGCTTTCAACAAACTTCTGCACCGAATACTTGTGTGCATCCTCAACCTGCTTTTCCAGCCGGCGGCGCTGGTTATCCATCTCCGCCTGCAGGCGAACGGAACGGTCCCAGTTTTCCTCTGCACGGGCTTCAGCCTCTTCCAGCGCCTGCTGCAGCTGCTGCACTTGGGCGGCGGCATCCTCTGTCACCAGCTCATGCTCTGTTTCAGTGGCAGCGGCTTCCCCGCTGACAGCCACCGCATCAGCCTGTTCCCCGGCATCAGGCTGCGGGAACGGCGTGCTGCCATCACCAAAGGCACCGGATGGCTTGCCCTGCCCTCCCGGTACCCGCTTTTCTTCTGATGGATTGTTCATGTCGGTCTCCCAAATTCCTTTACAACCTCAAGGCTGTCATCTCAATCGCCAGAATGAAATAAGGGTTATTCGGAAAAATTCAAGGCTGCTGCTGCAATTATCTGTAAATTTCTGCCGACACCAGATGAAAAAGGCTGCCGGAATGGCAGCCTTGGCATTTTGATGAAGAAAAACCGGTATCCGCTTCAGCGGGCAGCACGCACTCTGGCTTTGCCTACACCCGGCTCATCCGTTGCATCAATCTCAAACGGGTCATGGGTGGCGTGATAATAAACATCATCCTGATTTTCCAGATTGCGGACAAAACGGCGGTAAATATACCAGTCCAGACTGAACCAGCGCCCCGCCCCCATGAAAAACAGCGCCAGCAGCAGAATGAAATACATGACCGGTGTCTCAGTCACCCCGTGGACAAAGCCATGCTCATGCACAAAGGTCTGTGCCTGCTGCAGCAGCCCGCCACCCGACATCAGCCCCAGCAGCAGCATGACCGCCAGCACAGCCAGCGTGACCCAGCGCACCGCAAAGCCGAATACCAGCAACAGGGCCGCACCGATCTCGATACCACCAATCAGCAGCAGCAGGGTTTCAGAGCCGATACCGGAAACCAGCGAATGGCTCAGGCCCGCGGCACTGGCCTCAAAAGCCGCATGATTCCACCAGCTGGAAACATCCAGCCAGGAAAAACTCTCACCCGAAAACAGTCCCAGATGCCTGACTCCGGCAACCCACAACACCGGTGCCATGAAGAAACGAATGGCCAGCGGGGCCAGAAAATCAAGGGTGCGCAACCATTTGAAACTGAAAAATCCGACCAGAAAATTCATTGTTCCTCCTGCATATCAAGTGTCCATGATCCGCCCCATCATCCTGATGGCTGATGAGATCAATGATTTTTTCAAGGCCATTCTTGCCGCATTACACCCGCATGACAAGTAATTCGCTGAAAATCGGCCCAAGGGGACCGACCCCGGTTACACCGATACGGCGGAAGACAGCCGTGGTGCGGCATAAGTACGGGATTGCGCGGCACGGGAGGCCCGAATGCGCCGTATCAAACTGGCTGCATCCAGCTCACAGGCCAGTATCTGCTCCTCACGCAGTGCATGCTCAACCAGTACATCCGGAATCCCCAGATTCAATACCGGCACGGGCAACGGCAGCGCCAGCCGGTTCAGGCACTCATTCACGGCACTGCCTGCACCCCCCTGGACTGCATTGTCTTCCAGTGTCACCAGCAGCTCATGCTGCTCGGCCAGGTGCCGTACCATGTCCTCATCCAGCGGCTTGACAAAACGCATGTTAACCAGGGTCGCATCCAGCTGCCCTGCAGCCTCCCGCGCCTCGGCCAGCAAGGCTCCGAACAGCAGAATCGCAATGCCGGAATCGCCCTCACGCAGGATTTCCGCCCTGCCCAGCTCCAACGCCTTCATGCCGGCCAGCGGCTGCACGCCCGGTCCGGTGCCGCGCGGATAACGCACGGCTGCCGGGCCATCATGCAGGAAAGCGGTATACAGCATCTGGCGGCACTCATCCTCGTGGCTTGGTGCCATAACGACCAGATTGGGGATGCAGCGCAGATAGGACAGATCGTAATTGCCTGAGTGGGTCGGCCCGTCTGAGCCGACCAGCCCGGCACGGTCAATGGCAAACACCACCGGCAGGTTCTGCAGCGCAATATCGTGAATCAGCTGATCATAGGCACGCTGCAGAAACGTGGAATAAATGGCCACCACCGGCTTCAGCCCTTCACAGGCCATGCCGGCTGCCAGCGTCAGCGCGTGCTGCTCGGCAATACCGACATCGAAATATCGCGCCGGAAACTGCTCGGAAAACGTCACCAGTCCCGAACCTTCGCGCATGGCCGGCGTGATGCCCATCAAGCGCTCATCCTGTGCCGCCATGTCACACAGCCACTGGCTGAACACCTGGGTATAGGTCACGGGAGCGTTTTTCTTCTTGCTCGACACCAGCCCGGTCTGCAGGTTGAAGGGAGAGACTCCATGATAGGTACAGGGATCATCCTCGGCAGGCTCGTAGCCCTTGCCCTTCCGGGTGATCACATGCAGCAGGCGCGGTCCCTGAATCTGCTTCAGGTTCTGCAGCACGCTGACCATTTCCTCCACATCATGACCGTCAATCGGGCCATAGTACTTGAAGCCCATTTCCTCAAACAAAGTACCGGGCAGCACCATCCCCTTCATGTGCTCTTCGGTCAGCTTGGCCAGTCGTGACAGGGACTTGCTGTTGGACAGTACTTTTTTACCGCTTTCGCGCATGCTGGAATACATGCGCCCGGACAGCAGCCGGGTCAGGTACTTCTGCATCGCCCCGACATTGGGCGAGATTGACATCTCATTGTCATTCAGGACCACCAGCAGGTCGGCATCCATATCACCGGCATGGTTCAGGGCCTCATAAGCCATACCCGCCGTCATGGCACCATCACCGATCACGGCAATGGCCTGAAAATCCTGTTTTCCGTACCGGGCCGCCAGGGCCATACCCAGCGCGGCACTGATCGAGGTACTGGAATGGCCGACACCGAAGGTGTCATACGGGCTTTCATCCCGGCGCGGAAAACCGGCCAGCCCGTCCTTCTGGCGAATGGTGTGCATTTCATCCCGGCGTCCGGTCAGTATCTTGTGCGGGTAGGCCTGGTGCCCCACATCCCAGACCAGTCGGTCCTGTGGAGTATTGAAGACATAATGCAGTGCGACGGTCAGCTCCACCGTCCCCAGATTGGAGGCAAAATGGCCCCCTCCCGTGGAAACCGAACTGAGCAGGAATTGACGGATTTCGTCACACAAAATGGGCAGTTCCTGCTCATCCAACTGGCGTAAATCCGCAGGCGACTGAATTTTGTCAAGCATCTGGCACCTCGTTTCTGGTTTTCAGCCCTGTGGTCTCTGGCGTTTTTAATGAATCCGGCTTACGGTATATTCAGCAATTTCATGCAGCAGGGGCGCATCCAGTCCCTCCAGCGCCCGTACCGCTTCCCGGTGCAGCTCCCGCAGCTTGCGTCTGGAGGCAGGCAGCCCGATGATGGAAGGGTAAGTCGGTTTATTGGCTGCGGCATCGGCTCCAGCGGTCTTGCCCAGCGTCCCGGAATCACTTTCTACATCCAGGATGTCATCCTGGACCTGAAATGCCAGCCCCAGGCATTTGGCAAAATGATCCAGCTGCTGCAGTTTCCCCTCATCCACAAAGTCGGCACAGTATGCACCCAACAGGACACTGCAGCGAATCAGCGCGCCGGTCTTGTGGATATGCATGTTCTCCAGCTCCAGTTCGGAAGGGATGGCATTGATCACCGACAGGTCAATGGCCTGCCCGCCCACCATGCCCCGTGAACCGGCCGCCTGTGCCAGTTGCTGCACCATCAGCAGGCGCTGCCGGGGCGGCAGGGCATCCAGAGCCGGGGACTGAACCAGCACCTGGAATGCCAGCGCCTGCAGGGCATCGCCGACCAGGATCGCAGTGGCCTCATCGTAGGCACAATGACAGGTCGGCTTGCCGCGGCGCAGGACATCATCATCCATGGCCGGCAGATCATCGTGGACCAGTGAGTAAACATGAATCAGCTCAAGGGCGGCTGCCGCAATGTCCAGCCGTTCCGGCACCACGCCCAAAGCCGAACCGGTGGCATAAACCAGCAGTGGACGGGCACGCTTGCCACCATTCAGCACCGAATAGCGCATGGCCTCATGCAGGCGGGAAGGCAGCAGGGCAGCATCAGGCAACAAGGCATCCAACACGGTTTCAATGCGGGACTGAAACGCCAGCAGGGTCGGACTCAGGACACTCATTGCTCGTCCCCGGCCTGAAATACCTGCGGCTCGCCGTCCTGCCCCAGCAGCAGCACACGCTGTTCGGCATCCTGCAATACCGCCTGACAAAGCCGGATCAGCTGGACCCCACGTTCAAACTCACACAGTGAATCCGCCAGAGACAGCTCGCCACCCTCCATGCGCAATACCAGCTGCTCCAGCTCACCGATAGCGGTTTCAAAGCCGGTTTCTGTTGCACGCTGATCTGACATAATCGGGTTTTCCTTGCCTGTACCGTTTGTTTATCATCTGTTTATCGGGTAGTAAACCTGAACCCGTCGCAATGGGCAAGCCTGACAGAAAGACAGGCGTACCCGAACCTGATCCGAACATACCAGGCCGGTATGCAGAACCACTGCAGAAAGCCTGCAGATTTCAGACAGGGGCCGGATGCAGCCTTATTCCGTCATCTGGTCGGGGGTAATGGCCTGGTAGCGTTGTAACTGTTCGGGTGTGGCCTCGGTCTGGTATTTCGCCTTGAACTCGGCGTAAGGCATGCCGTAAACCGTTGCCCGCGCCTGTTCATAATCCATCGCCAGCCCGCGCTCAAGTGCCGCACCCTTGATCCACTTGGCCATGCAGTTGCGGCAGAAACCGGCCAGATTCATCAAGTCGATGTTCTGTACGTCGGTACGCTTCTGGAAATGCTCCACCAGCTTGCGCCAGGCAGCAGCTTCGATCTCAATACGGGTTTGCTCGTCCATTGTGGTTCCTCTTCAGAAGGCACACAGTTTCAGTTTGAAGGTGATATTGTCACGAACCTGACGCCCGCGCTCGGATACCATGTCAGCCTCGACAAAACGCAGGGAAAAACGCTGCTTGCCGGCACTGATTTCCGGATAAATGGTAGCCTGATCCGGCAGGATAACCTGCAGCAGCTGATAGCTGCGCGGCATGGTCATCTGGAAAAATCCTTCCTTGGCCACATATTCATCCCCGGCACAGTAGGTCCGGATCAGGCCCAGCAGGAACTCGACCGCCCCGGAAGTATTCATGTAACCCTCGCCCCAACGCTGCAGATCGGCCTTGCGCTGGGCCGGGTCATGCTCCAGCCAGTAGTTCAGGATCGGAATATCGAAGTTGTTCAGCCCCCCCGGCAGGGAGGCACGCTGACGCAGCTGGCTGAAAAAATTATTGGAGCGCAGGTTCTGCCCCAGTGAACCGCGCAGCTGATACAGGGTATTGCTGAAATCCGTCAGCCGGGTCAGGGTTTCATCCTGGGTGCCGACATCACCAATGATCTGGCGCACGGACTGGGCAGTACGGTCGATTTCCATGATCACATCGCTTTTCAGATCGATGCGGGAAGTCAGATTGCTCAGGTCCAGCAACAGCATCAATGCCGCCAGGTTGTCACAGGCATCCTCTTTGTCCAGATGATAACGAAAGCGTCTGACCAGCAATTCAAGCCGCAGGAACAATCGGGTTTTTTCAGTGAGAGGCTGCTCGAATACGGACATTGGGTGACTCAGCAAAAAAAGAAAATCCGTCGGTAGCACTTTGACCGTGGTTCAAAGGCCATTTGCCATGGCCAGGAATTTTTCATGCAGAAGGTCAACCTGGCGATACAGGGACTCCAGCGAGGCAGTGTTGTCCAGCACATCGGTTGCGCTGCCCAGACGCTCCTTGCGCGCAGCCTGCGCCCTGATTATACCCGCTATGACCGCATCGTCACTACCATCACGGTGGCGAATTCGCTGCAATTGCTGCCCGGACGTACAATCCACCACCACAATACGCTCAAACAGTGGCTGGTAGTCATGCTCCACCAGCAAAGGGACATCAACCAGCACATACGGAACACCCGGCTGGGTGGCCAGCGCATCCACCTGCTGCTGCAGGCGCTCCCGGATCAGGGGATGCAGAATCTGCTCCAGACGCACCCGTTCTTCAGGGTCCTGGAAGACACGGGCACGCATCCAGGCCCGATCCAGTCGCCCTTCCGCATCCACAGCCTCAGGGCCAAAAGCCGCCACAATCCGCACCAGGGCCGGTTCACCGGGCTGCACCACGGCACGGGCCACTGCATCGGCATCCACAATACCGACACCATGTGCCTGAAAACGCCGAACGGCACTGCTTTTACCGCAGCCAATCCCGCCGGTCAGCCCTACCCTGAACATGTGCAGCCTCCCCAGACACGAAAGGCCGGATTGCAACCGGCCTTTTTATTCCGTACTGTCAAAAAAGCCGGACAGCTGTCAGGCTTCAGCCGGGGCAAGCAGTGCCTTGATATGGGCGTTGAGGCGACTCTTGTGGCGTGCAGCCTTGTTCTTGTGAATGATGCCCTTGTCGGCAGTGGAATCAATGACCGGCACGGCCAACTGGTAAGCGGCCATGGCCTGCTCACGATCACCGGAAGCGATGGCATTCAGTACACCCTTGATATGGGTGCGCAAACGGGAGCGCAAATGCTTGTTGTGCATGCGGCGCTTGTCAGCCTGACGAACCCGTTTCTTGGCAGATGTTATGTTTGGCAAGGGGATACTCCGCAAAACCGTTCCAAAAAGTAAGGCGCGTATTATGCAGACATTGACAAGCCGCTTCAACCGTTTCCTGCCGGGAGAAACAAATTTGTCGACCCTTTACCCGAAAAGCGGCTGCAGGAATGGTTATTGCGCAAACCGTGATGATGGCAGATGCCGGCAATGACTGAATCCACTACTGAATATGGCTCAGGATGCCATCAAGCTCATCCAGGCTGTTGTACTCGATCACCAACCGGCCCTTGCCACTGGCATTGTAACGGATCGCCACCCGTGCCCCCAGCCGCCGGGACAGGCTGTCCTCCAGCCGCCCGACATCCGGTGAAGCTGGCTGCTCCGGCTTTTTCTTTCCGGTTTCCAGCAGTGAGCGCACCAGACGCTCGGTCTCACGCACCGACAGCTGACGCTGTATCACCCGGCGTGCCGCGTCAATCTGCAGCGTTTCATTGTGCAGGGCCAGCAGGCAGCGGGCATGCCCCATTTCAATTTCCCGCATCTCCAGCATCTGCTTGACTACCGGCGACAGCTCCAGCAGGCGCAGCAGATTGGTGACCGAAGCACGCGAGCGCCCCACCGCTTCGGCAGTTTGCTGGTGGGTCAGACCGAACTCATCAATCAGACGCCGCAGCGCCATGGCCTCTTCCAGCGCATTCAGATCCTCACGCTGGATATTCTCGATCAGCGACATGGCGGCAGCGGCCTGATCCGGAATGTCGCGAATCACCGCCGGAATCTCGCCCATACCGATCAGCTGGGCCGCCCGCCAGCGTCGCTCCCCGGCAATCAGCTCATACTGCCCCCCGACCAGCCGGCGCACCACCACCGGCTGTACCAGCCCCTGAGCCTTGATCGAATCGGCCAGCTCCCTGAGGCTTTCCGGTTCAATCTGGGAGCGGGGCTGGTAGGAGCCGGAACGGATTTTCTCCACCGGAATGGACTTGAGAAAAACCTCATCCGGCTGGGTGGCAGCAGTGCGGGCCGAACTGAGCAGGACATCCAGTCCGCGCCCCAGGCCTGGCTTCTTGACCATGATTACAGCCCCTTCACAGTAGTGACGGCATTTTCCTTGCGCAGCATTTCCGCTGCCAGCGCCAGATAGGCCAGCGCTCCGCGTGAATTCTTGTCATAGCTGATTGCCGGCAACCCATGGCTGGGGGCCTCTGCCAGGCGGATATTGCGGGGAATGGCGGTGCTGTAGACCCGGTCCTTGAAATGGCGCGACAGCTGCTCGGACACATCACGGGTCAGATTGCTGCGCGGGTCGTACATGGTCCGGATCAGCCCCATGATATGCAGCCCCGGATTGGCACTGGCGGCAATTTCCTCGATGGTATTAACCAGTGCACTCAGCCCCTCCAGAGCAAAGTACTCACACTGCATCGGAATCACCACCCCGTCAGCCGCCACCAGGGCATTGACCGTCAGCATGTTGAGTGCAGGCGGGCAGTCAATCAGGATGTAGTCATAGTCATCCCGCAACGGCTCCAGCGCCTCGCGCAGCTTGAACTCACGCCGCTCCATCGGCATCAGCGCCACCTCCGCCACCGTCAGGTCCGGTGTACCCGGCAGCACATCAAGGCTGGTACCGGGCTGTGAACCGGGCTGCTGCTTCAGAATTTCAACGGCAAAGGCCCGCCCCAGCAGCACATCGGTGAGCGAGGGCTGCTGGTGGTGTTTGTCCAGCCCCAGGCCCGTTGTGGCATTACCCTGCGGATCCATGTCCACCAGCAGCACCTTGCGGCGCATGGCTGACAATGATGCCACCAGATTGACACTGCTTGTGGTTTTGCCAACTCCACCTTTCTGGTTGGCCAAGGCAATCACCTTGCTCATGAATCAATCCTCACGGAAGCTGCTCCTGCAGCGGGCCAAGTTCCAGCAAATGCCGTTCAGCATCAAGATCGGGCACCTGCAGGCGATGGGTCTTCCTGACGCTCCAGCCCGGCGGCAGCGATCCCAGCTCATCAGCCGGGTAACGTCCCTTCATGGCATACAGCATACCATCCGGTTCCAGATGAACGGCGCATACGGTAACAAAATCACTCAGTGCCGCAAAGGCCCGGCTGATGATTGAAGCATATTTATGCGATGGCTGCCATTGCTCAATCCGCGCATGCACCACCGTGACATTGGACAGTCCGAGCTCCAGCACCGCCTGCTGCAGAAAACGGGTTTTCTTGCCATTGGTATCCAGCAGGGTAAAAGCCTGTTCCGGGCGTGCGATTGCCAGCACCAGTCCCGGCAGGCCCGCGCCACTGCCCACATCCAGACAGGGCTGCGGTGGCAGAAACGGCTCCACACTCAGGCTGTCCCACACATGCAGGGGCAGCATGGCGGATGGCTTACGCACTGCCGTCAGGTTGTAGACCTTGTTCCAGCGCTGCAGTAATACCAGATACTGTGCCAGCTGATTACGCCGGGCACTATCCAGATTCACCCCCAGCAGCGCCAGTGCACGATCCCAGTCAGGCTGGTCAGATTCAGGCACTGGCTTTCAGTGACCCGGTACCGGCCAGTTTCCGAAGGTGTATCAGCAGCAGTGAAACAGCAGCCGGTGTCACACCGGGAATCCGCGCCGCCTGCCCCAGTGTGGCCGGGCGCTGAGCCTCCAGCTTCTGGCGTACTTCATTGGACAGTCCGTTGATCAGGCAGTAATCCAGCGTTGCCGGCAGACGGGTTTCCTCATTACGCCGCAGGCGCTCCACCTCCAGCGACTGGCGCTCAATGTAACCGGCGTATTTGCACTGGATTTCCACCTGCCCAGCCACGACTTCCGGCACCGGGTCTGCCGGTGCCATGCCCGGCAGACTCATCAGGCCGGCATAGGTGACATCGGGACGACGCAGCAATTCCATCAGCGAATAATCCCGCCCCGGCACTTCACCCAATACCCGCTCGCTGTCCTGCGGTGTCAGCCGGGACGGGTGCAGCACCACCTCCCGCAGACGTTGTTGCTCACGCTCGATGGCCTCGCGCTTGTCACTGAAGGCACGCCAGCGTTCCTCATTGACCAGCCCCAACTCCCGACCCATTTCGGTCAGACGCAGATCGGCATTGTCCTCGCGCAGCAACAGACGATGCTCGGCCCGGCTGGTAAACATGCGATAGGGCTCACGAGTACCATGGGTAATGAGGTCATCAACCAGCACCCCGATATATGCCTGGTCCCGGCGGGGCCACCAGCCCTCCTGCCCTTTGAGCTGGAGCGCGGCATTCAACCCGGCCAGCAGGCCCTGAGCCGCAGCTTCCTCATAACCGGTGGTGCCATTGATCTGCCCGGCGAAAAACAGCCCGTCAATCACCCGTGTTTCCAGTGTCGGTTTCAGGTCACGCGGATCAAAGAAGTCATACTCAATTGCGTAACCGGGACGCGTGATGTGCGCATTTTCAAACCCCTCGATCGAACAGATAAAGGCATGCTGCACATCGAAGGGCAGACTGGTCGAAACCCCGTTGGGATAGAGCTCAAAGGTATCCAGCCCTTCCGGCTCAATGAAAATCTGGTGGCGGTCCTTGTCGGCGAAGCGCACGATCTTGTCTTCGATGGACGGACAATAGCGTGGCCCTACCCCGTCAATGACACCGGTGTACAATGGTGAGCGGTCCAGACCGGCACGAATGATGTCATGGGTGCGCGCATTGGTATGGGTAATGTGGCATGGCACCTGACGCGGGTGCTGTTCACGGTGTCCCAGAAAAGAGAATACCGGTACCGGCTCATCCCCCGGCTGTGCCTGCAATCGGCTGAAATCCACACTGCGGGCATCAATGCGTGCCGGTGTGCCGGTCTTGAGCCGGTCCACCCGCAACGGCAGCTCGCGCAAACGCCGGGCCAGAGCAATGGATGGTGGATCGCCGGCACGGCCACCGCTGTAATTTTCCAGCCCGACATGAATCTTGCCCCCCAGAAAAGTTCCCGTGGTCAGCACCACCGCACGGCAGGCAAAAGTCACGCCCATCCGGGTGCGCACGCCGGTCACGTGCTCCCCTTCCAGCACCAGATCATCGGCAGCCTGCTGAAACAGTTCCAGATTGGGCTGGGCCTCGACCACGGCACGAATGGCCGCCTTGTAACGGGTACGATCAGCCTGTGCCCGTGTTGCACGTACCGCCGGTCCCTTGCGGGCATTCAGGATACGGAACTGGATACCGCCCAGATCAGCAGCCTGCGCCATGGCCCCGCCCAGTGCATCCACTTCCTTGACCAGATGGCCCTTGCCGATTCCGCCGATGGCCGGGTTACAGCTCATCTGGCCAATGGTTTCGATATTGTGGGTCAGCAGCAGGGTCTGCATGCCCATACGCGCAGCCGCCAATGCAGCTTCGGTACCGGCATGACCACCACCGATCACGATGATGTCATAGGTTTTGGGATGTAACATGATGGAGACCCTGAATGTATGCGCAGCTACCTTGCAGTTAAAAGCACGACCTGGTTTTGTTACATGGGCACCTGCGCCGTCCGGCCCGGTTCCGGCACAATGCCCAGCCGCGCAAACAGTGCCGTGTCATGATTCTGCCCCGGATTATCGGTAGTCAGCAGGCGCTCACCATAGAATATCGAGTTGGCCCCGGCAAAAAAGCACCAGGCCTGTACCTCGTCACTCATTTCCGTACGCCCGGCAGAGAGGCGCACATAAGAGGCCGGCATCATGATGCGTGCCACTGCGATGGTGCGTACAAACTCCAGCGCATCCAGTTTGGGATTATCCGCCATGGGGGTACCCTCGATACGCACCAGCTCATTAATCGGCACGGATTCCGGATGCACCTTGAGATTGGCCAGCTGCTGCAGCAGACGGGCACGGTCACGCCGGGTTTCGCCCAGTCCCAGAATGCCGCCGGCACAGACATGGATTCCGGCTTCACGCACATGATCCAAGGTGTCAAGACGATCCTGATAGGTGCGTGTTGTGATCACCTGACCATAAAACTCCGGTGAGGTATCCAGATTATGATTGTAGTAATCCAGTCCGGCCTGTTTGAGGCGCTGAGCCTGAGTGCCCGTCAGCATGCCGAGAGTGACACAGGTCTCCATACCCAGCGCCTTGACCGCCTGCACCATCTCGATCACTTTTTCCAGATTTTTATCGGTCGGATTACGCCAGGCTGCCCCCATGCAGAAGCGTGTGGCACCGCTGTCCTTCGCTGCCTGTGCCGAATGCACAACTTCCTGCAGCGGCAGCAGGCGCTCACGCTCCAGACTGGTATCGTACCGGGCACTCTGGGAGCAATAGCCACAATCCTCCGGACAGGCTCCGGTCTTGATGCTCAGCAGGGTACTGACCTGGACCTGGTTGGCCGGAAAACTGGCCCGATGCACCTGATGGGCCTGGAATAGCAGATCATTGAAAGGCAGTGCCAGTAAAGCCTCGACCTCTTCCACCCGCCAGTCATGACGCAGTTCACTCATCTCGCATCCTCACTTGGTAATATCGCATCCTGCCATGGCTCGCGGTTGATCCTGCGCAGCTGAATCACGGCCAGGGGAATCAGGACAGCAGCGGCTGCCACCCACAGGTACAGCCAGTACTTCATAAAAAAATCACCGGGGGCAAAGGTCAGTATCGGCACCAACGCTCCCGCCAGTCCGTAATACTGATAAGCCGCAACCTGGGTATAATAGCCCACTCTGGGGTTGGGGTGGTGACGGAACATGGCATACACGAACATGGATGCACCAAACCAGAGAATGAAAAACGGAAACGGGACGATGACCGCCAGAAGGTTGCCATAATAGAAAACCCGTGCCGACTTGCGTGAGCTGTCAGCGCTTACCACCTTACCTTGCTGTTGCATGTCATCCCACCCCGAAAGCCAAACCTGTCAGTTTAAACCCGACACCCGGAAAAACCATGAGATTACTCAAACCCGGACACAACAACAAAAAAGCCGGTTTTAGTACCGGCTTTTCTGCTCAGGCCCAAGACAAAGCAGCCTTATTCGGCTACCGCTTCGCCTGCACCACCCACCAGCGACACATAGGCCATCGGTGCATTGTCACCGGCACGATGACCGCATTTGATGATACGCAGATAGCCGCCCGGACGATCCTGATAACGCGGCCCCAGCTCGGTAAACAGCTTGGCAACCACTTCATCATCCCGCAAACGGGCAAAGGCGATACGACGGTTGTGTACGGAGTCCTGCTTGGCACGCGTGATCAGCGGCTCGGCAACCCGACGCAGATCCTTGGCCTTGGGCAAGGTGGTTTTAATAGCTTCATAACGCAACAGTGAGTTGGTCAGGCTCTGCAGCAGGGCCTTGCGGCTGCTGCTGTTGCGGTTAAATTGACGACCGGTTTTACGATGACGCATGTTCTAATCCTTGCGGGGCTGAAAGCATTCAGCCCACTTTACTGTCTTTGTGATCAAGACCGGCTGGTGGCCAGTTTTCGAGTTTGGTGCCCAGTGTCAGTCCGTTCTGGGCCAGTACATCCTTGATCTCGGTCAGGGATTTCTTGCCCAGGTTGGGCGTCTTGAGCAGCTCGGTCTCGGTACGCTGCACCAGATCACCAATATAGAACAGGTTTTCTGCCTTGAGGCAGTTGGCAGAACGTACCGTCAGTTCCAGATCATCCACCGGGCGCATCAGGATCGGATCAATTTCCGGCTCATTACGTTCCGGACGGCTCGGCTCTTCAATATGCAGGTCGAAGAATACCGCCAGCTGTTGCTGCAGAATCTGGGCAGACATGCTCAGGGCTTCTTCCGCATCGACAGAGCCATCAGTGACAATCTCGATGATCAGCTTGTCCATGTCGGTACGCTGCTCGACACGCGCACTGTCAACCGTATAGGCAACCCGGAGAATCGGGCTGTAGCTGGCATCCAGTACCAGCGTGCCCAGCGGCAGCTCGGGCGAGTCCGGACCACGGCGCACAGAGGCTGGCTGATAACCCCGACCACTGGTAAGGGTCAGGTTCATCTCCAACTCGACATCCGCTTTGGTGATATTGGCGATGACAAATTCCGGATCAATGACTTCCACATCATGATCCAGGCTGATGTCCTTGGCCTTTACCGGGCCAATACCGGATTTTTTCAGTACCAGCGTCGCTTCTTCACGGGCATTGAGCCTCACCGCCAGCTTTTTCAGGTTGAGCAGGATTTCAACCACATCCTCCTGCACCCCCTCAATGGACGTGTACTCATGTACCACGCCGGCAATCTGCACCTCGGTCACCGCACTGCCAGGAATGGAAGACAACAGGATACGGCGAAGTGCATTACCCAGGGTATGTCCAAAACCCCGCTCCAGCGGCTCAAGGGTGATGCGGGAGGTATTATGCCCCAGCTCCTCCACATGAACGTTGCGGGGTTTCAGTAAATCAATCGTTTTCGAGGTCATGCTAGTTCCCGTTGGATTGTATGAAACAGATCACGGATGACTTGTTACTTGGAATACAATTCCACAATCAGTGATTCATTGATTTCAGCCGGCAGTTCAGCCCGGTCCGGAACCGCCTTGAAGGTTCCTTCCAGCGCTTTGGAATCCACCGAAACCCACTCCGGGAAACCCAGCTGTTCGGCAACCGCAATGGCATCCTGAATCCGGGCCTGCTTTTTGGCACGCTCACGCACGGAAACTACATCACCGGGCTGAACCTGATAAGAGGCGATATTGACGATCTTGTCATTGACCTTGATGGCCTTGTGGCTGACCAGCTGACGGGCTTCGGCGCGGGTGGAGCCATAGCCCATGCGGTAGACCACATTATCAAGCCGGGACTCCAGCAATTGCAGCAGAATGACGCCGGTGGAACCCTTGCGGCTGGCGGCTTTCTTGTAATAGTTGCGAAACTGCTTCTCCAGAATGCCGTAAATGCGGCGGACTTTCTGCTTTTCACGCAGCTGCACACCATAGTCGGACAGGCGACCACGACGCTCGCCATGCATGCCGGGAACCTTGTCCAGCTTGCACTTCTTCTCCAGCGGATTACCACGGCTTTTCAGGTACAGATCCGTACCTTCACGCCGGCTCAGTTTACAGACGGGTCCAATATATCTTGCCATGATTAACTACTCCCCGTTACACACGACGCTTCTTGGGCGGACGACAACCGTTGTGCGGTATCGGAGTCACATCCGTGATATTGGCGATCTTGTAGCCAACATTATGCAGTGCCCGCACAGCAGACTCACGTCCCGGTCCCGGACCGCTGATTTCCACATCCAGATTTTTGAGGCCATATTCCCTGGCTGCATTACCGGCACGCTCGGCAGCAACCTGGGCTGCAAACGGCGTACTTTTGCGTGAACCACGGAAACCGGAACCACCGGCAGTTGCCCAAGTCAGGGCATTGCCCTGCCGGTCCGTAATGGTAACGATCGTGTTATTGAAGGAGGCATAAACGTGTGCAACGCCGTCAGTCACCGACTTTTTGACTTTTTTGCGGGTGGTTGCTCCAGCATTCCCTTTTCTTGGCTGTTTTGCCATAAAATTTTATCCTGTAAACCTGATTACTTGCGAATCGGACGGCGTGGGCCTTTCCGTGTACGTGCATTGGTCTTGGTACGCTGACCACGAACCGGCAGACCACGACGGTGACGAATGCCACGATAGCAGCCCATATCCATCAAACGCTTGATGTTCATGGAAATTTCACGACGAAGGTCACCTTCAACCATGAATTTGGCCACTTCGGCACGCACACGCTCCAACTCATCCTCGTTCAGGTCACGGATTTTGGTGCCGGGATCAATACCCGCAGCCTTGCAGATCGCCTGGGATCGTGTTGAGCCTATGCCGTAAATCGCAGTCAATCCTATGACTGCATGTTTATTTACAGGAAGATTAATACCCGCAATACGAGCCATCTAAACCATTCTCCAGATTCTTGAGAAAGCCGGCGATTATGCCGCAACCTCAATGATTTATCAACAAATAACCCCTGCTTCAGGCAGAGGTTATTCAAGGTCTTCCCCGCAGGCAGGGAAAACAATCTGTTTTTGTCGTAAGCAGATCAGCCCTGGCGCTGCTTGTGGCGCGGATCAGAACAAATTACCCGGACAACGCCATCCCGACGGATAACCCGGCAGTGACGGCACATTTTCTTTACTGAAGCTCTAACCTTCATGAATTCATCCTCACAATCAATCAGCGTAAAGTTCCAGGGCGTGTCTGCGACCTGAAATTGGCTTTCTTCATCAAGCCTTCATACTGATGCGACATCATGTGTGACTGCAACTGGGCCAGAAAGTCCATAACCACAACCACAATAATCAACAATGATGTCCCACCGAAATAAAAGGGTACGTTCCAGCCCAGAATCAGAAACTCCGGCAACAGGCAAACCAGGGTCATGTACAGTGCACCCACACCCGTCAGGCGCGTCATGACACCATCAATGTACTTGGCTGTCTGTTCACCCGGACGGATACCCGGAATGAAAGCGCCCGCCTTTTTCAGGTTGTCAGCCGTTTCGCGTGCATTGAACACCAGTGCCGTGTAGAAAAAGCTGAAGAAGATAATCGCAACGGCATAAAAGATGACATACAGTGGATGCCCCGGCTGCAACATGCTGAAAAACTGGGAAAGCAGGGTGCTGCTGCCATCCGTACTGCTGAACCAGTGCCCTATGGTACTGGGAAACAGGATAATGCTGGATGCAAAAATCGGCGGAATAACCCCGGCCATGTTCAGCTTCAACGGCAGGAAACTGGGCTGACCACCCTGCCCCCGCTGACGACCGCCCATCGCTCCCTGCTGACGTGCATAGTTCACCGTAATACGGCGCTGCCCACGCTCAACAAAGACCACAAACGCCGTCACCAGGAAAATCAGTGCAATCAGGATAATGACAAAGGCAGGCGGCAACTCACCATTACGGGCCAACTCCAGCGTACCACCGACGGCACGGGGCAGTCCGGCCACGATACCGGCAAAAATGATCAGCGAGATACCATTACCAATACCCCGCTCGGTGATCTGCTCACCCAGCCACATCAGGAACAGGGTACCTGTTACCAAGGTCACTACCGTGGTGATGATAAAGCCGATACCGGGATTGATGGCAACTGTCTCACCACCACCGGCAGCCTGCCCACCCAGCGCAATCGATACCCCGATACTCTGGAACAAAGCCAGCGCTACAGTCCCATAACGGGTGTACTGGGTAATTTTACGCCGTCCGGCTTCGCCTTCCTTCTTCAACTGCTCCAGCGTGGGTACCACGGTTGCCAGCAGCTGGATGATGATGGAAGCCGAAATATACGGCATGATGCCGAGCGCGAAAATACTGAAGCGCTCCAGGGCACCACCCGAAAACATGTTGAAAACCCCGAGGATGGTACCACTGTTCTGGTTAAAGAACTGGTTCATGACCTCAGGGTTCACCCCGGGAACCGGGATGAATGTACCGATACGGTAGACAATCAATGCCATCAGCACAAATAACAGGCGCTGACGGATTTCAACGATGTTTCCCAGCCCGCCAAACGAGCCCATTGCGGAGGGTGCCTTGGCCATATTATTAATTATTCCTCGATTTTGCCGCCAGCGGCTTCAATGGCTGCACGTGCGCCTTTGCTCACGCCAACGCCCTTGATGGTGACGCTCTGCTCAATGCTGCCGGACAGGATAATCTTGGCCTGCAGGGAGCGGGCATCAATAACACCGGCTGCTTTAAGGGATTCCAGCGTAATTTCACCGCCTTCAACCTTGGCCAGCTCATTCAGGCGAACTTCTGCCGAGCGCAGTCCGATCCGGGACTGGAAACCCATTTTGGGCAGGCGGCGCTGCAACGGCATCTGCCCACCTTCAAACCCTACCTTGTGGAAACCACCGGCACGGGATTTCTGGCCCTTGTGGCCACGACCGGCAGTCTTGCCCAGACCGGAGCCGATACCGCGTCCGACACGGGTCCTGGCCTTGCGGCTGCCCGGAGCCGGACTCAGGGTATTCAATTTCATTTCAGGCTTCCTCTACTTTCAGCATGTAGGAAATCTTGTTGATCATGCCACGGTTTTCCGGCGTGTCAGTGACGACAACCGGTGTGTTGATCCTGCGGATTCCCAGACCTCTGGCGCAATGCTGATGACTCTTAAGACGGCCATTCAAGCTGCGCACCAGCGTCAGTTTTACTTGTTTTGCGTCAGACATGACAATCTCCGTTTTCAGGCCTTGATTTCTTCAACGGTCTTGCCACGCTTGGCGGCAATCATTTCCGGGTCATGCATGGCAGCCAGACCGGCAATGGTTGCACGTACCACATTCCCCGGATTACGGGTGCCTATGCACTTGGACAGTACATTACGCACACCGGCAACCTCAAGCACGGCACGCATGGCACCACCGGCAATAACACCGGTACCCTCAGAGGCCGGCTGCATGTACACGGTGGCAGCACCGACAGAGTGGCGAATCGGGTATTGCAGGGTACCATCTACCAGTGCCACATTAACCAGGCTTTTGCGCGCCTGCTCCATGGCCTTCTGAATCGCAGCCGGTACTTCACGTGCCTTGCCATAGCCGAAACCGACCTTGCCATTGCCGTCCCCAACCACGGTCAGGGCGGTAAAACTGAAGATACGGCCACCTTTGACCACTTTGGATACACGGTTGACGTGTACCAGTTTTTCCTGCAGGCCGTCAGCTCCGGCTGTTGTATTTTCTGGCTTTGCCATTGTCTAGAACCTTTAAAACTTCAGGCCGGCTTCACGCGCGGCATCCGCCAGCGCCTTGATACGGCCATGATACTTGAAACCAGAACGATCAAATGCCACCGACTCGACACCCTGCGCACGGGCACGCTCGGCAATCAGTTTGCCAACGGCTGCAGCAGAGACCGCATTACCGGTATAGGCTTCGCCTGCCCGCAGCTCCTTTTCGACCGTAGAAGCAGCAGCCAGAACACGGTCCCCTGACGGAGCAATGATCTGGGCATAGATATGGCGCGGTGTACGATGGACACACAGACGGTTGACCTGCAACTCACGCATCTTGCTGCGTGAACGTTTGCTGCGCCGGATACGGCTTGCTTTCTTATCCATTTATGCCACCTTACTTCTTTTTGGCTTCCTTACGGACAACGGTTTCGTCGGCATACTTGACACCTTTGCCTTTGTAAGGCTCAGGCGGACGGTAAGCACGAATGTCGGCAGCCACCTGCCCGACCTTCTGCTTGTCGATACCGCGAACAATAATTTCAGTCTGACTCGGGGTTTCCACTGTCACACCCTGCGGCATCTCGTGCACAACCGGATGTGAAAAACCCAGTGACAGATTGAGCTTGTTGCCCTGAGCCTGGGCACGATAACCGATACCGACCAGCTGCAACCTGCGCTCGAAGCCTTCGCTGACGCCCCTGACCATATTGCTGATCAGTGAGCAGGCCGTTCCTGCCTGGGCCCAGCCGTTTTCAGCATTGTCCCGTGCGCTGAACTTCAGCGTGCTCCCATCCTGAATCACCTCGACGGCCTGATGCATGACAAAGTCAAACGCCCCTTTGCCGCCCTTGATATTCAGCTGCTGACCATTGATTTTGACTTCAACGCCCTTCGGCACTGACAGTCCCCTTTTTGCGATACGTGACATGACAACCCGCCTATCTTATTCCACCAAACAGATGACTTCGCCACCCTGCCCGGCTGCACGTGCAGCACGATCGCTCATGACACCGGAAGAAGTCGAAACGATGGCAATACCATAACCGCCCATGACCTTCGGCAGCTCATCCTTGCCCCGGAATACACGCAGGCCGGGACGACTGGCACGGCTGATGCGGCTGATGACCGGCTTGCCCTGAAAATACTTCAGACTGACGGAAATGAGCGGCTTGCCACCATTCTCGTCAACCTGATAACCATTGATATAGCCTTCGCCAGCCAGCACTTCCAGAACCGCTTTCTTCATTCTGGAAGAGGGGAAGGAAACACTGGCCTTGTTCGCGCCCTGGGCATTGCGAATCCTGGTCAGCATATCAGCAATCGGATCACTCATACTCATGCTTTAAACCCTCCTCACCAGCTTGACTTGGTCAAACCGGGAACATCACCGCGCATGGCTGCTTCACGCAGCTTGTTGCGGCACAAACCAAACTTGCGGTAAACCGCATGCGGACGCCCGGTCAGGTTGCAGCGGCGCTGAACCCGGCTGGCACTGCCATCACGCGGCAGTTTTTGCAGTTTGGTGCTGGCGGCCATGACTTCCTCATAGCTGCTCTGGGGATTGTTGATGATTGCCTTGAGTTCGGCGCGCCTGGCAGCATATTTCTGTACAGCCTTGATGCGCTTGGTCTCGCGGGCAATCATGGATTTCTTTGCCATGAACTCGTATCCTCTTACTGTTTAAAGGGGAACTTGAAGGCCTCCAGCAGAGACCGCCCCTCCTCGTCAGTTTTTGCATTGGTGGTAATGGTGATATTCATACCGCGTAATGCATCAATCTTGTCGTAATCAATTTCCGGAAAAATGATCTGTTCCTTGACACCCATGTTGTAGTTGCCACGGCCATCAAATCCTTTCGGGTTCAATCCCCGGAAATCGCGGATACGAGGTATGGAAACATTGATCAGACGATCCAGAAATTCGTACATCTGATCCCTGCGCAAGGTTACTTTACAGCCAATTGGCCAGCCATCACGAATCTTGAACCCGGCAATTGATTTACGGGTCATGGTGACGATCGGTTTCTGACCGGCAATACTCGCCATGTCACCCACCGCGTGCTCAACCACCTTCTTGTCGCCAACAGCTTCGCCCAACCCCATATTCAGGGTAATTTTGGTGATCTTTGGCACTTCCATCACATTTTGATAACCATGCTTCCTGGTCAGCTCTGCGACCACAGTATCATGGTAATACTGCCGTAACCTTGACATTAAAAAAACCTCAAGCGTCTACACGCTCACCGTTGGATTTAAAGACACGGACCTTCTTCCCTTCCAGGAGCTTGAATCCAACCCGGTCTCCCTGGCCTGTCGCAGGGTTGACCAGCATGACATTGGACACATCCAGCGGCATTTCTTTCTCAACAATGCCGCCCTGAACGCCC
Organism: Thiolinea sp.; assembly: GCA_035391465.1. GTDB lineage: Bacteria > Pseudomonadota > Gammaproteobacteria > Thiotrichales > Thiotrichaceae > Thiolinea. Next base: position 22,130 of record DAOPKY010000007.1, on the reverse strand, counting down.
AGTGTCGGATTGGGCTTCTGGTGCTTTTTCACCAGATTAATGCCCTGAACCAAAATCTTGCCATTAGCAAAAACCTGAGTTACCGAACCACGGCGACCCTTGTCTTTACCGGTAATGATGACCACCTGATCATTTTTATGAATCTTGCGCATCTCTTGCTACCTGTTCCTGCTGTTCCGACGGCCTTACAGCACCTCAGGTGCCAGTGAAATGATCTTCATGAAACGCTCACCGCGCAGCTCGCGGGTCACGGGCCCGAAAATACGTGTACCAATCGGCTCCAGCTTGTTGTTCAGCAGGACAGCGGCATTACCGTCAAAGCGGATCAGCGAGCCGTCACGACGACGCACACCACTGGCAGTACGCACCACAACAGCGTTGTATACATCACCTTTTTTAACCTTGCCGCGCGGGATCGCATCTTTAATGCTGACCTTGATTACATCACCGATACGGGCATAGCGACGGTGCGAACCGCCGAGTACCTTGATACACATGACACGCTTGGCACCACTATTGTCCGCGACCTGTAGCACTGACTGCATCTGGATCATTGACTGTTCTCCACATTAAGCCTGATCGGGGGCACGCTCAACGACCCTGATCAGAGTCCAGTGCTTGGTCTTGGAAAGAGGACGGCACTCCTTGAACAGGATAACGTCGCCAACCTTGCACTCGTTGTTTTCATCATGAACGTGATATTTCTTGGAACGCCGAATAAACTTCCCGTACAGGGGGTGCATCATCTGACGCTCCATCAGCACGACAATGGATTTATCCATCTTGTCACTGACGACCCGCCCCATCAGGCTGCGCTCTACACTTGCTTCTACGCTCATCCTTGTTCACCTGCACTTTTTTGCTCTGTCATCAGGGTCCTGATGCGCGCAATTTCACGACGTACCCGCTTCATTTCTGAAGGGCGCGACAACTGGCCTGCAGCCTGCTGCATGCGTAGCTTGAACTGCTCCTGCAGGTTCTCGGTCAATTCAGCCTTCAGTTCTTCAGCCGATTTCTGGCGTAATTCCGCTGCTTTCATTACATCACCTGACGGGTAACAAAGGTTGTCTTGAAGGGCAGTTTGGCCGCTGCCAGCCGAAAAGCCTCACGTGCAGCGTCTTCCGGCACACCCTGCATCTCAAACAGTACCCTGCCGGGCTGAATCTGGGCCACCCAGTATTCCACGTTACCCTTACCTTTACCCATACGGACTTCCAAAGGCTTCTTGCTGATGGGTTTGTCCGGAAACACGCGAATCCAGATTTTCCCACCACGACGCACATGGCGACTGATGGCACGCCGACCTGCCTCAATCTGGCGCGCCGTCATGCGACCGCGTTCAACTGCCTTCAACCCGTACTCACCGAAACTGACCTTGTTACCTACCTGGGCCAGACCGCGGTTACGGCCTTTGAATTGCTTGCGGAACTTCGTTCTCTTGGGCTGTAACATTTCAAACCTCTATCACTTCTTCTTGCCACGACCCGGATTATTGCCCGGTTTCGCTGCTTGCTTCTGTTCAAGGTCAAAAACCTCGCCCTTGAAAATCCATACCTTAATGCCGATGATGCCATAAGTTGTCAGCGCTTCTGCGGTGGCATAATCGATATCCGCACGCAGGGTATGCAGTGGTACACGGCCTTCACGGTACCACTCGGTCCGGGCAATTTCCGCACCGTTCAGGCGACCGGAAACACTGACCTTGATACCCAGGGCACCCAGTCGCATGGCATTGCTCACCGCACGCTTCATGGCACGACGGAACATGATGCGCCGCTCCAGCTGACTGGCGATACTTTCAGCCACCAGCTGTGAATCCAGCTCGGGCTTGCGAATCTCTTCGATATTGAGCTTCACATTATTGACGTGCAGCCCCATGATCTGTGCCACTTCCTGGCGCAGACGCTCGATGTCCTCACCTTTTTTGCCAATCACCATCCCCGGACGGGCGGTGTGGATGGTGATAAACGCAGACTTGGCCGGACGCTCAATCTGGATGCGACTGACTGATGCTTCCTTCAGCCGCTTCTTCAGGTAGGCACGCACTTCCAGGTCCTTGTGCAGGAAACTGGCGTAGTCTTTGCCTTCTGCATACCATTTGGACCGCCAGTCGGAGGCGATACCCAGACGCATGCCTATCGGATGTACTTTCTGACCCATATCAAACCTCGACCTCAGTCACCGACCATCACAGTGATATGACTGGTACGCTTCAAAATTCGGTTGGCGCGACCTTTGGCGCGAGGCTGAATACGCTTCATCGTAGGCCCCTGGTCGACAAAAACCCTCTTCACGGACAGCTCATCAATATCCGCACCTTCATTATGCTCGGCATTGGCAATGGCTGACTCCAGCACCTTCTTCATGATCGCCGCACCTTTTTTGGGGCTGAAGGCCAGAATATTCAGAGCCTTGTCAACCGGCAAACCACGAATCTGGTCTGCGACCAGACGACCTTTCTGAGGCGAGAGACGCGCAAAGCGCAAACGGGCTGCAACTTCCATCTTTCCTACCCCTTACTTCTTCGACTTCTTGTCAGCGGCATGACCACGATAGGATCGTGTCAGCGCGAACTCGCCCAGCTTGTGGCCAACCATATTTTCATTGACCAGAACAGGCACATGCTGCTTGCCGTTATGCACGGCAATTGTCAGACCCACCATTTCCGGCAGGATCATGGAACGACGCGACCAAGTCTTGATCGGCCTGCGATCATTCCTGGCGACAGCATCGTCAACTTTTTTTATCAGGTGGTGGTCTACAAACGGACCTTTTTTCAGTGAGCGTGGCACAGCTTAATCCCCTTACTTCTTGTTCCGGCGCCGGACAATCATCTTGTCAGTACGCTTGTTGCTACGGGTCTTGTAACCCTTGGTCGGAACACCCCAAGGCGTAACAGGATGACGCCCGCCGGAAGTCCGCCCTTCACCACCACCATGTGGATGATCGATCGGGTTCATGGCCACGCCACGAACGGTCGGCCGCACGCCGCGCCAGCGCTTGGCTCCGGCCTTACCCAGCTTGGTCAGTGAGTGCTCGGAATTGCTCACTTCACCAATCACCGCACGGCACTCAACCGGCACCCTGCGCATTTCACCGGAACGCAGCCGGATTGTGGCGTGATTCCCTTCCTTGGCCACCAGCTGTACAGAGGTTCCGGCACTGCGAGCCAGCTGGGCACCTTTGCCCGGCTTCATTTCGACACAATGCACAACGGAACCCACCGGAATATTACGCATCGGCAGGCAGTTGCCAACAGAAATGGGGGCATGCTGACCAGAAACCACGCTATCATTGGCTTTCAGCCCTTTGGGGGCAATTACATAGCGCCGTTCACCATCGGCATACAGCAACAGCGCAATATTTGCACTGCGATTCGGATCATACTCCAGACGCTCGACACGAGCCGGGACATCGTCTTTACGACGCTTGAAATCAATGATCCGGTAATGCTGACGATGACCGCCACCAATATGACGCACCGTAATGCGACCATTATTGTTACGCCCACCGTGTTTACTTTTGCGATCCAGCAGAGCCTTGCAAGGCTCTCCCTTGTGCAGTTCCTTGTTAACCACCCGCACCACAAAGCGGCGACCGGGTGATGTTGGTTTTGCCTTAACGACTGCCATGACTCACCTGTACCTTATTCTGCCGAAGCATCCAGCGTTTGACCTTCAGCCAGGCGCACATAGGCCTTTTTCCAGTCACTTCGCTTACCTGGACGACGACCGAAATTCTTTTGTTTGCCCTTGACGTTGACGGTGCGAACCTGGTCAACCTGAACTTCAAACAATGCTTCGACCGCCTGTTTCACATCCTGCTTGCTGGCCTTGCGAGCCACCTTGAAGACATACTGATTGGCTTCCCCGGACAGACCGACAGATTTCTCGGTCATGCGTGGAGCCAGCAACACACTGAACAACTGATCCTGATTCATGCCAGCCACTCCTGAACTTTTTGTACGGCTGCCGAGGTCATCACCACTTTTTCGTGACGTACCAGACTGACAGGATTCAGCTCTGACACCAACAGGAATTCACAATAGGGAAGATTACGCGAACCCAGCAACATATTGACATTATCGATGTCACTGACCAGCAGCACATCCAGAGTACCGAAGTCCTGCAGCTTTGCTGCCATGGCTTTGGTTTTCGCCTCTGCCAGCTCCAGCGCATCCACAACGACCAAACGCTCCTGGCGCACCAGCTCCGAGAAGATGGACTTCATGGCGGCACGGTACATTTTTTTGTTGAGCTTCTGGGTATAGTCACGCGGACGGGCAGCAAAAATCACACCGCCATGACGCCACAGCGGACTGCGTGTCGTACCGGCACGGGCGCGGCCTGTTCCCTTCTGACGAAATGGCTTGGAGCCACCGCCACTGACATCTGAACGCGTTTTCTGCGCCTTGGTCCCGGCACGTCCGCCGGCCATATAAGCGACTACAGCCTGATGAACCAGACCCTCATTGAAGTCGCGACCGAATACTGCATCATCAACCGATACAGCACCGCCATTTGCCACCTGCAATTCCATCTTGAAACCCTTATGCCTTCACTGAGTGCTTAATGGATACATTGCCGCCTTTCGGACCCGGCACCGCACCCTTGACCAGAAGCAGATTGCGCTCAACATCAACCCGAACCACTTCGAGTGACTGAGCCGTCACTGCAACCGCACCCATGTGACCTGTCATTTTCTTACCCGGAAACACACGCCCCGGCGTCTGATTCTGGCCGGTGGAGCCAGGAACACGATGCGACCGGGAGTTACCGTGAGTTGCATCCTGACCACGGAAATTGTGCCGCTTGATCGTACCGGCATACCCTTTACCGATACTGGTACCGGACACATCCACCTTCTGACCGGCCTCGAACAGGGAAACCGTCAACTCGGCACCAGCCTGATATTCCGCTGCGGAATCCACACGGGACTCACGTACAAACGTACCGGCGGGCACACCAGCCCTGGCAAAATGCCCGGCGGCGGCTTTGTTCACCCGTGAGCTTTTGCGTGCACCAACGGACAACTGGATGGCCTCATAACCATCAGTCTCGGCAGTTTTCACCTGAGACACGCGATTCGGCTCAACTTCCAACACGGTGACTGGAACCGAATCACCAGACTCACCGAAAATACGGGTCATACCGATCTTCCGACCCAGTAGACTGATAGCCATCTGCTTACCTCTTCACCACTCTGAGCGAGTACATGTGCCGCTTTCTCGTCCGAGAAAAATCAGGCTCGGCAAATGCCGAGCCAAAGAAAGCCGCGCATTATATACAGAAAATCAACGCACGTTAAGCATTAATTACGATTAGTTCAGTTTTATCTGCACATCCACACCAGCCGCCAGATCCAGCTTCATCAGTGCATCAACAGTTTTGTCGGTGGGGTCAATGATATCCATCAGACGCTTGTGAGTGCGAATCTCATACTGGTCACGCGCATCCTTGTTGACATGCGGAGAAATCAGTATGGTATGGCGTTCAATGCGGGTAGGCAGGGGAATCGGCCCCTTGACACGCGCACCGGTACGCTTGGCAGTCTCAACGATTTCCATCGCGGAACGATCAATCAGACGATGGTCAAACGCTTTCAGGCGAATACGGATTCTCTGGTCAGACATAATTCTTTACTCAATAATTTTAGCAACAACACCCGCACCGACAGTCCGGCCACCTTCGCGGATCGCAAAGCGCAGGCCTTCTTCCATCGCAATCGGCGCAATCAGGGAGACAGTCATCTTGACATTGTCACCCGGCATAACCATTTCAACATCTTCCGGCAGGTCACAGGCACCGGTCACATCCGTGGTCCGGAAATAGAACTGCGGACGATAGCCTTTGAAGAACGGGGTATGACGACCACCTTCTTCCTTGGACAGCACGTAGACTTCGGCTTCAAATTTGGAGTGCGGCTTGATGGAGCCCGGTTTGCACAGCACCTGACCGCGCTCGACATCCTCACGCTTGGTGCCCCGCAGCAGCAGGCCCACGTTGTCACCCGCCTGGCCCTGATCCAGCAGTTTACGGAACATTTCAACGCCGGTCACGATGGTTTTCTGGGTGGCACGGATACCGACAATCTCGACTTCCTCACCCACCTTGACCACACCGCGTTCAATACGCCCGGTGACAACGGTACCACGGCCGGAGATGGAGAATACGTCTTCCACCGGCATCAGGAAAGCACCATCAACCGCACGCTCCGGCTGGGGAATGTAGCTGTCCAGAGCCGCAATCAGCTCGGCAATCGCCGGCTCGCCAATCGGTGACTGATCACCTTCCAGCGCTTTCAGGGCAGAACCCTTGATGATCGGGGTGTCATCACCGGGAAAGTCGTAGCTGGAGAGCAACTCACGAATTTCCATTTCAACCAGCTCCAGCAGCTCCTCATCGTCCACCATGTCACACTTGTTCATGAACACGACAATGTAAGGCACACCCACCTGACGCGACAGCAGAATGTGCTCACGGGTCTGGGGCATCGGGCCGTCAGCCGCCGAACAGACCAGGATCGCACCATCCATCTGGGCCGCACCGGTGATCATGTTCTTGACGTAGTCAGCATGACCGGGGCAGTCAACGTGCGCATAGTGGCGATTGTCCGACTCATACTCAACGTGTGCGGTGGAAATGGTAATACCACGCGCCTTCTCTTCCGGTGCCGCATCAATCTGGTCATACGCCTTGGCTTCACCACCGAACTTGCGCGCCTGTACCACGGTCAGTGCTGCTGTCAGCGTGGTTTTGCCATGGTCAACGTGACCGATCGTACCAACGTTAACATGCGGCTTGGTGCGCTCAAACTTACCCTTTGCCATTATTCACCTTTTCTCAAAATAGCCTGCACGACACTGGCAGGAGCCTCTGCGTATTTTGCAAATTCCATCGAGTAACTGGCCCGCCCCTGAGTCGCTGAACGCAGATCGGTGGCATAACCAAACATCTCTCCCAACGGGACTTCTGCACGTATAATCTTTCCGGTCGGAGAGTCATCCATGCCCTGAACCAGACCACGACGCCGGTTCAGATCACCCATGACATCCCCCATATAATCTTCCGGCGTGGCCACCTCGACCTTCATGATCGGTTCCAGCAATACCGGGTCCGCCTTCAGCACACCATCACGGACAGCCATGGAAGCGGCAATCTTGAAAGCCATTTCATTGGAGTCGACATCGTGGAACGAGCCATCAAACAGGGTGACACCGATGTCAACCAGCGGATACCCCGCCAGCACGCCATTCCCCATCTGCTCCTGCACACCCTTGTCAATGGCCGGGTAGTATTCACGCGGTACCGTACCACCAACCACCTGCTCCTGGAACTTGTAACCCGTTCCTTCCGGCAAGGCTTCCAGCCGCAACCAGACATGACCGTACTGCCCGCGCCCACCAGTCTGGCGAATGAACCTGCCCTCGACCTCGACACTGCTGCGGATGGTTTCACGGTAGGCGACCTGGGGCGCACCTACATTGCACTCGACCTTGAACTCACGCTTCATGCGGTCGACAATAATATCCAGATGCAGCTCACCCATACCGGAAATAATGGTCTGACCGGAGTCCGGATCGGTATGGACCCGGAAAGACGGGTCTTCCTGCGCCAGCCTTGACAGGGCCAGCCCCATTTTCTCCTGATCTGCCAGCGACCGGGGTTCGACTGCGACAGAAATCACCGGCTCGGGGAATTCCATACGCTCCAGCGTAATGACGCGATGGAGGTCAGACAAGGTATCACCGGTCGTCACCTCTTTCAAACCGACGGCGGCAGCAATATCACCAGCCCGGACCTCCCTGATTTCCTCACGGGAGTTGGCATGCATCTGCAGAATCCGCCCAATACGCTCACGCTTGGACTTGACCGGATTGAATACCACGTCCCCGCTTTTCAGCACACCGGAATAAACCCGAAAAAAGGTCAGCGCGCCAACATGGGGATCCGTTGCAATCTTGAAGGCCAGGGCGGCAAACGGATCCTCATCCGCAGGATGGCGCTCGGCTACGGTTTCCGCCGCATCGTTCAAAACCCCCTTGATGGCCGGTACGTCGGTCGGAGCCGGCAGATAGTGCAACACCCCATCCAGCAGCGCCTGAACCCCTTTATTCTTGAAAGCGGAACCACACAGCACCGGAACAACCTCATTGGCCAGCACCCGCAGGCGTAGGCCCTGATGAATATCGGCCTCATCCAGAGAACCCGTTTCCAGGTATTTCTCCATCAGGGTTTCGCTGGCTTCAGCTGCTGCCTCCACCATCTTTTCACGCCAGGACGCGCAGTCTGCAACCATCCCAGCCGGAATGTCCTGCTCAATATAAGTCATCCCCATATTGGCTTCATCCCAGCGGATGGCTTTCATGCGCACCAGATCAACCACCCCCTCGAACGCATCTTCAGCACCGATCGGCAACTGAACCGGCACCGGAGTCGAACCCAGGCGGGAAGCAATCTGACTGACCACACGCAGAAAGTTGGCCCCTGCACGGTCCATCTTGTTGACGAACGCCATCCGTGGAACGTGGTACTTGTTAGCCTGGCGCCAAACCGTTTCGGACTGCGGCTCCACACCACCGACAGCACAGAAAACAGCCACAGCACCGTCCAGCACGCGTAATGAACGCTCGACCTCGATAGTGAAGTCCACATGTCCCGGTGTATCGATGATATTGATACGGTGCTGACTGAACTGCTGATCCATGCCGGACCAGAAACAGGTCGTGGCAGCAGAGGTAATGGTGATACCCCGCTCCTGCTCCTGCTCCATCCAGTCCATGACAGCAGCACCGTCATGCACTTCACCGATTTTATGGGAAACACCGGTATAAAACAGAATACGCTCTGTTGTGGTGGTTTTTCCTGCATCAATATGGGCCATAATGCCAATATTGCGGTAAAGATCAATGGGCGTCTGGCGCGACATGATGAAGTGGTTCCGGCTGACAGATCAGTTCAAATTTAATTCAGTTCAATACTTACCAACGGAAGTGGGCAAAGGCCCGGTTGGCTTCCGCCATACGATGGGTATCCTCACGCTTCTTCACGGCAGAGCCACGCTTTTCAGCGGCATCCATCAATTCACCCGCCAGCTTGCGCGCCATCGACCGCTCACCGCGCTTGCGGGCCGCTTCGATCAGCCAGCGCATGGCCAGCGCATTCTGACGTGAAGGGCGGACTTCCACCGGCACCTGATAGGTTGCACCACCGACACGACGGGCTTTAACCTCAACAGCCGGACGTACATTATCCAGCGCCTGGTCCAGCACACCCAGCCCGTCACCGCCTTTCTTCTGACTGATTTCAGCCAGTGCACCGTAAATAATCTTTTCGGCAACGGACTTCTTGCCATCCCGCATGACAGCGTTCATGAATTTGCTCAGCATCTGGCTGCCGAACTTCGGATCGGGCAGAACTTCGCGTTTGGGAACTTCTCTTCTTCTAGGCATGATCTTGACTCAATTAACTCTTGGGACGCTTCGCACCGTATTTGGAGCGGGCCTGCTTGCGGTTCTTGACGCCCTGGGTATCCAGACTGCCGCGCACGGTATGGTAACGCACACCGGGCAGGTCCTTGACACGACCACCCCGGATCAACACCGTGGAGTGCTCCTGCAGGTTGTGGCCTTCACCACCGATATAGCTGGTCACCTCAAACCCGTTGCTCAGACGCACACGCGCCACCTTGCGCAGGGCCGAGTTCGGCTTCTTGGGCGTTGTGGTATACACACGGGTGCAGACACCGCGACGCTGCGGGCATGCCTCCAGCGCAGGCACATTACTCTTTTCAACTTTGCGTTGACGCGGCTTGCGCACCAACTGATTAACGGTTGCCATTAAAAAACTATCTCCTAAAGGCTATGAGGAAGATTCGGCCTGTCGAAACCCCATAAGAACAACAGACCGGCAACCGGTCTGTTTAAAGGTCGCAAGATTTTAGGGATGCACCAGGTATCTGTCAAGGAATGATTACCACGAACACCACCCCTGCAGCAGGGCTGTAACCGGCAACCCTGCACAATCCCGCCAAAGCGGGCTTATTCAAAATCACCCGCTTCTGCACTGTCACCATCAAAACTGTCATCCGGCTCGGTCGCCCGTGTACGGGAAACCATGCGCTCCGGCGTATAGTTACGCTCGGCAGCAAAAGCCTTTTCAATCGACAGCGGATCACGCTCCCGGCGGCGCTGCTCGTGATAGGCCAGCCCGGTTCCTGCCGGAATCAGACGCCCGACAATGACATTCTCCTTCAGGCCACGCAGATCATCACGTGCTCCCCGCACGGCTGCGTCGGTCAGCACCCTGGTGGTCTCCTGGAACGAGGCAGCAGATACAAAGGAATCCGTTACCAGCGAAGCCTTGGTGATACCCATCAGCACCCGGTCATACTTGACCAGCAGTTTGCTTTCTTCCGCCAGCTTCTTGTTGACCTCGACCACACGCCAGTAATCGGTCTGTTCGCCACGCAGGAAATCACTGTCACCGGCATCCAGAATATCCACCTTGCGCATCATCTGACGCACAATAACCTCAATGTGCTTGTCATTGATGCCCACCCCCTGGAGACGATACACATCCTGGATTTCCTTGACCAGGTATTCAGCCAGAGCGGTTGCCCCGAGCAGACGCAGAATGTCATGCGGATTCGGCTCGCCATCCACAATCACTTCACCACGGGTAACTTTTTCCCCTTCAAACACGTTCAGGTTGCGCCACTTCGGAATCAGCTCTTCATACTGCTCGCCATCTTCCGTGGTGATCACAATGCGCTGCTTGCCCTTGGTTTCCTTGCCAAAGGAGATGGTACCGGTCAGCTCGGCCAGAATGGCACCATCCTTGGGGCGGCGTGCTTCAAACAGGTCAGCAACCCGGGGCAGACCGCCGGTGATGTCACGGGTTTTGGAAGAAGCCTGCGGCAAACGCGCCAGTACTTCACCCACTTCCACATTGGCACCATTGGTCGTGGTGACAATCGCGCCGGCCGGCAACGGGTACTGCACCGGAATGCGGGTATTGTCGAAAAAGATATTGTTGCCATGGGCATCCATCAGGCGCACGGTCGGACGCGCATCGCGCCCACTGGGTGGACGGCTTTTCGGGTCCATGACCTCGATGGAGGACAGACCGGTCACTTCATCGACCTTGGTCTGCACCGTGACATTATCGTTGAAGTCAATGAACTCAATGCGACCGGATACTTCCGAAATAATCGGGTGGGTATGCGGATCCCACTCGGCCACGGCCTGTCCGGCCTCGACCCGTTCGCCCTCGCTGACCTTCAGAATTGCACCATAAGGCAGCTTGTAGCGCTCCTTGTCACGCCCATTGTCATCCACCACGCCCAGCTCACCGGAGCGCGATACCGCGACCAGATTGCCCTGCTTGTTGGTGACCGTCTTGATATTGATCAGGTGCACCTTGCCACCGGACTTGACGGAAATACCGCTTTCCGCTGCAGCCCGGCTTGCCGCCCCCCCGATGTGGAAGGTGCGCATGGTGAGCTGGGTACCCGGCTCACCGATGGACTGGGCGGCAATAACACCAACCGCTTCACCCTTGCCCACCAGGTGTCCACGTGCCAGATCACGGCCATAACACATACGGCACGCCCCATAACGGGCCTCACAGGTAATGGCTGAGCGCACCAGCACTTCATCCACCCCGAATTCATCCAGCTTTTTGACCCAGGCTTCATCCAGCAGCGTTCCAGCCGGTACCAGCACCTCACCATCACGCTCGATATCCTGTGCCACCACACGACCCAGCACGCGGTCGGCCAGGGCCTCGATAACATCCCCGCCCTCAATGATCGGGCGCATGCGCATGCCGGCTGTCGTACCGCAGTCATCCACCACCACGGCCATGTCCTGCGCCACATCCACCAGACGCCGGGTCAGATAACCGGAGTTGGCCGTCTTGAGCGCGGTATCAGCCAGGCCTTTGCGCGCACCGTGTGTGGAAATAAAGTATTGCAGTACCGTCAGCCCCTCACGGAAGTTGGAGGTGATCGGGGTTTCGATAATGGAGCCATCCGGGCGCGCCATCAGGCCACGCATCCCCGCCAGCTGACGAATCTGGGCCGGAGAGCCCCGCGCCCCGGAGTCAGCCATCATGTAGATGGAGTTAAAGGACTCCTGCTCAACCTGATTCCCTTCACGGTCAGTCACCATCTCGGTGCCGATCTTTTCCATCATGGCCTTGGCCACCTGGTCATTGGTGCGCGCCCAGATGTCAACCACCTTGTTATAACGTTCACCCTGTGTCACCAGGCCGTTGGCAAACTGGTATTCGATTTCCTTGACCGAGTCCTCGGCCACCGAAAGCAGGTCCTGCTTCTTCTCCGGAATGATCATGTCACCGGCACAGAAAGACACCCCGGCACGGGTGGAATAACGGAAACCGGTATACATGAGCTGGTCGGCGAAAATAACCGATTCCTTCATACCCACATTGCGGTAGGCCGCATCCAGCAGGCGCGAAATGGCCTTCTTCTTCAGGACGGTGTTGAAGATTTCAAACGGCAGCCCATCCGGCATGATCTCAGTCAGCAAGGCCCGCCCCACGGTCGTATCCATCAGGCGGGTACGGCTGACCAGTTCACCGCTGTCACCATATATCCGGTCCGTGATGCGTACCTTGACTTTGGCATGCAGACTGGCATTGCCGGTTTCATAGGCGCGCCGGGCTTCATTCGGGTCGGAGAATACCATGCCCTCGCCCCTGGCCCCGACACTGTCCCGCGTCATGTAGTAAAGCCCCAGCACCACATCCTGCGATGGCACGATAATGGGTGAACCATTGGCCGGTGACAGCACGTTGTTGGTAGACATCATCAGCGCCCGCGCTTCCAGCTGGGCCTCCAGTGACAACGGCACGTGCACTGCCATCTGGTCACCATCGAAGTCGGCATTAAAGGCCGCACACACCAGCGGGTGCAGCTGGATCGCTTTGCCCTCGATCAGTACCGGCTCGAACGCCTGGATACCCAGACGATGCAGGGTTGGAGCCCGGTTCAGCAGTACCGGATGTTCACGGATAACCTCGGCCAGAATATCCCAGACCTCGCCCGTCTCACGCTCAACCAGCTTCTTGGCTGCCTTGATGGTGGTTGCCAGCCCGCGCCGCTGCAGCTTGCCGAAAATAAAGGGTTTGAACAGCTCCAGCGCCATCTTCTTGGGCAGGCCACACTGATGCAGACGCAGGGTCGGCCCCACCACAATCACCGAACGGCCCGAGTAGTCCACACGTTTGCCCAGCAGGTTCTGGCGGAAGCGCCCCTGCTTGCCCTTGATCATGTCAGACAGGGACTTGAGCGGACGCTTGTTGGAGCCGGTAATGGCGCGCCCGCGGCGGCCATTGTCCAGCAGGGCGTCCACAGCTTCCTGCAGCATGCGCTTTTCGTTGCGCACAATGATGTCCGGCGCATTCAGCTCCAGCAGGCGTTTGAGACGGTTGTTACGGTTGATGACACGGCGATACAGGTCATTCAGGTCCGATGTGGCAAAGCGCCCGCCATCCAGCGGCACCAGTGGTCGCAGGTCCGGCGGCAATACCGGCAGCACATTCATGATCATCCATTCCGGCTTGTTGCCGGAAGTCTGCAGCGCCTCCATCAGCTTCAGGCGCTTGGTCAGGCGCTTGAGCTTGGTTTCCGAGCCTGTTTCATTGATCTCTTCACGCATCTGGTTGATTTCGTGCTTGAGATCCAGACTGCGCAACAGCTCCTGGATGGCCTCGGCTCCCATTTTAGCCTCGAATTCGTCACCGAACTCCTCCACCGCTTCCAGATAGCCTTCATCGGTCAGCAATGAACCACGATCCAGCGTCGTCAGGCCCGGCTCGGTGACAACAAAGACCTCAAAATAGAGAATCCGCTCAATATCACGCAGGGTCATATCCAGCAGCAGACCGATGCGGGAAGGCAGTGACTTCAGGAACCAGATGTGAGCCACCGGACTGGCCAGTTCAATATGCCCCATACGCTCACGCCGGACCTTGGCCTGGGTGACTTCCACCCCGCACTTCTCACACACCACACCCCGATGTTTAAGGCGCTTGTACTTGCCGCACAGGCACTCGTAGTCCTTGACCGGCCCAAAAATCTTGGCACAGAACAGGCCATCCCGCTCCGGCTTGAAAGTCCGGTAATTGATGGTTTCCGGCTTCTTGACTTCGCCATAAGACCAGGAGCGCACCACTTCGGGCGAAACCAGCCCGATGCGGATGGCATCGAACTCCTGGCTCTCCTGCTGATTTTTGTATAGGTTCAGTAAATCTTTCATGCTATTTCCGCCTGTATGTCGTCGTCAGTCGCCTATTCCCGTTCCAGCTCGATGTTCAGCCCCAGCGAACGGATTTCCTTCATCAGCACGTTGAAGGACTCAGGCATGCTGGCTTCCATATAGTGGTTGCCATCCACAATGTGCTTGTACATCTTGTTGCGCCCGTTCACGTCGTCGGACTTGACTGTCAGCATCTCCTGCAGGGTATAGGCCGCACCATAAGCCTCCAGAGCCCAGACCTCCATTTCCCCGAAACGCTGACCACCGAACTGGGCCTTGCCCCCCAGCGGCTGCTGGGTAACCAGGCTATAGGGACCGGTGGAACGTGCATGCATCTTGTCATCAACCAGGTGGTTAAGTTTGAGCATGTGCATATAGCCGACCGTTACCGAGCGTTCGAAGGCATCACCGGTACGCCCGTCAATCAGGCGCGCCTGCCCGCTTTCCGGCAGTTCCGCCAGTTTGAGCATGGCCTTGATTTCGGACTCATGCGCACCATCAAAGACCGGGGTCGCCATCGGCACGCCATGACGCAGATTAGCAGCCAGTTCAACGACCTCCTGATCACTCAGCTCAGCCAGATCACCCTGGCGCGGATTGCCGCCGGTGGAATAAACCTCGGTCAGGAACTGACGCAGCTCATCCACCTTGGCCTTGGCATCCACCATACGCCCGATTTTTTCACCCAGCCCCTTGGCCGCCCAGCCCAGATGGGTTTCCAGTACCTGCCCCACGTTCATGCGCGACGGAACCCCGAGCGGATTGAGCACAATATCAACCGGCTGACCATTTTCCAGATGCGGCATGTCCTCAATCGGCACAATGCGCGAGACCACCCCCTTGTTTCCATGGCGTCCGGCCATCTTGTCACCCGGTTGCATGCGCCGCTTGACCGCCAGATAGACCTTGACCATCTTCATTACACCCGGTGCCAGATCATCGCCGGCGGTGAGTTTGTCACGCTGCTTCTGCAGGCGGATTTCGTACTCTTTCTTCTTCTCGGCAATCTGGGTCGACAGCGATTCCAGCTGGGTATTCAGGGCCTCATCCGTCATGCGGATCGAAAACCACTCAAACGGCTGCAGGGTATCCAGATATTCCTGGGTGACCACCGTCCCGGCCCGCAGCCGCTGTGGCCCGCCATCAGCTTCATTGCCCACCAGCAGCCTGGCCACCCGCATGAAAATATCGCCTTCGTAAATACGCAACTCATCCAGCAGGTCTTTACGCACCTTGCGCAGGTCTTCCTCCTGAATCGCCAGCGCCCGCGCATCCCGCTCCACCCCGTCACGCGTAAACACACGCACATCGATAACCGTACCGGTCATGCCGGTCGGTACCCGCAATGAGCTGTCTTTCACATCCGAGGCTTTTTCACCGAAAATGGCTCGCAGCAGCTTTTCTTCCGGTGTCAGCTGGCTTTCCCCCTTGGGCGTAACCTTGCCGACCAGAATATCACCCGGCTTGACCTCGGCACCGACATGGATGATGCCGCATTCGTCCAGCTTGGCCAGCAGGCTTTCGCTGACGTTCGGAATATCCGCCGTAATCTCTTCCGGTCCCAGCTTGGTGTCACGCGCCAGGCACTGCATTTCTTCAATATGGATCGAGGTATAACGGTCTTCCTGTACCACCCGTTCAGACAGCAGAATCGAGTCCTCGAAGTTGTAACCGTTCCAGGGCATGAAAGCGATGAACATGTTCTGTCCCAGCGCCAGCTCACCCAAGTCGGTGGAAAAGCCGTCTGCCAGCACATCACCCCGCGCCACCTGATCACCGACGCTCACAATCGGGCGCTGGTTGATACTGGTATTCTGATTCGAACGTGTGTACTTGATCAGGTTGTAGATATCCACCCCGCCACGCTCGTCAGCCTCGTCATCGTTAACACGCACCACAATCCGGGCGGCATCAACCGAGTCAATGCGTCCCCCGCGGCGCGCCACCACACTGGAGCCGGAGTCAACTGCCACAGTACGTTCCATACCGGTACCGGCCAGCGGCTTTTCCGCCCGCAGGCAGGGTACGGCCTGACGCTGCATGTTGGAACCCATCAGGGCACGGTTGGCATCATCATGTTCCAGAAACGGGATCAGCGAGGCAGCTACCGAAACAATCTGCTTGGGCGACACATCCATATACTGAATCCGGTCCGTGGTCATCAGCAGCGATTCATAGCGATGACGACAGGTGACAAACTCATCCGTGAACACCCCGTTTCCATCCAGTTCAGCATTGGCCTGGGCAATGACATACTGGGATTCTTCAATGGCGGAGAGGTAGTCAATCTCCTGAGTCACCTTGCCATCCTGCACCTTGCGGTAGGGTGTCTCCAGGAAACCATATTCATTGGTGCGGGCATAAACGGCCAGCGAGTTGATCAGACCGATATTGGGTCCTTCCGGCGTTTCAATCGGACAAACCCGGCCATAGTGGGTCGGGTGCACGTCACGGACCTCGAAACCGGCCCGCTCACGGGTCAGGCCACCGGGACCGAGTGCAGAAATACGGCGTTTATGGGTCACTTCCGACAAGGGGTTATTCTGATCCATGAACTGTGACAGCTGGCTGGAACCGAAGAACTCCTTGATGGCAGCGGAAACCGGCTTGGAGTTCACCAGCTCCTGCGGCATCAGGCCCTCACTCTCCGCCATGGTCAGGCGTTCCTTGACCGCACGCTCAACCCGCACCAAACCAACACGGAAGGCATTTTCCGCCATTTCGCCCACACTGCGAATACGGCGGTTACCCAAATGGTCGATGTCATCCACATCATCACGACCATCCCGGATATCGATCAGCTTGCGCAGCACATCCAGAATATCCTGCTGGTCCAGCACACCACTGCCGGTGGACTCCTCCCGTCCGAGGCGGCGATTGAACTTCATGCGCCCGACGGCAGACAGGTCATAACGGTCTTCGGTGAAAAACAGGTTATTAAACAGATTTTCCGCCGACTCCTTGGTTGGTGGCTCACCGGGCCGCATCATGCGATAGATTTCAATTTGTGCTTCCAGCGGGCTGCGGGTCGGATCAATGTTCACGGTATTGGAAATGAAGGGACCACGGTCCAGATCATTGGTAAACAGAATATCAAACTCACCGACACCTTTATCACGCAGCAGATTCAGCCGGTCATCGGTCAGTTCGGTATTGGCCTCGGCAATCAGCTCACCGGTGGAGCGGTCCACGATATTGCGCGCCAGTACCTTGCCGGCCATATACTCTTCCGGCACTGTCAGCCGCTTGATCCCGCTTTGCTCCAGCGTGCGGATGTGCTTGACAGTGATGCGTCGCCCGGCCCCTACCAGCACCTCACCATTCAGGATAATGTCAAAGGAGGCCAACTCCCCGCGCAAACGCTCGGGTACCAGCTCAATCTCGACACCTTTATCGCCCAGATGCACATGGACTGCCTCAAAGAAAAACTCCAGCATCTGCTCGTTGTCCATTCCCAATGCCCGCAGCAGAATGGTGGAAGGCAGCTTGCGGCGACGGTCGATGCGCACATAGATGCAGTCCTTGGGATCAAACTCGAAATCCAGCCAGGAGCCCCGATAAGGGATCACCCGGGCGCTGTGCAGCAGCTTGCCTGCCGTATTGGACTTGCCCTTGTCATGTTCAAAGAATACGCCGGGCGACCGGTGGAGTTGCGATACGATAACACGCTCGGTACCATTGACAATGAAAGTCCCCTTATCAGTCATCAGCGGCAGCTCGCCCAGATAAACGTTCTGCTCCTTGATGGACTTGATGACCTTGGCATCGACCGGTGCTTCTTTGTCATAGATGACCAGACGCAGCTTGACCCGCAGGGAAGCCGCATAGGTCAGGCCGCGCAGCTGGCACTCCTGCACATCGAACACCGGGTCAGCCAGCGCATAATCGACATACTCCAGTGCAACATAGCCGTTGTAGCTGACAATCGGAAAAACGGAGGAGAATGCCGCATTCAGCCCCACGGCAGTGCGTTCTGCAGCTGGCCGGTCCAGCTGCAGAAACAGCCGATAAGACTCCAGCTGAATGGTTAACAGATCGGGCACTTCCAGAATCTGCTCACGCTTGCCAAAATCTTTGCGGATTCTCTTTTTCTCTGTATAACTCAGTCCCATCGTGCGTCCTCACCTGGAGTCTCAAATTCAAATGCTGTCGTTTAATGTCTGACAAGCGACAAAAGGCCGACAGTGCCAAAACACTGCCAGCCTTGAAGTTTCAGCGCCGTTAAATGGCTTGCAAACTCAAATAACCTTGATCCGGATTACTTAAGTTCAACCTCGGCACCAGCTTCTTCCAGCTGCTTTTTGATATCGTCGGCTTCAGCCTTGGAGGCACCTTCCTTGACGGTAGACGGTGCACCTTCAACCATGTCCTTGGCCTCTTTCAGACCCAGGCCGGTAATGGCACGAATCACCTTGATGACGTTGATCTTGTTGGAGCCGAAGCTCTTCATGACAACATCAAATTCGCTTTTCTCTTCAGCAGCAGCAGCGGCTTCACCACCACCGGCAGGTGCAGCAGCAACAGCAGCGGCAGCAGCAGTGACACCAAACTTCTCTTCCATTGCAGAGATCAGGTCAACGATCTCCATTACAGTCATGCCGGAAATCGTATCCAGCATTTCTTCCTTAGTTACGGCCATGATAATCTCCAATAAACCGGATCAGTTAAATACGTTCAAACCAAACAGATACTTCAGGCAGATGCCTCTTTCTGTTCACGAATGGCTGCAAGTGTGCGAACAAGCTTTCCGGGAACCTCGTTGAGCGTGCGCGCGAACTTGTCGAGCGGAGCACGCAGGGTTCCAGCCAGCATGGCCAGGGCCTGATCACGAGTCGGCATCTTGGAAAGACGATCCAGCTCGGATGCAGGCAGCATTTGTCCCCCAGCGGCGACAAATTTGACCTCCAGCTTTTCGTTTGCTTTATCCTTGATGAAGTCCTTGATCAGGCGGGCTGCCGATCCCGGGTCTTCCTGAGAAAACGCCAGTAACAGCGGACCAACCAGACCGTCCTGGATACATTCAAAATCCGTATCCCGAACGGCCAGCTTCGCCAGATTGTTCTTCACCACCCGCAAGTACACACCACCCTCACGCGCCTGCTTGCGCAATGAAGTCAGCTGACTTACGGTCAAACCACGGTACTCGGCTGCCACAGCAGAATGAGCACTTGCAGCTACCGCGGACACTTCGGAGACAATCTGTTTTTTCTCTTCCAGTGTTAACGCCACGATATCTACTCCTGGTTCGGCGGCATAAACCACCGTTAATCAACACAGCACCCCGGAAGGTGCCATGATGTAAACAGCGTGCCCGAAACCAGAATCCTGACCCGGGTTACGCCATCTGCGCAGGCTGCATTAAGCCGGAATCCGGCACCTGCGGTCTTGGACGACATACATCCTGTATATCTGTTGCCTTGCGGCGGCTCTCGTCCGTGAGGGCCAGGGCTTCATGCCCGAATTATCAAAAATCAGTAAGACAGGCTGGTCTGATCAATCTTCAGCCCCGGCCCCATGGTCGTGGATACAGACACCCCTTTAAGGTAGATGCCTTTGGCCGTCGAGGGCTTGGCCTTAACCAGGTCGGCAATCAGTGTATTCAGGTTCTGAACCAATGCGTCGGTCTCAAACGCCAGATTGCCGATGCCACAATGAATAATACCGGCCTTGTCAGTACGATAGCGGACCTGACCGGACTTGGCATTGCGTACAGCCTCACCCACATTCGGGGTGACCGTGCCCACCTTCGGGTTCGGCATCAGGCCACGCGGACCCAGCAACTGCCCCAACTGGCCGACTACGCGCATGGCATCCGGACTGGCAATGACCACATCGAAGTTCATCATGCCACCCTTGATCTCGGCTGCCAGATCATCCATGCCGACGAAATCAGCACCGGCTTCACGTGCTGCCTCGACATTCGGCCCCTGGGTAAATACGGCAACCCGTACTGACTTGCCATTACCGTTCGGCAGCACGGTGGACCCCCGCACGACCTGATCGGATTTACGCGGGTCAACACCCAGATTAATGGATACATCCACACTTTCGACAAACCGGGCACGCGGCAGCGACTTCAGCAGATCAATGGCATCAGCAATGCCATAAGCCGTATTGGCACTGACTTTTTCAGCAATTACTTTCTGACGTTTGGTTAACCTGGCCATCACATCCCCTCCACTTCAAGACCCATGCTGCGGGCAGTACCGGCGATGGTACGCACCGCCGCATCCATATCTGCTGCAGTCAGGTCCGGCTGCTTGGTTTTTGCAATTTCTTCCAGCTGGGCACGCGTCACCTTGCCGACTTTGTCGGTATTGGGACGGCTGCTGCCCGAAGCCAGACCGGCAGTTTTCTTCAGCAGGACAGAGGCCGGCGGCGTCTTGGTGATAAAGGTGAAACTTTTATCACTGTAAACGGTAATCACCACCGGAATCGGCAGACCCACTTCCACACCCTGGGTAGAGGCGTTGAATGCCTTGCAGAATTCCATGATATTTACGCCACGCTGGCCCAGTGCAGGACCAACTGGCGGACTCGGGTTAGCTTTGCCTGCAGGAACCTGCAGCTTGATATAGCCAGTTACTTTCTTTGCCATGACATTACCTGTAAACGGGTGCAAACGCCTTGCGGCTCCCCGGAAAGGATCAGGCCTTTTCTACCTGATAAAATTCCAGCTCGACGGGCGTCGAGCGGCCAAAAATCTGAACAGCCACCAGCAGTCGACTTTTTTCGTAATTCACTTCCTCGACAACACCGTTAAAGTCCTTGAAGGGCCCGTCATTGACGCGCACCACTTCACCCACATCAAACAGGACTTTCGGCTTGGGCTTGTCAACACCTTCTTCCACCCGGCGCAGGATATTATCAACTTCCCGCTGAGAGATCGGCGCAGGCTTGTCCCCTGAACCACCGATAAAACCCAGCACACGATTGGTGTCCTTGACCATATGCCAGGTATCGTCATTCATTTCCATCTCAACCAGCACATAACCGGGGAAAAACTTGCGTTCACTCCGGCGCTTCTGACCTTCCCGCATTTCCACCACTTCTTCGGTTGGCACCAGAATGTCACCAAACTGTTCTTCCATACCGAAGCGGACAATACGCTCACGTAAAGAACGCTGCACCTGCAGTTCATAGCCAGAGAAAGCCTGCACCACATACCACCGTCTGGCCATTAACCACCCCCAAGCAGCAGGCGGAGCGCCCAACCGAGCAACATATCAACAAACCAGAGGAATATGGAAAGAATCAGGACGATCACCATCACCATCAGGGTTGTCTGCAGGGTTTCCTGACGGGTTGGCCAGACTATCTTGCGCACTTCGGTGCGCGAGTCCTTCATGAACTCAAACAGCTTGCGTCCAGGCGCAGTCACAAAAGCAATAGCTGCAGACAACCCTACCACCACGAGCAAACCCAACACCCGCAACAACAGGGAAACCGGCTCTCCCTGCCAGCTTGCAAAATAATAAAACCCTGCAATCCCGGCAAACAACAGGACAACAGCCGCCACAAGCTTTACGGTATCCAGAGGCGAACTGTGCTGCTCAACTTTTGTTGACATAAACCTTAACTTGCAAAACCAGAAGGCACACAAATCTGACCGCACCAACAGCCAAATTACATACCATCCGGATCAAAGATGGCAGGCCAAGAGGGAATCGAACCCCCAACCTGCGGTTTTGGAGACCGCCGCTCTGCCAATTGAGCTATTGGCCTAAATGAAGAACGGGAGTCTACCCACTCCCGCTCATTTTTTCAAATAAAACTTCAGTGTATTATTCGATAATTTTAGCAACAACACCCGCACCGACAGTCCGGCCACCTTCGCGGATCGCAA
>DAOPKY010000006.1:55624-101896 GCA_035391465.1 Thiolinea sp. | reverse complement strand
ACCTTTTGAGGCTTTTACCGGTCAACGTGTTGCACTTATTAGTTGACTCCAGCCCTGCTCATGTGCCAGGGCAAAGAGGCTTTAACCCCAAGAAAACTCCGTTACCGAAAGATGCGGAAGATGTATTCAAAAATGCTGTGCCAAATGACCCCAAAAATCCAACTGCTTGGTTTGGGAAAAATGAAAACGGTCAGATTTATCGTTTCTCTACCAGTAACGACGGAACCGCACACTTTAGCGGTATTGATGGTGTTGGCGACGGTATCCGCAACTTAACCAAATATGCTCAAGATCGATTAAATGGACTGTAACAATGTTGATAGGTGATAAGCAGAGCTTTGCAATTGAATTTGAAATCCTAGATATAGTTGATGGCTGGGTATTTGGTACGTTCATATTTTGGGTTGTGGGACTTGTTATTGGAAATCCAGAAGACAAGTCTGTTGATTTGAAGGGGTGTATGAACTGGTTAAGAGATTTTGTAGCAACTCCTAAAAATAGATTTGAGCGAGGCCTTTATGATTTAGATAAAGAGCAAATTTACATTCAACTTTGCAGTTCTGTTTTGGTGGGTGAAGAAAATTCGTTCGCTGAAGAAAAATATAGCGATACTTATTCTCGATTTCATACATCTCATATTGGAATGTCATCTTTTGATGATGTAACTATGATTATGGTTGAAAATGGACAAGGAGATGTTCGGTGTGTCTGGAAACAAGATGATCAAGAAATTTTAGAGGCCTTTTTGAAAATGAGTGAGGTGAATAAAGTTGCTGCCAACACGGTAACATCTTTCGAGGATTTAATCAGGGCAGTTTAAATGTTACAAAGAGTGGACCGCTTTGGTCATCGACCAAAAACAAATCTGCTGTTGAAAATGCTCTTGGTCATTGGAACAAACATAAGAGTGAGTTTCCCGAGTTCCAGAATGCTAAGCAGTACGCGGAAGGTGCTAAGGACTTTCTAACTAATCCTCCAAAGGGAACGCTGACAAAAACAAATAGCCGGGGGGATACGCTTAGATATGATCCCAATACAAATACTTTTGGTGTTCTGAGCGAGAACGGTGCACCAAGAACTATGTTCCGTCCAAAAGATGGGATGGATTACTGGAACCGGCAGTAGGAGGATGAATATGAGTTACGCTTGTCCCTGCTGTGGATATTTAACATTTGACGAAGAGCCTCCTGGCACTTTCGAGATTTGCCCCATTTGCGGATGGGAAGACGACGAGGCCCAATTCCGAGATACAACCTATGATGGTGGTGCTAATGTGGTCAGTCTTGAAGAAGCCAGGAAAAACTTTATAACCATCGGTGCTATTAATGAGGAGAGTCTTGGGTCTGTTCGCAGGCCGTTGCCTGAAGAAATTCCTGATGGATAACATCTCTGATAGTCGTATCAAAACAAAGGGGGCGTTGGCCCCTTTGTTTTTTTAGTTCATGAGTCGGTAGGCTGATTTACTGCCGTCACCACCAAACACCCCTCCATCACCCTAACCTTAATCGGCGTATGAATCGAGAACCCGGCTTGCCCCCTATGTCAGGATAGTTGTCGCCTCTACTGAAATAGTCAATTGGGGGCGGAAAGGACAAGAAAATGCCACGTTATGCTCAAGAGCGCAAAGCAGCCATCCTGGGTAAGTTATTGCCACCCTGCAATCACCCGGTGCCGGAAGTGGCAGAGGCGGAGGGTATCAGCGAGGCTACGCTGTATAATTGGCTGAAACAGGCCAGACAGGAAGGAGTTGCTGTGCCAATGCCGTTAAGTTAAGAAGAATTGAGCGAGTTTCAAGCAAAAGCTTCTCTCCACAAACACCGCAAATCAATAACTTGAGTGAGCTGGCAAAGTGGCTAAATCTCTTAACTTAACGGCATTGGTTGCTGTGCCGGGAAGTGGAAAAGCCAGCCCTGAAAGCTGGAGTGGAGCGGCCAAGTTTGCCGTTGCCCTGGAAACCGCCGGGATGACGGCTGCCGAGTTGAGCGACTATTGCCGCAGCAAAGGTCTGTATCCTGAGCAGGTCGAGCGCTGGAGACAGGCCTGCATTGCCGGTGCCCAAGCGGGTGATCAGGTGGAAAAGGCCGCGTTGAAACAGGCCCGCCAGCAGATCCGTCAACTGGAAAAGGAGCTCAGACGCAAGGATAAAGCCCTTGCCGAAAGTGCCGCACTGCTGGTGCTGAGAAAAAAGTTGAATGCGCTGTGGGAGGACGAGGGAGCATGACCTCACTCCCGCAGCGCGAAACCATCGTCACCCTGATTGATGAAGCGGTAGCCGCCGGAGCCCGGCGTTCACCGGCCTGCCGGGAGGTGGGTATCAATGTCCGCACCCTGCAGCGCTGGCGTCCCAAAGGCGAAACGAGCGTCAAGGCTGACCAGCGCCCGCTGGCCGAGCGTCCAGCACCTGCCAATCAATTGTCGCAGGCCGAGCGGGACGCCATTCTGAGTGTGTGCAATCAACCGGAATATGCCAGCCTGCCACCCTCGCAGATTGTGCCGAAACTGGCTGATCAGGGCATTTACCTGGGCAGTGAATCAAGCTTTTACCGGATTCTGCATGCCCATGAGCAGTTGCACCACCGGGGCTATGCCCGCGCACCACAACGGCGACGGAAGCTGGTCACCCACACGGCATGGGCACCGGATCAGGTCTGGACCTGGGATGTGACCTGGCTGCCCAGCACCACTAAGGGATGCTTTTTCTACCTGTATCTGGTCGAGGATCTGTACAGTCGTTATGGCGTGGCCTGGGAGGTGCAGGCGGAAGAATCCGGGGAGCTGGCTGCTGAGCTGATGCACAAGGCGGTCTGGCGTGAAAAGCTGCAGGGCAAGGCCAAACCGGTGCTGCACAACGATAACGGCAGCATCATGAAATCCCGGACCTTCCGGGCCAAGCGGGATGAGCTGGGCATCAGCCAGTCCTTCAGTCGTCCACGGGTCAGCGATGACAATGCTTATGTGGAGTCCTTCTTCCGCACCCTGAAGTATGCGCCCGCCTGGCCTCCCAACGGCTTTGCCACGCTGGAGGAAGCACGTGAATGGGTACAGCAGTTTATGCACTGGTATAACGAGGAGCACCAGCACAGCAAAATCCGCTTTGTCACACCCGGACAACGTCACCGGGGCGAAGATACCGCCATTCTGGCCCGGCGCAAGGCCGTTTATGAGGCAGCCAGAGCTCGGCACCCTGAACGCTGGACCGGAGAAACCCGTCACTGGGAACCGATTCTGTCCGTGACGCTCAATCCGGACAAGCAGGCATCTGCGAACCAGTCAAATCTGGAAACCGCTGCATGATTTTTACGACAACTAACTTGAAAAACACCGACCCCGATACACATAATGAGCCTCATGAATAATAGTATACCATTATTCATAATATGATTCAATATAGGTCAAATAATATTTTCATGCTACACTGGCATCCATAATTCAGACCATCCGCCACAATAGCGCGACACTGAGGAGAGGAACGCAGGGCAATGGCAACTGACAAGCGCAAACGACACACAGTCAGTTTCAAAGGCCGGGCCGTGCCAGATGCGACCCGGCAGCAGATTATTCCCCTCCCCCCATTCCATGATGTGCCCAACATGACATTGTAGTCACGCTGTGAAGGTTATGTGAAAACAGGGCTGGAGACAGCCTGTCAGAAGCCCGGTATTGGTGAACTTCAGCCGGGTTGATCAGATGTTTCCCTGTCTGCAATCAGGTGTGGGGGAGCACAAATACCCGGCAAGGTGACTGGTCAGGGTACGAGTGACAAGCATAGACCCGTTTTTAACAACCCGACTCTATCTTGTTTTTTCAGTAACTTAGCAATACTGCGCTTGACAATGGGGAGAACCTTACACATGGTTACAAAACCACCCTTTACCGATATCGAGATAACAACCCAGGAGGCAGGGTTTTATAAAGGCTACAGCCTTCCGATCGCCCTGATATCCAAAACACTGATGGTGCTTCTGGTCATCTGGGCGCTGGTTTGGCCGCTTAATGCCAATGAAACACTGGGAGCCTGGAAATGGGGCCTGCTGCAAGGCTTCAATACCTTTTACGTACTCTCGGTCGGCCTCTTCGCCATTTTCCTGCTGATCATTGCAATCATCCCGGCCAGCGGCAAAAGGCTGCTTGGCCACCCCGGAGAGAAACCCGAGTTTTCCAATTTCTCCTGGTTTGCAATGATGTTCGGAGCCGGCCTCGGGGTGGGTCTCATGGTCTACGCCACGTCTGAACCCCTGGGACTCTGGGGATCAAACCCCGTCATTATTGCAGGCGAAGCAGCCGCCAATACCGCTGAATCACAAACCAGCGCCTTCCGCTACACATTCATGCATTATGGCCTGCATGCTTGGTCAATCTATGTCGTGACCGGACTCAGCCTGGCGTTCTATGCCTATACCCGTGACATGCCACTGACGATCCGCTCGGCACTGACACCGATTCTTGGCCGTTTTGCCAATGGGTTCCTCGGCCATATCATCGATGTCCTGGGTGTGGTGGCCACCATCCTCGGTGTTTCGGTTACCATCGGATTCGGGGTCAGCCAGCTGGTCGACGGCGTCTACTCGGTCTCGGGCATAGAATGGCTGGTGGACGGTGAGGGGGCAACACCCCAGCCAAGCAAGGTCGGGTTGATCGTTGCGCTTTCGCTGATCATGGGACTTTCAATCCTTTCTGCCGTCTCGGGTGTCGGGCGGGGCATCAAATACCTGTCCAACCTGAACCTGGTTCTGTCTTCCATACTGATCCTGGTCTTCATCATCTTCGGTTCTTTCTGGTTTGCCATGTCAGCCTATGCCACCACCCTGGTCGACTACGTGATCCACTTCATCCCGCTCTCCTTCGAAGCCTTCCCGCCCGAAACCCCGGCCGCATTCCTGGCCGCCGCGCCCGAAGCCATTCGTGCCTTGTCACCAACAGACAGCACCGCCGTTTTCACGGCGGCGACCGACCCCTGGGGCACATTTGCCAGCTTCAGGGAAGCACTGCCCACAGCGGCAAAAGCACTGGATGATGCTACTCTTGCGGCCACTTACAAAGTGGGTACGGATGGACGCCTGTTTGGCTGGCAGTCCGGCTGGACAACCTTCTACTGGGCCTGGTGGATTGCTTTCTCGCCCTTCGTCGGCCTGTTCCTTGCACGCATCTCGCGCGGGCGGACGGTACGTGAATTCATTCTTGGTGCGGTCATCGCCCCGTCACTGGTCTGCTTCCTGTGGATGACCCTGCTGGGTGGAACCGCAATCGACATGGAGATGAACGGCAACGCCAACGGCACCATTATTGCCGCCTCGACCACGGCAAGGCTGTTTGTCACACTGCAGCAGATCCTGTCCGGCCCGCTGCTCGATGGCGTTGTCATTATGTCCGTGGTGCTGATCCTGACCTTTCTGGTCACTTCGGCAGACTCGGGCATTCTGGTGATGAATACGATCATGTCCGGTGGCAGCGCGGAAACCGGCATATTCCATCGCATTATCTGGGGCCTGATCCTGACTGCAGTTATCGGTACCCTGCTGATCGCCGGCGGAGGCGGGCTGGATGCACTCTCCAATGCGATGATTATTGGTGCCCTGCCCTTTGCCATACTGATGGTATTGATGTGCATCTCGCTGATCAAGGCACTCTGGCGGGACTCCCGGCGCGAGAAGGCTGCCAGCGTACAGGCTGCTGCGACAGCATAACCCCCGCGATACATCAAGCGACCTGCCCGGGCGCTTCGGGCGGGTCTTTTGTGTACAGGAACCGATGCGCTATCCAGGCCGGCCTGCCCGCCTGAGCCGGGCAGCGGTTTCCTTCTTGGTGGTCTGGATATGTTTTGCAAGCAGGGCAACGCCCTGTTCGACATCACCCTTTTCGCAGGACCGGAGGATTTCGGCATAATCCTGCTGCGGGCGCGTCAGCCCGGCCCTGTCCGGAAAAAAGGCCGCAGTGAACGCACCCAGCCTTTCGCGCAGACCGGAAATCATCAGCAGCAGCTCGGGATTGTCACAGGGGGCGTAAAGTGTTGCATGAAAACGTGCGACCATTTTGCACCAGTGGCGAGGCTCGGCCCCCTCACAGGCGTCGAGAATCCGGCGGGCTGCCTCCAGATCGGCACTGACCATGTTTGGAATTGCCAGCTCAAGCGCCTTGCATTCCAGTGCAACCCGGATATCCATGGCATTCAGGATATCCTGCGCCGAAATTTCACGCACCATGGCACCCCGATTCTTGCGGAACAGCACATAACCATCCACTTCAAGCCGCAACAGGGCCTCACGCACCGGAATCTTGCTGACACCATGACTGCGGGCAATCTCATCCTGCCGCAGCGGGTCGCCAGGTACCAGCTCGCCCCTGAGGATCGCCTCCTTGAGCGCATCATAGATCGGTTCTGCTGTCGGGCGTAAAGGGTCGGTTCCAGCCATACTGGCTCTCCTGTCTCGCCATAAGTACGTTATATGCCAGATATGGAACGCAAAAGCGGTTCCATGCAACTGTCCAGTGCCAGTGAACCGGAGCCATGCATATTATACATCGCAAGTCATGCATATTATACATCGCGAATGCAATACGAAATGGATTTCTGCACTTTAGTGCCGGAACCGATCAGATAATGTCGCGTCCCGATCAAGGGGTAATCAAGAATACACGGCCAGCCGAAACGTGACCCGCTCGGTACGCTGACACCCGCCTTTCAGGAGCAGTCAAATCCACAGGGTGATTACGTAAAACTCACGTTGCCGGTGGGGCCCTGAACCGGCTCAATGACCACGGCAGTACCGCTGGCCGTGACCATCAGCATGCCATTGCCCTGCCCCAGCACCTCGTAATCCAGATCGATTCCCACAATCGCATTGGCCCCCAGCGCGTTGGCCCGTTCCTGAAGCTCCTGCATGGCAATGTCGCGGGCTTTCTGCAGCTCGCGCTCATACGTGGCCGAGCGGCCACCGACCAGATCACGAATCCCGGCAAAAAGGTCTTTGAACAGGTTGGCACCGAGAATGGTTTCACCGGCAACGATGCCGCAGTACCGGGTGATGCGCTGGCCTTCAACGGTTGGTGTGGTGGTCACAAGCATTTTTTACGGTTTCCTGTCCGGGTGAAAAGGCAGATTCAAATCCTACCACCACCTCCTGCAGCCTTACGCATTTCACAATGGGATATTGTGGCTTTTCAGCGCAGAATACAGGCCACCTGCACGGCCCCGGCCTGATGCAGTTCGGGAACGCTTTGGGTACAGCGTGCCCCGGCAAAGGCACAACGGGGCTGAAACGGGCAGCCGGGGGGCGGATTCAGCGGCGACGGCGGCTCACCCTGCAGGTGGATACGCTCGCGCTTCTGCCCCACTTCCGCCACCGGCGTGGCTGAAAACAGCGCTTCGGTGTAAGGATGCAGCGGGCGGGTGAAAATGGCCTCACTGTCGGCATACTCCACCGGACGCCCGAAATACATCACCAGCACACGGTCGGCAATGCGGCGCACCACGGACAGGTCATGCGAGATGAACACATACGCCAGCCCCAGCTCCTGCTGCAGTTCCGTCAGCAGGTTCAGTATCTGCGCCCGCACCGACAGGTCCAGTGCCGATACCGGCTCATCCAGCACCACCACTTTGGGCCGGAGCATCAGGGCGCGGGCAATGGCGATACGCTGACGCTGGCCACCGGAAAACATGTGCGGGTAGCGCCCGGCATGCTCGGGGCGCAGCCCCACCCGCTCCAGCATGGCGGCAATGGCGGTACGCCGCTCATCCCGCCCCTGGCGGGTATTCAGCAGCAAAGGCTCCTCCAGCATCTGGCGAATGGTCTTGCGCGGATTGAGCGAGCCGTAAGGGTCCTGGAACACAATCTGCACACTCCGGCGCAGCGCGGCATCCGGCCTGCGCTTCGGCTCAACCCTGTGTCCATCCAGCCATAACTCACCCGCCGTCGGGGTTTCAATCAGGGTCAACTGGCGTGCGAGTGTGGACTTGCCGCAACCGGACTCCCCCACCACCGCCAGTGTCTCTCCGGCAGCCAGACTGAAACTGACCCCGTTCAGGGCACGCACGGTAGCCGGTGGCTGCATGAAGCCCTGGCGTACCTGATAATGGCGCTGCAGGTTCACGGCCTGCAGGACTACCGCTGCACCGTCCTCAGTCATGCTCACCTCCCTGTGGCGGATGTGCCCGCGACGGAAAAACCGGGGTCGGCGGATCACCCTGTACAAAATGACAGCGCCACCCGACACTGCCCGCCGACTGCCATGGCGGCTCCCGATCCTGACACAGCGCCTCGGCACGGCTGCAGCGGGGGGCAAACAGACAACCCTGCGGACGGTCATGCAGGCCTGGAACAATGCCCGGAATGGTCGGCAGAAAATCACCCGGCGGGGCACGTTCCGGCAGTGCATCCAGCAAAGCCTGTGTATAGGGATGCAGCGGCGTCTCAAACAACCCGCGCACTGCCTGCCGCTCCACCTGCTGCCCGGCATACTGCACGACCACATGCTGCGCAGTCTCCGCCACCACACCCATGTCATGGGTGATCAGGATCAAGCCCATGTCGCGCTCCTGCTGCAGCCTCAGGAGCAGCTCCAGAATCTGGGCCTGCACCGTGACATCCAGCGCCGTGGTCGGCTCGTCGGCAATCAGCAGCTGCGGATCAGCCGCCAGCGCCATGGCAATCATGGCGCGCTGGCTCATGCCGCCGGACATCTGGTGCGGATAGGCAGCAAAACGCCGGGGCGGATCGGGAATCCCCACCAGTTCCAGCAGGTGCAGCACACGCTCGCGGCGTTCCCTCCTGCTGCCGCCCAGATGGGTACGCACCGCCTCGTCAATCTGGTAGCCAATGGTGAAGCAGGGATTGAGGCTGCTCATCGGCTCCTGAAAAATCATGGCCATGGTACCGCCATTAAGACGGCGGCGCGCCTTCGGCGTCAGGGTCAGCAGGTCCTGACCGTCCAGCGCCAGCCGCTCGCACTCAATGCGTGCCGTGGCCGGCAGCAGCCCCATGACGGCCAGCATGGCAACCGACTTGCCGGAGCCGGACTCCCCGACAATGGCCAGCACCTCCCCCCGTGCCAGATGCAGGTTCACCGCCTCCACGGCCCGGAACCAGCCCCCCTGAGTCCGGAAGGATACCGATAGCTGGCGCACTTCAAGCAGGCTCATGAGCGGCGCATCCTCGGGTCCAGGGCATCACGCAACGCGTCACCCACCAGATTGATGGACAGCACGGTCAGCAGGATGGCCAGCCCCGGAAAGGTGACCACCCACCAGGCCCGGCTGATGAATTCACGCGCTTCGGCCAGCATCGCACCCCATTCCGGCAACGGTGGCTGTGCCCCCATCCCCAGAAACCCGAGGGCGGCGGCATCCAGAATCGCATTGGAGAATGACAGGGTGGCCTGCACGATCAGGGGAGCCATGCAGTTCGGCAGAATGGCACTGAACATCAGGCGCGCACTCCCGGCACCGGCCACCCGGCTGGCGACCACATAATCCCGGTTCTTTTCCCCCATGACACTGGCCCGCGTCAGGCGCACAAAATGCGGCAGCATCACCAGCGCAATGGCATACATGGCATTCAGCAGGCCCGGTCCCAGTACCGCCACCAGTCCCAAGGCCAGCAGCAGACTCGGAAAGGCCAGAATCACATCCATCAGGCGCATGATGGCGGTATCAAACCAGCCCCCGAAATACCCGGCCAGCAAGCCGAGTATGGTGCCGGCCACCACGGCGATACTGACCACCACCATGCCGATGAAAATGGAATAGCGTGCCCCGAAAATCAGGCGTGACAGCAGGTCACGTCCGACCGCATCGGTACCGAGAAAATAGGGCCAACGCCCGTCATCGTTCCAGATCGGCGGCAGCAGCAGGGCATCGCGGTGCTGCAGGGCGGGATCAAACGGGGCGATCACATCGGCAAAGACCACCGCAAACAGCACCAGCCCCAAAAAGGCCAGCCCCACCAGCCCGCCCCGGCTTTCGCGGAAATAACCCCAGGTCACAGCCAGTGCGGCACTGTCAAAAAGCTTCATCGGCTGTCCCTCACGCGCGGATTGATCCAGCCGTACAGCAGGTCCACGATCAGGTTGACCAGCATGACCGAGACGGCGATGAACAGCAGGCCGCCCTGTACCGCCGGATAATCACGCCGGGCAATGGCCTCGATCATCCACTTGCCGATACCCGGCCAGGCAAAAATGGTCTCGGTCAGCACCGCACCGGCCATCAGCACCCCGATCTGCAAACCGATCACCGTGACCACGGTAATGAGGGCATTGCGCAGGGCATGCACCAGAATCACCCGGCCGGTGGACAGGCCCTTGGCATGGGCCGTGCGCACATAATCCTCGCCCAGCACCTCCAGCATGGCGGAACGGGTCTGGCGCGCAATCACGGCCATGGGAATGGTGGACAGTACAATGGAAGGCAGCAGCAGATGCCTCAGGGCCGAAGTCACTGCCCCCTGTTGACCCGAGAGCCAGGCATCAATGACCATGAAGCCCGTCACCGGCTCGAAATAGTAGTTGATGATGTCAAGCCGTCCCGATACCGGGGTCCAGCCCAGACCGGTGGAAAACAGCATGATCAGCAGCAGGCCCCACCAGAAGATCGGCATGGAATA
The DNA here is from genome assembly GCA_035391465.1 of Thiolinea sp. Taxonomy (GTDB): domain Bacteria; phylum Pseudomonadota; class Gammaproteobacteria; order Thiotrichales; family Thiotrichaceae; genus Thiolinea. The sequence continues at coordinate 91,295 of DAOPKY010000006.1, read as the reverse complement.
ACCGGTCAGGGCCACCCCCATGACCAGATGATCCGGCCAGCGTCCGCGCTTGACGGCCGCCAGTATCCCGGCAGGTACGCCCAGGGCGATGGCGATGAACATGGCAAACAGGGCCAGCTCCAGAGTGGCCGGCAGGCGGGCAAAGAATTCTTCCGTCACCGGGCGGTGAGTGGCGAGCGACTGGCCGAAATCCCCCTGCAGCAGCTTGCCGACATAATCCAGGTATTGCAGCGGCAGGGGCTGATCCAGCCCCAGCTGAGCCATCATGGCGGCACGCCGCTCGGGATCGACACCGCGCTCACCGGTCAGGATGGTGACCGGATCGCCCGGCAGCAGGCGCACAAACATGAACGCCGCCAGCGTGATCCCGATAAAGGTCGGGATCAGCAGCAGCATTTTGTGCAGAATGAAACGAAACAATCAGAACTCCCCGCAGGTACAGGCGGCCTTGTGCTCACCTGCCCTGCTGCCTGGCCCCCTCCGCTTTTTCCTCCATCGCCCCCGGCCCGCGCCCCAAGTGTCCATCAGGACAACGGCAGGCAGGGCCGGCGGGAGAATGACGGCCCGAACCGGTTGCCTACTCGCTCAGGTCGACATTTCCGAAGTAATGGGCACCGAACGGCGACTGCTTGTAGCCCTGCACGTTCTTGCGCTCCGGCTCGAACACGATCGAATGGGCAATCGTGGCCCAGGGTGTCTCACGCTTGAACACCACCTGCGCCTCTTCATACAGTTTGGTGCGTTCGGCCTGATCGGTGGTGGTCTTGGCCTTCTGGATCAGGTCGTCAAATTCCTTGTTGCACCAGCGTGCCCGGTTGCTGCCGGCCTGTACCGCATCGCAACCCAGCAGAACCGCGAGGAAGTTGTCCGGGTCGCCGTTATCACCGGTCCAGCCCATCAGGAGGGTTTCATGCTCGCCTTTCTTGGAGCGCTCCAGATATTCGCCCCATTCATAAGTGACGATCTCGGCTTCCACGCCAACGGCCTTCCAGTCCGCCTGAATCATCTCCGCCATGCGCCGGGCGTTGGGGTTGTAGGGACGCTGCACCGGCATGGCCCAGATATTGGTCTTGAGGTCTTTGACCCCGGCTTCCTCCAGCAGCTTTCGGGCGGCTTCCGGATCGTAGACATCATCTTCGATGGCATCGTTATAGCTCCACATCGTCGGTGGAATCGGATTCTTGGCCACCTTGCCCGCGCCCTGATACACCGCTTCCAGAATGGCCGGCTTGTTGATGGCCAGGGTCAGGGCCTTGCGCACGCGGGCATCATCAAACGGCTTTTTCTCGGTATTGTAAGCCAGATAGCCGATGTTCAGTCCTTCCTGACTCAGCATGTTGATGTCCGGGTTCTCCTCCATGGCCTTGAGGTCAGCCGGATTCGGATAGGCCATGTGATGGCATTCACCGGCCTGCAGCTTCTGCCAGCGCACCGCATTGTCCGGGGTGATGGCAAAGACCAGATTGTCAATGGCCGGCTTGCCACCCCAGTAATCCGGGTTGGCCTTGTAGCGGATCATGGAATCCTTCTGGTAGGCCACAAGCTGGAACGGGCCGGTCCCGACCGGATCATTGTCGACCTTTTCCGGGGTATCGGCCTTCATCATCGCATCCGCATATTCAGAGGACAGAATGGAGGCGAAATCCATGCCCAGATTGGCGATCATGGGGGCTTCAGGGCGGTTGAGCACAAATTTGACGGTATGGTCATCGACCTTCACCACTTCCTTGAGCAGGTCGGGCATCGACATGCCTTCAAAATACTCATAGGTGCCGTTGGATACCTTGTGGTAAGGATGATCCTTTTCGAGCTGGCGGTTGAAGGAGAACAGCACGTCATCGGCGCTGAAATCACGGGTCGGGGTGAAATCCTTGTTGCCCTGAAACTTCACGCCCTTGCGCAGATGGAAAGTGTATTCCAGCCCGTCATCGCTCACATCCCAGGACTCGGCCAGCCCCGGCTCCACGTTGGTAGTGCCCGGCTCAAACTGGACCAGCTGGTTATAGACCGTCTTGCCACTGGCATCGAAGGTTGTACCATCGGTATAGAATGCCGGATTGAAACCGGAAGGCGAACCTTCGGAACAGTAAACCAGGGTTTTGGCGGCATGAGCCTGGGTCAGGGCACACAGACTCCCCAGCATCAGCGTGATCAGCAAATGCTTTTTCATGACTATCTCCTTTCACTTCAGGGTGATCGTTCAGACGTTGGATTCAATATGCTGGCAAAGACCGGAGCGGGTCAAGTCCCGGATGGAAAACTTTCACGCCGGTCCCGGTCCCGATACCTGACAAGTCATGCTAAGCTGGCGCGGTTTTTTCACGGCAGGCAAGGTATGGACGTCCTCAATCTCTCGCTTCCCCTGTTCGGGCTGGTGCTGCTGGGCTGGCTGGCGGCACGCTGGAAGGACATTCCGGAGCAGGGACTGGCCTGGATGCAGTTCTTCATTATCTACGTCTCCCTGCCGGCGCTGTTCTTCCAGTTGCTGCGTCGTACTCCGGTCGAACAGCTGGCCCAGTTCGCCTTTATTTCCGCCACCACCGGCTCCACCCTGCTGGTATTCACACTGGCCTTCTGCTATGGACGTTACGTCCAGCACAACGACATTCCCACCAGCACCATTCAGGGCGTGGCCGGCTCCTACTCCAATATCGGCTACATGGGACCGGCCCTGACACTGGCGGCACTCGGGGAAGCGGCAGTGATCCCGACTGCGCTGATCTTCTGCTTTGACAATGCCCTGCTGTTCACCCTGACACCCCTGCTGGTCGCCCTCGGGCACCAGAGCCGGGGCAGTGCACAGGAAAACCTGCTGCAGACCCTGATCCGGCGCGTGCTCCTGCACCCCTTCATTCTGGCCACCTTTGCCGGGGTTCTGGCTGCCTGGCTCCAGCTGGAACTGCCGGTGGCGCTGGAGCAGATTCTCAACAGCCTCAAGAATGCTGCGGCTCCCTGTGCCCTGTTTGCCATGGGGGTGGTGGTGGCGCGCCAGAAAGCCAGCGTGCGCAGCAGTGATGTCTGGGTGCTGCTGTTTATCAAAATGGTGCTGCATCCACTGCTGGTGTTCGGGCTGCTGTACCTGCTGGGTGTCACCGACCCGGTGTGGGTCAAAACCGCCGTGCTCATGGCCGCCCTGCCCCCGGCCTTGAATATCTTTGTGCTGGCACAGCAGTACGGGGTGTATGTCAACCGTGCCTCCTCGATTGTGCTGCTTGGCACCCTGATTGCTGCCGTGTCGGTGACTTTGCTGCTGTACCTGATGCAGCTCTGAGATCACCTGGGTCTTTACAGGCTTGGGTTTCACTTGCCCGGGTGACTGCCTGTGCCTCAAAAACGCTTTGAGTTTGACTGCCGACCAGGGCGCGCCAACAAGCGGTGGCTCACCCTGACACCAGACTCATGTCAACCCTCAAAAATAGATTAAATCTATTAAATATAAAATATGTGTAATACCTGACAGTAGCCAAATCCTTGACATAATGGGGGACATGGCATTGACTGATCAGTCAATCAAACCGGATAACGGCTTCAATCACCCTGCCCGCCCCAACACGGCAGGCAGTTCAATTTCAAAGCAAAAAAGGAGGATCACTTGTCATGACTGAAAACCATGAACCTGACGGCAACAAGCCGGAAGAGAAGATTACGGATTATGAGGTCGGGCAGGACAACATCAATCCGTTCGGACTGGACATCCACAATCCGGTGTTCGCAATTTCTGCCCTGACCATCATCCTGTTCGTGCTCTACACCCTGCTGTTCCAGCAACAGGCCGAAGCCTTTTTCGGCTGGCTGCGCCCGGCCATCACCAGCACTTTTGACTGGTTCTTCCTGTCCGCCGGCAATATCTTCGTCATCCTGTGCCTGCTGCTGATCTTTCTGCCACTGGGCAATATCCGTCTCGGTGGTCCGGATGCCAAACCCGATTACAGTTATGTGGGCTGGTTTTCCATGCTGTTTGCTGCCGGCATGGGCATCGGCCTGATGTTCTTCGGGGTTTCCGAACCGCTGTCGCACTACACCTCCTCCATGGGCGGGGTGGCGCTTGAAAACGGCGTGCGTACCGACTGGGCACCACTGGGTGGCGCACAGGGTGATGTGGGTGCCGCCCGCGATCTGGCCATGGCCGCCACCATTTTTCACTGGGGCCTGCATCCCTGGGCCATTTATGCCGTTGTGGCGCTGGCACTGGCATTTTTCGCCTACAACAAGAATCTGCCACTGACCCTGCGCTCGGCCTTCTATCCCCTGCTTGGTGACCGGGTCTGGGGCTGGTGGGGTCACACCATTGACATTATTGCGGTTTTTGCCACCCTGTTCGGTCTGGCCACCTCACTCGGCTTCGGCACCGTACAGGCGCTGGCCGGTTTCAACTTCCTGTATGGCTGGGGCACCGGGCAGGTCGCCATGGTCATCCTGATCACCCTCATTACCGCCATTGCCCTGTTCTCGGTGCTGCGCGGTCTGGATGGCGGCGTCAAGCTGCTGTCGGAAGTCAATATGGGTATTGCCGCACTGCTGCTGCTGTTCATTATTGTGGTCGGCCCCACGGCGGATATTTTCTCGACCTTCCTCAGCGGCAGCGTCGCCTATGTGAAGGACCTGCTGCCGCTGTCCATGCCCTTCGGACGTGAAGATACCAACTTCGTACAGGGCTGGACTGCCTTCTACTGGGCCTGGTGGATTTCCTGGTCACCTTTTGTCGGCATGTTCATTGCCCAGGTCTCACGCGGGCGTACCGTGCGTGAATTCGTGATCTGCGTCATCCTGATTCCGACGGTTCTGAGCGTGATCTGGATGTCGGCCTTCGGCGGGTCCGCCATTCACCAGGTCATTGCCGATGCCGCCGCACCGGTGGCTTCCGCCGCCCAGGAGCTCAAGCTGTTCAAGATGGTGGAACAGTTCCCCTTCACCCCGCTGCTGTCCTTTGTCGGCATTGCGCTGGTGCTGGTATTCTTCATCACCTCCTCGGATTCGGCCTCGCTGGTGATTGATACCATCACCGCCGGCGGCAAAACCGATGCACCGGTTCCCCAGCGCGTGTTCTGGTGCACGTTTGAAGGCATTGTCGCCGCCGTCCTGCTGCTGGTCGGCGGGCAGGAAGCCCTGAGTGCCCTGCAGGCCATGGCGGTTTCGACCGGCCTGCCCTTCACGCTGGTGCTGCTGGTGATGTGCTACAGCATCTGGGTCGGACTGCGCGCCGAATACAAGGGAGTTCCGCTGAAAGTCCAGAATACCCGGTAATCACAATCGTCCTCCGGGGCCGGATTTCTGTTCGGCCCCACTTGTTTTCCCTGCCCCTTATAAGGGATCATCCCCACAATCCCGCATCAGCAGCAGGATGCCTCCATCATGGCAGACAGGCCCCGCCGGTTGTACCGCACCGGTCCGTGGCAAAATCGTTCTGCAACAAAACGGTTATACGATAAAACCATTGATGCAGAAGCCGTATCGGAGTTGTATCTCTGTAGTGCTTGGGGTATACATGTGAGGCTCAGGGGGAGAGAGAACTGGCATGAGTACACCAGCCCCTGGTTATCACCACCCAATCGGTTCCGGAGGAGTCAAAAAATATGCGTATGAAAATGAAAACCCTTGTTGCCAGCACAGTCCTTGCAGCAGCCACCTCACTGTGGTCAGCCAGCACCCTGGCCGCTGAATTCAACCTCAAACTGCACCACCTGCTGAGTGCCGGCTCCCCGTCCCAGACCCAGATGATTGAGCCCTGGGTCAAGAAAATCGAGGAAGCCTCCAATGGCCGGGTCAAGATCGAAATCTATCCCGCCATGTCGCTGGGCGGCAAACCGCCGCAACTGGTCAAGCAGGTACGGGATGGCATCGTCGACCTGATCTGGACCGTCAACGGCTACACCCCCGGCCTGTTTCCGCGTACTGAAGTCTTCGAACTGCCCTTCATTCACACCAACAATCCTTCTGCCACCAACCTGGCCATGCGCGACATGTTTGACGAGTATCTGGCCCCCGACTACAAGGGCATGAAAGTCATGTTCCTGCATGTGCATCAGGGGCAGGCCATTCACATGGTGGATCAGGAAGTGCACAAGCCTTCCGACCTTGAAGGCACCAAGCTGCGCATCCCGACCCGTACCGGGGCCTGGGTTATCGAGGCGCTGAAAGCCTCGCCGGTCGCCATGCCGGTTCCCGACCTGCCCCAAGCCCTGTCCAAAAAAGTCGTGGACGGTGCACTGATTCCCTGGGAAATCATTCCGTCCCTGAAACTGCAGGACCTGACGAATTACCAGATCGAAGGTTATGACAAGACCCGCCTCGGCACCACCACCTTCCAGCTGTCCATGAACCAGAAAACCTGGGATTCGCTGCCGGAAGACATCCAGAAAGTCTTCATGGATGCCTCGGATGAAAACTGGTGGCGCGAAGTCGGTGACATCTGGTCCCGGATTGACGACGAGGGCATCAAGGTGGCCGTCGAAGCCGGCAACACGCACATCACCCTGACACCGGAAGAAACCGAGGCTTTCAAGCAGACGCTGGAGCCGGTGGTCGAGCGCTGGGTTGAAGAGGTCAAGGGGCTGGACATTGACGGCGAGACCCTGGTGACCAAGGCGCGTGAAGCGGTCGCCAAACACTCTGCAAAACCCGAATAAGGCCGGCCCATGAACGCCATGCCTGTTCCTGCGGGCGGTAAACCGATAGCGTTTATCGCCCGTCTGATTCAATGGTGGGCCTTGCTGGGCGGTCTGCTGCTGCTGGTCATTGTGCTGATGACCAGCTACAGCGCCGTGGCAGGTTTCCTGTTTTCCAGTCCTTTTTCCGGTGACTTCGAGCTGACCGAAATGGGAATTGCCATTGCGGCATTCTGTTTCCTGCCCTGGTGCCAGCTGAGCAATGCCAACGTTTCCGCCGACATCTTCACATCCGGGGCCGGCCATGCCACGGTACGCCGGCTGAGCCGGCTGAGTTCGCTGATCGCGCTGGGCTTCAGCATCCTGCTGCTGTGGCGCATGTATGAGGGCATGAAGGATTACCAGACCTATGTCGAACTCACGGCCATCCTGCAGATTCCGATCTGGTATGCCTTTGTGCCGGTGCTGTTTTCACTGGTACTGCTGATCATTGCCGCCCTGATCACGCTGATCCATCCACAGGATCCGGCTGCCTACCCGCACCGGATGGAGACAGAATAACCATGGCCTATGAACTTTCCATCGGTCTGGCCGGGCTGGTCTGCCTGATTGTCCTGATCGCCATCCGCATCCCGATTGCCTACTCCATGATTCTGGTTGGCGGTGTCGGCGTCACCCTGCTCAACGGGCCGGACATCTTCATGTCCCAGCTCAAGGATCTGGCCTATGTGCAGTTTTCCATCTACGACCTGTCCGTGGTCCCCATGTTCGTGCTCATGGGCAATATCGCCTCCCAGGCCGGCCTGTCGCGTGAACTGTTCCGGGCCGCCAACGCCTGGATAGGCTGGGCGCGGGGCGGTGTGGCCATGTCGGCCATTCTGGCCTGTGCCGGTTTCGGGGCCGTGTGCGGCTCCTCACTGGCCACGGCATCCACCATGGGCAAGGTGGCCCTGCCGGAGCTGAAACGCTACAACTACCTGGGGTCTCTGGCCACCGGTACGCTGGCAGCCGGCGGGGTGCTCGGCATCCTGATTCCACCCTCGGTGGTACTGGTGATCTATGCGATTCTGGTGGAAGCCAATATCGTCACCATGTTCATCGCCGCTTTCATCCCCGGCATGATTGCAGTGCTGCTGTTCCTGCTCACCATCGCCATTTATGTGCGCCTGCATCCTGAAGCCGGCCCGGCCCGTGATCCCATCTCGCGGGAGGAGTTCCGGGAGGCCACCCTTGGCGTGCTGCCGGTACTGCTGATTTTCGGTGCGGTTATCGGCGGCATCTATTTCGGGCTGTTCAACCCCACACCGGCAGCGGCAGTCGGCGTGTTTCTGGTTGCCATTTACGGCATGGCACGCGGCACGATCCGCTGGCCGGAAATGCGTGATTCCCTGTATGACACCGCCAAAACCACCGGCATGGTTTATCTCATCATGCTCGGGGCCGAAATGCTCAAGATATTCATGGCCCGTGGCGGTGTACCGCAGGCGGCAGCTGAACTGATGACCAATTCCGGCCTGTCACCCATGGGCATTCTGCTGCTGCTGCTGTTCATCCTCATCATTCTCGGCTGCCTGATGGATTCCCTGTCCATGATCCTGCTGGCGATTCCATTTTTCTGGCCGGTACTGGCCGGACTGGATTTCGGCATGACTCAGGAGGAACTGAAAATCTGGTTCGGGATTCTGGCCCTGATTGTGGTGGAACTGGGACTGATCACCCCGCCGGTGGGCATGAACGTGTTTATCATCAGCGCCATGGCCAAGGATGTCCCCATGCGGGAAACCTTCAAGGGCGTCATGCCGTTTTTTGCTTCCGAACTGGTCCGGGTGGCCCTGCTGGTGGCATTTCCGGCCCTCACCCTGTGGCTGCCACGGGTACTGGGCTGAAGAACACAAACGGTCATAGACAGGTTTCCGGGATCATTCCCGGAAACTTTTATTCTGGCAGGTATTCAAGGAGTATTCATGACCCTGCGTTACAGCATACTCGGGGCCGGTGCCATGGGTTCGGTTTTCGGAGCCCGGCTGGCACTGGCCGGGTTTCCGGTGGAACTGCTGAACCGCTCACCGGCTCACGGAAATGCCATTCGTGCCCAGGGCGGTCTCAAGGCCCGGATCGGTGACAGACAGCACCTGATTCCACTGTCAGCCGTGACCGTTGCGGAGGCCGGGGAAGCGGATGTGGTTATCCTGTTCACCAAATCATTCCAGATCGAGCAGGCACTGGGGCATTTGCCCGAGAGCCTGCAGCAGGCGCATGTGGTCACACTGCAGAACGGTCTGGGCAACGGGGCACGGGTCGCGGCCCTGATCGGCACGGAGCGTACCAGTGAGGGCCTGAGCATGATGCCCTCGGAGTTTCTCGGCCCCGGTGAGGTTGCCTCCTCCGAGGCGGCCCAGACCTGGATGTACCATGCCAGCGGCCAGCCGCACGCCCTGACCGAACAGGTGGGACGTGACTTCAATCAGGCCGGCATCACCACCACCGTCACCCCCGAGGTGCAGCAGCACATCTGGCAGAAAGCCTGCTTCAATATCGCCATGAATGCCCTGTGCGCCCTGACCGCCGGCTCGCCCGGCCTGCTGCAGCAGCATCCGGACGGACGTGCACTGGCACATGAAGTCGCTGACGAGGCCCTGAAAGTCGCTGCCTCCGCCGGTGCCACGCCGGACCCGGACAAGGTACATCAGCTGATCGACTATGCCTGCGCCAACCATCCCTGGCACAAGCCTTCCATGCGCCAGGACCTGGAGCAGGCACGCATGACCGAGATTGATGCACTCAATGGCCATATTGTCACCGCAGCAGCTCAGGCCGGCATTCCGGTACCCCTGAACACCCTGCTGACCCGCTTGATCCGGCTGCGGCAAGCCGCCCCCGACTTCTGGGCCGGGCAACCCGCATCACACTGAAACTGGACATGAGTGACACCGACACCCCCCGACGCAGGCGACGGCGCAGACCCGGTACCACGCCACGCTTTGACACGACGGTTCCTTCGCCCTGTATCGGCGTGTGCTGGCTTGACGAGCAGACCGGCCTGTGTGATGGCTGCCTGCGCACCGGCGAGGAAATCCGCGACTGGATCATTATGGACCGGGCACAGAAACTTGCCGTACTGGCACAACTGGCACAACGCCGGCTGCTGCGGGACCAGAATGCCTGAGGCCCTCCGGATCACCCCCCGACTGGACTCCGGACGCCTCAAGCTCCAGAATACCCGCACCTGAAACCAGAATGGACAGCGCGTGACACCCATGCCGGCAAAACCGGACCGTATTGCCTCCCCAGCCACCGGCACCCTCCCCCCGCCCGGACCGGCCCTGTCGATCCTGATGTACCATCAGGTCGGGCGCTTCCCGTCCCCAAGCACCCACCGGGCACTTTACTGCCATGTCGACCGCTTCCGCGCCCAGCTCGCCTACCTGAAATACATGCGCTTCACGGTCATGGACCTTGGACAGGTCTGCGCCTGTCTGTTTGGCGGCCAACCACTGCCCCCGCGAGCCGTGGCCCTGACCTTTGATGACGGTTTTGCCGACTTCCGTACTCATGCCTGGCCACTGCTGCAGGCATACGGTTTTCCCGCCACCGTCTTCGCCATCAGTGCCCTGATCGGCCGGCGGGCAAGCTGGATGACCGGGGCGGAATTTCCCGAACCGGCGGCACTGCTGGATGGCAAAGCCCTGCGTGAACTACAGCAGGAGGGATTGCATATCGGCTCTCATGCCATGACCCATCAGCGCCTGTCACAACTCACGCCACCGCAGGCCCGCGCCGAAGTCTTCGACAGCAAGGCCGCCCTGGAAGACCTGCTGGGGGTTGCGATAGCGGATTTCTGTTACCCCTACGGTGACTACACCCCGCAAGTCCGTGATCTGGTCCAGGAAGCCGGCTACCGCGCCGGCCTGACCTGTATCCGTGCGGCTGCCAACCATGCACACAATCCGTTTGAGCTGCCGCGCAAAGCCATTTCCTATGGCGACAGTCTGGCGGGCTATGCCTGGAAACTGCATGTCAAACACGCCCGCAAACACTGAAGCCACCGGCCCCGCTGAATCCAGCCTGCGCATCCTGCATGTCCTGCACAGCCACGGCCACGGTGGCGCGGAAAGCCACGCCCTCACCCTGATGCAGGCCCAGCGTGAGGCCGGGCATACGGTCTGTCTGGCCGGGCCGCATGACTCCTGGCTGGCCGGGCAATGCCTCAATGCCGGACTGAACTGCGAGCACCTGGCCATGCACGGGTTGTTTGATCTGGTTTCGCTGCTGCGCCTGCGGCACCTGATCCGGCGCTGGCAGCCCGATGTCGTGCATGCACATCTGGTGCGTGCCGCGCATTACGCCACCCTGGCCACGCCCTCTCCCGGCCCGGTCCGGATCTGCACCGCCCACGCCACCAATGCCCGCAAGCACATGCAGCGCTGCCAGCACATTATTGCGGTGTCCCGGGCGGTGCGCACCAACCTGCTGCAGCACGGTTATCCCGCCCGGCAGGTCACCGTGGTTTACAATGGCATAGCGGCACCTGACAACACCGGTGAACGGGCAGCCCTGCGTCGGGAGCTGGGCATCCCGCCGGACAGCTGGGCCATGGTCAATGTCGGGCGTTTTATCCGTGACAAGGGGCAGGACCAGCTGGTAAAGGCCCTGAGCCACTGTCCCGGTGAGCAGCAGCTTTACCTGATCGGGGATACTGAAACCCCGTTCGGTCAGGAAGTCCGCGCACTGGCCCGGACCGATGCGCGCATCCACTTTCCGGGTTATCGTGCCGATGTTGCCCGCCTGTTGCCGGCCTTCGATGCCTACCTGCTGGGTTCCCGGCGCGAGGCCCTGGGGCTGTCACTGGTGGAGGCGGCGGCAGCGGGTCTGCCGGCCATTGCCATGGCGGTGGGTGGGGTACCGGAAGTGGTGGAAGACAGTGTGAGCGGTTATCTGGTACCCGCTGGCGATACCGGTGCCATGGCCAGCCGCATGCTGGCGCTGCAGGCCGACCCGGCACAGGCCCGGGCCATGGGGGCCAGTGCCCGCCAGCGTTATCAGGCACAATTCACGCAGGATGCCATGCTGCAGGGCGTCCTGGCCGTCTACCGCCAGACACGGGCCGATACCGGGCCGAATGCCTGAAAAAACCGGAAACAGTGCCCTGCCGCCTGATTGAAGCCGTGACAGCATGGCCAAAAACCCGTATGTTGGACTTCATGTCATCCGTAATTGGAGTCCTGCATGCCTGCCACCTACCCGCACCTGTTTCAGCCACTGGATCTCGGCTTCACCACCCTGAAAAACCGTATCCTGATGGGTTCCATGCACCTGGGGCTGGAAGAAATGCCCAGGGGGTTCGCACGCATGGCCACCTTTTACGCCGAACGTGCCCAGGGCGGGGTCGGCCTGATCGTGACCGGCGGCATCGCACCCAACAAGGCCGCTGCCGCCTATCCCCATGCTGCAGTGCTTGAGCATGAAAAAGCCCTGCCAGGCCACCGGCTGATTACCCAGGCCGTGCATGAGGCCGGTGGTAAAATCTGCATGCAGATACTGCATACCGGGCGCTATGCCTATCACCCCGGCCTGCTGGCCCCTTCCGCGATTCAGGCCCCCATAAACCGCTTTGTGCCGCATGCCGTGACGGCTGATGAAATCGGGCAGCAGATCGAGGATTTCGTCCGTTGTGCCGCACTGGCGCAGCAGGCCGGTTATGACGGGGTGGAAATCATGGCCTCCGAGGGGTACTTCCTGAACCAGTTCATAGTCGCCCGCACCAATCACCGTGATGACGCCTGGGGTGGAAGCTACGCTCACCGTATCCGCCTGCCAGTGGAAGTGGTTCGCCGGGTGCGGGAGCGGGTCGGCCCGGACTTCATCCTCATCTTCCGCCTCTCCATGCTGGATCTGGTGGAACAGGGCAGTACCCGCGAGGAGATCATCGAACTGGGGCAGGCAGTGGAACAGGCCGGTGCCACCCTGATCAATACCGGTATCGGCTGGCATGAAGCACGCATCCCCACCATTGCCACCAAGGTGCCACGGGCCGCTTTCACCTGGGTCACGGCGCGGGTGCGGGAATCCTTCGGCATTCCGGTCATCACCTCGAACCGCATCAATACCCCGGAAGTCGCTGAAGCGGTGCTGGCCCGTGGTGATGCCGACATGGTTTCAATGGCACGCCCCTTCCTGGCCGATGCCGCCTTTGTCGCCAAGGCCGAACGCGGTGAAGCCGACAGCATCAATACCTGTATTGCCTGCAACCAGGCCTGTCTGGATCATATTTTCGTCGGCAAGCTCACCAGCTGCCTGGTCAACCCGCGTGCCTGCCACGAGACCGAGCTGCAGATCACGCCCGCACAGCAGCCCGGAAAACTGGCCGTGGTCGGGGCCGGTCCGGCGGGGCTGGCCTTTGCCGTCACCGCAGCAGAGCGCGGGCACAGCGTCACCCTGTATGATGCCGGGGCGGAAATCGGCGGCCAGTTCAATCTGGCCAAACGCATTCCGGGCAAGCAGGAATTTTACGAAACCCTGCGCTATTTCAGCACGCGCCTGCAGCAACTCGGGGTCAGGCTCAGTCTGAATCACTGCGTCAGTGCCGCAGAACTGGATGCCGGGGATGCAGATGCCGTGATCCTCGCCTGCGGCATTGTGCCACGCACTCCCGCCATTGAGGGAATTGATCATCCCAAGGTACTGTCTTATATCGACGTGATTCGCGGAGCCCGGGTCGGTCAGTCAGTAGCCATCATCGGTGCCGGCGGAATCGGTTTTGATGTTGCCGAGTTTCTGACACACGATGCCCCTGCAGGTAACGGGAATGCGGACCGGCATCCGGCTGATCCGGTTGCAGGCTTTCTGCAGCAGTGGGGCGTGAGCACCAATCCGGCAGCACGCGGCGGACTGGACAGCCATCCTTCCAGCCCTGCCCCGGCAAAACGCACGGTCTGGCTGCTGCAGCGCAAGACGTCCAAGGTCGGGGAAGGACTGGGCAAAACCACCGGCTGGATTCACCGCGCCGACCTGAAGATGCGCCGGGTACAGATGCTCTCCGGCTGCGAATACCGGCGCATTGATGATCAGGGCCTGCACCTGCAGGTCGATGGCGAACCCCGGCTGCTGCCGGTTGATCATGTGGTGATCTGCGCCGGACAGGAGCCCAACCGGCAACTGGCAGAGCAGCTCGGCAAGCCTTACCACCTGATTGGTGGCGCGGATGTGGCAATGGAGCTGGATGCCAAGCGTGCCATTGATCAGGGAACCCGGCTGGCTGCCACGATCTGACCCCCAGTTCCAGTATTTCCGGGCCTGCCCAGGGGTATGGTTGTAAAGGCCGGCCCGATTAAATTCCCCCGGAATTGCGCTTTGTCAATGTAGCACGAGGGTAAATCCGCTTTACTCATTTTGCTTCTAGAATCATGGGCCTGCCCAACAATAACCACAATTTCCACCAGGCTTGCCGTCCATCAGGTTACAAGCGTCCAGGAGGTCGCATGATAACGGAACAAGTCGTTGAACTGTCACGGCTGCAATTTGCCGTGACTGCACTGTACCATTTCCTTTTTGTCCCGCTCACCCTGGGCATGACCTTCATGCTGGCCATTATGGAATCGGTCTATGTCATGACCCGAAAACAGGTCTACAAAGACATGGTGAAATTCTGGGGCAAGCTGTTTGGCATCAACTTCGCCCTGGGTGTCACCACCGGTCTGACCATGGAATTCCAGTTTGGTACCAACTGGGCCTATTACTCGCACTATGTCGGGGATATTTTCGGAGCCCCGCTGGCCATTGAGGGCCTGATGGCTTTTTTTCTGGAGTCCACCTTTGTCGGCCTGTTCTTTTTCGGCTGGGAGCGTCTCAGCCGGGTGCAGCACCTGATTGCGACCTGGCTCATGGCCATCGGCACCAACCTGTCAGCGCTGTGGATACTGATCGCCAATGGCTGGATGCAGAATCCGGTCGGGGCTGAGTTCAATGTCGAAACCATGCGCATGGAAATGGCCAGTTTCTCCGAGCTGGTTTTCAACCCGGTGGCCCAGGTCAAGTTTGTACACACCGTGGCCGCCGGTTATGTCACCGGTGCCATGTTCGTGCTCAGCATCAGTGCCTGGTACATGCTCAAAAAGCGTGATCTCGGCTTTGCCCGGCGCTCTTTTGCCGTGGCCGCCGGGTTCGGCTTCGCTTCCATCCTGTCGGTCATCGTGCTCGGGGATGAAAGCGGTTATGAGGCCGGTGACGTACAGAAGATGAAGCTGGCTGCAATTGAGGCTGAGTGGGAAACCCAACCAGCCCCGGCCGGTTTTAACCTGATTGCCTTCCCGGATCAGGAAAAGGGGGAAAATACCCTGGAAATCAAGATTCCCTACCTGCTCGGCCTGATCGCCACCCGCTCCATAACCCAGGAGGTCAAGGGCATTGACGAGCTCAAGGAGGGCAGCCTGCACCGGATTCAGAACGGTATCCAGGCCTACAGCCTGCTGACCGGAATCCGTAACAAAACCGCCACCGAAGAGGAGCGCAGCCAGTTTGAGGTGCTGAAACGGGACCTGGGTTACGGCCTGCTGCTCATGCGCTACACCCCCAATGTAGTCGATGCCACACCGGAACAGATCGCCATGGCAGTGGATGATACCGTGCCCTGGGTGGCACCGCTGTTCTGGAGCTTCCGGGTCATGGTCGCCAGTGGTTTCACCATGCTGCTGGTTTTCGGACTTGCCTTCTATTTCACGGCCAGAAAGACCGCCTTTGAAAAACGCTGGCTGCTGTGGGCCTGTTTCCTGAGCCTGCCGCTGCCGTGGATTGCCATTGAGACCGGCTGGTTCGTGGCCGAGTTCGGACGCCAGCCTTGGGCCATCGGCGAGGTGCTGCCGACCTTCCTCGGTACCTCCACCCTGACTGCCGCCGACCTGATCGGCAGCCTGTCCGGCTTCGTGTTTTTCTACACCATCCTGCTGATCGTGGAAGTCTACCTGATGCTGAAGTTTGCCCGTCAGGGACCGAGCAGCCTGCATACCGGGCGCTATTATTTTGAACGCTCCGGTGGAGGCGGTCAGGGTGGTCAGGCCGTGCTGGCCCGTCAACAGAACAACCTGCTGTAAGGAGGACATCCGATGCTTTTCGATTACGAAACCCTCAAGCTGATCTGGTGGGTACTGATTGGCGTGCTGTTCATCGGCTTTGCCCTGACCGATGGCTTTGACATGGGTGTCGGTGCCCTGCTGCGCTATGTGGCCAGAACCGACGAGGAGCGCCGCGTGGCCATCAACACCATCGCCCCGCACTGGGACGGCAATCAGGTCTGGCTGATTCTGGCCGCCGGGGCCATTTTTGCCGCCTGGCCCATCACCTTCGGGGCCGCCTTTTCCAGTTTCTACTGGGCGCTGGTGCTGACCCTGTTCACGCTGTTCTTCCGTCCCGTGGGCTTTGATTACCGCTCCAAGATCGAGGATCCGCGCTGGCGTAATACCTGGGACTGGGCACTGGTGGTGGCCGGGGTGGTGCCGCCACTGGTGATCGGGGTGGCCTTCGGCAACCTGCTGCTCGGTGTGCCGTTTGAATTTGATGAATTCATGCGCCTCACCAGTACCGGCTCCTTTTTTGCCCTGTTCCACCCCTTTGCCATCCTGTGCGGACTGGTGGGGCTGGCCATGTTCGTGATGCAGGGGGCCACCTGGCTCATGGTGCGCACCCGTCATGACATCTACCTGCGTGCCCGTGATGCAGCCCGCAAGGCGGCACTGCTGACTGCCGGGGCCTTTGTACTGGCCGGTATCTGGCTGTGGCTGGGTGTGGATGGTTACGCCATCACCCAAATGCCGGCCCTGGATGCCGACGCCAATCCGCTCAACAAGACCGTGGTCCTGCAGCAGGGAGCCTGGCTGGCCAACTATGGTACCTGGCCCCTGACCCTGCTGATTCCTGCGCTGGGCATCCTGGGTGCACTCGGCGTGTATTTCCTTGCCGGCAGGAATCGTCCGGTCCCCGGCTTCCTGTGCAGCTCCCTGAGCCTGATCGGCATCATCCTGACCGCCGGGGTGTCGCTGTTCCCGTTCATCATGCCCTCCAGCCTGAATCCGAGTCACAGCCTGACCCTGTGGGATGCCACTTCCAGCCACCTGACCCTGGTGACCATGTTCTGGGCCGCAGCCATCTTCGTTCCCGTCATTCTGTGTTATACCCTGTGGTGCTACTACAAGATGTGGGGCAAGGTCACGGTCGATTACATCCGCGACAACAGCCATACCCTTTATTGAGGAGGATACAATATGTGGTATTTCACCTGGATTCTCGGCGTGCTGCTGGCCTCTGCCTTCGGGATTATCAATGTCATGTGGCTGGAACTGGAAGGCGGGCTGGATGATGATGACGGCCCTCCGGCTGCTTCGGACACACCCGGGCAGGAATAATTCCCCGCAAACACACCGGGGTTCCGCATCCCGGAGACAGACAGACGGCAGGGCCGCAGGCCCTGCCCATGCATTCCCCCAACCAAGTCCACCGGATTGTGGACGCCTCCCCCCCCGACAACGGCTGCAGGGCGGGTAGTTCGTTCAAATCATTGTCCCGATAAAAAGACCGGTCATTATCACTCCACCATCACATAGGTGTATATACAACTTTTTTACGGCGCAGATAACCAACTCACCAGCATGGACAGTTATCATCACTCCCAATCACTGGGGTACCTGACCGGTGTGGCAGCCCGGCTGCTCAACAACCTGCTGACCAGCCGTTTCAGTGCCGCCGGTATTGACATGACTGCCGAGCAGTGGGGGGTGATTCTGATGCTGCTCAATCACGAGTCCATGACCCAGCGGCAGATCAGCGATGTTCTCCAGCTGGAAAAATCCACGGTCAGCCGCTCCATCAGCGGGCTGTACCGGCGAGGCTGGGTGACATGCAGCAAATCCGCCAGGGACTCCCGCCAGAAGCTGGTTACCCTGACGCCTGCCGCACTGGATGTGGCAGAGCGCTGTGCAGCCATTGCCAAAAGCGTACTGGAAGATGCACAAACAGGGCTGGACGACAAGGCGGCAGCAGCCACCCGTGAAAACCTTTCAGAAGTGATTGGCAACCTGCGCAAACTGAGTCATTAAACCGGTCATTGCAACCGGTTAACCTGCAACAGAATCGACACACGACTGGAGATATTCGCGATGAGTAAACGCAATGCATTAATCACCGGTGGCGCACGCGGCATCGGTGCTGCGACGGCAAAGGCCCTGGCACAGGATGGCTACAGGGTGTTCATCAACTACGTCAACAGTACCCGGATCGCAGCCGATCTGGCAGACACCATCAAAACCAGTGGTGGCGAAGCTTACCCGGTACAGGCGGATGTGCGCGACGATCAGCAGCTCCAGGCCATGTTTACCCTGATCAATGAGCAGTACGGTGGTGTGGATATCCTGGTTTCCAACGCCAATATGCATTTCACCCCCAAACCGTTTCTGGAGCAGACCTGGGATGAGTTTGCGCAAAAACTGAATGATGAAATGCACGCGGCTTATGCCTCTGCCCGACTGGCCGCCGCCAGCATGAAAGAGAAACATTTCGGCCGCCTGGTGTTTATCTCCAGCACCCTGTCCGAGGTTCCAGCCCCCCACTTTATTGCCCATGGCACCGCCAAAGGTGCACTGGACAGTTTCAACAAATACCTGGCTCAGGAGCTTGGCCCCTACGGCATCACATCCAATATTGTTGCACCGGGACTGGTGGATACGGATTCAACCAAAGATGCACCGGCTGAATTCAAGGAATTTATCCGTGCCAATACCCCAACCCGGAAAATTGCCACACCGGAAGATATAGCCAATACCGTCCGCTACCTGAGCAGTGAAGCCAGCGGGCATATTACCGGAACCTATCAGCCAGTTTGTGGCGGTGCTTACCTGCAGTAACAGGTCAAGCCCGGCCACTCAAGCCCGAAAAGCCGACCAGCGCATCAGCACCGGTCGGCAACCCTCAAGAGGGAGAGGGAGGGAGGAGAGAAAAACCGACCGGAGCCATCATGCATGCACCGGCCAGCACCCCCCTCAAGAGGGAGGAAAGGAGAGAGGTGATCCGATGCTCAGAAAAAGCCGAGTGGATTGATGTCATAGCTCACCAGCAGGTTCTTGGTCTGCTGATAATGGTCCAGCATCATCTTGTGGGTTTCACGTCCGACCCCGGATTTCTTGTAGCCCCCGAAGGCTGCATGTGCCGGATACAGATGGTAGCAGTTGGTCCATACCCGACCCGCCTGAATCCCCCGCCCCATACGGTAAGCACGGTTGATGTCGCGGGTCCAGAGTCCGGCACCGAGACCAAACTCGGTATCATTGGCAATGGCCAGTGCTTCAGCCTCATCCCTGAAAGTGGTCACGGACACAACCGGGCCGAAGATTTCCTCCTGGAACACGCGCATATTATTGCGGCCTTTCAGCAGCGTGGGCTGAATGTAATACCCCTGGTCATGATCGGTATCCATCGTCTGCACACCGCCACCGATCAGCACCTCGCAGCCTTCCTGCCGTCCGATGTCAATATAGCTCATGATCTTGTCGAACTGTTCCCGGGATGCCTGTGCCCCGATCATGACATCGGTATCCAGCGGATTGCCGCGCTTGATCTTCCCGGCCCGCTCGATCACCATACCGATGAATTTCTCGTAGATGGACTCCTGTACCAGCAGGCGTGACGGACAGGTGCAGACCTCACCCTGGTTGAAAAATGCCAGCACCGCGCCTTCGACACACTTGCTGACAAAGGTATCCTCCTGCTGCAGAACATCCTCAAAGTAAATATTGGGTGACTTGCCGCCCAGCTCCACCGTGGAAGGGATAATATTCTCGGCCGCGCACTTCATGATGTGCGAACCGACCGGTGTGGAACCGGTGAAGGCAATCTTGGCAATACGCTTGCTGGTGGCCAGCGCCTGACCCGCTTCGGTACCGAAGCCGTTGACCACATTCACCACCCCTGCCGGCAGCAGATCGGCAATCAGCTCCATCAGCACCAGAATGGAGGCCGGTGTCTGTTCGGCGGGTTTGAGCACCACACAGTTACCGGCAGCCAGCGCCGGGGCCAGTTTCCAGCACGCCATCAGCAGCGGGAAGTTCCAGGGAATGATCTGGCCCACCACACCGAGCGGCTCATGAATGTGATAGGCGACAGTGGCATTGTCGATTTCCCCGAGGGTGCCTTCCTGAGCACGGATACAGCCGGCAAAGTAGCGGAAATGATCGGCACACAGTGGAACATCGGCATTCAGGGTTTCACGCACGGCCTTGCCGTTGTCCCAGGTTTCCGCTACCGCCAGCGCTTCCAGATTGGCCTCAATCCGGTCAGCAATTTTCAGCAGGACATTGGAGCGTGCCGTAACGGAGCTGGTCCCCCAAGCTTCCCGCGCGGCATGGGCCGCATCCAGTGCCAGGTCGATATCCGCCGCGCTGGAGCGGGCAACCCGACAGAAAACCTCGCCATTCACCGGGGAAATATTGTCGAAGTACTCACCCTGTACCGGCTCCTTCCATTCACCACCGATAAAATTATGGTAAACCGGCTTGAATGCGACGACCGAACCTTCGGTATTGGGATTCGCATAGATCATGTCATCCTCTCCTTGTCATGAGACAGTGAAAATGCTAAGTAATATCAGCTGCAGAGGAGTTTATTTCCAACCCGGTTGCGAGTTGGTTTAAATGAGGTTGAACGGGAGGAAGCACATGCAGAGCCAGCAGATCAACCCTGCCCTGAGGGAACGACGGGACACAACGGCACGCGAGTGGCGGCAGTTTCAGGAAAAGCTCGAAACATCCCGGCGGGTCAGGCCCGAGATCGGTGATTCCTGGCAACGCAATCTGCCGGCCCCTGACCGGCATCCGGTACAGGTTCCCCTGGAGGACCCCTACGAAACCCGTTACCGCTGGCATGAATGCCCGATCCGGGAAGTCGCCCGGCGCGAGCTGGGGCAGCTGATGGAGCTGACGCAGGAAAGTGAATGTGTGGCCGCGATTTCCGATGCTTCGGGCCGCCTGCTCTGGACCTACTCCAGCCGTCACATGGAACTGCGTGCCGCCGACGAGCATTTCATTGCCGGGGGCAACTGGCTGGAACAGAGCGCCGGCACCAACGCGGTGGGCCTGTGTCTGGTGACGCGCAAACCGGTAACGGTATTCGCCGCCGAACACCTGCGCCCTTCCCTGCACGAATGGGTCTGTTATGCAGCGCCCATCATCGAACCCGGCAACGGGCGCATTATCGGCGTGCTGGACCTGTCCTCCACCTGGGACAGGCACAATGCCCTCGGACAGGCTGCCGTGGACGGCATGGCCCAGCGCATTGCCCGGCGTCTGCCCCGGCCACCTCCCCCACGATCACAGCCTGATCTGGTCATGAACTTTCTGGGCAATCCCGCCATCCTGTTCCGGGGCCGCCCCTTCAACCTGTCGCTGCGGCATCAGGAAATCCTGTGCCTGCTGGCCCTGCACCCGGAAGGCATGAGCCTGGAGGCCCTGCACGCCGCCATTTACGGTGACAACCCGATCACCAAAAGTACCCTGAAATCGGAAATCTGCACCCTGCGCAGCCGCCTGGACGGCCAGATCGGCTCCCGCCCCTACCAGCTCAGGCTCAGCCATGAAACCGACTTTGCCCAGCTCTGGGCCGCCCTGCGCAACAAGGAACTGGACCGGGCACTCAGCCTGTATCGCGGCCCGCTGCTGACCAGCTCCAACTCCCCGGAAATCGAACAGTGGCGGCATTGCCTTGATGCCATCATGTGCCGCAAACTGGATGCCTGCGATGACCTTGGCCAGCTGGTCGGGGCTTGGCAACCCGGTATGAGTGAACTGGTGCGGGAGCGCATTATCGAGCTGGCAGACTGAGCTTTTCAAGCTCCTGCCCGGTATTTGCTGCCTCAGGGAATTCCGCCGTCGACAATATAGCTGATGGCCCGAAACAGATTGCGCGGATGACGCAGCACATTGCCAACAATCAGCATGGTATCGTTTCCGGGCCCGAAAGCGATAACCTGCCCGTCCAGATTGAGGTCGGTCGGGTAATAGCCATTCAGAACAAAATTATTATTGGCACGCACATTTTCGGCTGAAATCAGGACGGTACCATAAAGCGTACTCATGTCACTGCCAAACCCGGCACTGACCACCGCATCATCGCCATTGCCATCCCCGGCCCACAGCATCGGCACACCATCATCTGCTGCCACCCCGGCATCACTCCCGTACAGGGCAGTCTCCACAGCAGTAAAATCCACGCTGACCGCCGTACCGGACAAGGCAACCGGCGCTGCAGTCATGACCCCCAGATGATTGCGATGCCGCAAGGCCACGTAATAGCTGCCGGGTACCACATCCGAAAAATTCAGCACCGTCACATTGCTCAAGGCATCGGCCACATCGCCATCGCGCTGCAACACTCCGGCATACCCGGCCAGGCGCTCGAATACATTATCCGGATTGCGCAACTCCACCAGCACCCAGTCCACCGGCGCATCCGCCCCTTCCAGCGCCAGCAGGGCCGGGTCCAGGGTCTCGGCTCCCCCGTACTCCAGCGAAACCGTGCCGGAACCATAAGGCTGCTGCAAGGGAATCAACCCCTTGCGCCGCAGATCATCGCGCATCAGGGCACCATCCCGTACACGGGCACCCTGCAACAGGCCACGCACCTGCAGGGACACGCCCGATGCAGCATCCCCGAGCTGGGCAGATGCCATCCGCACCGGTAACAACAGGGACGACAGCAGCAGAAACAGGGACAGGCATCCACGGACACCGGGGCTGATGGAGCAACTGACGGATAACGGGCAGCGCAGCATTCGGATAAAGGCAGAATGTTCAGGCATCTTGATGATTGTCATGATTAAACCAGGGACTGATCATACGCCATCACCCTGCAGCATCCGCTGTCCATGCGACAAGATGCCATCTGTCAGCCCTCACAGGCACGGGGAACAACTTCAGTGCCCCGGATCATCCCGTGACTTGAAGCGCCGGGCACTGGCCTTGGCCTGCTTGTAAAACCGGCCCAGCGCCCTGTCCTGCTGGCGTCGCACCAGCATGGATTCGCTGTTACGGGCCTGTTCCGCCAACAGTTTGCGGTAATTATCGAGCCGGCGCTGCTCCAGCCCGCCGTCCAGAACAGCCTGCAACACCGCACAACCCGGTTCGCTGAAATGCCGGCAATCCTGAAAACGGCATTGTGCAGCCAGCGCATCAATATCGGCAAAGGCCGACTGTACCCCGGTTTCACAATCCACCAGCTGCAACTCGCGCATGCCGGGCGTATCCAGCAGCACACCGCCACCCTGCAGGCGGTGCAGGCTGCGGGCGGTAGTGGTATGGCGGCCCTTGCCGTCCTGCTCCCGAATCGGGCCGGTGGCCTGTGCCCCGCCGCTGAGGCTGTTGACCAGGGTTGACTTGCCAACGCCGGACGATCCCAGCAGCGCCACGGTCCGGCCTTTGCCACACCAGGGTTCCAGCGCAGCCAGCTCATGTGCAGCCGTTGCATTCACGCTTTCAAGCATCAACTGCGGGTGCGCACGGTACAGCGCATCGGTGTAGACCGAAACATCCGCGCACAAATCCGCCTTGGTGAGTACCACCACCGCCTCGATCCCGGCTTCGGCAGCCAGCACCAGATAACGTTCAATACGGTTGAGACTGAACTCCTCATTACAGGAAGTCACGATGAACAGGGTGTCGATATTGGCGGCGATCAGCTGCAGCAGGGTCTCGCGCCCGGCACTGCGACGCTGGATCAGGCTCTTGCGCTCCAGCAGGTATAACGGCTCAAAGGCCTGATCCAGCATCAGCCAGTCGCCCACCGTGGGATGATGTTCCGGAGCTGCATGCCGCCAGGGGTAGGTGGACAACTGCAGCTCACGGGCCTGCCCCTGCGCATCCAGCCCCAGACAGTCAATCCGGTTGCGCTGCACTGCCGTCACCCGGAACGGCAGCTCCGTCTCCAGTGCTGTCAGACTCAGCTGTGACTGAAAGAAGTTGCTCCAGCCAAGATCGGTGAGCGTAAAGGTCATGCGCATTTCCATGATAACGCCATCAAATAGCCATTCTGCCGCCTCCCGGCATGAGCGGGCCACCACGCCATGAAGGCCAGGGAAGCACCGGACCTGATTCCGGAGGCAGGCAATGAGGACAAGACACCGTAAGCCGACAGAGCCATGATTGCCAGCCCACTTACGCCTGAACCACCGGGCTGCAAATTTCGATCAGGAAGCCATTGGGGTCGCTGACATAGGCAATGGTCTGCCCCCAGGGCATCTGCTCCACATCACGCACCGGATGCGCCCCGGCTGCCAGCGCCTGATTCACTGCCGCCGCCACATCATCCGTCTCCAGTGCGATTTCAAATACCGGCTGCTTCGGGTCAGGCCGTCCCGGTGATTTACCCAGCGTCTGCATCAGGCTGATTGAGGAAAACGACAGGATGGTGGTACCGGTATCCAGTTCGCCGTAATCGCCGGATTCATGCAGCATTTTCTGTTGAAAACCAAAAGCACGGGTGAAGAATGACAGACTATCGGCCACATTTTCCACGTAAAGGATGGTATGACGCAGGCGCATGGCTCACTCCCTGAGGGTTGCTGATGGCTCCAGTTTACGCCATCGGACAGGGTGGGTTCCACTGCCCTCTGCTGGCAGTCTGAGCCAGGCTGCGCTATTTGTGCCCGGTCTTGCTACACTGTACCCAAGCCAACAACTGCTCAGGAGTCCGCATGAAAACCGTTCAGGCTGCCTGCCCGCATGACTGCCCCGATACCTGTGCCATGCGCGTCACCGTGGATGACAGCGGACGTGCCATCCGCATCGAAGGGGACCCGGATCATCCCCCGACTGCCGGAGTGCTTTGTACCAAGGTCAGCCGTTATCTGGAGCGCACCTACCATCCGGAACGCCTGCTCACCCCGCTGAAGCGCAACGGTCCCAAAGGCAGCGGCAGGTTTGTCCCCGTCAGCTGGGACGAAGCGCTGGATACCATTGCCGTGCGCCTGACCGACATTGCCCGCCGTGACCCGCAGGCCATTCTGCCCTACAGCTATGCCGGTACCATGGGGCTGGTACAGGGCGAAGGCATGGCAGCGCGCTTTTTCCACCGTCTGGGGGCCTCACGGTTGGAACGCACCATCTGCTCCAGTGCCGGCAAGGCCGCACTCCAGGCTACATTCGGAGCCGGCGTGGGCATGGATGTGGAGCAGTTCGGTCAGGCACGGGTGATCCTGATCTGGGGCACCAACCCGGTGGTTTCCAGTGTGCATTTCTGGCGTCAGGCCCAAGCCGCCAAACGCCGGGGTGCCATCCTGGTTGCCATTGACCCCTATCGCTCGCTGACAGCACAGAAATGTGACCACCACCTTGCCCTGCTGCCCGGTACCGATGCCGCACTGGCACTGGGCCTGATGCATGTGCTGATCCGTGATGACCTGCTGGACCATGACTATATTGCGGCCCATACCGCAGGCTTTGAGGCGCTGAAAGCCCGTGCGGCAGGCTACACACCGGAACGGGTGGCGCAGCTGTGCGGTATTGACGCTGCCGGGGTGGAAACGCTGGCGCAACTGATCGGGCAGACCGCCGTGCGCGACAGACAGGCAGTCGCCATCCGCCTCAACTACGGCATGCAGCGCACACGCGGCGGTGGCAATGCCGTGCGTGCCGTGGCCTGTCTCCCGGCCCTGCTGGGCAGTTGGCGACACGCAGCAGGCGGGCTGCTGCTGTCCAGTGGCGGCTTCTATCCGCGCAACCTGCAGGCGCTGGAACGTCCGGACCTGATGCCCGATCCGCCCCCGCGCCCTGTCAATATGGTGCAGATCGGCTCCGCCCTGCTGCATCCGGGCGATGCATCATTCGGCCCGAAAATTGAGGCCGTGATCGTCTACAACAGTAATCCGGTTGCCGTGGCTCCGGATGGCAGCAAGGTACAGGCCGGATTTGCCCGGACGGACCTGTTCACGGTGGTGCTGGAACATTTCCAGACTGATACGGCTGATTATGCCGACATTATTCTGCCCGCCACCACCCAGCTGGAGCATGTGGATATTCACGCCTCCTACGGGCATCGCCATGTGGTGGTGAATCATCCGGCCATTGCCGCACCGGGTGAATGCCGTCCCAATACCGAGATATTCCGCCAGCTCGCGGTGCGCATGGGCTTTGAGGAACCCTGTTTTCGTGACGACGACTGGACCCTGGCACGACAGGCGTTTGACTGGGAACACCCGGCCCTGCGTGACCTGAGCTGGGACGGGCTGCTGCAGCAGGGCTGGGGCAAGCTTGCCATTGCCGATGCCGCTTTTGCCGAAGGGGGCTTTCCAACCGCATCCGGGCGCTGCGAATTCACATCCACCGAGCTGGGGGCACAGGGACTGGACCCGTTGCCGGATTTCATCGCCCCGTATGAGTCACCACAAAGCAACCCGGCACTGGCGGCCCGTTATCCGCTGATGATGGTCTCGCCGCCGGAACGCCATTTCCTCAACACCACCTTTGTGAATATCACCAGCCTGCGCGGCAAAACACCGGAACCGGTACTGGAAATCCACCCCGAAGATGCGGCGGCACGCGGGCTTGAAGACGGGCAGCTGCTGCGCATTTTCAATGACCGGGGCACCTTCCAGGCCCAGGCCGTTATCACCGGGCGCACCCGACCCGGTGTGGTGGTGGCTCCTTCAGTCTGGTGGAAAAAATATTCCCGTGACGGCAGAAACTGCAACGCCGTCACCAGCGAGGCACTGACCGATATGGGCCATGCACCGACTTTTTATGACTGTCTGGTACAGGTGGAAGCCGCCTGAACGGAGGCCCGGATCCGGGTTGTCAGGCCA
This sequence comes from Thiolinea sp., assembly GCA_035391465.1. Classification (GTDB taxonomy): domain Bacteria; phylum Pseudomonadota; class Gammaproteobacteria; order Thiotrichales; family Thiotrichaceae; genus Thiolinea. The sequence goes on along the minus strand of DAOPKY010000006.1, from coordinate 64,862 downwards.
TCAGGCTGCCACGCCGAACATGCGTCCCACACCGGCAGTCAACGCCATGGCCAGCGCGCCCCAGAAAGCGACCCGGAGCGCTGCCCTCCCCAGCGGTGCGCCACCGGTCCGGGCCGCTACCGCCCCCAGCAGCGCCAGAAACACCAGCGATGACAGTGCAACCGCCCAGATCAGGCTGGCCGAAGGCACGATCCAGGCCATCAGCAGGGGCAATACCGCACCAACGACAAAACTGGCCGCCGAAAACAAGGCCGCCTGCACCGGATTGGCATTGCCATCGACACTGATCCCGATCTCGTCACGGGCGTGTGCCTCCAGCGCATTGTGTGCCATCAGCTGATCGGCCACCTGAAGCGCCAGCGCCGGCTCCAGCCCCCGCTCACGGTAAATCTGTGCCAGCTCCACCTTTTCCGCATCGGCATGCCGCTCCAGTGAACGCTGCTCCAGCTCCAGGTCGGCTTTTTCGGTATCCGCCTGTGAACTGACTGAAACATACTCCCCCGCAGCCATGGACATGGCCCCGGCCACCAGCCCGGCCATCCCCGCCAGCAGAATGTCATGCTGCGCCGCACCCGCAGCCGCCACACCGATAATCAGGCTGGCGGTGGAAACAATGCCGTCATTGGCACCGAGTACGGCTGCACGCAGCCAGCCGACACGATGCGACCGGTGCGATTCATGGTGTATCTGCGTCATGGTTTCATCCTTCAGTGGAAACGGTCAGGGTGCTATTACAATCACACCTGCCTGTTCAGTTCAACCTTTATTCCGATGGCATCCCCCCGCGCCATTTGTCACAATCGTCCGATCATAACCATTAGCCAGTCATTCAAGAACACAGGGGCCATATTCATGTACAGGAATTACTTCCAGAACCGGCGCTTCCGCCTCGTCCTGCTGTCTCTGCTGCTGTTACTGCTGCCGCTGTTGCTGTGGCTCAGGAGCTGTACCGAAGACGAGCCACCACCGGTGACACCGGACACCCGCGAACCGATCGGTACCCTGAGCGGGGAACGGCTGGCGTGGTCCGGGCTGCCGGGCTGGGAGCGGGACCGGCAGCAGGAAGCCTGGCCCGCCCTGCTGAAAAACTGCCGGGTAATGCACAAAAAGCCGCACTGGGACCGTATCTGTCAGGCAGCCGCAACCCTGCCCGCACCGGATCAGGCCACGGCCCGGCAGTTTTTTGAACAGAATTTCATCCCCTACCGCCTGTTCAGCCAGGAAGGCAGGGAACAGGGTTTCATGACCGGCTATTATGAGCCGCTGCTGATGGGCAGTTACACCCGTGACGAGCGCTTCAGATACCCGCTTTATGCCCCGCCGAAAGACATGCTGACGGTGGAACTGGACAGCCTGTTCCCGGAACTCAAGGGCAAGCGGGTGCGCGGGCGTCTGGATGGCAACCGGGTCATCCCCTACTACCCGCGTGCCGAAATCGAGGTAACCGACAGCCCCTTGGCCGGGCAGGAAATCCTCTGGGTTGATAATCACGCAGATACTTTTTTCCTGCAGGTCCAGGGCTCGGGTCGGGCACAGCTGCCGGATGGCCGCATTATCGGGGTGGGCTATGCCAACCAGAACGGCCAGCCTTATGTCGCCATCGGTAAAACGCTGATGGACTGGGGCGAGGTTGAGCCGGGCAAGGTCAATCTGTTTGTGCTGCGTGAATGGCTCAGAAACCATCCCGACCGGGCACAGGCACTCATGAACACCAATCCGAGCTACGTGTTTTTCAATCTGCGCGATGAAGTGGCGGACGGCCCCACCGGTTCGCTGAATGTGCCGCTCACGGCAGAGCGCAGTATTGCCATTGACCGCAAGGCCATTGAGCTGGGTTCGCTCATGTATGTGGATTCCACCTATCCGATCGGGGACAAGGCCCCGCTGCAGAAGCTGGTGTTTGCCCAGGATACCGGGGGGGCGATTCGTGGCGATCTGCGTGCCGACTTCTTTTTCGGCACCGGGGAACAGGCGGAACAGTGGGCCGGTACCATGAAGCAGGATACGCGCTTTTACCTGCTGAAGCCGAAAGTGCAGCAGTGACTGCGGCGATAACAGGATGGAGGCAGCGACCGGGGGCTTTGCTGTCAGGGTCTGCACAGCAGGGATGCTGTGCTGAAGCCTGCATGGATGCATTCACGGCGTCCCTGACGGTGAAGCCCCGGTCGCTGCCATCCGCCCCCGCTTATGCAGGCTGGCGTGCGGGTGTGGAACGCATCCAGCCCATAATGGCTTTTGAGCGCCCCAACAAAACCGCAGCAAAAATCAGCACACACCCCAGAACCTGTATCAGGCTCATCCCCTGCCCCAGCCAGATCAGGCCCAATACCGCCACCCAGACCGGCTCCAGCACCAGAATCAACGCCACATTGCTGGCACTGGTACGGCCCTGGGCCCAGGTCTGGAGCACAAAACGGCCACTGGTGGACAGCAGCACACTGGCCATGAGCCAGCCCCAGATCGGCAGGGCGTCTGTCATGCCCTGCCCCTCAAACAGCCACGACAACGGCAGCACCACCAGCGCCACCATCAGCTGCTGCACCGATACCAACCCCAGGGCCGGAATGCGGCGTGCAGCCCCGCTGTTGAGATTCAGGAACAGGGCAAACAGCAGGGCGGACAAGGCAATGTAGAACTCCCCCGGCCCAAAGGCAAACCCCTCTTCCAGCAACAGGCAGGCGACCCCGGCCAGTGCCACCGGCAACGCCAGCCAGTGCATCAACCCCGGATGCTCCCCGAACAACAACCCCACCAGTGGTACCAGCAGAAAATTCAGGCTCAGGATAAAAGCACCAATCCCCATGTGCGTGCTGTGATGCAGGCCCAGTATCCAGCACATCATGCCTCCGGCAAAGGCCAGCCCCGCCGGAACAATGGCCATCAGCTCACGCAGGCTGCGCCCGCGTAATCCGCGCCAGCCCAGCATCAACAACAGCAACCCGGAAAACAGGAAACGCAGCCCGATAAACAACAACGGCGGCATGCCTTCCAGGGCTTCGGAGGAAAAAATCCAGCCCAGCGAAGCAATCAGTGTAACCAATACCAGCGCAAGGTCTGCCATGGCATGCTCGGAAAGGGAAAAACGACCCGACATTGACACGATTTGTGCACCGCAAAAATTTAAAAAGGCATCATGCCCGAGAAAGCAGCACCCGACAAGCCGCAAATGGACGGCCCTGTCCGTCGGTTGACTTCCCCCCTCACGCCCCCCGGTGCCGGATCAGCCAACACTGGTGAATATTCGGGTCACGGCTGAAATCCGCCGGAATCGAGGGTTTGTGATAATCCTGCACTGCGTACTGTGCCACCATGGCCGGATCAAGCCGGAAACGGCGGAAATTATTGGAAAACACCAGCACCCCGTCCGGCTCCAGCAGCCGCATGGCAGCCTCAATCAGCCCCGCATGATCACGCTGCACATCGAAACTGTCCTGCATGCGCCTGGAGTTACTGAAGGTGGGCGGGTCGAGAAAGATCAGCTGGTAGCGCCCCTGACACCCGGCCAGCCACTCAACCGCATTGGCACGGATGAAGCGCCAGGCATACGGACTCGGTTTGATGCCATTAAGGCGGAAATTCTCCTGCGCCCAGTTCAGGTAGGTCTGGGACATATCCACGCTGTCGACCCGCTTTGCCCCTCCGATGGCCGCATGCACACTCACGGCCCCGGTATAGCAGAACAGGTTGAGCACCGTGCGCTCCCTGCTGTGCTGCTGCACCCAGTAGCGCATCGGGCGATGATCCAGAAACAGCCCGGTATCCAGATATTCGGTCAGGTTGACCCGGAATTTCACTCCATGCTCAAACACGGTCAGTGCCTGCGCTTCACCCTGCTTCCGGTACTGTTCACTGCCGCGCTGCCGGCGGCGCTGCTTGAGCACAATGTGCTGCGGATCCACATCCAGCACCGCCGGCAGGGTCAGCAGTGCCTGCTCCAGCCGCTGCCGGGCGGTCCGGGCATCAATGCTGGCGGGCGGGGCATACTCCTGCACATGCAGCCAGTCACCGTAACGATCAACCGCCAACGCAAACTCGGGGATGTCCGCATCGTAAATGCGGTAGGCATTGGTCTCACCACGCTTGAGAAAAGGCTTGAGGCGACGCAGGTTGCGGCGCAGACGGTTGGCGAAATCCTCGGAAACCCAGACCGTGGGCCGGACTTTCTGCGTCAGGTTATCCAGCGTCCAGAGCTGGCTTTCCTGCCGCCCGTTCATGAAACGGTAGGACCTGCTGTAAAACAGATCGGTCATCGCCAAGGGGGCCTCAGCGGGTGCAAACAGCGCCCCCCGGAAACCGGGTGGCAGCGTTGCCAGTGTCTGTCCGATGGCGGCATAACGCGGGCGCACCATGGCCGCACGCTCCTCCCTGGCAAATGCCAACCGGGTTACCACCAGCCCCTGCTCCCCTTCGGTTGGCATCGTGCCCCACGCCGCGCCCGGCAGGCCCAGCGTCTCCCAGTCTGAACGGGCCTGCGCCTGTCCCTGTGCATCGGTATCCGTGCCCAAAAACCGGAAACGGTCGGCCTGCAACAATCCGGCATCACGCCGCTGACGCGCTTCCTGCATCAGCGACGCCCACAAACCGGCATCATGCCCCGGCCAGCGACTGGCCACAGTCGCTGCCGCCCCCCGCAACAGCCCCGGTGCCATGTCATACGCCATCAGGGCTGCTTCAATCAGAAAACCATCCGCCCCGCACTGCAGCGCCAGCAAGGTCAGTACCGTCCTCGATTCGGCGGCGGCCTGCGCTTGCAGCAAGGCTGGCCAACCTGCCCGAATCAGGAGGGCAGCAGCCAGATTCTCATGCAGGGCATAATGCTGCTCCGGATCACGGTAGCCGCGCGTGTGCAGACTGCCGGCATTCAGCTCCACCCCGACACTGGCCTTGCCGCTGTAGAGGTTGACCGACACCATGACATCCGGATGGGCGCTGCTGTCCGGGCGTTGTGCATCATGGCTGCGAAACTGGTCGACAATCTGATCCTTAACCCACTGTGCACCGAAGCGGGTATTGCGGATGTCATCATTCTGCCCCGAGAAACGCACCCGGAAACTGCCGTCGGGACGGATGTGCCGTGACCAGTCAATCCCCTGCAGCAAAACTGCCAGCTCTGCCTGATCCTTGCCATAGCCCTGAGCCAGTTGCAGGGTCAGGCGTGACACCAGCCGACTCCACAGCAGCACCCGATAGGCAAAAGCCAGATCACCCTGTGCCAGTACCCCGGCATGGCCGATTTTCACCGTCACGGCCCCGAGTACCGTCAGCTCTTCAGCCAGCAGCGGTTCAACAAATTGCGGACAGGCTACAAACCAGCGGTGTTGATCAGGAGGCAGCGGGGTTGGGGTGGACATGGAAACGTTCCGGGAAGAAAAGGGGCGATTCTAGCATTGGAAGGGGGATGGCCAAAGCTTGTATGAACTGGAATACGGCGCTTGCCGCTCGCAGCATCAGCAGCAGAACCGGGCGAAACTGGATGCCTTCCTGAAATATATCCAGGTACTGGACTGGAGTACGGAACAGGCACGGGAAGCGGCCTTGCTGCGCTGTGAACTCATGCAGGCCGGACAGCCAATCGGGCTGCATGACACCCTGATTGCCGCCCATGCCCGCTCATTGCAGGCAACACTGGTGACACATAACGGGCGGGAGTTCGGGCGCGTGGCGGGCCTGACCGTGGAGGATTGGGAAACGTGACAGGCGGCATCATGATGGTACTTCCCCTCCGACAGCAGCCAGCCGCGCCAGCGTCTCCCGCAAATCCGCTTCAGTCGTCAGCGGATTGAGGGTGCACAGACGCAGCACCTCACGCCCCTTGAGCCGGGTGGAGCTGAGACAGGCAAAGCCGCTGTCGGCCAGCTGTTGTGCCCGCCGGGCATGCTCGCCATCGGTGGCAGCACGCAGGGCGAAACAGACGATACCGATACGGGCCGGACTGACGACTTCCCAAACGTCAGGCTGTTCACGCAACAGGCGCTCGGCCTGTTGCGCCAGTTCTATCCCCTGCTGAATGGCGCTGCGGAAACGTGCCACACCATAAGTGCGCAGGGAGAACCATAACTTCAGCGCCCGCGAGCGCCGCGACAGCTCCAGGCTGCGGTTACCAAAATGGGTGACCGACGGGTCCTGCCCCCGGGCGTCGTGCAGGTATTCCGGATACATGGCAAAACAGCGCTCCAGTGCCCCGGCACGACTGACCAGACACACCCCGGCATCATAGGGCTGAAACAGCCATTTGTGCGGGTCCAGCACCAGCGAGTCCGCCAGCGCCAGCCCGCTCAGATACGCCCTGCCTGCCTCAGTCAGGGCGGCAGGTGCGCCATAGGCCCCATCCACATGGAACCAGAGCCCTTCACGCCGACACAGCGCTGCCAGCGCCGGCAGGGGATCGACCGCACCGGTATTGGTGGTCCCGGCACTGGCCACCACCAGCATGGGTACCAGTCCGGCTTCCCGGTCTTCCTGCAGGGCTGCCACCAGCCTCTCAGTATCCATACGGTATGCTGTGTCGGAGGGCAACACCCGGATCTGTCGCTCCGGCAGGCCCATCTGGCGCAGATTCCGTACCAGACTGGCATGACTCTGGTCGGTCAGATACGCCACCCCCAGCGAACCGGCCCCGGTTTCCCGGCGTGCCACCAGAAAGGCAGTCAGGCTGGCCAGCGAACCACCGGACTGCAGCACGCCCTCGGTCTGTGGCGGCATGCCCAGCAATTGCGCCAGCCACCCGGTCACGATGGTTTCCACTGTCGCCGGTCCCGAGCCACCGCCCCAGGAAGTGGCGATGGTATTGAAGCCGGTCCCGAGCCACTCGCCCAGCACGGCCGCAAAGGAGGACGGCCCCGGCACCCTGGCGAAATAGCGCGGATGATCACCATGCTGCTGATGCGCCAGCGCCACGTCGGCCAGCAGCATCAGTGAATGCGCCGCATCCATGGGCTGTTCCGGTACCTCGCCACCCAGCAGGTCCTGCAGCATCTCAGACTGACCGGTACGAATGGCAGGCTCCCGATCACGGTACATCTGGTGCTCCACCACCCTGTCCACAACCTGGTAGCCCAGCCGGCGCATTTCAGGAACCGTCATGCCCAGGGTATCCGCCGGGCGACGTGGTGACGGGAACAGCACACGGGCAGGCAGGGTATCCGGATTCAATCCGAACAAGGTCGGCAATACCTGCACCAGTTCACCATCAGCCAGCTCACGCCGGTGGCTCTGTCCCTGGACTACCTGAGTGAGCTGGCCGGCAAACAGGATATTGCGCCCCTCCGGCGTGAAGCGCAGCAGCATGGGCTGCTGGCGGAAAATCGACTCGGGGTGCATGGCATTGAAATAATTGCCGGTGGCAAAATCAACCCAGCGCTGCGGACTCAGATCAAAACTGTACTGAGCCTGCCAGGTGCCTTCCAGCAAGGCCGACAACACATATTCCCCGTCCGGATCGCAGGTCAGCCTGAACGTTTCATCATCCTGAGGTACCGCCACATCCAGCCCGTCCAGCCGCAGGGGTTCACGCACACCGAAGCTGCCAAACCCCAGATCCACCAGCCAGTCCTGCCCATCGGCCCCGACCAGTAAGGCCGCATGGGTCTTGGGCCGATTGGCCGCCCGGTGCAGCGGACGGGCTGCCAGAAAACGATACCGGAATCCCAGTGCGGACAGCGCCATGGCGAACAGGCCGTTGAGCTCATAACAGTAACCGCCCCGCTGCTGCCCGACAAGCTTGTTCACCAGGTCAGCCGGTTCCAGCGAGATTTCCCGTCCGGCCAGCACATCAAAATTCTCAAACGGAACAGTGAAGAGCTGCCGGCGCATGAGTCGTCGCAGGGTGGAGAAATCCACCGCCAATGGCCCCTGATCACCAATACGTCGCCGGTAGGTTTCAAGATCAAACCCGGTATCCAGAATATCCAGCATGAGATTACCGCACTACATCATGACAAAACCACATTTTAGAACGGCGACCGTAGGGCTGTCATGCCATCCGCACGGTTTTGTACCGACGGGAGTCTGATGAAAAACGTACCGAACCGTCCTCACATACTCCGTTCAGGCGGAAGAACGGAACGTTAGTCTTAATCAATTCTGAACCGTAGCTGACGAAGTGCAACCATCTGATAACCGGCAATGGAAGCCGGACAGTGGATATGAAAACGCAATGTTTTTAAGAAAAGGAGATCAACAGCGATGTTCCCCAATGTAACAGGGGCCAATCAGGGCTCCCAAACCAACTTCAATCACTCTCACAGCTGGCAGGCCAATCAGGCAGGCCAGGCAAACAATACCCAGTCAACCAGTGGCAACAACAGCATGATGCAGGCCAATGGCGGTATGGGTGGAGTCGGCGCAGGCCAGGACAGCCTGCAAAGTCTGCTGCAACTGATCATGCAACTGCTGACCCAACTGCAAGGCCAGAATGGCGGCGGCCAGGGTAATGGCAACGGTGGTATCGGTGGCGGCCAGGGCGGCGGCTGGAACGGCGGTGGCCAGGGCAATGGCGTCGGTGGCGGCCAGGGCGGCGGCTGGAACGGCGGTGGCCAGGGCAATGGTGTCGGTGGCGGTCATGGTGGCAATGGCTGGAACGGCGGCGGCAACGGCAATGGCTGGAACGGCGGCGGTAATGGCAATGGCTGGAACGGCGGCGGCCAGGGTAATGGTGTCGGCGGCGGTCACGGTGGCCACGGTGGCGGCAATGGCTGGAATGCCGGTGGTAACGGCAATGGCATGAACACTGGTGGTAACGGCTGGAATGGTGTCGGTGGCAATACCGGCCCCAATGGCCCTCGCGGTCCCGGTCATCACGGCAACAACAATGGCAACATGCAGCCGACTCCGACGCCTGCCACAGCCACCAATGATGCCGTTTCCACACCGGTCAACACTCCGACCCGGATCAATGTGCTGTCCAATGACGGCCAGAACGGCAACAGCCTGAGCATCCAGAACTTTACCCAGCCTCAGAACGGCACGGTCACCCAGCAGGGTAACGATCTGGTCTACACCCCCAATAACAATTTTGTGGGTGATGACAGCTTCAGCTACACCAACAGCAGCGGTGCCACTGCACAGGTCAGCGTCAATGTCACCGGTAATGGCAGCAACAATGGCAATGGCGGCATGAATGGTGCCGGTGGCAATAACGGTCCTCAGGGCGGGCATGGCCACGGTGGTCACGGCAATGGCTGGAACGGCGGCGGTAACGGCAATGGCTGGAATGGCAACCATGGTTATGGTCCAGGAC
>DAOPKY010000006.1:53804-55524 GCA_035391465.1 Thiolinea sp. | reverse complement strand
CAACTCCGACTCCGGGACCAACTCCGACTCCGGGACCAACTCCGACTCCGGGACCAACTCCGACTCCGGGACCGACACCGATGCCGAATCCGACTCCGGTTGATAACGGCACCATCAAGGGTGATCCGCACTTTGTTGGCGCAGATGGCGGGAAATATGATGTTCAGGGCGAGGCAGGCAAGACCTATAACATCCTGAGTGACAAGGATATGCAGGTTAATGCCAAGTTCCAGAAGTATGGTGCGGCAACCACCATGGGTGAAATCGGTGTCACCATGGGCCAGAATCAGGTCCAGATTGACAAGGCCGGTAAAGTCACCATCAATGGTGAAGCAATGGAAGGCAATTCTGCCCTGGATGGGGCTGTCACCAAATCCGGCAAGACCGTAACCGTCAAGTCCGGTGAATATCAGGTTGGCGTCACCAGTGCCGGCGGGTACCTGAATGCCAGCTTCAAGAGTGACAATGTTGCAACGGATGGCGTGATGCCGCACGGCCTGTGGGGCCAGACTGCCGACGGTGACGGCAAGGCCCGCAATGGTGACAAGGGAGCCAATGCCCAGGGCGGTGGAGCCATCGAAGGACTGGATGGACAGATCACCAAGAAAGGTGACAAGACCACCGTTCAGCTGTATGAAGTCAACGGTATTTTCGATACCGGCTTTAACAACTTCAACCGCTTCAACGGTGCCTTTGTCAATGAACCGGTAGTACCTACCGCAGCCCGGGGTGAAGCTACGGAGTAAGTCTCCTCACGCTTTAACCTCCTCTGCAGCAAGGCCGGACCTTCCGGTCTTGCTGCTTTTTTTATTCGCTTTCATTCAGCACTTGATTCATTAATTCGGCTGATTCCAGTCATAAGATTTTATGTACCATTAATCATCCTTGCCGCATACATCAGTTTTCTCCATCAGCATACTAGTCCGCAAGCAAGAAGCTGCTTTAACCCCCCGGCAACGGCCCTGAGCCAGATTTCGGATATACACATTCAGTGGAGAAAAACAAATGACCTGTGTGCACAACAACACAACCCTTGCCAACACCAATGGACAACAAACAAACAACACCAATACAACCAGCAACACGACCTCAACCAATCTGAATCAGGGGTTCAATGACCTGTTCAGCAATTTCTTTGCCAACAGCATTCTGAGTGGCGGTAACTCCAACCCCCTGCTGATGCTGCTGCCGCTGCTGCTGCAGATGTTGCAGCAAATCCAGAGCGATACAGGTACCACAGCAGATCAGCAAACACCGGCACCGACACCTGCCCCTGCGGCCAACAATAATGCTCCCGCTACCTCGACTCCGGCTCCTGCCAACAATAATGCACCTGCGGCTCCGGCTCCGGCTCCGGCTCCGGCTCCGGCAGTATCGGTTCCCGCTGAAAACGGAACCACCGTACAGACCGGCAATGGCCAGGACAATGCCATCACCAATGGTGGCAATGACACCATCAACGCCGGTACGGGCAATGACACCATCAACGCGGGTGATGGCAATGATGTGATCAACGCCGGTCCGGGTAACGATACCATCGTCGGTGGCGAGGGGAATGATGTCTTTGTAGCCGGTAACGGTGACACCATCGTTCTTCCCGGCAACGGTGGCAGCTGGTCTGTCGTCAACGGGCAGCTGGTTCCGGGCAACAACGGGCCGGTTACGCCGTCAGTATGCCCTAACCCGATACCGGCTCCGGGACAGACACAGGAACCGACTC
>DAOPKY010000006.1:0-53704 GCA_035391465.1 Thiolinea sp. | reverse complement strand
CGACTCCAGGACCGACTCCGACTCCAGGACCGACTCCGACTCCAGGACCGACTCCGACTCCAGGACCGACTCCAACACCGGCCCCGGTACCCGTCAACAATGCGACCATCAAGGGTGACCCGCACTTTGTGGGTGCTGATGGCGGCAAATATGACGTACAGGGCAAGGCAGGCAAAACCTACAATATCCTGAGCGACAAGGATATGCAGGTTAATGCCAAGTTCCAGGCCTACGGCGGCGGCGGTGCCACCACCATGGGTGAAATCGGTGTCACCATGGGACAGGATCAGGTCCAGATTGACAAGGCCGGCAAGGTCACCATCAATGGCGCAGCCATGGAAGGTAATTCAGCGCTGGATGGGGCTGTCACCAAATCCGGCAAGACCGTAACCATCAAGTCCGGTGAGTACGAGATCAAGGTCACCAGTGCCGGCAATTACCTGAATGCCGCCTTCAACAGCGATAACGTGGCGGCTGATGGTGTCATGCCGCACGGCCTGTGGGGCCAGACTGCCGATGGTGACGGCAAGGCCCGCAACGGTGACAAAGGTGCCGGAGCCCAGGGTGGCGGAGCCATTGAGGGACTGGATGGCCAGATCACCAAGAAAGGTGACAAAACCACTGTGCAGCAATACGAAGTCAACGGTATTTTTGATACCGGCTTCAGCAACTTCAACCGCTTCAATGGCGGCTTCACCAACGAAGCTGTCGTACCTGCAGCGGCCACGGGTCAGGCAACTGAATAAAGCCGGTTGATGATTACTGCAACTTGATTGCCACAACAGCTGAGGGACGGTTTTCCGTCCCTCTTTTTTTATTGCAGAATCAGCAGGTATTTACCAAAAGGAACCGGATTGATCGTGACCCCTCCCCTGCTGCAGCACAAGAATTGCTGGATTTTTGATATGGATGGCACCCTGACGCTGGCCGTGCATGATTTTGATGCCATCCGTACTGAACTGAAATTACCGCCGGGCCTGCCGATTCTGGAAGCACTGGCGGCCCTGCCTGTGCAGGAAGCGGCACCGCTTCGCCAGCGCCTGAATGCCATTGAGCTGGAGCTGGCTCGCCAGGCACAGGCTGCCCCCGGCGCAAACGAACTGCTGGCCCATCTCTCGGGGTGTGGCTTTCAGCTTGGCATCCTGACCCGCAACAGCCGGCAGAATATCGAAGTGACACTGGATGCAGCGGGACTGGCGCACCACTTCAGTCCGGCTACCCGCATCAGTCGTGACTGCACCCGCCCCAAACCGCACCCGGATGGTATCCATCTGCTGCTGGAACGCTGGCACGGTACGGCGGCTCAGGCGGTCATGGTCGGTGATCACCTGCACGACCTGCTGACGGCAAAAGCCGCGGGCGTAACCGGTATCTATATCGATCCCGAGGAAGCCTACCCGTTTCAGGCCCAGGCCGATCTCAGCTTTGCCAGCCTGGGCGCACTGATGCAGGGACTGCCCGGCCTCAATGGCACTACCGATAATGGCGCTGAAACACGTCGATAAACGTATCCAGCTGCGCTACCGGCAGATCATTGATCCCGGCAGCGCCCGCCCGCCCGCCGCCGCCGGGAAACTGACGGCAGACCGCATCCGCACCGGTACGGTTCTGCAGTGGTGCCCGTACACTGACCAGATAGCCCTGCCCGGCACGCTCGGTCACCACGGCATGTGCCCGTTTGGGTGCCTGGTTGACCAGCAGGTTGCCGAAAATCCCGCTCACCCGTCGCGCCCACGGCGCATCGGGCAACAGGATCACAGCCGCCGCTTCGGTCTCCAGCAGACGTGTCGCCTGCACCGTCATGGCCAGATCATCATGATAACCGGCTTCCAGGGCGGCAAAGGTCCCGGTATCCGCCTGCAGAAAGGCTGCCGGGGTTTGGTATCGCAGCAGGCGCTGGAACAGGTCCTGCGGGGTGAAATGCAAATCGGTCAGGCTGGCACCGTAGGCATTGTAGTTGATGCAGATACCCAGACGCTCATAAGGTTCCAGCAACGCCGGCTCCAGATCAATGGAGCGGGCCAGTGCTGCAGCACTGCTGTGCAGGTTGTCGCCGAATGCACCCACCACGGCCCAGTGTGCATGGGCGTGCCGAAGATAGGCACTGACCAGCAGGCTGGTGCAGACTTCCGCACCGGTATTGATCAGGGTGGTCAGGCATGGATGTGTCGGCAGCTCACCAGGAAAATGGTGATCACAGTAAAGCACGCTGGCCCCGGCGGCCAGTACCGTCTGCAGCGCAGCACTGTTTTTTTCCAGGGCGATATCCAGCACCGTGACGACATCTCCTTTGCAGGCCTGCACCTGCTGTAGCAGGGCAATATCACGCTTGACCCCCGTGACCAACACACTGTCCCGAGGCTCTGCCAGCCGCAGCTGGATCAGGGCGCAGATACCATCCGCATCCCCGTTGAAAACATCGTAATATGCCATGCTCAGGCTCCGACCTGGGCCAGCCAGTCCTGCAGGTTGTAATAGTTGCTGATGCGTGCCACCTTGTTGTCACGCAGCTCGAAAAAAGCCCCGGCAGGCAGGCGGTAGTGCTGACCACGGGCTTCAGGCAGCCCGTCATCCGTTGCCAGATACTCACCCAACACCACAAATTCGGCGGCAGCCCGGCTACCATCAAGGTTGGTCATGATCTCGATATCCACCAGCTGCTCGCGGTAGTTGCGGTTCATGCGTGTCATGAAAGCCCGGAATGCCGGAATACCGGTTTCCCGTTCGCCCTGATTGATGTCATGTATGACATCCCCGGTCAGCAGAGCAAAAAAGGTTTCCATGTCACCGGCATTGAAACTGGTGTAATAGCGGTGAATGAGATCACGGGTCTGCGCGGCGCTGCTCATGGGGGTTCCGGTCCTTTTCATGGAGTGAATCAACAGGGCAAACCTAACACTGCCGGGGCTGTGGCGTCCAGTTGCAGGGCCAAGTTCATCCCCGACGGGCCGGACTCCCGCATTTGATCATTGTGTGAACCGGACGCATAATGCCCGCTCCCGAAATCAGGATGCCCGCATGTTCAGACATTTTGCCCTCAGTCACCTGTCGGCCGGCTTCATTGCCGTACTGGTCGGCTACACCAGTTCCGCTGCCATCGTGTTTCAGGCCGCCCAGTCTGCCGGTGCCACACAGGCTCAGATCAGCTCCTGGCTGCTGGCACTCGGGATCGGCATGTTCCTCACCAGTGGTTTGCTGTCACTGCGTTACCGTGCCCCGATCCTGACCGCCTGGTCCACACCCGGTGCGGCACTGCTGATCACCGGGCTGGCCGGTTATGACATTCATGAAGCCACCGGCATATTCCTGTTCTTCGGGGTACTGACCCTGCTCAGCGGCCTGACCGGCTGGGTGGAGAAGCTGTCCTCCCTGATTCCGATGCCGATTGCCTCGGCCATGCTCGCCGGCGTCCTGCTGCGCTTCGGGCTGGATGTTTTCACTTCGCTGCAGCAGGAACCGGGCATGGTCGGGCTGATGTTCCTGTGTTACCTGCTCGGACGGCGCTTTTTCCCGCGCTACACCATGCTGGTCGTGCTCGGGGCCGGGCTGGCCTGGGCTGGCCTGAACGGTGCCATCCAGACCCAGGGCATGACGCTGTCACTGGCGCGGCCCGAGTTCGTGATGCCGCATTTCAACCTGCTGGCCCTGATCAGTGTCGGCATCCCGCTGTTTATTGTCACCATGACCTCCCAGAACCTGCCCGGCATTGCGGTGCTGAAGGCACACGGTTATCACCCGCCGCTGTCACCCATCATTACTGCCACCGGCGTTACCACCCTGGTGCTGGCTCCTTTCGGTGGCTTCACCTACAACCTGGCCGCCATTACTGCGGCCATCTGCATGGGGGATGAAGCCGGGGACAAACCGGAAAACCGCTATCTGGCGGCAGTGGCTGCGGCATTCTTCTACCTGCTCACCGGGCTGTTCGGCGCGGCGGTGGTGGTCTTTTTTGCCGCCATTCCCGAGGCCCTGATCCTGGCGGTGGCCGGGCTGGCCCTGCTCGGCACCATCGGCAGCGGTCTGCAGGCGGCCCTGCAGGACAGGCACGAACGGGATGCCGCCCTGATCACCTTTCTTGTCACCGCGTCGGGCATGGTGCTCTGGGGAGTGGGTTCCGCCTTCTGGGGACTGGTCGCCGGCATGCTGGCCAGCAGGATCATCAATTATGCCCGCCCAGCCTGAAGCACGCGACTGGCTCAGCCTGCTGGGGCTGATCCTGCTGTGGGGCACCTCTTTCCTGTGCGTGTCGCTGTCGCTGGAAAGCTTCAGTCCAACAGGTATTGTCGCCATGCGGGTACTGCTGGCGGCAGTGGTGCTGACTCTGGCAGTGTGGTTGCGCCGCCTGCGCTTTCCCCGTGACCAGGCTTCCTGGCTGCTGTTCGGGCTGCTCGGCATTGTCGGCAACCTGCTGCCCTTTTACCTGATCTCCACCGGGCAGCAGCATGTCAGCTCCGGCATTGCCGGCCTGTTGATGGCCATCATGCCCCTGATCACCATGCTGCTGGCACATTATCTGGTGCCGGGCGAAACCCTGAACCGCTACAAGCTGCTGGGCTTCGGACTCGGTATTACCGGGGTCGGTATTATCCTCCTGCCCAAGATGTCAACAGGCGACAGCTCGCTGCCCAGCAGCCTGTTGATCCTGCTCGCAGCGGGCAGCTATGCACTCAACAGCATCCTGATCCGGCGCTATTCGCGCCACCACGTTCTGGTCGCCAGTGCCGGGGTCATGATCATGGCCAGCCTGCTGATCCTGCCCATCTGGCTCTGGCAGGAAAATCCCCTGCAGCAATCCCGCAGCCTCACATCCGTACTGGCACTGGTCTGGCTCGGACTGGGGCCGACCGGCATTGCCACACTGCTGTATTTCTCCGTGGTGGCACGTGCCGGCCCGACCTTTCTGGCCAATATCAACTACTTCGTACCCGTGGTAGCCTATCTCACCGGTGCCCTGATTCTGAGCGAGCCGCTGGAATGGCACAGCCTGTCTGCCCTGCTGCTGATTATTGCCGGAATTGGCCTGACCCGCCGTCGCCCGCCCGCCACGCCCTGGTATCACCGGCAGGCATGAGCAGAACCACACAGGCCTGCCGCCACTCAGGGGGTGAAGTGATCGTCAGGACCGGCCTGAAGACGGTTCTTACTCGACCACCACCTCATAACTGACGCTGCCGGAAGAACCGGGAGCCAGGTGGTCAATACCGGCCCAGCGCCATTCCAGACTGCCATCGGCGCTGTTTGTCATGCTGCACGGCGGAAGCGCCACCGGATGGTCACCACAGTCAAGGCTGGCCGGAACCAGCCGGGTGAATGCGGGGATGCTGTCATGAATCACCAGCTCGTCGACAGAGCCATCCCCGACATTGGTGTAGGTGATGGTATAGCGCAGCGTCTCGCCGGGTAAGGCCACATTGCCATCAATATCGCGTGTGACATTCCAGACTGCCTTGTGCAGGTCCAGTACCCCGGTACCGCTGCCGGGCGTGGTTCCCGTACCCGGACCGGTAATGATGCGGGTGATGTCGGTATGCTGCTGGAGCGCGTTGGGCAGTCCCGAGCTGCCATTCCCGTACATGAACTCGCTCTCGATCACGCTGGTGAGCATGGCCCCGCTGGTGGCCGTGCCGGGCGTGAGCACCTTGACCAGCAGGCAGACCTGGTCTCCGGCAGTAAGCGGAATGGCCGTCGTATACAGCACGTCACCCCCATCCAGTGCCGCATCACAGTTGCTGTCAATATAAATTTGGGTATTCCAGTTCAGGCTGGCAGGATCAGGTTCAAGCGCAACCATATTGAAGCTGACCTGGCCATCCGTAGGGCTGCTGAAAGTATGCGGATGCACCACGATCTGGTTCGGTGTGGTGGTCTTTTCATTATCCAGATTGAATTGGGGAGCCTGGACATCGCCGAAGTCCCGCTCACTCACCGGGGTGATTTCCACACTGAAAGCAGCGGGAGCATTCGCCGTGCTTGAAAGATAACCGGCCCGATCTGCCGCTGCTGCCGGATCACAGTTTTGAGGCACCGGTACGGTTTCACGTGCCGCTTCATAGAGCTGATAAGTACCACCCGGCACGCCGTCAAAACGATAACTGCCATCCGCACCGGTACGGGTGCTGCGGCAGGTGTTGTCCGTGGTGTCATACAACACCACGGTAACCTCCGGGATCCCCGGTTCTGTGGCGGCATTCACGCCATCCACATTGGTATCCAAATAGACCCGGCCACTGACACTGACACCCCCGGTAACCAGATGGATCTGGTAATCCTCCACTTCACCATTGAGCGCCAGCCCTGTCGGTGCTGCTGCTGCCGGATCGGTACTGTAACGGAAACGGGCATAACTCACCCCGGTGATAATGTCGACGGGGGGGGTAATGGTCAGGTTCTGCACCCCGCCACCGGAGCTCAGCGGTGCAAGGGCTTCACCGGCATCCCCGAAATCCCCGTCCCCGTTCCAGTCAATAAAACCGTACAGGGTCGCAGTACCGGCAGTCACCACTTTAAGGGTCACGGGCACGCCGCCTGTCAGGGTCTGCCCCTGCAAACCGGCACCATACAGGATGACACCGTCATCCGAATCATCATCGGTGGCATTACCGTTGTTATCAACCCCGTCACGGTAGCCGTTCAACTCCTTGTTCAGGTAGGTCCCCAATTTCAGGCTGGACAGGTAGGCATGTGCCGGACCGTTATTACTGATCAGCGTGGCATAGGGTGCCGGCGCATCACCGTAATCATAGAACGGCGCCGGTGCCAGCGGGCAGCTGGCACCATCGTTATTGCCCAGGGGCGTTGTAGTGGCAACCAACTGGGCAGTCGGGCTGGCCGAATCCTGGTTCAGAATCTGGTACACCCGGCCGTCAACGTTGTGGTAGACATACAGGTCATGATTCAGGTCGGTCCAGGAGGCACCATAGCCCCCCGAACTGGCCCCCAGCCCGCTTACCGTGGTCATGGTGGCACTGACCTGAACCTGCGTACCCGTTCCCGTACCGGTTACGGTCCTGCTGTCCAGGTCAGCGACATACAGCTTGTTGTTATGTACTCCGTACAGTTTGCCTTTTGAGCCGCCCGTGCCCGGCAGATAGGACCAGTCCCAGGGCGTTATCATGGAAGCCCCTGAAAAAGTCACCGGAATCGCCACCATGGTATTGAGGTTGATCATCCAGCTGCCCATCCAGATATTGTTCTCACCGTCAATGACCAGCTGGGCGCTGCTCAGTGTCAGGGGGCCACCGGTATCCATCCGGGTGGCAAACCCCAGGCTGGCATAACTGCCATCACTGGCAATGGCGATAATCTGCCCCTCACTGGTACCGGTTTTCCGGACCCCGTAAATGATATTGTCCAGCACATTGTAGCCAATCGAGGTTTCCGAGCCCAGACTGCCGATCACGTCATAAGAGGCGGTGGCCGGATTGAGTTTCCGGTAGCTGTTGACGGAGGACTGGTACAGACCGGGTTCGCAGACATAGGGGCTGCCGGCAAACAGCCTGATCCTGTAATCCTCCACCTCACCATCGGGGGCACTGCCATCCGGCCCCAGCCCGGTTACACTGCTGTAACGGAAACGCGCATAACTGTCGCCGGTCTGCATGCCGGCGGGCGGGGTGAAGTCCAGATCCAGCGTGCCGCCGCTTGAATGGATATTGGTGGCAATCTGCTCGCCGGCATCGGCAAAATCCCCGTCACGGTTGAAATCAACCCAGGCACTCAGGTAGCCGGTACCGGTGGTTGTGACCGTGAAAGTCTGGGTTCCCTCATTGATCAGGGCATTATCCAGCGGAAAGCCGTTCATGCTGACACTTTCCTCATCATCAAGTCCGCCAGTGTCATCACCATCGGCATTGAGGCTGGCCAGGGTGCCGACGCCATCACCATCAATCACGGACCCCAGCTGCAAGGTTCTGTTTTCGGGAATGGTATGCGTGGCCTCACCGTAATTCGTAGCGGGATTGACGCTGGTTATGGGTGCATCGCCCTTGTCCATGCAGTTGACAAAACCCAGTGCGACATCATCCCAGTGCAACTCACCCGAAGCAGTCGTGGCATCATGAAAAATGACACGCATATAGTAGGTCGTGGATGGCTGCAGAAAAATTGGCCTGGAGAACGGCACGATTGTCCGCTGGTAGCCTGTTGGTGTCGTTACAGCCTGCCCGTCCACCAGCAGGCTGGCGGTGGCAAAATCGGGGTCCGTCGAGACCAGCACGGAAATGCGGTACGGGAGTTGGTTAATGGTCGTGCTGGTATTTATCAGGCCATAGCGCAACTGTTTCCAGGTACGTCCGGGGATGACAGTGGAACTGGTTGTAAAGGCATACTGGGCATAGTCGCCATTCTCATACGCGGTCACACGGCCATTCTGATTCGCATTCAGAATACGCCCGGAAGTGACCTGAATCAGGTAATCGATACCACTGCCTGCAGTAATGGGTGGGGCCGAGGCAACATCCGTCCCGTTCAGCTTTGGCTTGTACTGGCTCGGCGGGGTACCGTTAAGCTCATGATTCCAGATGATCTCTTCACTTGGGGTAAAGGTGGCTCCGGCAGCAATCGGGCAGGTATCGACATTGGCATTCGCCGGATAGCTCAGCGCCGACAGGGTCACTGCGTAATCCTCAACTTCACCATTAGAGGCAGAACCAATGGCACGCTCATCCAGTGCCGTCGTACCCGCCACATCCACCAGCGTATCCGATGTCAGGCGCAGGCGGGCGAAAGTGGCCCCCGCTGCAGCACTTGCCGTAATACCGGACCACGACAGGCCACCGGACAGCACCCCGGCAGTCACGGTCACGCTTGCATGCTCACCGGCACTGAAGGTGCCGTTTTTGTCAAAGTCAATCCAGGCATGCAAAGTCCCCGTGCCGGAGGCCCTGAGGTTGGATGCGGACAGCATATAGCTTGTGCTTCCGGCTGCCAGAGGCGGAAAGCTCAATACACCGTCATCATCTGCGCCGTCCCCGCTGGCATCCGCACTGGCAATGCTGCCGGTCTCCCCATCAATGGTGAAACCAAGCTGGATACCGCTGACAATGGTGTGGCTCGCCATGCCGTAGGCCGTCGTACTGCTGCCATTCGGGGCAGTCGAGCCATCAGCAGGTGCATCACTGTAGTCAGTGGCGACAGCAGCAGGACACGTCGTGATCTTGAACGCGCCGCCGACGATTGTCCCGTTGTAGTTGGTTGTGGCGACAGTGCCGCTGGTAATAGTGACCGGGCCACCCTGCCCGCTACCGGTATTGGTCACGGTGAATGTCTGGGTCGGTATCGGGAAATCCCAGGTAACAACCGAATTGGAACCAAAACTTGCCGATGAGGTACCCGGATTCTGATCTGTCAGATTGGAGCGCAGTTCCAGGCCACCGTTGATCAGGGTTGCCTGACTCATGATGGAAGTAGCCAGACCGTAGGTCGAGTTCATCTGATTATCAATATAACTCCCTGCATGGCTGAATGTGATTCGCTCCTGATCCTGCTGGGCACCGAATGTTGTTTCAAAACGGGAAATCGGCTGGCTGAAATGATAGGTAATGGATGATGTTGTGGTATCGAAGTCCTTGTTCAGATGCACGCCATCCGGCAGCTCACCATCTGTCACGAATGATTCAGCCCGGTTACTTGTCGTTACTGTAATGTTGATGCCATTGACAGTGACTGTGCCGCCGGAGAGCAGCACTGCCATGGTGGTGTCGGTATTTGTTGACTCAATGGCTCCACTACAACTGATTGGGGGGGCCGGTGCCGCCTGACTGGCAAAGGGTACAGCGAACAGCAAGGTAGCGAATAAGGGGTATAATTTTCTGTTCAGGGTTATCATCATGTCTGCTGTCTTACCGAAATTATTATTAGTCGTTGGTTTCCCGGCTTTGGGAGGATACAGAGCCGCCATTCAGGGCAGTTGGGCCATCAGCACCGCTTCGGGTTACCGTTCAGGCCGGCGCTATCACGGAGAATCGGAGTTGGAAAATACTGACATGCCAGGCGGCAACCCGCGAGAGAGGCGTGAATATTCCGGTGGTTTTTCATTTTTTGTTGTATTTCCTGATTTTCATGCTGCTGCAATCAAAAGGATTTATTGTATGGACACCACTGGGGAAGGTGGATACTGTCATCGCCGGCAGAAGAACGATTGCTTTTTATCATTATCGCCAAGCCTGCTCGCACAGACCTCAGGTAGTCGCCAACTTTCCAAACCTGACTGCCCATCCGGGACGGCTATCAGGTTAAATTGATCTTATCATGATTTTTTCATATACAGGCTTGCTCCCGGATGAAGAGCAGGGTCTGATTCACAAACCGGATCAGGCCGGGCGCTGACATCCGCCCGGCCTGTGGTTCAAGCGCTGACGCTTATTGACGCCCGGTGAAATGCTTCTGCAGCCCGCTCCAGCATTCCAGGTAATCCGCCTGCAGCTGCGGACTGTCCAGTGCCATGCGCGTAGGCTGGATCACATAGCGTGACTCGAACATGAAAGCCAGTGTGTCCTCGTAGCGCTGCGGCTTGAGTTCCACGCTGCTGGCCTTGTCGAATACCGCCGCTTCCGGCCCGTGGGCCGTGAAACAGTTGTGCAGACTGGCCCCACCCGGTTCAAAGCCCTCCTCCTTGGCATCATAAGTGCCCCGGATCAGGCCCATGAACTCGCTCATGATATTGCGGTGATACCAGGGTGGACGGAAAGTGTCCTCAGCCACCATCCAGCGCGGCGGGAAAATCACAAAGTCCACATTGGCCACGCCCGGCGTGCCGGACGGCGAGGTCAGCACGGTGAAAATGGACGGATCCGGATGGTCATAACTCACGGTGTTCATGACATTGAAACATCCAAGGTCATAGCGGTAGGGCACGGAATTACCGGTCCAGGCCACCACATCCAGCGGTGAATGCCCAAGCTCGCAGCCATACAGGCGGCCCATGAACTTGGTCACCAGCTCAAACGTACCTTCCCGGTCTTCAAAGGCGGCAACCGGGGCCTCAAAGTCACGGTCATTGGCATACCCGTTGGCTCCCACCGGCCCGCGCTCGGCCAGAATGAGCGGATTGCCGTAGTTTTCACAGATATAACCCCGGGCTTCGGACTGCTGCAGGACCACCCGGAACTTCATGCCCCGCGGAATCACGCCGATGTCACCCGGCCCGATGGCCAGCAGGCCGCATTCGGTATGCAGCATCAGCCCGCCCTGTTGCGGGACCAGCAGCAGTTCACCGTCGGCATTGCAGAAGAAGCGTGTCTCCATGCTGCGGTTGGCTCGGTACATGTGGATGCCGATTCCCTGCTGGGCCGCGGCATTGCCATTGGTCGCCAGGGTCAGCAGCCCGTCGATAAAGTCCAGCGGCTGGTCCGGTATCGGAAACGGATTCCAGCGCAGCTGATCCGGTGGACAGGGCGTTTCCTGCTCCGGGGCAGTCCGCAAATCGGCCTGTACCAGCGGGTAATAGGCCCCGTGCAGGGCCGAAGGCCGGATGCGGTAAAACCAGTTGCGGCGATTTTCGGCACGCGGCGCGGTAAACGCCGTACTGTTGAACTGCTCGGCATACAGGCCGTAATTGACCCGCTGCGGGCTGAAGCGCCCTTTTGGCAGGGCATTGCTCAGGGCTTCGGACTCAAATTCATTTCCAAACCCCGAAAGGTAAGTCAACTCACTCATGTTGTGGTTCCTCTTGTGCGGCAATCGCCAGCGCCTGCTGCAGGATGTTCTGGTCTCCGATGTGGTTGGCCAGCAACAGAATCAGGCGGGCATTGACTTTTTCGCTGACGGCATCCTCACCCTCGCGGTGAGCCTCTGCCAGTGCAGCAAAAAAAGCATCGGCATCACTGAAATTCGGTTCCAGTATCAGTTTGTCCGTCATCATTTCACCTCCTTCGCCGGACGCCCCAGGGCGTGCTGCATGGCAGCCTGCACCCTGGTCACATCCAGACTGCGCCAACGGGCGGCCACATGCTGGTCCGGGCGGAACAGGTAGGTCGTACCGGGCTGGAGTGCCAGACGCGCATGCATGAAATGCTGCTCATCCGCCAGCGCCAGTACCCCGGCAGGTACCTGATCATTGTCGATCACCACCACATCCAGATCATCCAGGGCCTGCAGTGTCTCGATCTGGCTGCGCAGGGTGTCGGTCATGCCGCCCTTGCCGACGGCAACCAGTGCCACAAAACGCTCCCCCAGATGGCGCAACAGCCAGGGTTCACGGCTGCTTTTATCGCTCGCCGGCACCAGCACCCGCACCGGAGCATCCTTGCACACCGAGCCGGGGCGCATTTCCGCCGGGAAACCGTCAGCCGGGTCATCCGGCGTGCTGAGGCTGGCATTTTCATAGGTGCAGGGAACCGACAGCCGGCCACTGTTGATCAGGCTGCGTGCAAACGGATATTCCTGCGCCAGCTCCAGCACCGTGTCACGGAACAGGCGTGTCACACGGTTTTTGGGGGTGATGAAATCGGTTGCACGGGTGGAGTTCAGGATATTCTCGTCCGCCCCGTGGCTGCGTTCCTCATCATAAGTATCCAGCAGGGTGGCCGGTGCCGTACCGCGCAGGATACGTGCCAGTTTCCAGACCAGATTCTCGGCGGACTGCAGCGCACCGTTGGCACCGCGCGCTCCGAAAGGCGAGACCTGATGCGCGGAATCCCCCACAAACAGAATGCGGTCCTCATGGATGAAGGAATCCATTCGCCGGCAGCGGAAGCGGTACACGCTCAGCCACTCAAACTCAAAGGGGACATCTCCCAGCATGGCCTCGATCAGGGGCCGCACCTTCTCCGGCTGTTTCCACTCGTCCCGGTCGGCATTGGGACCGAGCTGGAAATCAATGCGCCAGATGCCATCCGGCTGCCGGTGCAGCAGCACCGACTGCCCCGGCCAGAATGGCGGGTCAAACCAGAACCAGCGCTCGGTGGGAAAGTCCGCCTGCATGGCAATATCGGCAATCAGGAAAGTGTCATCAAAAATCTGGCCTTGGGACTCAAGACCCAGGCTTTCACGAATGCCGCTGTTGGCCCCGTCAGCCACCAGCACGTAATCACAGGTCATGCGGTATTCACCATCCGGCGTCTCCGTCACTACCTCGACCCGCTCCCCGGTACGCCGTACCTGCTTGACCGTGTTGAGCCAGCGCAATGAAACTGCCGGTGTCTCCAGTATCGTGTTGACCAGATATTCTTCCGGATAATACTGCTGGATATTGACGAAAGCGGGACGCTGATGCCCTTGTTCGGGCAGCAGGTTGAACTCGTACACTTGTTGCTGGTGAAAAAATACCTTGCCCAGTTGCCAGGTCACACCTTTTTCAGCAACCGGCTCACCACAGCCAACCCGGTCCAGAATCTCCAGGGTGCGCTTGGAAAAACACAGGGCGCGGGAACCGAAACTGACCGTGCTGTCATTATCAAGTACCACGGTGGCAATCCCCTGCCGGGCGAAGTCCAGTGCCATGTACAGCCCGGTCGGACCGCCACCGACAATGATGACCGGGTGATGTGCCGGTGTGGCAGCCTCCTGGTCCGGGTGCCGGCGGTACTCGTATACCGGATTGGTATAGGTTGAAACCACGACATTCTCCTCCTTTTTGGGTGAACCCACTCCCGAAAGGAGCGGGTGACTGACGATTACTGCTTCACAACGGATTGCAGGGAATGCCACATATCCTGATCACGCTCGGCAGTCCAGATGCGCGGATCAGGGTATTCACCGGCCTCGTCATAGCAACGCGTGACATTGAACGGCAGGCAGTGCTCAAAGATGACCCACTGGCCATACTTGGGTTGCAGCAGCTGGTAGGTATCGGCATAGGTGGCTGCCAGATCCAGGCCTTTGGCGCGGCATTTCTTCACGTTGCCATACATGTCGGAGAGGAAGTCACGGGTTCCTTCAATGGCCACCCGGCACTCATCCGCATTCTGCAGCGCCTCGCCCCGTCCCGGTACCAGCTTTTCCGGCCCCAGCGCCAGCAGCTTGTTCAGGGTGGACGGCCATTCTTCATGGTAGGCATCACCAGTGTAAGGTGTGGCTCCGTATTCGACCTGATCCCCGGAGAACAGCACTTTCTGCTTCGGCAGCCAGACCACGGTATCACCCTTGCTGTGGCCCTTGCCCAGATGCATGATCTGAACTTCCATGCTGCCCAGATAGACAGTCAGCCGGTTCTCAAACACCACTGTCGGCCAGGTCAGCCCCGGTACCGAAGACACATCGGCAAACAGGCGCGGGAAACGTCCCAGCTCGGAATCAAAATCCTGCTGGCCACGCTCCACGATCAGGTTGTAGGTATTGCGGCTGGCATAGATGCTTTCCGGCTGGTACGCCGAAGCACCCAGTACGCGCACGGCATGGTAGTGGGTCAGCACCACATGTTTGATCGGCAGGTCCGTGACTTCACGGATGCGGCGGATCACGTCCTGGGCCATGGTTGGCGTGGCCTGGGTATCAACCACCATGACGGCATCATCACCGATAATGATGCCGGTATTCGGATCACCTTCGGCGGTATAGGCGTAAGCGCCCTCTGCCAGCTTGACAAAACTGACATTTTTGACTTCGGTATCACCTACCGAGGCAAATTTCTTGCTCATGTTACATCCTCTTTTGGGGGGTCAATCAGGGGGATAAAAGAACTTTTAATTTCGACCGAAACAATATAATATCGATCAAAACTGATTGCAACAAGCTTTTTATTGTGAATAAAAGGAGACTTCGGCATGCGGAAAACTGACAGTACGGCAGTCAAAACCGCCTGCCTGCAACTGGAAGACTTCCTGCCTTACCGGCTGACCGTGGCAGCCGACATGATCAGCCGTTCACTGTCCAAAGTTTATGCCGGTTATGACATCACCATTCCGGAGTGGCGCGTGATGGCCCAGCTGTTCCGGCACGGGAGCCTCACCCCCGGCGAACTCGGGCGGCTGGCCAATATGGAAAAGGCCCGTGTCACTCGTGCCCTGATCCTGATGAACAACAAGGAGCTGATCACCCGCACCCCCGACGCACATGACCGGCGCGTGGCCTACATCGACCTGAGCAATAAGGGACGGACCCTGTATACCCGCATTGAGCCACACATCGTGGCCTGGAACCAGGATTTCTGCGGCCAACTCGGCATCCAGAGCGAGATGGAGCTGCTGCAGCTGCTGCAGGGAATCGAGACCTGGTGCAGGAATGCGGGACAGCAGTGAACAGGTCATGAAACATGGCTAACAAATTGGAAGCGGCCTTCCCAGCCCCCTGAAACACTTGTATTGCAACAGGCAGCCCTTATAATCCGGGAACCGGCTTGTTTTCACTGTTGTTCGTTTCAATCATCATTGATAATGAAGTGTCTCCAACACAACCAAACCGAGTGTAAACCGTTTATTTTAATCACCCTTTATCCTGAAAATGCAAGGTGTGATTCGACCCAGAGGAATTTGGGATTTGTCCAGAAACAAAAAATCCGGCACAAAAAAAACTGCCAGCAACCTGCCCCCACAGGCGCTGGAGCAGGCTGCACTGCAGGCACTGGAGAACGCACAATACCGACAGGCCCTGCAATACCTGAAAACCCTGCTCAAACAGGGGGGCGATCCGGTGCATACCTCAGCCCTGCTGCAACAGGCTTATACCGGACGGGCAGAACAGCTGGCCGATCAGGGCATGTACAAGGAAGCCCTTGTCACCTGGGAATCGGCACAGGCTTACGGGCTGGAAAACACGGACAGGCGCTATCTGGACTGGCTGCTCAAGGCCCGTCAATACCGGCAGTGGCTCTCTGCCTGCCAGCAGTTGCCCCCTGCAGAACAGCAGAGCCTGCAGCCACAACTGGCGGCCATCATACTGGCCGGAGAAACCGCGCTTCTGGACACCCTGGCACCGGAAAACCCGGTCAGGCGTGACCATGAAACAGCCTGTGAGCTGCTGGAGCGCTGGTGTCAGGGTGAATCCCAAAGCAACCTGCAGGCCTTGTTAAAACGCATTTCCTTCCGCTCGCCCTATCGCGACCTGCGCCAGATCATCCAGGCTTGGCCGGAACCCGGATCAGACCCGGAACAGATCCAGCTCCTGCTGCAACGTCTGCCCGCAGACTCCCCTTTCCATCCCCTGGCACAGCAGGCCCGACTGCTGCAGCTGGAGCCACGGGAACTGCTGCCACAACTGGACAGCCTTTCCGCCACGGCTCACAACAGCCAGATGATGATCCGTGGCTGGTCGGGTCCACCCGCCGAATGGCTGAAAAAAATTGCTGCCCTTGAACCGGAGCCGGCCCCCAGAAAACTGTATGACCTGTTCAGCAGGATCAATACAAACCAGGTAACACCGGAGACCCGGAACTGGCTGACCGATGCCTTGAAAAAAACCTGGGTGAGACTGACTCTGGCCTCGGAGCACGGTACCCGATACCCGGACAGGCAACTGCATATCTCCCGGCTGGCACAGCTTGTCAAGCTTCCACCACCGGAAAAACAGCGCCTGTTTGCACTGGCCAATGATGCCGGCGGACTTGCACTGGAAAGCCGCCTGCCGGTTTGGGAACAATACCGCAATGACCTGCTCAAAACTGCGACCACGGCTACTGCTGCCGACCCGTCCCGGAAGACAGGCAGTGTCACCGAACTGGCTGCCCAGCTCAACTGCCATCTGGTCCAGGCTATCCGCGAGGAATACGGCGAGCTGGACGAGTACGCGATCCGGCTGCTGGAGCAGGCGCTGGAACACGATCCCTCCCTGCAGTCAGCATGGGCGGACATTCTGGAATACTACCTGCAGCAGCGTAAGCTCAAGCCTGCACGCGATACCCTGAAACAGGCGCTGACACACCATCCGGATGACACAACCCTGCTGGAGCTCGGTACCCGCATCGCCATTGCCGGTAATGCCTTCAAGAAAGCAGCCGACCATGCCCGGCATATTCTGGCCATCGACCCGATCAATACCCGTATCCGCCAACTCCTGCGCCAGGCACACACGGCCCATGCCGGCAAGCAACTCAAGCAGGGCAAGCTGCACCTGGTCGCGAAGGAACTGGAGGAAGCACGGAACTGGAAAGGCACAGCACTGGATGCCACCATCACCCAGGTATTGCAGGTCTGTCTTGCTGTCCGCCAGCAGGATCTTGCGGCAGCCCGACAGCTTTTACAGGCCCTCATCACCACCGAACCGGGGGCGGCTGTCCGGCTGGAGTTTATTCTCCGGCATGAAAGCCTGTTGACAGACACGCCTCTGGCCACCCTTCTGAATCTGGGGGGGCTGGAACAGGTCTGGAAAAAACCGGCTGTCGCTGATGTCCTGGCACTGGAAAAAACCTTGCGAGAGCTGATGGAAGCCAATGATATCAAGGATTTAACCAAGTCACTCGCCGGTCTGCAGGCACCATTGAAAAAAGCGGCCAAACTGAAATTTGCCGTGGGCGAAGGTGAAAGCCTGTGTGAGCTTTGGCTGCAAACCCGTCAAGAGGCATTATTGACGGCTTATGCCACCCGGCTGGAAAAAACCTGGCCGGACAAACCCGTTTTCACCTATTACCGCTTTGCAAACATGCAGTACCTCGGTCCTGTTGCAACCATGAACCGACTGGAGCAGGCCTGGGACAAGGCCAGAGACCAGGGGGACAGTATCACGGCCAGCCGGCTGGGCAGCTTGCTGGATCGTCTGAACGGATTTGACCATCATGATTACCCCGTTCCACCGATGCAGGATATTCTTGATGGAAAGTTCAGCCCTGCTCTCGATAATCTGATTGAGAATATGTCGGCCAGGGAACTGCTGGATTTTATCAGCATGATGGCATCGGACGGCATGCTGGCCAGACAGGTTCTGGAGCATTTTGGCGAGCAGGCCCTGCGTGAACTCTGCCGCAGCATGATGCGGGGGGATTCTCCAGAAGATTTCATCAAGCGCCTGGAAAAAGGTTTTTCATGAACAACCCTTATCTGATTCTCGGATTGCCGGAATACCTGCCTGAAAACCCGCTGGATGAAACAGGGCTGGATGATGCCACCGTCAAGTCAGCCTACCTGCAACAGCTGCGGCGCTATCCGCCGGAACAGCACCCGCAGGTTTTCCAGCAGATCCGCCGGGCCTACGAGCAGCTTGAAACCCGCCAGAAACGTCTGCAACAGGCCTTGTTTGACACCACATTACCAAACCGCCAGGATGTGGTGACCGCCCTGATGCCCCGGAATCCACCGGCACGCCCGACACTGCAGCAGGTACAACAGCTGCTGGCGCAGGGCTGACTATCTGGAGAATATGCTTGGACACACCCGTTGAAACCCTGATGAACCGGTTTCGGGAATTTCTGTTGCAGGCAGAAACCCCAACCGATCCTGCTGCTGCCGGGCTGGAACAGCCCCCGCCCGAGCCTGATCTTTACAGCCTGCTGAGTGAGCTGGCAGCCCTCAAGGCAGAGGTCAAAAAGGAATCCCGCCAGCAGAAGGAAGCCATCGGCCACTTCAATACCCTGCTGGAAACCCTGCAAAGCAATAATCAGCAGCTGACGCAGGAACTGGGTCAGCAGCAGCAAGCCCGGCAGGAAGCCGTTTTTCAGGCCCAAAGCGGCCTGTTGGCGGAAATCATCGACCTGCAGGAACGCCTGGCGATAACGGCAGACAGTATCCGGCACTTTGCACCGCCACGCTGGGAGCGCAAAACCTCACGGAAATTCCGCATCAGCCAGCTGGAAGGACTGGAAATCACCCTGCGGCGGCTTGAGCAGCTGCTGGAAAGCCGGGGTGTCACGCCGGTTGTGGCACTGGGCAAACCCATGGACCCGCATACCATGCGGGTAGTTGGTGTCAGAACCGATCTGCAACAGGCGGATGGTCTGGTACTGGAAGAAGTGCGCCGGGGCTATTTCTACCGGGGCAAACCGTTCAGGCCCGCCGAAGTGATCGCCAACCGTCACCACAGTCCGCCCCCCACCGACACACCCCACTGATTCAGACGAGGACAGAAATACATGCCACACCCAAATGCCAACGAGACCATTATCGGCATTGACCTGGGCACAACCAATTCCGAAGTTGCCCTGATCCGTCAGGACAAGGTCGAAGTACTGGAGGTTGAAAACGGCCACAAGCAGCTGCCATCCTATGTCGGCTTTGACAGTAACGGCGAGTTGCTGGTCGGAGAGGCGGCCAGAAACCAGTATACCCTCTACCCGGAACGTACCATCAAGTCGGTCAAACGCCACATGGGCAGCGATGAACGCCTGGTACTGGGTGAGCAGAGCTATACCCCCCAACAAATTTCGGCCATGATCCTGCGTCGCCTGAAGCAGGTGGCTGAGGCCGCTTGCGGCACTCCCATTGAGCGCGCAGTCATCACCGTTCCGGCCTTTTTTTCCGACACCCAGCGTCAGGCAACCCGTGATGCCGGAGAGATCGCCGGGCTCAAGGTGGAACGCATCATCAATGAACCGACGGCCGCCGCGCTGGCCTACCAGACGGATCAGCACAAAGCCCGCAACATTCTGGTCTACGATCTGGGCGGCGGGACGTTTGATGTCTCGGTCGTGCACATGGCTGCCGGTGTGGTGGAAGTCCGTGCCAGCCACGGTGACAATCACCTGGGTGGTGATGATTTTGACCAGTTGTTGCAGGAGCACATCTGTGACTACCTGAAGGAAAGCCAGGGGGTTGACCCCGCTGCGTCAAGCCGGGCCCTGTCCAGAATCAATCGTGCCGCAGAAATCGCCAAAATCGCCCTGTCATCACAACCTTATTACACCATTGAGGAAGAGCACCTGCTGGAAAAAGATGGCACACCAATCCATCTCAGTCTGGAAATCAACCGCAATGAATATGAGGAGATGATCAGCGGGCATATCGACAAAACACTGGAAGCTGTCCATACCGCACTGGCCGGTGCCAACCTGCGCGTGGCAGATATTGATGAAATTCTGCTGGTGGGCGGCTCCACCCGCACGCCACTGGTGCAGCAGCGTCTGGAAGAGGAAACCGGCATCCAGCCGCGCATGGAACTGGACCCTGACCTGTGTGTTGCCATGGGGGCAGCCGTACAGGCGGCCATGCTGGACGGTTCCAAAGTGGGGCCGATTCTGGTCGATATCACACCTTACACCTTCGGCACCAGTGCAGTCGGTGATTACAATGGCATGGACTATCCCTACTGCTTCGTTCCCCTGATCCGGAAAAATACCCCAATCCCCGTCACCCACAGTGAATCGTTCTACACCATGTACGATGGTCAGAAAAAGGTTGAGGTCAATGTGTATCAGGGAGAAAACCCGGATGCGATGCAAAATACCAAGATCGGCAGTTTCATGCTGGAAAATCTCGGTGACCTCCCTGCCGGCTCCCCTATCGTCACCACATTCTCCCTCGATATCAACGGTATCCTGCAGGTTTCAACCCGGGAAAAGAAAAGCGGGCACGAGCAGGGCCTGACGATCGACAACGCCATTTCCCGCTTCAAGGATGATGAACTCACCCAGGCCCGGGCCGCCCTGCAGCAAATGATGGAAAACCCGGATGACACTGATGCGGAAACCGGCCCCCATGGCCGGAACAGTCGCGAACGGGTCAAGGCCCATGCCCTGCTGGACAAGGCCCGTGCCCTGCTGCCCGGACTGGAGGGAGATGATCAGGAAGATACCATCAACCTGATTGAAGACCTGGAACAGGCCCTGCACAACGGGGAAGACAGCGGGCAGCTGCAGCAAAGCATTGATGCACTGAGCGATCTGTTGTACTACCTGGAACCGGACCTGGGTTCTCAGTAATCATGGACCGCTGCCCCAACTGCCGTGCCCGCCTGACAGACGGGCAGGAAACCTGCCAGCGCTGCGGCATGGTACTGACGGACCTGCAGGCGCTGGAAACTGCCGTGGCCCGGCTTGACCGGGCAGCAGCCCGGGCCATGCTGGCCGGTGACCGGGCCAGAGCCGACAGGCTGCTGAAACAGCGTCAGCACCTCAAACACGACCCGCTCACCCACCAGCTGTTGCTGTTTATGGCCCGGCTGCACTGACTCGGTGCAGTGCAGCAATCCATGAGTGCCGTTTTTGATTTTGTATACAAAATCAAAAACAGATTGCATACAATTTTTCCCTGTACTAATCTGTTCTGGTCATTGGCATCCGATACCTGCCGACCCGTATGACTGAAACAAACCAGCTTTTGCATACATTTCCCCCTGTCCGTCTGCCTCCCTGGTGGCCGGAAGCCCTGCAATCGATACAGCAACAAGCGGCAATACTGGTCCGGGTACAGGCGGTACAGGGCTCGGCCCCGCGGGCACCCGGCAGCTTCATGCTGGTATTCCCGCAGCACGCCTTCGGCAGTATCGGCGGGGGACGCCTGGAATACGAAGCCATGCAGCAGGCACGAACACTGCTGCATACCGCGCTCCCTGGCACCCGGCCACGGCAGCAGGCCTTCATACTCGGCCCCGACCTGGCACAATGCTGTGGCGGAGCCGTCCGGCTGGAACACATCCGGATTGACAATGCCGGGCAGCTCAGGCAGCAGCTGCAGGAAGGCCCGCCCGGCCAACAGGCAGTCCCGCCCCCCCTGTTGATACTGTATGGTGCAGGGCATGTGGGCCGCGCCATTGTGCAGGTCATGGCTCCCCTGCCCTGGCAGATTCACTGGATCGACAGCCGCCCCGACCACTTCCCGCCTTATCCCCCTTCCCATGTCACCTGCCTTGAAAATCCCGACCCCACTGCCAGTGTTGCCCAAGCCCCTGCAAATGCCTGGTATCTGGTCATGACACATGATCATGGCATTGATCTTGCATTATGTCAGGTCATACTGACACGGGCTGATTTTGCCTTTCTGGGGTTGATAGGCTCCCGCACCAAAGCCGCCCGCTTTCGGCACCGACTGCGGGATGCCGGTATCGCAGGGCACCTGATTGAGCATCTGACCTGCCCTGTCGGCCTGCCCGGCATCAGCGGCAAGGAGCCTGAAATCATCGCCATTGCGGTGGCCGCACAACTACTGAAACTGAAAGAGGAGCGTGCATGAACCCGGTACCCCGCCTTGAACTTCAGGGCATCAGCAAATACTACCCCGCCGTGGTAGCCAACAAGGACATCAATCTCCGGGTCATGCCGGGCGAAATCCATGCCCTGCTGGGCGAGAACGGTGCGGGCAAAAGCACACTCATGAAGGCCGTCTATGGCGTGATCAAACCCGATGAGGGACACATCTTCTGGAACGGCGAGGAAGTACGCATCAGCAGCCCCGCCCATGCCCGTCGACTGGGGATCGGCATGGTATTCCAGCATTTTTCCCTGTTCGATACCCTGACCGTTGCCCAGAATATCGCACTGGCCATGGACCAGGCCGTGAATATGCGCAAGCTTTCGGCACGCATTGCCGAAGTCTCCGGACACTACGGACTGCCACTGACCCCGGACCGGCTGGTGCATGACCTCTCGGTCGGGGAACGCCAGCGTGTGGAAATCGTGCGCTGCCTGTTGCAGAACCCGAGCCTCCTGATCATGGACGAACCCACCTCGGTTCTGACCCCGCAGGCCGTACAACGCCTGTTTGGTACCCTGCGCCGGCTCTCGGATGAAGGCTGCAGCATCCTTTACATTTCACACAAACTGGATGAAATCCGCGCACTGTGCCATAACGCCACCGTGCTGCGGGCCGGGCAGGTAACGGGGCAGGCCGACCCCCGCCAGGAAAGCGCCAAAACCCTGGCAGAAATGATGATCGGCAAAGAACTGCCGGTCTGCCTCCATGGCGAGCCGAATCCGGGTGGAAGTGAACGGCTGGTGGTGCGGAATCTGGAACGCACACCCACCGACCCTTTCGGAGCCCGCCTGCACCAGCTCAGCCTCAGTGTGCGCAGCGGGGAAATCTTCGGCATTGCCGGGGTATCCGGCAACGGTCAGCAGGAACTGCTGTATGCCCTGAGCGGGGAGCAGCCTTCAGCCACGGACCAGATCGAAATCAACGGTAAACCGGCAGGGGCACTGAATGCTTCCGGACGCCGCAAACTGGGACTGCGCTTCATTCCCGAAGAGCGTCTGGGACGTGGAGCCGTGCCGGAAATGACCCTGACCCAGAATGCCCTGCTGACCGGGTATGACTCGGGCCTCAAGCCGGGCTGGTTTATCAATCATCGCCGGATACGGCGCTTTGCACGTGACGGTATCAGCCGTTTCAATGTCAAGGCCCCCGGACCGCAGGCCGAAGCCAAAAGCCTTTCAGGCGGCAACCTGCAGAAATTCATTGTCGGGCGCGAGCTGATGCTGAACCCGGACGTGCTGGTGGTGGCCCAGCCCACCTGGGGCGTGGATGTGGGGGCAGCCACCTTTATCCGCCAGACCCTGATCGACCTGCGCAACGCGGGTGCAGCCATCCTGGTGATCTCGGAAGAGCTGGATGAGCTGTTTGAAATCTGTGACCGTATTGCCGTCATTTCCGAAGGCCGCCTGTCCGCAGCCCGCCCGGTCAGCCAGACCAATGTGGAGGAAATCGGCCTGCTGATGGGGGGCATGGGACAGGAGGATCAGAACCCGGCCCCGAGTGCGGAAGGAGTCAGTGCATGAGTATCCGTCTGGAACCCCGTCCGGCCCCGTCACGGGCCATGGTTTACCTGTCACCGGTGCTGGCCATGCTGCTGATGCTGCTGTTCGGCCTGGTGGTCTTCACCCTGATGGGGCAGAGTCCCGTCAAGGCTTTCCACGCTTTTTTCATCGAACCGGTCAATGACCTGTATGGTCTGGGCGAACTCATTATCAAGGCCTCACCACTGGCCCTGATTGCACTCGGATTGTCCGTGGGATTCCGGGCCAATATCTGGAATATCGGTGCGGAAGGACAGCTCACCCTGGGAGCCATTTCGGCCGGGGGCGTGGCACTGCTGTTTTATGAAACGGACAGTGTTCTGGTACTGCCGCTGATGCTGCTGGCCGGGGTGCTGGGCGGCATGGGCTGGGCAGCGATTCCGGCCTGGCTGCGTACCCGCTTCAATACCAACGAGATACTGGTCAGCCTGATGCTGGTTTATGTGGCCGGGTTTGTCCTGAGCTGGCTTATCCACGGGGCCTGGCGTGATCCGGACGGCTATGGCTTTCCGCAGTCGCGCATGTTCAGCGATTCAGCCCTGCTGCCGCTGCTGATTCCGGGCACCCGTACCCATGTCGGCGTGCTGTTTACCGCGCTGGCGCTGGGTGCCGCACTGGTCTTTCTGCGCTGGAGCCTGACCGCGTTCAAGATGAGCGTGGCCGGGCTGGCTCCGCGTGCAGCAGCCTATGCCGGTTTTGAGCAGCGCCGGGCAGTCTGGCTCGGCATGCTGGCCGGCGGCGCTGCTGCCGGTCTGGCCGGCAGTCTGGAGGTCGCCGGGCCTATCGGCCAGTTGCTGATACCGCTGTCACCCGGTTACGGTTTTGCTGCCATTATCGTGGCCTTTGTCGGACGCCTGCATCCTGTCGGCATCCTGCTGGCCAGCCTGCTGATGGCGCTGCTGTACCTCGGCGGCGAGTCGGCACAGATGCACCTGTCGCTGCCCTCGGCGGTCAGCGGCGTGTTTCAGGGCATGCTGTTGTTCTTCCTGCTGGCCTGTGATGTCCTGATTAATTTCCGCCTGCGCCGTACCCGCCCGGTTCCGGCTCCGACAGCACCCGCCAACCCCGTCACCCCCCCGCCCGTGGAGAACAATGCATGAACCCGGATACCCTGATCCTGATTCTGGTCGCCACCATCGGTGCCAGTGTGCCACTGATTTTTGCCGCCCTGGGTGAACTGATCGTGGAAAAATCCGGGGTGCTCAACCTCGGCGTGGAAGGCATGATGATCGTCGGGGCCGTCAGCGGTTTCATTATCACTACCGAAACCGGCAGCCTCTGGCTCGGTGTGCTGGCCAGTGCCGTGGCCGGCATGCTGATGGCGCTGATCTTCGGCTTCCTGACCCTGAGCCTGATGGCCAATCAGGTCGCCTCCGGTCTGGCCCTGACTATTTTCGGCATCGGCCTGAGCGCTTTTGTCGGCCTGTCCTATACCAGTGCCACCCTGAGCGGCATGCAGCCCCTGGCCATTCCGGTGCTGGGCGAACTGCCAATCATCGGCCCCCTGCTGTTTGCCCATGATCCGCTGGTCTATCTGGCCCTGTTCAGCTTTGCGGCAATCAGCGTGTTTCTGTACCACAGCCGTGCCGGCCTGATTCTGCGTGCCGTGGGTGAGTCACCGGCTTCGGCCCACGCCCTGGGTTATCCCGTGATCCGCATCCGCTATTATGCCGTGCTGTTCGGGGGAGCCATGGCCGGTATCGGGGGCGGCTACCTGAGCCTGGTCTATACTCCGCTATGGTCGGAAGGCATGACCGCCGGACGCGGCTGGATCGCGCTGGCACTGGTGGTATTCGCCACCTGGCGGCCTTTCCGGGTCCTGCTGGGCGCACTGCTGTTCGGCGGTGTCACCATCGCACAATTCCATATACAGGGCACCGGGGTTGAAGTACCCTCACAGTTCCTGTCCATGCTGCCCTATCTGGCCACCATCCTGGTGCTGGTGCTGATTTCCCGTGATGCCGGCACCATCCGGATGCATGCCCCGGCATCACTGGGAAAACCCTTCCACCGGGAAGCCGGCTGAGGCTTCCCGACTCCATGAAGAACCTACTGACCCTATTGAACCGAAAAGGAAAAATCATGTACAACACAACCCTGAAGACCCGGCTCAAGCACCTTGCCGGTATCGTTCTCGCTACCGGCCTGCTGATCGCCGGCAGTGCCCAGGCAGAAGACAAGCTCAAGATCGGTTTTGTTTATGTCAGCCCGATCGGTGATGCCGGATGGACCTACCAGCACGATCTCGGACGCAAGGCGGTGGCCGAAAAGTTCGGCGATCAGGTGGAAATCAAGACCATCGAGAGTGTCCCGGAAGGGGCGGAGGCCGAACGCGTCATCCGTGATCTGGCCGCCTCCGGCAACAAGATAATCTTCGCCACCTCCTTCGGCTACATGAACCCGACCCTCAAGGTCGCCAAAGCTTTTCCAGACACGGACTTTGATCATGCGACGGGTTACAAGACCGCTGAAAACATGGGTAACTACAATGCCCGCTTTTACGAAGGCCGCTATCTGGCCGGGATTGTCGCCGGGTCCATGAGCCAGTCCAATGTGCTGGGTTATGTTGCCGCTTTCCCGATTCCGGAAGTGCTGCAGGGCATCAATGCTTTTACCCGTGGCGCACAGACCGTGAAGCCCGATATTGAAGTCAAGGTGGTCTGGGTCAACTCCTGGTTTGATCCGGGTCGTGAGCGCGAGGCTGCCGATGCGCTGATGGATCAGGGGGCCGATGTCATCACGCACCATACCGACTCCACGGCGGTGATAGCTGCTGCCGAAGAAAAAGGCAAGTACGCCATCGGCTACCACTCCGACATGTCCAAATACGGCCCCAAGGCTCACCTGACCGCCGTGACCCATCACTGGGACCAGTATTATATCGATCAGGTTCAGGCCGCCATCGATGGCAAATGGGAACCCGGTGCCATCTGGGGTGGAATCAAGGACAGCATGATTGACCTGTCTCCCCTGAATGATGCCGTGCCGGAAGACGTGCGCAAAAAGGTGGAAGCTGCCAAAGCGGCCATTGCTGCCGGTGAACTGCAGCCATTCGGTGGCCCGGTCGTGGATCAGGCAGGTACCGAGCGTGTGGCCGAAGGCGCCGGCCTGAGCGATGAGGAAATTTCCAAAATAGACTATTATGTCAAGGGTGTGAGCAGCAAGCTGCCGAAATAAAACGCCCCCTGACACAGCGGATACTTGGCTGATACAGTGGTCCGGGCGGTCTCCGGCCCGGACCCTTCACCCGGTCGCTGACCTTATTTCACTGAATATTTCAAGGTTATGCTGGACTTGGCATGCGCATCAACATCCCTGGCATCCAGCCAGGTGCGCTTATACTGAAAGTCATCATAAAGCCCCAACTGGTTGTTGTAGTGTATGGAAGGCTTGCCGTCCGGACCGATAAAACCACTTTGTCCCGGTGGCACCACCTCAAACCCGGTCACGCCCTCTGGCGTGAACACCGTCTGGTTGTTTTCCGTGCCCCGGTTCATGGCAATGCGGCTTTGCATGATCTCATCCTCACCCGACTGGGGGATATTCAGGAAGTTGGTATTCCTGAATTTCAGCCGGGCAATCGGCAGGCGCCAACTGGCCGGATCGGCCCCGAAGCGCTTTTCCAGTGTCGCCAGGGCTGCCTGCAAGGTGTCACGGATAATGGGCAACGGGTCTTTGTCATTGAAAAAATTGTAATCCTGCGCAATACCGGACTGTTTGCCCAGCAGGGCTTCATACACCGCCTTGGTACCAATCTGGACATTCACCCCGGAACCCGGCGGGCTTTCCGGGGTGGGATAACCTGCAGAGGCAAACCACTTGAAATAATCCCCCAAGTCATCCTTGAGGCTGGCTTCCAGCATCAGGGGCAGCCAGGTCTGGAAAATAGCCGTGGCCGCACCGTCATAATGACCGTCATTGTCCTGATCACGCGAGAAATAATCCCACTCTGACAAAGTCTGCGCAGCTTGGCGCAAAGGGTCATCAGCCGCCAGATCAGCCGTCGCCTGTTCAATATAGGGGATGAAATAACGGGCATTGGGGTCCATCAGGGCCGCATCCGCCATCAGCTGGCGAATCTCTTCTGCGGTGAAACGCTCCTTGGCCTCCAGCAGCCTGGTCAGCACTTCAACCCGGTCAGCCTGGCTCCAGGAATACCAGTATTCATCCGGGTTATTGATCGTGGGGCCGGGCCGGTTGTTCCAGTTGGCAATATAACCGGTTTCGGGATTGTAGACCTGCGGGTTGTCACTGAAAGGCTGAATGCCTTGCCACTCCCGGTCGCCCTCACCGGAGGCCGGCAGCCGGTTATCGTGCTGTGGGAGGCGCTGCGGATAGGCACCGGTCAGTGCATAGCCGATATTGCCTTCCTTATCAGCGTAATACCAGTTGATATTCATGGCACTGCGGGCAGCCTGGGTGCGCCATTGCTCGTAATTTTCCGCCTGGGTGGAGCGTGTCCAGCCCAGCAGGGTTTCGATTTCGCGCCCGGCCCAGGTCCGCTTTTTGCTGTAAGCGACCCCTTTATCCTCATCCATTTCCACCACCAGACCGTGTACGGTTTGCCAGACATCCAAAGAAACAGACTCACCGCCCTTGACCGCAATGGTTTCGGTGCGCTTTTGCATCGGCAGGTATTCCCCCATGAACCGGTACTCGTGCGGATTGTCGGGGTTGAGTGTTTCCTGATAAATATCCACCACATCAGCCGCGCCCCAGGTACTGCCCCAGCTGATATTGCGGTTGTAGCCGAACATCACGGCGGGATAGCCGAATGCACTGTTGCCAACCAGATCAAACCCCGCTCCGTGCAGACCAATGGAATAGGTATAAGCCGGTACATACCAGCCAAACTGCGGCCCGTTGAGCAAAATGGCATTGGCGTCTGCTGCCTTTGCCTTGCCGACAATAACCATATTACTGAAGCCCTCGCCGGGCCTGGGCGGGGTAGCCGGGGTGTCTGTGCCGCTGCCGGTCACGGCCAGCACCTGCGGTCGTTCTGCGGCGGGCCTGGCCGGTGTGGGCGGGCTGCTCAGGGAAGCCGTTGGATTGCCTGGAGGCGGTACGGATTCAGGCTGGCTTTTAGGCAAGGTAGTCGGGGCTTTGGGATCACTGACCGGGTTGATCTGATTGAAAATAGCCCAACCCTTATCCTCACCATGCTGTTTGATCATGCCATCCAGCAGTTTCTGGTTATCCAGCTCGGTATTGTAATCGCCAAAACGGTTACCCATGGAGCCGATAAAAATCATGGCAACATCAAAACCGCTCCAGTGTTGCGGCTGGAAGCCATTATCCAGGAACTGCTTCGGCAGCAGGACCTCAGGCTGATCCCTGACAGTATCAATCCAGGCATTCAGCCCCGCAGCATACCCCTCCAGAATCGCCCGGTCGTCCGCATTGAGTGCAGCCAGTTGCTGCATGATGGAAACCGGGTTGTAATTGCGGCGGGTCGCTTTGTCAAAATCCAGATAATCTGCTCCCAGCACTTCGGCTACCCGGCCCTGGGTGCTGCGTCGGGCCATTTCCATCTGGAACAGCCGATCCTGACCAATGGCATAGCCATAGCCGTAAAACAACCCATACGTCTCGTCGGCATAAACGTGCGGGGTGCCATAATCATCGCGCTTGATGGTCACTTCAGCGGCCCAGGCCGGGATACTCAAGCTGCACGCCAGCAATGCCGTTGCCACGGAACGCCGCATGAGCGCCTGTTGTCTCTCCACTTTCATTACGCCTTACTCCTCCTCAGGATCAGTTTGTGCTTCGCCATTCACATGAAAAAGACCGCCCGGGCAGCAGCAATACTGCTGCCATACAGGGCGGTCGAGACCGTAACCGGCTTTAAAAACAGGTGGGGTCGGGCAGGATTTCCGGCAGCAACACCCGTTTGCCGTCGGGTGGATTTCCCGGTATCAGGCGTCTTTGGACGCTGCCAGACGGCAGGGCAGAACGGAATAAGAAGTTGTTGCCTGACATGTGCTCCTCCTCCCAAAGGACACCGGAATTTTCCCACAAGCCACCATCATAAGCCGTTTGGCCGGCTTTGTCTTTCCGGAAGCCCCTGTTTTTACCCTGAAAGCATCAGGAACCGTGTACGGTTTGCGCTATCATGTCCAATATACCCTGCCAAAACCAAAGCGGACAGCACAAGCCATGAAAAAACTGCCCATCGGCATCAGCACCCTCCGCAAGCTGCTTGAGGGGGATTTTACCTACGTTGACAAAACCCGGCAGGTGTTGCAACTGGCAGCAACCGGTGGCTACTACTTCCTGTCGCGTCCGCGCCGCTTCGGCAAGTCGCTGCTGCTCAATACCCTGAGTGAAGTGTTTTCCGGCAATGAGGCCCTGTTTCGGGGCTTGTACATTCATCCGCACTGGGACTGGTCAATCACCTATCCGGTGATCCAGCTCAGTTTCGGGGCCGGGGTATTACGCAATCGCGGGGAGCTGGACCGCCATATCCGCCGTATTCTGAAAGACAATCAGGAACGTCTGGGCATTGCGTGCGAAGACCGGGAGGATGTCTCCGGCTGCTTCGCTGAACTGATCCGCAAAGCCAGCCTTCAGTATGGTCAGGGGGCCGTCGTTCTGGTCGATGAATACGACAAGCCGATTCTGGACAATATCACCGCCCCGGACGTGGCTGCCGAGATGCGTAATGGCCTGCGCAATTTCTACTCGGTCATCAAGGACAGCGATGCCTATGTGCGCTTTGCCTTTCTCACCGGGGTAAGCAAGTTTTCCAAGGTGTCGGTATTCAGCGGCCTGAACAATCTCAAGGACATTACCCTGGACCCGGCCTACAGCACGATCTGTGGCTATACCCAGTCGGAGCTGGAAAACGTGTTTGCCGAACACCTGCAGGGCGTTGATCTGATGGAAATGCAGAGCTGGTACAACGGCTATCAGTGGCTGGGAGAAGGCGTTTACAATCCCTTTGATGTGCTGCTGTTTCTGGATACCGGCAAGCGTTTTCGCCCTTACTGGTTTGAAACCGGCACTCCCACCTTTCTGGTGGAACTGTTCCGGAACCAGCGCTACCACCTGCCCGACCTGGATCAGGCCACCGCCAGTTCCGCTACCCTGGGTGATTTCGATGTGGGGCGTCTGCGGGTGGAAACCCTGCTGTTTCAGACCGGCTATCTCACCATCCGCAAGGAAGAGGCGCTGTTTGCCGCTGCACCGGTCTATCACCTCGGCTATCCCAACAAGGAAGTACGCTACAGCCTGAACGAG
This sequence comes from Thiolinea sp., assembly GCA_035391465.1. Taxonomy (GTDB): domain Bacteria; phylum Pseudomonadota; class Gammaproteobacteria; order Thiotrichales; family Thiotrichaceae; genus Thiolinea. The sequence goes on along the minus strand of DAOPKY010000006.1, from coordinate 22,938 downwards.
TATCTGCTGGAGCATTACCTCAGCGACCAGACACAGGAGCGCCACTCGGTCTATCAGGCCCTGATGCACAATGATTTTCCCGCGCTGCAGCAACGTTTTACAGCCCTGTTTGCCAGTATTGCACATGACAACTGCCGCAGAAACCCCATCGCGGAATATGAAGGCTATTACGCTGCCGTGATGTACGCCTACCTGTGCTCACTGGGCCTTGACACCATTGCCGAAGACACCGGCAACCGGGGCCGCATCGACCTCACCCTGCGTTTCAGGCTCCCGAGTGGACAACAGCAGGTCTGCATCTTTGAGTTCAAGGTCATTGATGGACAGGAAGGCAATGGCAGTGCCCTGCGCCAGTTGCAGGAAAAAGACTATGCCGCCAAATACGCTGACGGCTCAACCCGTATCTTCCTGATTGGCATGGAGTTCAGCCGCATGCTGCGCAATATTGTCGGGTTCGCGTGGCTGGAATGCTGAAACCGGCATTATTGAGCGACTGATTGACTCAGCAGGCTTATTGCCGTGTCAGCAGCCCGTAAAGCTGCGGCAACTTGCGCGGCAGCTCCTCCACCTTGCGCACCAGCACCCAGCTGCCCTGCCCGAACAGGCGCGGCAGGTAATTCCCGGCCCGATCATCGATAGTGACACAAAACGGTCGCATGCCCTGATGCCGCGCTTCCTGCAGGGCCATGCGCGTATCCTCCAGGCCATAGCGCCCTTCGTAAATGTCCAGGTCATTGGGCTTGCCATCCGTAAGCAGCAGCAGCAGCTTCTGCTGTGCCGGTTCCTGCGCCAGCAGGCGACTGGCATAACGCACCGCCGCCCCCATGCGGGTATAGTAACCGGGCCGGGCCGCGATAATCCGCCCGCGCACCGTGGCATCATGCGCTTCATCAAATGCCTTGAGCTGGTAAAAACGTACCTGCTGCCGGTTGAGGGAGGAAAATCCGTACAGGGCGAAACGGTCACGGGTGGCCGCCAGCGCCTCGCCGAACAGCAGCAGGGCATCGCGCACAATATCGATCACGCGGGCCTGATTGCTGACCCAACTGTCGGTTGACATGGAAAAGTCGGCCAGCAGTACACAGGCCAGATCACGCCCCTGCTCACGGTAGTCGCGGTAGACCGCCGGCACATCTACCTGCCCCCGGTAGCGGTCACTCAGGTGCAGGATGTAACTGTCGGTATCAAGCTCTGCCCCGTCCTGCTGCCGTCCCAGCCATTCGCGCTGCGGCTGCAGCGCCTCAAAGTGGCGACGCAGCTGACGGGCGCTGACCCGCAGGCGCTCGGGCAGGGCAGCCTCCTCCGCCCCGCGTGGCAACATGACCTGCAGGCGGCAGTGATCCGCCCGCAGTTGCTGCCGGCGGTAATCCCATTCCGGCAGGGCAATGCCCTCCTCCAGGGGCAGGTCATCGTATTCGGCAGACGGCAGGTCCAGATCCAGGCGGATTTTGTGCGAACTGGCCTTGCGGTCCCGTGCCACCGTGATCACGTTCAGGTCCTCGGCAGCACGGGCGGCATCCTCATCCGGTTCGTCATCCGTGGTGCGGTTGACCGGCAGGTACTCGGTCCAGGAAAAAAAGCTCTCCAGCCGGAACATCAGCAACCCGCTTTTACCATCCGGCATCTCGGTGCGCTCACCGCGATGGCGTTTGTCGCTGTCGGGTACCGGCCGGCTTTCCGGTGCACCTGGCGGCGGGGCCGGCTCATCCATCATGGCAGGCACTGCAGCAGCAGGGTGCTGTGGTGCAGCCAGCAGGGCCAGTGGCGAGTGCATTTCCCGTGCCTCCGGATACAGTGCCTGCCAGGCAGCCTGTAAACGCCGATAGCGCGGCTCCAGCGCCGGATAACGCTGCAACAGCCGCTGTATCTGCCCGGATAGTGCTGCTGCACCCGGCTCCCCGGCCTCCCCCCCGGACGATTCCGGCTCCAGGCTGCCCAGTGCGGTCAGCCACAGGTATAAATCCCGGTTCAGGACCCGCTGCGGAAACACGGCAATACTGTCCGGCAGGCACAGTGCCTCGGTCTCACGCCACGCAGCCTGTGTCTTCAGACCGGTACCGGCCACGCGCTGCAGCAGGGTGCGGGAAGCGGTATTGCCGATGTCGGTTGCAGCCCGCACCTGCAGGCCGCCCTCCCCGCTCAGCGCACGCAGCAGCAACCCCAGCGTCCGGTTCATTTCTTCCAGTCGCACCCGAGCCTGCGGATACTCGCGCCGGGCACTGCGGGTGATCACCCGGTCCCAGATTTTACCTACCCATTCTTCCATGGTTTCCGGTTTACCTCCTGGCCGGGCTGGCCTACACTGGGGCGCATGAAACCCGATCCGATCACCCTGACCCGACTGCGCCGCTCACCCCTGTTCCACGCCCTGGAACCGGAACAGTTCCATGCCCTGGTGGAAACAGCACGCCTGTATACCCTCAACGAGGGGGAACTGCTGTTCCGGCAGGGTGATGCGCTGAACGAGATTTTTGTCAATGTACGCGGCCTGATCAAGCTGTTCCGCCTGACACCCAACGGGGATGAAAAGGTTGTTGACATTATCAACCCCGGCGTCAGTTTTGCCGAAGCCGTGCTGTTTATGGGGGGACGCCAGTATCCGGTACACGCACTGGCCCTCAAACCCAGCACCGTCATCGGCATCCAGGCCGTCCAGTACGAGCAGATGCTGCGTGCTTCAGTCGATCTGTGCTTTGGCATGATGGGGCTGATGAGCCGGCGCATGCACTGGCTGCTGAATGAAGTTGATAGCCTGACCCTGCACAATGCCACTTTCCGGCTGGTGATCTGGCTGCTGGAAAACCGCAGGGCTGCCACCCCCGGCGTGACCCTGAGCATTCCCAAACATGTGCTGGCCTCGCGTCTGTCGATCAAGCCGGAAACCCTGTCCCGCATCCTCAAACGGCTGGCCGACCAAGGCCTGCTGGAGGTACGGGACCAGCACATCGCGCTGCTGGATGTGGCGGCACTGGAAGACATGGCACGGGTGGAAATCTGACCCACCCCGTCAGTCCGGTGTCCCCAGAAAGGTGCCAACCACCTCCATCAGGGCCAGCGCCGTTTCCGGATCATCGGTCAATGGCTCGACCAGGGCCGCCCGACAGGCTTCCAGCGGGTCAAAACCATCCCGGATCAGCGTTGCCGCATACACCAGCAGCCGGGTCGAGGCGGATTCCTCCAGATCATGCTCCTTCAGTGCCCGCAAGGCCTGTGCCAACTGCACCAACTGCCGCGCCAGCCCCGCGTCAACACCGGTTTCCACCTGCACGATGTGCGTTTCCAGCGCCGGTTCGGGATAATCAAAGCGCATCGCGACAAAGCGCTGGCGGGTTGAGGGTTTCATGCCCTTGAGCAGGTTCTGGTAGCCGGGATTGTAGGACACCACCAGCATGAACGCCGGCGGTGCCTGCAACATTTCTCCGGTACGCTCCAGCGGCAGAATGCGGCGGTTATCCGACAGCGGATGCAGAATCACGGTGGTATCCTTGCGTGCCTCCACCACCTCATCCAGGTAACAGATCGCCCCTTCCCGGACTGCACGGGTCAGGGGACCGTCATTCCAGTAGGTCTGCCCGTCACCGATCAGGTGCCGCCCCACCAGGTCCGCCGCACTCAGGTCATCATGGCAGGCCACGGTATACAGGGGGCGCTGCAGGCGTGCCGCCATGTACTCGACAAAACGGGTCTTGCCGCAACCGGTCGGTCCCTTGAGCAATACCGGCAGCTGGCGCTGGAATGCGTGTTCGAACAGGCTGACTTCCAGCCCCTGGGGCTGGTAATGGGGCAATGCTGCCGGTGCCCTGTCCGGTATGGGTTTCAAAGTTCGACCTCGGGGTTGAAACGGCTCAGGTACAGGGCCGTGACGGTGTCCATGGTACCGATATGCTGTTGCAGCCAGCTGCGCCACTCCTGCAGGTAATTCAGCAATGCGGTACGGTTATGCTGCTCCTGCCATCGCCGCTGTACCGCCTTCAGCTGTGCCAGCGCCCATTCATGCTCGCCCCGATGCACCGGGTAGGCAAAAAAATGGTACTCCTGCATCAGGCGCTCCTCACGCGCAAAATGCGCTCCGGTATGCTCAAGCCACGCCTGCAACCGGTCAGCAACAACGTCATCTGTCACCGTGTCCGGCTGCTCCAGAGCAGCCTTCAGTTCGGCCACCAGACTCAGCTCCTCACAGTGCACGGTATTCATGAAATCCAGTGCCACCTCGGGCAGCGTGGTGCAGTCGGTAAAATCCTGTGGCGTGCTCATGGCATGACTCCTGTGATACAACGGGAACTCAACCGGTGCTCCAGGCCCGCGGGCGCTGCATGCCGGCAATCTTGCAGGTCTGCTTCACATAACCATAGGGGAAAAGCTGAAACAACTGCTGTTTGGCGGCCTTCTTGTCGATCTCCTGCACTTCCGCCAGATGTTTGGCAACATGGCGAATATCCGGCGTGATCCGGTGCTCTTCCCAGTAGTCACGCACAAAACGCAACACGACCCAGTGCTCATCCAGCAGCTCAATCTGCTCCTCGGCAGCCAGCCGGGCGGCAATGTCCGTACTCCAGTCTTCCGGATGGACCAGATAACCTTCGGCGTCACGCGAATAAGTCGCTGATTCCTGCATGTGATTCTCCCGTTATCGGTAAGCTTCAAGGCTAGGGGAAGCCCGACCCTGATCGCCTTGATACAGGTCAAGTGCTCCTTCCCGTGGATTACAGCCACCCTGAAAGCAGGCTTTTCAATCCCGCATCAACTAAACAACGCACCTGCTAAAGCAGGCGGGTTTGCGATAGGGACTGAAAGTCCCGGATACACGGCGCATAAGCCAGGCCATTCACATACTCGCTGCGAATACCGGCATCACGTTTACCCGCCAGATAATCCTCAAACGGGATCAGGTCGTGTTTGATTGCGTGTACATGCCCTTACCTGCCTGCCTGATGGTGTCGGTCATTCAGCAATGATCAGCAAGGCAGAGGGGAAGCTTGCAACTACCAGCCTGGGCAGTAAGCCTGTCAGAACGACAGAAGTGGCAGACAGGGCGGAAGGTCTCAGCCGTCCCGCCCGTCCACACGCGGCTGCACCAGCATCGGTGCATAAACCCGGAGGAACAGCAGAAAAGCCACCATCCACACCAGCTGGCTGGCGATGACCCAGACCAGTTGCAATGACGGCCACCACCACACCGGAAATACCCGCAGTACCGCTGCACCCAGCAGCAACAGAAACAGGGCGGTCAATACCGGTGGCGGCTCAAACACATTGCGCCCGGTATGCCCCAGTATCACGCGCGCCATCATGCCAACCGTCATCATGCCGATCCCGCCCACACCGAAGGCATGCAGGGCCAGCCAGAACGATGCCATCCCTACCTGTGCCAGAAAGGTGAGTACAAAGCCCAGTATCAGCCAGCCATAAGCCAGGAACAGCACCCAGAGCAGGGGCCTGCGCCAGAGCTCACGGTGATGCCAGCCCCACAGACGCACCGCATGCAAAACCGCCTGCACCAGTGCCAGCCAGGCGGCAATCCAGGCCGCTGTCACATGACCGGTTCCCAATGCAGTCACCTGTGCCACGGCAAACACCAGAAACAGCGCCAGACTGGCACGATCAATCCAGAGATTGTTGCGGGCCTTGAACGGACTGTCGATGCCACGCTCAATGAAAAACGGAATCACCCGCCGCCCCATGGTCAGAATCAGTGCCAGAATGAGGTAGAAACCGGCATACAGCCCGACCATCACACCGGCAGGCCAGACCCCGAGCACGCCCAGATAAAACACGGCATTGGCAAGCAATAACAGCAGCAGTTTGCTGATGATACCGGCCTGAACCCATTGTCGGGTGCGAATGACGGGCAGGGCCGCTGCAACCAGCAACCCGGCCATGAAACCCAGATCAGCCCCGACGGTCCAGAGCAGGTGGGCACCGGTCAGGGGCAATAACCGCGCCAGCAGCCACAGGCCGGCAAGTACCATCAGTGGCCACTGATGCACGGTCTGCAGCCCGGTCCAGTTGCGGATGGCGGTCAGCAGAAAACCGGCGGCTACTGCCACGGCATAACCGAACACCATTTCATGCCCGTGCCAGAACACCCCCAGATAAGCCGGCGACAGCCCCGTCCAGCCAAAGCCGTACATGGCCATCCACAAGGCCATGCCAACCACGGCAAAGGCCCCCGCCCCCAGAAAGAAGGGACGGAAACCGAGCCGCAACAGGGCCGGATGGCCTGCAGCAGGTTGGCTCATGCGGCCTGTGGCTCCAGCTGCTCCTGCCGGACACGCTCAGGCCAGAAGCTGGCGATGAACAGGATCAGCCCGACCAGAAAGATCAGCCCGGAAACCTCGCGCATCCAGTAGAACAGGGCCACCTTGTCCTGTACCACCATGAAAGGTTGCGCGGTATCGGTATAACGCTGCAGGTAGGTCTGCACAATACCGGCTCCGGTCAGGAACAGGGTGATGAACACCATGGACACGGTCATGAGCCAGAACGACCACATTTCCATGACCTGCAGGCGGTTGCTCTTGGCCTCCTGCCCGCGCATGATTGGCACGGCGTAGGAAATAATGGTCATCACCACCATGGCATAGGCCCCGTAAAAAGCCATGTGCCCGTGCGCTGCCGTCAGTTGGGTACCGTGGGTGTAGTAGTTAACCGGTGCCAGGGTATGCATGAAACCCCAGACGCCCGCGCCCAGAAAGGCCATGACGGCGGTTCCCATGGCCCACAGTACCGTGGCCTTGTTGGGATGATCACGCCGCCGCCGGTTGACGGTATTGAAGGCAAACAGGGTCAGCAGGAAGAACGGAATCGGCTCCAGGGCGGAGAAGATCGACCCCCACCACTGCCAGTAGGCCGGCACACCGATCCAGTAATAGTGGTGACCGGTACCGATCAGGCCGGAAATCAGCACCATGGCCACGATGACATACACCCATTTCTCGATCACTTCCCGGTCAACGCCAGTGGTCTTGATCAGCACGAAAGCCAGAATGGCAGCCAGAATCAGTTCCCAGACTCCTTCCACCCAGAGGTGCACCACCCACCACCAGTAATACTTGTCCTTGGCCAGATTGTCGGGGTTGTAAAATGCGAACAGGAACATCAGCGCCAGCCCGACCAGCCCGGTCAGCAGCACGGTATTGATGACGGTTTTGCGTCCGCTCAGCACGGTCATACCCACGGAGTACAGGAAGGCCAGCGCCACCACCACGATACCGACCTTGGTGATGGTCGGTTGCTCCAGAAACTCACGTCCCATGGTCGGCAGGATGTGATTCCCCGTCAGCTCGGCCAGCCGTGCGTAAGGCATGGCCAGATAACCGACCACGGTCAATGCGCCGGCGATCAGGAACACCCAGAACATCAGCTTCGCCAGCCACGGGGCATGCAGTTCACGCCCGGATTCTTCCGGGACCAGGTAATAAGCCGCCCCCATGAAACCGAACAGCAGCCACACGATCAGCAAATTGGTATGCACCATGCGGGCAATATTGAAAGGAATTTCCGGAAACAGAAAGTCTCCGATCACGTATTGCAGCCCCATGATCAGGCCGAAAATCACCTGAGCGACAAACAGTCCGATAGCCGCAATGAAGTAGGGTTTGGCAATCGCCTGGGTTTGATATTCCATGATATGGTCCTCAGCCCTGGATGTTGGGCGGCCAGTTTTCGGTATTGATGCCGCTGACGTACTTCAGGAACGCCGCCAGTGCATCCAGCTGTGCATCGGTAAAATTGAACTGCGGCATGCTGCGCCGTCCGGGAATGCCCTCCACCGGACGCGTGCGGATGAATATCTTGATTGCCTCGGTATTCTCTCCGAAACGCTTGTAGACATTGCCAAGCTCAGGGGCGAAATAAGCCCCCTCACCCAGCAGGGTATGGCAGCCGATGCAGTTGTTTTCCTCCCACAAACGCTTGCCTTCCGCCACCTGCTCGGTGATGGCCTGACGGTTGTCACGCTCGGGCCAGGCCCGGTGCGTATCGAACGTCAGAGCCAGAAACAGCAGAATAAAAAACACCGAACCACCGTAATAGATGTTCCTGGCCATGCTTTTGGTAAACATTTCCCGCATGCGCTGCGCTCCTTTGAGGTAACAAGAGGGGTAGGAATCCTGAGTAAGGAAGTCAGAAACTCTAGAGCAGCCGAAGGGTGTCGGGCCTTGATCTGGGTCAAGCGCCAGCGACACAGGCATCCCGCCGGAAAAAATCCACAAAAGCTATTCAGATCATTATTTAAACAGTGTTATCATGATTTCAACTCGGGCTACAGCACTCTGATTTCCATGCCATTATTACCTACTGAGCAAGTACCAATATCCAGATCGGATATTACCGATACGCTGAATACACTGAAACGCCTGTTTCTTACTTACCATCCGGAGCGAATCAGTCATCTGTATCTGATCAATATCATTGAAATACTGTTTCAGTCCAGCCGGACCCGAATTTGCCTGTTTCGTGAGCCAGAACACAGCAATTCCGTCACAACATTAAAACAACAACTCATGTTCACTACCTTCCGAAACAGGGATTATGAACAAAAATTATGCTCACTGTTGGCCGAACGGCTACAGGAACATGGAAAGAAATGGCTGGAACAGCACACACTTACCCTTACATCACCAAGTGGCAAATATCCGTTGACATTTTTTCTGGTCAGGCTGGAACCCGACCACAGCCAGCTGCTGCTGGAGCGTGAATACAGCCATGTGTGTTATGCCCAGTTACATGCCCTGTTTGAAAAACTGCGGCATGAAGAACCTTATGTGCACGAGCGACTGCACACCTGTTTCAACACCATTCAGCCAGTGGCAAGGTATCACACCACAACCATACCTGCCACTTCTGATACTACATCCCCCCCGAAAGACACTTTATGGTTTGGTCATTTTCAGGATTATATGCTGGGGCACGTATTCGAGTGGGTCGCACATATTTATGCCGAACTACAGGATGTTCCCTTATTACAGTTTGAGAATGCACCGGCTGCTGATAATCATTTCAATAATCTGTTTTTTTTCATGCGCATGAATGCGGGGTCTCCTTCTAGGAGTCCGGAAGCACCACAAGTCGACAGCGATCAGCACCCATCCTATTTTGTCAGACTGCTGTGCCCGGAACAGCAGCGTCAGGAGTTGAGCAGGTACTTCCACTTCCAGCGGTATCACCATTGCCCATGGTACGCAGGTCACGGACAATGCAAGGCCCATGGTATCGGGCTATGCCAATTTGAGTCACTCTGGAATACACTGGATGAGCAGGAAACCGATGCCGACCGGATCAATGCACATTATGCCCCAGCCTGGAAAGCACTGACAAAATCATCAAGTGGCAGGCAAACCCTGGCAGGTAGCGCTTTTCGCAACTGCACCATGACCTTCGAACGCAAAAGCACCCTGGTTGGAGCCGGACACCAGTGGTCACAAAATCCGGACAACCGGGCCGACAAACTGTTCAGCTGCATCAAACATCGCACTCTACCACCCGATTTCGCCCAAGGGACCAATGAATCCTCCCGCCCCAAAATGATATTCATTCCCCTATATGGTACCCCTGCACCTTTTGTCATCGTCGGCATGGTTATGAATGCCGCCATTCCTGACAATCTGCAACAGGCACTGAACCGCTGGCAACGCACCTACCGGTTTGCGGAAATGGTGCAACGTTTCATTGCCGGACGTTTCCGGGAGCGTATCCGCAAAGCCTATCTGGGCCTGGCAGCCGACCGGGTACAGCAGGCATTTGAATCCTGTCGACAACAGTACGCAGCCTCCCTCTCCAATGGAGCTGTGTACTTCCTTGAGTCTGTCAATCATGACCTTGACATGCTGGCAAAAATTTATCCACTTGCACGCTTATACTTGCAACCAAAGACAAATTGTGTCATAAAATGCGAAAGACGCGACTGTTTCAATGCACCTGATTATGGGTGTTATTCTGTTTCTTCTGAACCCAATCCGTATTGGGAACATTGTATAGATCGCCATTTTCTGGATGCAACAGAGGTCAGCCGCAAATTTCACAGTGCGATTGCACGGGTACTTGCCAAAGATGAAAAGGAAGCCATTGATTGGTCTAGATTTCAGTTGTGGCATAAAAACAGATTTGACACTCTCCCACCAACAAAACCAATTGGAAGCAACTGGCGTGATATGGCCAAGGATTTGGGGTGGGATGGTACATAAAGGTTGAGATATGGTGAATTCCATTCGAGAACTGGCATGACAGGTCGAAAAAAAATAAATAACAAACCTGAAAAGTTGACACGAGTCCAGAACAAACTGTTGGATGAGGTCATCAAACTTGTTGAATCCTTCCTTCACCTTGATGAGTGGTGTAGTGATTTTCACATCAATGATGAAGAGCGGGAATTGCTGGTGCAGGAGCTGCTCCACAAATATGGTGGTACCCTGCCTGACAGTATGGATGATCTCGGTCAATTCAGGCAGATGGCACTCTTGGGAGCTCGAATCATCAGGCACAGCATGCGTTACCGACAGCTCAAGGAAAAACACTACAAGCAGAAAACCGCAGAACATCTACAACTTCACGGCATTCCACTCAGCCAGTTTCCTCAACTCTCCCATACTATTGATAAAAAACAACTAACCCCGGCAGACTGCTCTGCTTTCAGGGACTGGCCGGATTACCGGCGTCACGCGAACGGCTATTCAGGGCGACTGGAAAATGCCGGGCAGTTCATGCATCGCCTGCTGAAGTCCGGGCTTTATGATGAATCCACCTACGGCAAGCTGTATCTGCATGACCTGCGTAGTATTAATCCAAAACTCTACTTGGCATTGGCCCAATATCAGAACCGTACCGACGATCGTATTCTTGAAAACAAACAGGATGAAATTGACAAACTGAGTCGCCAGGAAACATCAGGTCAGGACAACAATTTTCAGGAAAAAGCCCGGATCACAAATGCCCGCTGGCGTAGAAGGCGGACTACCAACAGCAGCTGATACAAACCTTGTGTGACTGAAGCAGTCATAATAAAAATTATGAATTTCCATATAATTTGTCTCATTTTATGATTGACAATGTTGACAAAATAACCACCTCCTGATACATTGATTAATGTCAGTAATGACGAGTCATTGAGAGGTGATTACCATGAGTGAGCGATTATTTCAGCAATTTGAAGCATATTGCCTAGACAGCCAATGTGGCGACCCCATCGCCACCACCCGAGGGGAAGTTTATTTCAGCAAGCGCCGCATGGTCTATGCAGGCCGCTCTCTGCTGGGAAGCTGGCTGTTCCGTTGCCCCGTTTGTGGCAAAAAACGTGGATTCCACTTAAGTTTCTTCGGCAACACCATCTGTGAGGATTAAGGTTATGCAAAACATACCGATAACCCGGCCCAATGCCCCTCCCATAGGGAAACAGGATCCGGCTCCCGATCACTTAACCCGGATTTCGCAGTTGCTTCTGTTTCTGTTTTTTCTCGGTATTGAGCTGCTTGCCATCCACATCCTGTTTGACGACCCGAATATTGTATTGTTTGTCAGCACTCTCCTGATATTGGAGTGCAGCTTTATTGCCTGGTTCCAGTGGCGCTGTCACCAGCATCACTGCAACGATCAGATTCGGCAAGCCATCAAGCACTTCAGTCGTGTATTCCTGATTCTGGGTATTGGCAGCATGATGGTATTTGCCCTGCGTGACTTTGAAGTGCTTGAAAGTGATGTTGGCAAAGCAATGCGACTGCTGTTCTGGTTCATGTTTGCTGCCCTGACCCTGATCGGTATCCGGCTGACATTGACCCCTCCTGATAATGGTGATGACAATGACACACCCGATACAACCGACGCTGATGTCTATGGAAAGTCTGGCTATAAAAACTGAAAAATACTGAAGGGAAGTCATGAACAGTTTGCTTTAAACCCCCACAACCGGGGGTTTTCTATTTGAGGTCCACGAAGTAAATCCGCTCAGGCCAGCAAGGCAATGGTGGCGGCGCAATCCCGCAACTTGTCCAGACGCTGCTGCTGTGCTGCCGGATCATCCAGACGGGGATTCGGTCCGGCAATCCCCAGGGCACCAACCACTTCCGTTCCGGCCCGCAGGACCGGTACCGCCAGCGAAGTGACTCCAACCTCAAACTCATTGCGCACCAGTGCATAACCACGCTCCAGCGTGATACGCAGCACCTCGCGCAGCGCGGCGGTATCCATCCGTGTTTCCGGTGTATACGCCACACGTGGTACCTGTGCCAGCAGGGTCTCGCGCCGCCCCTCCGGCAGAAAAGCCAGCAGAGCCCGGCCAATGGCTGTGGCCAGCAGGGGTAAACGGGTCCCCACCGTGAAACCTTGGGTAATCAGGGTCGGATCGCCCGGCGAGTGCGCCACATAAATGGCCTGATCCCCATCCAGCATGGCAAAAGAAACACTTTCCCGGATCTGGTCCGAGTAGGACTTGAGGATCGGTGTGACATGCTTGCCCAGATCGCGGCCCTGCAGAAATCCGCTGGCCAGGCTCAGCACCCGTGGGGTCAGGCGATAAATCCGGCTGGTCTGCTCCAGATAGCCGAGATATTCCAGGGTGAGTACCAGCCGTCGCGCCACGGTGCGGTTCAGGGCCGTTTTTCGGGCAATCATCGGAATGGTCATTTCCGGGTCCTGTGCATCAAACGCCGACAAAACTGCCAGCCCCTTGATAAAGGTGCTGGAAATATCCTTTTCGTTCAGCTTTTCAAGCATCGGTTTCAGCCACCAATCATCCCCTGCAATACCGTAATGGCGAACAGACACGACAGCCCCGATTGTAATGACTGGTAACAGACATTGCCATGCCCGCCCCACCCGGCAACGCCTGTCACTGCCGGCCTCCCCCCAGACAGGGTCTGGCATGCTGATCACGGTGCTTGACTTAAGTCAATGAAAGCGGTAAAAAAATCGCTTCAAGTTCGATAAAAGACCATAAGTTCGATTATCGAACAAACATCAGGACAACCTGATGTGCCAGAAACGGGGAGAGGAGGAAACGTCCCATGATGAGCCAGGAGAAAAACCGGCAACTGACCCAGGTGGGTGCCGGAACGCCGGGCGGCAGACTGCTGCGTCAATACTGGATGCCGGCGGCATTATCCGAAGAACTGGAAGGTGAACGTCCGGTAATACCGGTGCATCTGCTCGGTGAGAAACTGGCACTGTTCCGTAACCAGGAAGGTGAGCTGGTGCTGATGGAGCGTCACTGCCCGCACCGGGGGGCGGACCTGTGCTTCGGGCGCATTGAAGCGGGTGGCATTCGTTGCCCGTTTCATGGCTGGAAGTTCAACAACAGCGGGCAATGCACCGAACAGCCGGCGGAACCGGAAAATTCCAGAATGCACCGCAATATCCGGGTCGCCAGCTACCCCCTGCGGGAGGTGAACGGCATTATCTTTGCCTATCTGGGAACGGGTGAGCCACCGGCCCTCCCGGATTTTGACTGTTTCCGGGCCCCATCCTCCCATGTGTTTGCTTTCAAAGGGCTGTGGGCATGCAACTGGCTGCAGGCCCTGGAAGTGGGTATCGATCCGGCTCATGCTTCTTTTTTGCACCGTTTCCTGCAGGATGAAGACCCCGAAGCCGGTTATGGCCGGCAATTCCGTGACAGCGCTGCTGATACCGGCATTCCCATGACCCGACTGCTGCGGGAGTTCGACCGCCCCGAAATCCGGGTGGAAGATACCGACTACGGCATGCGCCTCATTACCCTGCGCGACCTTCAGAACGGCCAGACCCATGTGCGCCTGACCAACCAGATATTCCCCTGCGCCATCACCATCCCCATGTCCAACGAAATGACCATCACCCAATGGCATGTACCGGTTGATAATGAAAACTGCTACTGGTTCTCGCTGTTCACCAGCTTCGGTCAGCCGGTTGACAAAACCACCATGCGCGCCCAGCGCCTGAAAGAGCACACCTTGCCCGACTACGCACCGCTGCGTAACCGCCACAATAATTACGGCTATAATCGTCAGGAACAGGAAACCCTGACCTGGACCGGTATGGGGCTTGATATCAATGTGCACGATCAATGGGCCTGCGAGTCCATGGGAGCGCTTCAGGACCGTACCCGTGAACATCTGGGCAGTACCGACCAGGCCATTATCCGGCATCGCCGCAAGCTGGTGGCCGCCATGCAGCAGCTGGCGGAAGGGGCGGAACCCGGCTCACTTCCGCTGCAGGTGGATGAAGCCCGCGCCAAAACCATCAAAGGCCCGGTGGCAATCGATGCCATTGCGGCCAGCACCGACTGGGAAAATGCCTGGCAGGCACGTGATAATGAACGCCGCCGGGCCTGTCCCTGGGATGCTGGACTCTGAAACCTGTGGAGACTTCATAATGACACCTGCCCCCGCACCCAACAAGAAGGATCAGCAAGGGTTTGTCGACCGGTACTCGCTGTGGAACGAGACCCAGTATCAGGCACGGGATACCGCCCTGGCCAGGGTCAGGGAACACAAGCTGGAAGTGGTGCGCATCGGATTTGCCGATCAGCATGGTATCCTGCGTGGCAAGACCCTGGTTGCCGACGGGCTGGCCTCAGCCTTCAAAAACGGCATCACCATGACTTCGACCCTGCTGCTCAAGGATACCTCACACCGCACGGTATTTCCGATCTGGCAGGACGATGCCGGTTTCGGTGCCGGGCACATGACCGGGGCCAGTGATGTGCTGATGCTGCCCGATCCCGCAACCTTCCGGGTACTGCCCTGGTCTCCGCATACGGGCTGGGTTCTGGCAGACCTCTACCACACCGATGGCAGGCCGGTGGCAGTTTCCACACGCACCATCCTGCGCACAGCCCAACAACGCCTCAATGCACTGGGCTTTGAGTTTATTGCCGGGCTGGAAGTCGAGTTTCATGTCTTCCGTGTCACGGAAAACCCCATGTCCAGTAGTGATGCCGGCCAGCCCGGAACACCCCCGAAAACGGCGCTGCTGTCACATGGCTATCAGTACCTGACCGAGGAACGTTACGACCAGACCGAAGCGGTATTCGACCTGATCCGGCGTAATGCCGAAGGATTGGGGCTGCCGGTGCGTTCACTGGAAGTGGAGTTCGGTCCCAGCCAGTTTGAGGTCACATTTGACCCGGCCCCGGCATTGCAGCAGGCGGACAATATGATGCTGTTCCGCACCATGGTCAAGCAGGTCTGCGCCCGCCACGGCCTGCATGCCACCTTTATGTGCCGCCCGCGCTTCAGTGAGTCCATGGCCAGTGGCTGGCATCTGCACCAGTCCTTGGTGGATGTGAAAAGTGGTGAAAACTGCTTCATGCCGCAGCCGGGTGAGAGGATTTCAACCACCGGCCAGCACTGGATTGCCGGCCTGCTGCAACATGCGCGCGAAAGCTGCCTGCTCTCCACCCCCACGGTCAATGGCTACAAACGCTACCGGCCATTTGTGCTGGCTCCCGACCGGATTCAGTGGGGGCAGGATAACCGCGGGGCCATGATTCGCTGTCTGGCGCGCCCTGGTGACCAAGCCAGCCGCATTGAGAACCGTGTCGGTGAGCCCGCTGCCAATCCGTACTTGTACCTGAGCTCTCAGATACTGTCCGGCATGGACGGTATCCGTCACAGGCTGATGCCTCCCGAACCGGTAACGCATCCTTTTGAGAGTGAGGCCGAACGGCTGCCGACCTCGCTCAGTGAAGCCTTGAACGCCTTCCGTGCCGGTGGCTTTTATACCGGTCAGCTGGGTCAGGAATTCGTGAATTACTACAGCACCCTGAAACAGGCAGAATGGGACCGCTATCTGGCAACGGTCTCCGAGTGGGAGGAACGCGAGTATTTCACACTGTTCTAACCCGAACCGCTTCAACGGTAATAGCGCCGCACCTCAACCCGGCAGTTTCCGGCCAGCCCGCAGGCCTGCTGGGCAGTGAAGGTATTCATGCGGAAGTTCATGTCATTCATGGTGTTCTGGTAGCTGCGACTGGCCATATCGTAGGCTGCCTGCTGGCGTTGCAGGGCCTGCATCAGCTGCAGCTGCTGTTGCGGTGTCAACTGTGCATTGCGGTTGCGAACCGGGGCACGACGCGCCGGACGCGGTACAGCACGGCGGGCCTGCTGGGGCGGACGATAAATTGAGCGGGCCGCATGCCGGGGCGGGCGATACCGGGTTCCCTGACGCTGGCGCTGCAGTGCTGCAGCACGGCGGGCCTGTTGACGGGCAATGGCCTGAGCATGGGCGGCCTGGGCACGCTGGCGATTGACCTGTAACTGCCGGGCTTTCTGGGCCTTGATGCGGGCATAACAGGCGGCATCACAACCACCGGCATACACATCCCCGCTCAGAACCAGCCCCAGCACCAAAGGCAGGGTGACAGACAGATAACGCATGGATGACTCCTGGATTTGTTATGGAATACCCATACATAGTCCAAATCCGGCAGCCGGTCATGCCTGATGACCACACTAATCCCGTGCTGGCGACAGGCGTCACCAAAATCCGGATGGGCAGCAGGGTTTTCTGCTGCCCGTTGATCCATTGAAACCGGGCAGCCCTGGCCCTGACACTAATCCACCAGCTTCAACAACTGCTCCAGTGAAGCCCGCGCATCACCGTAAAACATGCGGGTATTGTCCTTGTAGAACAGCGGATTCTCGATTCCGGAATAACCGGTGCCCTGCCCGCGCTTGGACACAAACACCTGACGCGCCTTCCAGACCTCCAGTACCGGCATGCCGGCAATCGGTGAGTTCGGGTCTTCCTGTGCCGCCGGGTTGACGATGTCATTGGAGCCGATCACGATCACCACATCGGTATCCGGGAAATCGGCATTGATCTCATCCATCTCCAGCACAATGTCATACGGCACCCGTGCCTCGGCCAGCAGCACATTCATGTGCCCCGGCAGACGTCCGGCCACCGGGTGGATGGCAAAACGCACGGTCTTGCCCGCAGCCCGCAGACGGCGGGTCAGTTCTGAAACCGGCTGCTGGGCCTGTGCCACGGCCATACCGTAACCCGGCACAATCACAATGCTGTCCGCATCCGCCAGTGCTGCTGCCACCCCTTCCGCATCGATGGCCACCTGCTCGCCCTCAATCGCCTGCGCCGCTCCCGAGGTATTGCCGAAACCGCCCAGAATCACGCTCAGGAACTGGCGGTTCATGGCCCGGCACATGATGTAGGACAGGATGGCACCGGAAGAACCGACCAAGGCACCGGTGACAATCAGCAGGTCATTGCCCAGCAGAAAGCCGGTGGCTGCTGCCGCCCAGCCGGAATAGGAATTGAGCATGGACACCACCACCGGCATGTCGGCCCCGCCGATGGCCATGACCAGATGTGCGCCCAGGACAAATGCCAGTATCGTCATCAGGTACAGGGTCCAGCTGCCGGCATGATTCAGGTACAGAATCAGCAGCAGCAACGACACCAGCACCAGCGCCAGATTCCACACATGCCGCCCCGGCAGGATCAGTGCCTTGCCACTGAGGCGGCCGGCCAGTTTACCCCAGGCGACAATGGAACCGGTAAAAGTGATGGCTCCGATAAACACGCCCAGGAAAATCTCCACTTCATGAATAACGCGCTCAGCGGTGGACAGCCCCAACGGCGGATCAAGGTCGGAGTTGATACCGATCAGTACGGCAGCCAGTCCGACAAAGGAGTGCAAGGCAGCCACCAGCTGCGGCATGCCGGTCATTTCAACCCGCTGCGCCAGCAGGACACCGATCACGGCCCCGATAATCAGCGCCACCACCAGAATGGTGTTGAGGGTCACCTGTGGCCCCAGAATGGTGGCATAAACGGCGATCAGCATGCCCACAATGCCATACCAGACCCCGCGCTTGGCATTTTCCTGACTGGACAGTCCGCCCAGAGACAGGATGAACAGTACGGCGGCAGCAATATAAGCTGCAGTTTGAAGTCCGCTTGTCATGATCATCCCTCCTTCAGGATTTCCGGAACATTTGCAGCATGCGGCGCGTGACCATAAAACCGCCGACAATATTGATGGTGGCAATCAACACCGCAATCCCGGCCAGTATCTGTACCAGGCCGTTAGGCGAGCCGACCTGCAGCAATGCACCGAGGATAATAATGCCGGAAATGGCATTGGTCACCGCCATCAGCGGCGTATGCAGGGCATGGCTGACATTCCAGATCACCTGGAAGCCAACAAACACTGCCAACACAAACACAATAAAGTGCTGCATGAAGGCTGGCGGTGCAAACAGGCCAATCACACCCGTCAGCAGCCCGCCGACAATCAGCAGTGCCAGCTGCTGTCTGCCGGTCTTGCGTAGCGCGGCCTCTTCCTCGGCCTGGCGCTGTTCGGGCGTCTTTTCCACTGCCTTGGGGCGTGCCCTGGCAATGGCCTGAACCTTGGGTGGTGGAGGGGGGTAGGTGATTTCCCCGTCAAACGTGACCGTCGCACCACGAATGACATCATCCGCCATATCGTGCACCAGCACCCCGTCTTTGCCCGGTGTCAGGTCCGCCAGCATATGGCGGATATTGGTGGCGTAGAGCTCGGAAGACTGGGCGGCCATGCGACTGGGGAAGTCGGTATGGCCGATAATGGTGACACCGTTGTCGGTTTCAATGGCCTGATCCGGCACGGTCAGGTCACAGTTCCCGCCCCGTTCAGCAGCCAGGTCGACAATCACCGAGCCGGGTTTCATGGCTTCCACCATATCAGTCAGCCAGAGCTTGGGAGCCGGACGCCCCGGAATCAGGGCCGTGGTGATGACGATATCCACCGCCGGGGCCTGCTCGCGGAACAGTGCCAGCTGCTTTTCCCGGAATTCCGGTGAAGAGGGTGCAGCATAGCCACCGCTGCCGCTGCCATCCTCCTCAAAATCCAGCAGCAGGAATTCCGCGCCCATGGATTCAATCTGTTCCGCCACCTCAGGGCGTACATCAAATGCCCGCACCACCGCGCCCAGCGACTGCGCAGCCCCAATGGCAGCCAGGCCCGCAACACCGGCTCCGATCACCAGCACCCTGGCAGGCGGCACCTTCCCGGCAGCCGTGACCTGCCCGGTGAAAAAGCGTCCGAAGTGGTTGCCGGCCTCAATCACGGCACGATAACCGGCGATATTGGCCATGGACGAGAGGGCATCCATTTTCTGGGCTCGGGAAATGCGCGGCACCATATCCATGGCGATCACATTCACGCCTTGGGCACGGGCCTGCTCCAGCAATTCCGGATTCTGGGCCGGCCAGAAAAAGCTGATCAGGGTCTGTCCCTGGTGGAGTTGCGCCAGCTCATGCGGCTCCGGTGCACGCACCCGTACCACCAGCGCCACCGTGTCATACAGCACCTGTGCCGAATCCACAACCGTCACACCGGCTGCGGCATAATCCGCATCGGCAAACCGGGCTGCGGCCCCGGCTCCCCGTTCAACAAAACAGTCATGCCCCAGCTTCTGCAACTGCAGGGCCGAGGCAGGCGTCAACGCCACTCGCGCCTCACCGGCAAAGTGCTCCCTGGGTACCCCGATCTTCATTCAGACCTCCTGATGATCCATTGATCTACCCCCGGAAGCACTCTGGGCACCACGGGGGAAACCTGCCAACTTTACAGGCTGGATGGCAGCTTAACCACCCTTTTCAGGGAAAAACCGGCCTGAGGCCCTTGTTTGCCGGGTGTATGCTGACGGTACCAAAAAATGAAAAGGGAGCCATCAAGCTCCCTTTTCCTGTTACGTCATGACACTGATCCGGAAGACCGACAGTCCTCCGGCAAATGAACTCAGCGCAGGCGGTAACGCACACCCATGATCAGGGCGCGGTCGGTACCATCCGGATTGGACGCATCCGAACTGCCGTTGATGTGCTGTACGCGGGCAGTGGTGGTGAAATCCAGGGTATTGTTGATTTCATACGCGAAAGTGGAGCTCAGGTTATTGGTGGTCACGTCATCGTTGTTAACCGAGTTCTTGGCGTAGTTCAGGTTCCAGACGTTTTCCCAGTCAATGCGGTCATCCACTTCATAGGTCAGGCTCAGGTTGTTATTGAAGTTATAACCGTTGTCACCGTCATTCAGGACAAAGTTGACTGTCGCCACATCAGACAGCTGGGTCTGGTTGTTGAGCGGGTGATGGTATTCAGCACCCAGCAGTACCCCCGGCTTGTCGGTCAGCCCGTCAAAGTTGCTGCCCACATAGCTCAGACCGGCACGAACCTTCCAGCCATAACGACGCAGGGAAATGTTCTCGTTCACCAGAACATGCTGGGTCCGCAGGATGCCGATGGCACCCAGGCTGTTGACAATACCGGCAGAGCGCAGTACCGCTTCAACATCCCCGATCCACTTGAGCTCGTAGTCGCTGCCGAAACGGGCATAGTACTCGGGCTCCTTGGAGATCACGGAGGCCATCTGCTGATAGACCGAGACCGGAGGACGTGCCTTGATGACGCCGTACTTGACCAGTTCATCAACCACACGCATGGCTTTGGCCATCGGCGTTACGTTGGTGACACGACCGTAACCGACACCGATGGTAGCAGTGGTTTCCAGATCGTCAAAGGCATCATTGGCGCGCACGGAAGCACCGCCAAACCAGAATCCGGTGTTACTGCCCGGAACAAAGTAGTTGTCCACGGTAACGGAAGCACCAGCGGTGTAGCTGTCTACTTCGTCAGCATCCTTGGTGCCGGCCCGGCTGATGGCACCGTCAATATCGGTCTGGAAATTAAGGTCACGGCTCGGAGAGCTCAGGGTACGGTCATAGCTGACACCCAGATTCAGGTCATAGGCCGTCTGGTCGTCCGAACGGGTTCTGCCGACTGTCAGGCCACCATTGACATAAGCCTCTTCATAGGCACTGGTTCCTTCCTTATAGTCATAAAGCGTAACCTCGGCCTGCGCCGCTGAAGCCAGCACGGTTGCAACAACAAACGAAATCATCCGTTTTTTCATTGGATTTACTCCTGAAATATAGTTAAAACTGTTGTCTGTTAATCATTCAAGGTCGCGCCAAGCCTGAAGCCCAGAAAGCAACAATGGTTGCATTTTAGCAACAATACAGGGATAGCGTACCGGTAAAAAAATTGATTGACAAGCCCTGATTTCTTTCCCGGCAGTAGCGTACACTACTGTTGTAAAAAAGTAACATTAAATATGAACCAGTAAAGCAGAACCATTGATGAACCAGTATAGGCGGTAATGAAAATCGCCAGTAATTATTACCAATGGCTATTATTATAGCCTCTCACATCAACAAAACAGCAACATTTTTCATGGACCTAAACGCCAAACAGGAACAACTGCACCTGCTGTACGTCTGGATCACCCAGTGGGTGTTGGGTCCGGGCACACTGCTGCAGATCTGCATCATTCTGCTCTGTCTCGGCCTTGCCACCTGGATCAGCCGCCAGCTGAACCAGAAAATTACCATGCCGAAGAGCTTCCACAAAAATCACCCAATCCTGCAGCTGTCATGGCGCATTGTGCTGAGCATGATATTTCCCCTGAGCCTGCTGCTGCTGCTCGGGCTGATCATGCTGGGCTACAAAACCATGGGGGTTCCCTACCAGCTGCTGCAGAAAACCTCCAACATTGCCATGGCCTGGGCCCTGATCCTGTTCGGCTCCACCTTTATCCGCAATGTGTTCTTCAGCCGCCTGGTGGCAATCCTGATCATCAGCATCACCACCCTGCACATGCTGGGCTACCTGCAGCTCACCATTGACTGGCTCGACGGCCTCAAGCTCGGCGCGGAGAAAAACAGCCTGTCGGTTTATGACCTGATGTCCTCGACCTTTGCGATTGCCGCCTTTGTCTGGGGAGCGCTGTTCCTGTCAAACCAGCTGGATAATGCACTGCGCCACAAATCCGACATGAGCCTCTCGACCAAGGCGCTGCTGGGCAAACTGATCAAGTTCCTGCTGGTGGCTTTCGCCTTCCTGATCGGGTTGCACACCGTCGGCATCGACCTGACGGCTTTTGCTTTCCTGGGTGGTGCAGTGGCGGTCGGTATCGGCCTGGGCCTGCAGAAGGTCTTCTCCAACCTGATCGCCGGCATCATCCTGCTCTCGGACAAGTCCATCAAGCCGGGTGACACCATCGTGGTTGCAGGCTGCTATGGCAAGGTCGACCATCTCAGCGCCCGCTATGTTTCCATGATCACCCGTGACGGAATCGAGTTCCTGATCCCGAACGATGAGTTGATCAACAACAGGGTGGAAAACTGGTCCTACAGCGATGAAAACGTGCGCCTCAGGATTCCACTCAGTGTGCATTACCAGAGTGACCTGAATCTGGCCATCCAGCTGTGCCTGGATGCCGCACGGGAAACACCGCGGGTGATCAAGTTCCCCAAACCGGCCTGCCTGCTGAAGGGGTTCGGTGACAATTCGGTCAATCTGGAACTGCGCATCTGGGTTCGGGACCCCATGAATGGCTGCGCGAATGTCAAGAGTGAAGTCATGCTGCTGATCTGGGAAAAGTTCCATGCCAACGAAATCCGGTTTCCCTACCCGCAGCGCGATATTCATATCCGAACTATTGACACGGGTGTTCAAAACCCGTTTAGTGCTGCTAACGACCTTTAAAAAGATTCAGGAACTCAAGGAAAACAGCGAGTGGCCATGGAAGCACAAGACCCAACAGTAAACACATCCGGCCTGATCGTCGGCTGGCGCGAATGGGTGGCCCTGCCCGACCTTAGCCTGCCCGCCATCAAGGCCAAGGTCGATACCGGCGCCAGAACCTCGGCCCTGCATGCCTTCGAGCTGGAACGGTTTCAGCGTGACGGGCGTGACTACGTGCGTTTTCTGATGCATCCGCTCCAGAACCGCAAGCGACTGGTGGTCAGTTGTGAAAGTCCGCTGCTGGAAATGCGTGAAGTAAGCGATTCCGGCGGCCATCGTGAACTGCGTCCGGTCATCGAAACCCGGCTGACGCTGAAAGGAATGAGCTGCAGCGATTCCCGGTCATAGAAAAAATCCTGTATAATCAGTGCTCTTGAAAAACGG
>DAOPKY010000005.1:4199-120028 GCA_035391465.1 Thiolinea sp. | reverse complement strand
ACTCAATAGGTCGGGCTGCCATTATCCGATAAGTTTACGGGGCGGTGTACTAGGGGGGCGAGGGAGTTCATCGCCGCTGCTTTGGAGATGGGGATAAAACGGATGGCCTCCACCCAAAACACTTTCGATACACCCAGTATCAGTATCCCGTTAATCAGGACCCAGGGTGCCGCCGCCCACAGCCCGGATGGGGTGGGAAGGGGTTCTGTCCACAAGGCGAGCATGCAGAGCATGACAAGGCTAATGCAACTGCGTAAAAAAAGAATGCTGGAGACGCCCACGTATTGGCGCGCACGTTGCATGTGGAGGTTGGCGATGGGTGGGACGGCAGCGGCGAGCAGGAGCACCAGCTCCCCAAAGCCAAGAAAGTTGGCCGAGTCCGGTGCCAGGACAATCACGGCACCGGTTACCATGATGGCAGCACCGAACATTTGCCTCCGGGTCAGCCGTTCGTGCGCGATAATGCGCAGCAGCAACATGGAAAAAAACACTTCCAGCAATAACAGTACGCTGGTGGTACTGGCGGGCACCATCGATTGCCCCCAAAATACCAGGCCGTAAAACACTACCCCGATGCCCACCCCGGATATGACCGAGCTGGTGAGGGCTTCTTTACAGAGCAGGTCGTGCCATTCTTTCCTGAGCGTCAAGAGGCATGCAAAAAAGATGGCCGTGACACTGGCACTCAGCGCCGCACAGACCAAAATGGGGATATGTTCATAGGCTTGTTTGGATATGACGGGCAGTAGCCCCCAAAGTGTGGCAGCACCTACCATGTAGAGTTCGCCTACGCGCTCACGGTGAATCATGACTTTCTGTTATTTCTCTGGTTGGGTGGTTAAGTTGAGGCGGGTACTCAGGTGGCTTGGGCCTAACGGAGGCGACATTGGACTCATACCTGGAATTTTACAATGATCCGATTGTTTGAGGGAAGGAGTAGCTTTCGCCAACATAGGATGATCCTGAAGCGTGAGTTTGATTCCAGCATCAAATGAGGCAGGCTGACAGCTTGAATGCCGCTGTTCATGAAAATACTGCGACTCCCCTGCCCTAGCCGCCCTTACCCGTTGGCTCATGGCCCCGGCAGCGTTATGCTCTGCCCTCCCGCATAACCGGAACTGCGCCATGCCCGTCAATGAACTGCTGCTGATGCTGTTTGCCTTCCTGACTTCCCTGCTCACAGCCATCATGGGGCTGGGTGGCGGGCTGATCCTGATCGCACTCATGCCCGGCCTGTTGCCGCCACTGGCCATCATTCCGGTACATGCCGCCACCCAGCTGGTTTCCAATGCCAGCCGGGCACTGTTCGCCTGGCGTGACATTCAGTGGCTGTTTGTGACACCGTTCCTGATCGGCTCCATCGCGGGCGGTCTGCTGTCCGCCCGCATCGCCGTACTGATCAACCTTGACTACCTTCCGCTGCTGATTGCCGGTTTTATTCTGTTCAATGTCTGGGGCGGTGGCATCAACTTCCGCACCAGTCCCAAAGGCGAGTTCCTGACCATCGGTTTCATCCAGACCGGTATGGGCATGCTGTCCGGTGCCACCGGCCCGCTGGGACAGTCGACCCTGCTGCGCAAGGGGCTGAAACGTGATGCCATGGTGGCGACCTCCGCCGTGTTCATGAGCCTCACCCACCTGGTCAAGCTGGCACTGTTCGGGCTGCTGGGCTTCAGCTTTGCCACCTACTGGCCGGTGACGCTGGCCATGATGGGGTCGGTGATCGCCGGAACCTGGGTCGGCACCCGCCTGCGTCACCGGGTACCGGATGCACGCTTCAAGGTCGCCGTCAAATGGCTGCTGACGCTGTTGGCACTGCGCATTGTGGCACAGGTTCTGATGGAGAAAACGGGCTGGCCGGCATGACAGAATGACAGACCGCTCCTGCCGCTCCCTGCCATCGTGCTACCATGCTGCACGACCCGGAACGGTCAATGCCGGGCCTGTCAGATATAAGGAAAACGCATGTCCCAACGCAACAAACCGTCGGCCCTGAGCCCGTTCAAACACCGTACTTTTGCCATCATGTGGCTGGCTGCACTGATTTCCAATATCGGCACCTGGATGCATTCAGTGGGGGCCAGCTGGCTGATGACGGACCTTTCACCTTCACCGCTGCTGATTTCGCTGGTACAGAGTGCCGCCATGCTGCCCATGTTTCTGTTCGCCCTGCCGGCGGGGGCGCTGGCGGATATCTTCAACCGCCGCACCCTGCTGCTGCTGACCAACGGCTTCATGTTTGTCGCGGCCATCCTGTTTGCCATTCTGGTCTGGCGGGGGGAGGCCACGGCACTTTGGCTGCTGCTGCTTACCTTCTGCCTCGGTGCCGGCACGGCTTTCATGGCTCCGGCCTGGCAGGCGGTGATACCGCGCATGGTCCCCCGGGAAGACCTGCCGCAGGCCATTGCCCTGGGCGGAATCAGCATGAACCTGAGCCGTGCCGTGGGACCGGCAGTGGCCGGTATCCTGATCAGCCTCTACGGGCTGGCCTCCCCTTTCGTCCTCAATGCCGCTTCCTTCATTTTCATCATCCTGGCACTGGTCTGGTGGAAGTACCAATCCCCGACCCCGAGCCGTACCCTGCCGCCGGAACGCGTTTTCCCCGCCATACGGGCCGGTACCCGCTATGCCTGGCACAGCCAGCCGATGAAAAACACACTCTGGCATGTGTTGGGTTTCATGTTTTTCGCCAATGCCTTCTGGGGGTTGTTGCCCCTGATTTCGCGCAGCCAGCTCGCCGGTGGTGCCAGCTTTTTCGGTTTCATGATGGCGGCCATCGGTATCGGCGGCGTGCTGGGTGCTTTTCTGCTGCCCACGTTCAAGGCCCGATTAAGCGCCAACCAGCTGGTGGCCCTGGGCGGAGTTGGTGCGGCACTGGTCATTGCCCTGCTTGCCTTCACCCGGAATCAGGCCCTGGCACTGGGAGCCAGCTTTGTGTTCGGGCTGAGCTGGATACTGGTGCTGTCCACACTCAACATCTCGGCTCAGGTGGCACTGCCGGACTGGGTACGGGCACGGGGGCTGGCGGTCTACCTGATGACGTTTTCCGGCAGCATGAGCCTGGGGGCAGCATTCTGGGGCTGGCTCGCGGATGCCGCCTCGATCCGGGCCGCCATGCTGGGTGCGGCTGCCGGTGCCCTGATCTTCATTGCCTTTGCACGCCGCTTTGAGCTGCAGCAGGGTGAAAATCTGGATTTTTCCCCCTCCCATTACTGGCCGGAACCGGTGACGTATCAGGAAATCAACCACGATGCCGGGCCGGTACTGGTTCAGGTCCGTTACCGGATTGACCCAACCAACCGTACTGCCTTTCTGGAAGCGCTGTATGCACTCAGAGCCTCACGCAAGCGCAATGGAGCCTACCGCTGGGGTATTTATGAAGATACCCGCCAGCCCGGTGCTTATGTCGAATACTATCTGGAGGAAACCTGGGCCGAGCACCTGCGCCACCATGACCGCCTGCCTCATGCGGATACGCCCTTGCAGGAAGCCGTGTTGACCTTCCTGACAAACGGTAAACCGCCACAGGTACGCAGCTACCTGGCAGCACACCGGCCTGACAGGCGGCGGGGCTGAAGGTAAAAGCTCAGTTCCCGTTCCAGCTGTTCCGGGTTGCTGCTTTGCGGAAAATCTCGCGGTTGGCCTCTGATGCCGGCGGCTCGCTCTCACCGAAAATGGCGCGGACCCAATGGCCGTCGGTCGGATTGGGGAACACGATAAAGCGGGTTCCGTACTGGTCCCGGTCCTCCGCCATCAGCCGGATGCGCTCATCCACGTCTTTGGAATAATACTTGCGCTGAAAGTCGTTGAGGCTGTCCCCCAGAAACACGGCAATCTCGTACTTTTCTGCAATTTCCTGCTGCCGGGTTTCCTTGTTGGAGGTATCCCGCAGAATGGTGACATGGGCCTCATCCGCAAATGGCAACCCGGCCTCCCTGATCTGTGCCAAAGCGTACTCAAAGGTCTTTTCCCCCTGATCACGGCTGCTGACATAGAACACCTCAACACCGCTGTCGGCAGCAAATTTCAGAAACTCCGCCGCCCCCGGTGCCAGCACCATCTGGTTCTTCGGAATCCACTGATCCCAGGCCGCATCATCAAAAAAATCCTGCTGATGGTTAATCAGATAACCCCAGTAGGCCAGTGGCAACAGCACGGTATCATCCAGGTCCGTCACCACGGCCAGCGGCTTGTCACCGTCTTTATGCGCACTCAGAGCTTTTTCCAGCTGCAGACGTGCCATGTTGTAGCCCTGATAATACAGCGCCCGGTATTCTGCTGCCGTCTGCTTCCAGGCCACCGCTGAAATCAGCAGGTTATCAACGCCTGTCCCGCCAGGTGCAATGGTCTCAGGGGCCGGATCAGCCGCATTATCAGCCGCATGCACAGTGGTTACGCCGGTGGTCAGCGCCATCAGCAGCGCCAGTACCAGATGGCGCAGGCGGTAGTGCCGGGATTGATACATCAGTCTTCTCCTGTCAATTATTTGAGGGTCACAAGGGTTTGCATTCTTCACGGGACAGCCCCCGGACAATGGCAATCTGTCAGGTGCTGGCCACCAGCTGGTAATCCGGGCGGGTGATGCTCCGGACCGAGGTAATCAGGCGCTGGTCGATCCAGGTGGTACGCTCCAGCACCAGCAGGGCTTCCCCACCGGCAATCCCCATCAGCCCGGCATCGCGCTCTGTCGCCTTGCGTGCATAAATGCGCAGGTCAAGGCGGTCATAATGCTGGTGCCGCACCAGCCATTCATTGGCACTCTCCCGCTGCAGATCCGCCTCACGGATATCGGGCACGGTCTGCAGGCAGACCCAGCGGTCCTCATAGACATAAGGCCGGTGATCAGCCAGATGAATCGCCTGCACCTGCAGCATTGGCCCGGCAGCCCAGCTCCCGAAATTGGCCTGCACATCCAGCGGAGGCTGTGCCACTTCCTGATGCACCAGCTGGTAGCCATAGGTCCTGCCTTTTTCCTCCACTTCCTGACGGATCACCGGAATCTCGAAGGTGGCGCGGGTGACCGGATGCTGACGCACCCAGGTTCCACCCTTGCGGCGGCGCTCAATCAACCCTTTGTCCTGCAGGTCACGCATGGCGCGCTGTACCGTAGTACGGGCGCAGCCGAACTGTTCGGCCAGCTCCTCATCCCGTGGCAGCCGGGCACCCGGACCGTAATCACGGCAGAGTATCCGGGCATGGATGGCATCACGGACCCCTATCCAGGTGGCCCGGCTGTTGTTCCGGTTCTGACTGTCGTTCCCCATACCTGTTACATTGCTGACTTCAAGGATTGGATGGCCCGGCGATAACCCTGCTCAAGCACAGACCGGTGGACATGCCGCCCGTTGGTGACCACATGCCGCCCTGCCGACCAGACCTCCCGCACACAGGCATCCCCGATACCGGCAAATACCAGCGTATCCAGGCAGCTGTCGTCCGGAGCCTGCCCCGACAGGCGTTCCAGCAGGTGGTGGTCCAGCGTGAGTCCCACCATATCGGCAAGCCCCCCGACTGTCAATTGAGCTGCCGGACGCCCCAGCGCCTGTGCACCGCCTGCCAGCGTTTCCCCGACCAGCCGTCGGGCCGTGGAATGTACCGGATCAGCCAGTATCGCCCGGCCCAGCGCCTGCAGGCGCTGGGAATACTCCAGCATCTTCAGCTCACTGAAATAGCTGACCTCGATATTGGAATCCGTACCCACACCGATCCGTCCACCAGCCGCCAGATACGTGCTGCCATTGAAAATACCGTCACCCAGACTGGCCTCGGTCAGCGGGCAGATACCGGCAACCGCTCCCGTTGCCGCCAGTGCACGGGTCTCTGCCGCTGTCATCTGCGTGCAATGCACCAGACACCAGCGTTGATCCACCGAAAACTGCGCCAGCAGCCACTCCACCGGGCGGGCACCATGACAGGCCAGCACTTCCGCCACCTCGGCCTCCTGCTCGGCCAGATGCAGGTGCAACGGTCCTGCAGGACACAGGGTCTGCGCCCGTTCCAGCCCTTCCCGGTCCACAGCCCGCAGGGAATGCGGAGCCAGCCCGAGGCGGAAATCTGCCGGGGTCGTCTGAAACAATCCCTGCAGGTCCTCATACAGGCGCGTAAAACTGTCCGGGGTGTGCCGGAAACGCAGCTGCCCGCCCTGCAGCGGACGCCGGTCACAGCCACCATACTGGTACAGCACCGGCAACAGGGTCAGGCCGATACCGGCACTGTGAGCGGCACTGACCAGACGTGCCGACAGTTCCGGTCCCCAGGCATAGGGCTGGCCATCCGGCTGGTGATGCAGGTAATGAAACTCACCCACGCTGGCATAACCGGCTTCCAGCATTTCCACAAACACCATGGCGGCAATGGCTTCAAGCTGTTCCGGTCCCAGCCGTGCCAGAAAGCGGTACATCAGACTGCGCCAGCTCCAGAAGCTGTCCCGTCCCGCACTGCGCGCCTCTGTCAGCCCGGCCAGCGCCCGCTGAAAACTGTGGCTGTGCACATTGGCCGGTGCCGGCAGCAACAGCTCGGTATCATAAACTGACAGGGACGGCTCCTGCCGCAGACTGGCAATCCGGCCATCCGGCGTGATTTCCAGCACAATATGCGGTTGCCAGCCCGCAGGGGTCAAGGCATAGCGGCTGCGAACGACGGTTGCCATCATGATCACTCCTGATTAAGTTTACGTTGACTTTTATGTGCATGCTTAATATTTTATACATCATGCTTTAAAAGACAAATAAACCTGTGGAGTCACACCATGTCCCAGTTGCTGCTACATCACCTGCAGGCCGCTACCCTGTCCCCGGTCCTGATGCAGGATGGACAGCACGATGGATTGCTGTCACAGGCTGCGATCGCCATTGACGGGGAGCGGATTGCCTGGATCGGGCCGGAAGCCGAATGCCCGGCCACTTACCGGCATTGGGAACGGATGGATATGGAAGGGCGGCTGGTAACACCGGGGCTGATTGACTGTCACACCCACCTGATTTTTGCCGGTAATCGGGCACATGAGTTTGAACTGCGCCTGCAAGGGGCAGACTATGCCGGCATTGCCCGGGCCGGTGGCGGCATCCTGTCCACTGTGCGTGCCACCCGGGCAGCCAGCGCAGATGAACTGCTGGCGGCAGCCCTGCCCCGGCTTGACAGCCTGATAATGGACGGAGTGACTACCGTGGAAATCAAGTCCGGCTACGGGCTGGATACCGAGACAGAACTGAAGATGCTGCGGGTGGCACGCCGGCTGGCACAGGTGCGTCCGGTGCGTATCATCAGCACCTATCTGGGAGCCCATGCGATTCCGGCCCCACTGGATGCCGATACCTATATCAAGACGGTGTGCCTGCCCACCCTGCAGCAGGCACAGGCTGAAGGACTGGTGGATCAGGTGGACGGGTTCTGTGAAAACATTGCCTTCACCCCGCACCAGATCGAAACCGTGTTCAGGGCGGCACAGGCACTGGGTCTGCCGTGCAAGCTGCATGCCGAACAACTCTCGCATCAGGGCGGTACCGCACTGGCAACCCGTTATCAGGCCCTGTCGGTCGACCATCTGGAGTACGCTACAGCGGCCGATGCAAAAGCCATGGCGGCTGCCGGCACCGTCGCTGTGCTGCTGCCCGGTGCCTTTTATGCACTGCAGGAAAAACAGCTGCCCCCCATCGCCGCCTTGCGCAGATATCAGGTGCCGATGGCAGTGGCAACCGACCTGAATCCGGGCTCATCCCCCCTGTATTCAATGCTGATGGCCATGAATATGGCTTGTACCCTGTTCCGCCTGACCCCGGCAGAAGCCCTGAACGGAGTGACCCGTCATGCCGCCAGCGCATTGGGACTGACCGACTGCGGGCAGTTAGCCCCCGGATGGCGGGCCGATCTGGCCGTCTGGAATGTGGCAAGCCCGGCAGAGCTGGCCTGGCGCATGGCTGACCGTCCCCTGTACTGGCGTCTGTTTGCCGGCCAGTGGGCCTGACTGAATTACCTGACAACCAGCCGGATGGGCTGTTTCTGAGGAAAACACCATGACTTTGTTACTGATTCCCGGCCAGACCGGCCTGCCCGTTCTGGAAACCCTGTGGCGCAAGCCGGATGCGGCAATACTGGCACCGGAATGCCGCCCTGCCGTTGAGGCCGCTGCCCGCCTTGTACAACAGGCCGCAGCAGGTGCCACCCCGGTCTATGGCATCAATACCGGCTTTGGCAAGTTGGCAAGCGTCAAGATTCCGGAAGCCGGGCTGAAGCAATTGCAGCGCAATCTGATCCTGTCGCACGCCTGTGGGGTGGGAGCGGAGCTGGAACCGGAAACCGTGCGCCTGATGCTGGCGCTGAAACTGCTGTCACTGGGCCGGGGCGCTTCCGGGGTGCGCTGGGACATCTGTGCCCTGCTGGAAGGCATGCTGGCTGCCGACCTGCTGCCAGTGGTACCGGTACAGGGCTCGGTGGGAGCTTCCGGTGATCTGGCACCATTGGCACACATGGCGGCTGTCATGATTGGCGAGGGTGAAGCGCTGCTGGAGGGTGAGCGACTGTCGGGGGCTGAGGCCCTGCAGCGGGCCGGACTGGAGCCGGTGGTGCTTGGCCCCAAGGAAGGACTGGCACTCATCAATGGTACCCAGTTCTCCACCGCCTGTGCCCTGGCAGCCCTGTTCCAGACCTGGC
Organism: Thiolinea sp.; assembly: GCA_035391465.1. GTDB lineage: Bacteria > Pseudomonadota > Gammaproteobacteria > Thiotrichales > Thiotrichaceae > Thiolinea. The sequence continues at coordinate 111,379 of DAOPKY010000005.1, read as the reverse complement.
AGCTGGCACGCAGTTCCCTGGTGACTGCCGCTTTGTCCACTGATGCGATCATGGGCTCAACCGCGCCGCTGCATCCGGCCATCCACCGGCTGCGCGGACAGGCGGGACAGATCGAAGTGGCACAACGCATGCGCGGGCTGATGCAGGGCAGCCAGATTCGGGAAAGCCACCGCAGTGATGATACCCGCGTACAGGACCCCTACTGTATTCGCTGCCAGCCGCAGGTCGCCGGGGCAGCACTGGACCTGCTGCGCGGTGCGGGCCGGGTACTGGAGGCTGAAGCGAATGCCGTCACGGATAACCCGCTGGTAATTGTCGAAACCGGTGAAATCATTTCCGGCGGCAACTTCCATGCCGAGCCGGTGGCTTTCGCCGCCGACCAGATGGCGTTGGCACTGGCCGAACTGGGGGCGATTGCCCAACGCCGGGTGGCGCTGATGGTTGATCCGAATCTGAGCCATGACCTGCCGCCGTTCCTGACCCCGGATCCGGGCCTGAACTCGGGGCTGATGGTGGCGGAAATCACCACGGCGGCCCTGATGAGTGAAAACAAGTACCTGGCCACCCCCTGCTCCACCGACAGCACCCCCACTTCAGCCAATCAGGAGGATCACGTCAGTATGGCAGCCCATGCCGCACGCCGCCTGCTGCGCATGACGGACAATCTGGCGGTCATTCTGGGGATTGAAGCCATCTGTGCCGCACAGGGAATTGAATACCGTGCTCCCCTGCAGACCTCAGCAAGCCTGGACCGCGTGATCCACACCCTGCGTGAGCAGGTTCCCCCCCTGACCACCGACCGGCTGCTGACAGCAGACATCCGTGCGGCAACTGAACTGGTGCGCACGGGGTTACTGGCGGATGCCGGCAAGCTGGAACTGAGCCGGTGAAACCCCCCATCCGGGGAGCTACAAACTCCCCCGAATCACTTCGGCAATGTCATCATCACTCAGGACCACCGGATTGGTCTTCATGCTGGAGCCGCGAGAATGGGCCACCAGTGCCGGGATGTCCGCTTCGGTGACACCGTAATCGGACAGGCGCGGCAGATTCAGCTCACGGGCCCAGACCAACAGGGTATGTACAATGAACATGCGGGCACTATCCGCCTCCAGCGGGCGGTTACGGTCCCGGAGCAGGCTGCCGACCCGGTTGTACCGGGCCAGTACCGGGTGATCCGGTTCACGCTCTTCCAGCCGACTGATGTTCATGCGGGTGGCTTCCGTCACCAGCATGCCGCAGCCGACGCCATGCGGTACCGAATGAAAAGCGCCTAATGGTGCCACAATGCCGTGTACCGAACCCAGCCCGGTCTGGGCCAGACAGATGCCCGACAACAGCGCTGCATAAGCCATCCGACTGCGGGCTTCGGCATTATCAGGGTTGTTATAAAAAGCCGGCAGCCCGTCACGCACCGCCGCCATGCCGGACAGCGCCAACGCCTCGGTCAGGGGGTTGGAGCGGGTGGAGACATAAGATTCCAGCAACTGGGTGAAGGCATCCATGCCATTACCGGCGATCTGTGCCGGTGGACAGGCGGCCAGCAGGTCAGGATCAACAATCGCCACCCGCGCCATCAGCTGTGCATCACGGAAGGATTTCTTGAAGCCCTGGGGCCCCGATACCGACAGCACGGCATTTCGGGTCGCTTCCGATCCGGTACCAGCAGTAGTGGGTACCGCAATAAAGGGGGTGGCCGGCCCCTGGTAAGGCAATTCCGGCCCAACCCCTTCCAGATGATCCATGATGGAATTACCCGGTTTTAATAACCCGGCCACCGCCTTGGCCGCATCCAGCGGGCTGCCGCCACCGATACCGACCACCACATCAAAGTCACGCCCGCGCAGCTCAGCTACGGTCTGATCCACCCAGGCCGGTGATGGCTCTTCCCTGACCCGGCGAATTTCCACATTAAACCCCTGCTGTGCCAGCAAAGCCAGCAGACGCTCACCCGGTGCTGAGCGGGTAAATGACGCAGCGCCGGTAATCAGCAGCAGATGCCGACCGAAACCGGCAGCCATGGCGGGCAGCCGTTCCAGCGCCCCGGCTCCGAACTCGATGGCAGGTAAAGCAGCCAGGCTGAAGGGACTGACAGGGCATGACATGGGGTCTCATCCCGACCGTCGCAGACGGTCTTGTAACAAAGTCCACAATGTAGCGCACATGGGGTGCCAAGTGCTACCTTACCCATAGGCCAAAAAGCCTATTTTTTGCTCTTGCGCGGCGGCTTGCCGGCACTTCCGGGCCGACCGACTCCGGTATTGCGGGTGGGTCTGGCTCCCGGCTTCCGTACCGGACGTTCACGTTTCCGGTCGCGCCCACCACCATCACCGTGCGCATCCCGCGGCTCTGGACGTGAACGCCTGGCCGGTGGCTTGCCCCGGTCCACACTGATCATGAGCTTCCGGCCACAAACCCAGACCTTTTTCAGGTGCTGCATCACATCCTTGGGCATGCCATCCGGCAGGTCCAGCAGGGTGAATTCATCATGGATATTGATGCCCTGAATGTATTCGCTGTCGAGCCCGATCTCGTTGGCAATGGCTCCGACAAGGTGCTTGGGCTCCACACCATGGCTGCGTCCGACCTCCAGGCGGTAGGTGCACATGTCGATATCGACTGGTGGCTCACGGCTTTCCTCATCCGCCATGCGCCGGGGCCGACGCTCCCGTTCGCCCCGCCCGGAACGCTCACCCCGTTCACGCTCATTACGCCCCCGACCACGGCCTTCCGGCACGAACGGCTCATCTTCCATCTCCGGCTGCAGCGGCTGGTCACGCTGCAACAGCCAGGCCATACTGGCCGCCAGCGCGGCCATATCCTGCCCCTGCTCCTCAGCCATTTCCAGCACCAGTCCCCGGAAAAAATCCAGATCATCGGAAACCAGCGCATCCATGACCGTCTGCTTGAACTGGTTGATCCGGTGTCCGGCAATCTCGCTGCGGGTCGGCAGCTTCATGGGCGCGATGCGCTGCCCCGTAGCCCGTTCAATGGCATACAGCATGCGCTTCTCACGCGGTACCACAAACAGAATGGCCTCGCCTGTGCGTCCGGCCCGTCCAGTGCGGCCAATGCGGTGCACATAGGACTCGGTATCATAGGGAATGTCGAAATTGACCACATGGCTGATGCGCGGTACATCCAGACCGCGTGCAGCCACATCGGTCGCCACCACGATATCCAGCTGGCCATTGCGCAGACGCTCAATGGTTTTCTCACGCTGCTGCTGGTTCAGGTCGCCGTTGAGGGCGGCACTGGCAAACCCGCGTGCCTGCAGGCGGTCAGCCAGTTCTTCGGTACTGGTTTTGGTACGCACAAAGATGATCAGGGCATCAAAGTCGGCCACTTCCAGAATCCGGGTCAGGGCATCCAGCTTCCCGACCCCGCGCACTTCCCAGTAACGCTGATTAATGGATTCAACCGTGCTGGTTTTGCTGGCAATTTTGATTTCCACCGGCTCGCGGAGGTGACGCATGGCAATACGCCGGATCTGTGGCGGCATGGTGGCGGAGAACAGTGCAACCTGCTTCTGCGCCGGGGTGTGGCTCAGAATTTCATCCACGTCATCGATGAACCCCATGCGCAGCATCTCATCAGCCTCGTCCAGCACGGCCGCCTTGAGGAACTCCAGCTTCAGGCTCCCGCGCCCGAGGTGGTCCAGCACCCGTCCGGGTGTACCGACCACCACATGCACACCGCGTTCCAGTTGGCGCAGCTGCAGGCCCATACCCTGGCCTCCGTAAATCGGCAGAATGTGAAAACCCGGCAGGTAATGGGCATAGCGTTGAATGGCCTCGGAGACCTGGATGGCCAGTTCACGGGTTGGTGTCAGCACCAGCAGCTGTGGTGCCAGCAGGTCCAGATTCAGACGGCTGAGCAACGGCAGGGCAAAAGCGGCGGTCTTGCCGGTGCCGGTCTGGGCCTGTCCCAGCAGGTCATGCCCTTCCAGCAGGGGGGGAATGCTTTCGGCCTGAATCGGGGAAGGGGTTTCATACCCCACAGCCTGAATCGCCTGGAGAATGGCAGGGGCAAGAGCCAGATCGGCAAAACGCAGCGGATCGGGGGATTGGGGAGCATTGTCGGACATGCGGGAACCTGTGGGTCAAAAACGGAGCCAGGGGCATCCATATAAAAAAGGGTGGCGTAATGTACGCTGTTTGCGGGCTGGCAACAAGTAAAGTGGAGCCAGTGATCGATACACCCACCCCGAAAAATGCACGGCAGCGGGGCAATATTCGGGGCTTCTGCCGTTGGTCGGGCAATTTTTCCCGTCATTCACGGTCAAAAACCGGAACCATTGCAAAAAAACGTAAGAGCCTGTCATTCTCAGGGAGACCATGATGAAACAACCCGTATCAAGCCCAACCAACCCCGCACGCCGTAAAACCCTGCAGCAGCTGGCGGCTGTTGGCGCGGTCATCGCCAGCCCTCACAGCTGGGGCCAGGAAACGCCGAACTGCCTGCTGACACCAGCCCAGACCGAAGGACCGTATTTCGTGCCGGAAGCCCCGCAACGCTCCGACATCCGCAGCAATCCTGCCGATGGTACCCTCAGCGCCGGTACGCCACTGCAGCTGCAGCTGCAGCTGCTGGCGGTGCAGAACAACCGCTGTGGTCCGCTGGCCAATGCCATGGTCGACATCTGGCATTGTGATGCCGACGGCCTGTACTCCGGCGTGCACGACCGGTACGCCGATACCAGCAGCCAGCAGTTCCTGCGCGGTTACCAAATCAGCGATGCACAGGGACGGGTGCGTTTTCTCACCATTTATCCCGGCTGGTATCCGGGCCGGGCGGTACATATTCATTTCAAGGTACGCGCCGATGCCGGTAACGGTCGCATGCACCTCCTGACCTCCCAGCTGTACTTTGATGATCGCATCACCGATGCGGTCTACCGCCAGCCACCTTATGCCGGACGCACTTCACGCTATCCGCGCAATGCCCAGGACGGCATCTACCGACGGGGCGGATCCGAGCTGACAATGGCTCCGGTACCGGGGGCTGGCGGCTACCTGGCACGCTTTGCCATCGGGGTTCGTACCGGCTGACTGACTGCCCAAGCGGGCCGGATTCTGCTACAGTCCCTTCCATCAGCTGTAAAAATAAGGTCAACATGCCGATTACAAGCGACCAGCCTGCCAGCTACCACTGCCCGAACTGTGGGGCCGAGCTTCCGTTACGGTTCCGTTATGCCAAAATGGCCGTATGCGAGCACTGCGACTCCACCCTGTTTCTGGAGGATGACGGCATGCGTCTGGCCGGTACCCGTTCGGTACTGGCAGCGATGCCAAGCCTCATCCAGCTGGGCCAGGGGTTCAGCTACGACACCCGGGATTACCTGCCGGTCGGTCACCTGCGCTACCGCTACAAGCTGGGGTTCTGGGATGAATGGTGGATTCTGGACCGGAACGGTGATGGCCTGTGGCTGAGCGTGGATGAGGGGGACTTCGTGTTTGAGCAACCGCTGCAGCCGGAACGGCTGCCCGCGACACCACTGCCAGGCTTCAAGCAGCTGCAACTGAATCGCTCTGTGCGCCTGCTGGAGCAGGACTGGACCGTCACCGAACGCGACCGGGGTCATTGCGAGGGTTTCCGGGGCCAGCTGCCGGCACGGGTGACGGAAGGTGAATCTTTTTTCTATGCCCACCTGTCCGGCCCTGATGCCAGCCTGTTGACGCTGGAATACCCGCAGGACGGGAGTGTCAACGTCTCACGCGGCTACTGGGTGGACCCGTTCGAGATCAGGATCAGGACATGAAGGAACAGCCACATCAGGATCAGGACAGCAGCCCGGAGAATACCAGCCGGGTCCGCAGCATCCAGTGCCGGGGCTGTGGTGCACCCCTGACCTTGCTGGGTGGCGGGCACAAGATTCTGAGCCTCAACTGCGCGCATTGCGGCACGGTGATGGATGCGCACAAAAACTATGCCGTGCTGGCACGATTCCATGGCCAGCAGCCCCCCTTCTCCCCTTTTGAGCTGGGCATGCAGGGCAAAATCCATGATGTACCGTTCACCATCATCGGCATGATCGGCTGGGAAAGTCAGGGTTATGCCTGGGTTGATCTGCTGCTGTATTCGGAGACCCATGGTTATGCCTGGCTCGGCTATGAACGCGGGCACATCTGCTTTGTGCGCAAAACACGGCACTTGCCCAGTGCCACAATCTGGAGCCTGCAGCCACGGCAGAGCGTGAGTGACGGGAAACGGAGCTACAAGCTTTATGAGCGCTACATGGCCGACATTACCTATGTCGCCGGTGAGCTGACCTGGGTGGCCAAAGTCGGCGACCGGATACAGCTGGTGGAAGCCATTGCCCCGCCCTTCCTGCTTTCCGGGGAGCGCAGCAATACCGAAACCGAGTACCACCTGAGCGAATACCTGGAGCCGGAGACCGTCTATCGCGCTTTCAATATCAGCGGCAAAACCTGGCCCCGCGCCGGTGTACACGCGGCCCAGCCCTATCACGGCCCGCTCAAGGATGCCCTGAGCCGGGCAGCACGACCATTTGTCATTATCAGCGGTGTGATTGCTGCCGCCTTATGGCTGTTCGGGGGTGGAACCCGGATTCATCATGAAACCTTCCTCCCCGGCGATCTGCAGACCGGACGTCACAGCGCTGAAATCGAAATCACGCGTCCGAACCGGCTGGTGGCACTGGAAATGCAGACCAATCTCCGCAATGCCTGGGCTGATTTTGATATTGATGTACTGAAGAATGGTGAAGAAATCTTCAGCATGGGCAAGGAATTTTCCTTCTATGAAGGCCGGGATTCAGATGGCTACTGGTCGGAAGGCAGCCCCGGTGCCCGTGCCCTGTTCAAGGTACCGGAACCCGGCAGCTACCAGCTCAATATCCAGCTTGCCGGTGGCGGTACCGGTGAAACCGGCAACACACCACCACAAACCACGCTGGACCTCACGGTACGGCAGGGCTACATCAGCAGTTATTATTTCGTCATCCTGCTCATTATCACCACCGTCGCCGCCCTGCTTGGCCCCGGTGCACGCATCGCATTTGAACGTAAACGCTGGAAGGAGGTGGATGGCGACGATGATGATTAGCATGGCGGCTATACCTCGGTCTCTCCCGCCATAAAATCCCACACCAGAGACAGCTCGGGAAACAGGCTCACGGGGGTAGGCTCCTCCATACCAAAGACCTGCGGCTGGCCGTAATGGCCCTGCTCATCCAGCAGGTAAACCATGATCCAGTGGTCAGCAGGATGAACAATCCAGTACTCCCGGACCCCATGCTGCTCATACAGGCTGCGCTTGCTGTTCATGTCCCGCAGGGCGGTGGAAGGAGACAATACTTCCACAATCCAGTCCGGTGCTCCCCGACAGCCATATCTGTCCAGTTTGCTGCGATCACAGATCACGGAGAGGTCAGGCTCAACAACCGTATCAATCCGGTCATCCGCTTCATCGCGGTGTGGCAGGCGCACACTGAAAGGGGCTGCATAAGCTTCACAGCTTTTACCACACAGAAACAACCCCATCTGCAGCCCCATTTCAAACACGATTTTCTGATGAATGCGCTGCAGGGTCGCCATGGCACAGGGCAGCCCTGCCAGCAATTCCCAGCGTTCATTTTCAGGCCATTGCCTGTAGTCAGCAAAGGTGTACTTTCGCCCTGGCTTCATGGCGGCTGATGGCATCATCGTTCTCCCTTATCCGTCAGGCCGGGCCATGACAAACAGTGCATCAGGATATGTCCTGTGCCTGTAACTGCGGCAAATCCCGATACAATTCCAGTGCCTCCGGATTGGCCAGTGCCTGTATGTTCTTCACCGGCCTGCCATGCACGACTTCACGCACCGCCAGCTCAACAATCTTGCCGGATTTGGTGCGCGGGATGGCACTGACCTGAATCACTTTGGCCGGGACATGGCGCGGGGTGCACTGGGTACGGATGGTAGTGCGAATCTTTTTGGTCAGTGCCTCATCCAGCACCAGCCCCTCCCGCAGAACCACAAACAGGATCACACGGACATCATTATCCCAATCCTGACCGATGGCAATACTTTCCAGCACCTCCTCCAGCTCTTCCACATGGCGGTAGATTTCTGCAGTGCCGATGCGCACACCGCCCGGATTCAGGGTTGCATCCGAGCGCCCGTAGAAGATCATGCCGCCCTGGGGGGTGATTTCCACATAATCGCCATGATGCCAGACATTCTCGAAACGGGCGAAGTAGGCATCATGGTATTTCTGCCCATCTGCATCACCCCAGAAATACAAAGGCTGGCAGGGGAAAGTGGTGGTACAGACCAACTCACCCTTCTCCCCCCGCACCGAACGCCCCGCATCATCAAATACATCAACCGCCATCCCCAGCCCCGGACACTGGTTCTGGCCCCGATAGACCGGTAGGATGGAAGTACCCAGCACAAAGCAGGAGACAATATCGGTCCCGCCCGCCACCGAAGACAGACACAAATCCGACTTGATGGACTGGTACACGAAATCGAAATTCTCGGGTGCCAGTACCGAGCCGGTGGAACAAAGCGTGCGCAGGGCCGACAAGTCATGCGTCTGCATCGGTTCAAGCTGCCCTTTCTTGAGGGCATCAATGTACTTGGCGGACGTACCGAACAGGGTCACACCCGCATCACGGGCATAATCCCAAAGCACATTGGCATCGGGGTAGAACGGTGAACCGTCATACAGTACCAGGGTGGCACGGGAAGCCAGTGCCGATACCAGCCAGTTCCACATCATCCAGCCACAGGTAGTGAAGTAGAAAACCTGATCCCCCGGTCGCACATCGGCATGCAGCTGATGCTCCTTCAGGTGTTGCAGCAGCACCCCACCCACCTTGTGGGTAATGCACTTGGGCTTGCCGGTGGTTCCGGATGAATAAAGGATATACAGCGGGTGGTTGAAACCGGTGTACTCGAACTGCAGCGGCTCCGCCACCGTTTCCAGCACCCTGCCCCAGGTCATGCCGGGCACCTCACCCGTCAGACCCGCCAGCGGTATCGTCACCACCTGTTCAATACTGGGTATGGCTTTCTGCACGGCAGCCACCTTGGCACGAATATCCTGCACCTTGCCGTTATAGAAATAGCCGTCCACACAGAACAGAATGCGTGGCTCCGTCTGCCCGAAGCGCTCGATCACACTGTCCTCACCGAAATCCGGTGAGGTGGAAGTCCACACCGCGCCGAGACTGGTCGTTGCCAGCATGGCAACCACCGTTTCCGGCATATTGGGCAGATACCCCGCCACCCGGTCTCCGGAACGGATGCCGGCCTGACGCAGCCATGCCGCCAGCCGGCTGACCTGATCCAGCAGCCGGGCATGCGTCACGGTGTAGGCCACCTGATTCTCGGCCCGGAAATGCATGACCACGGCATCCGGCCCACCGGGCGGCTCCTGAAGCATGTTCTCGGCAAAATTCAGGCGGGCATCCGGGAACCAGACGGCCTTTTCCATCTGCTCACCGTCCACCAGCACCCGCTCACCCCGCTCACCGATCACTCCGCAGAAATCCCAGACATCCACCCAGAATGCTTCCTTATCGGCGACAGACCAGGCATGCAGATCAAAATAGCCGTCCAGCTTCAGTCCGTGACGTTCGTTCACAGACTGCAGGAAATGGTGAATCAGCGTGGACCGGGCCTGTGCATCAGATGGTGTCCACAACGGGGTGATAGCGGTCATTGAATGTCCTCCTGGGTGTGATGGGCAATAGCATGGGAGATCAGGCCGGAGAATGCAAGTTGATGAAGTTTAATGTTCAGGATTTGCCATACCGTTGGCAGGATCACCCTCAGCAAGCATCCTCAGAAGTAAAACAGCGTGTTACCATAAATTGATGGCCTGCACACAACCCTGTAGCACGCAAAAAAGAAACCCCGCTGAAGCGGGGTTTAAATCAAGAGTAAGGGAAAAATGAAAATCAGGCTGCCAGTTTGGCTTTCTCAGCCGCTTCCAGGTATTCCGGCATCTTGTCGAAATTCAGGTAACGGTAGATGTCACCGGCCATGCTGTCGATCTGCTCGGCATACGCCATGTATTCAGCTACTGTCGGCAGCTTGCCCATCAGGGCCGTGACTGCTGCCAGCTCCGCAGAGACCAGATACACCATCGACCCCGTACCCAGTCGATTCGGGAAGTTGCGGGTGGAGGTGGAAACCGCGGTTGATCCTGGAGCAATACGGGCCTGATTACCCATACACAGCGAGCAACCGGGCATTTCAGTCCGTGCACCGGTACGGCCATAGATATTGTACACCCCTTCGGCCATCAGCTCGGCTTCATCCATCTTGGTCGGCGGTGACAGCCACAGGCGGGTCGGCAGGACATCCACCTTCTCCAGCAAACGTGCGGCCGCACGGAAGTGGCCGATATTGGTCATGCAGGAACCGATAAAGACTTCCTGCACCGAATCACCCGCAACATCAGAGAGCTTGCGTGCATCATCCGGATCATTGGGCGCGCACAGGATCGGCTCCCGGATTTCGTCCATATTGATCTCGATAACGGCGGCATACTCGGCATCCTTGTCGGCACGCATCAGGCTCGGCTTGGCAAGCCACTTCTCCATCTCGTCAATACGGCGGCTGATGGTGCGTACATCACCATAACCCTCGGCCAGCATCCACTTGAGCATCACAATATTGGAATGCAGGTATTCAGAAACCGAGTCCTCACTCAGGGTGATGGTGCAACCGGCAGCGGAACGTTCGGCAGAAGCATCGGAAAGCTCAAACGCCTGCTCTACGGTCAGGTCTTCCAGACCTTCGATTTCCAGAATGCGGCCATTGAAGACATTCTTCTTGCCCTGCTTGGCCACGGTCAGCAGCCCTTCCTGAATCGCCTGATACGGAATCGCATGCACCAGATCACGCAGGGTGATACCGGGCTGACGCTTGCCGCTGAAACGCACCAGCACCGACTCCGGCATGTCCAGCGGCATTACACCGGTCGCTGCGGCAAACGCGACCAGACCGGAACCGGCCGGGAAGGAAATGCCCATCGGGAAACGGGTATGCGAATCACCACCGGTACCGACCGTATCCGGCAGCAGCATGCGGTTGAGCCAGGAGTGGATAATGCCATCGCCGGGACGCAGGCTGACACCGCCACGGGTCATGATGAAATCCGGCAGGGTATGATGCGTGACCACATCAATCGGCTTCGGATAGGCTGCGGTATGGCAGAAGGACTGCATGACCAGATCGGCAGAAAAACCGAGGCAGGCCAAGTCCTTGAGCTCGTCGCGGGTCATGGGGCCAGTGGTATCCTGAGAACCGACAGTCGTCATCTTCGGCTCGCAGTAGGCTCCCGGACGTACCCCCGGCAGACCGCAGGCCTTGCCGACCATTTTCTGGGCCAGGGTGTAACCCTTGCCGGTATCTCTCGGCTGCTCCGGCTGCTTGAACAGTTCGGAGGGCTGGAGTCCCAGTGCTTCACGCGCCTTACCGGTCAGGCCACGTCCGATAATGAGAGGAATCCGTCCGCCGGCCCGCACTTCATCCAGCAGTACCTGGGTCTTGAGCTCAAAGGTGGAAATGACATCATCCGTACCATGGCGCTTGACCACGCCTTCATACGGATAGACATCAATGACATCCCCCATGGCCATCTGCGATACATCCATCTCAACCGGCAGGGCACCGGCATCTTCCATGGTGTTGTAGAAAATCGGGGCGATCTTGCCGCCAAAGCAGAAACCACCAGCCCGTTTGTTGGGCACATGCGGAATATCATCCCCAAAGAACCACAGCACCGAGTTGGTGGCGGACTTGCGCGAAGAACCGGTACCGACCACATCACCAACATAAACCACCGGATGGCCCTTGGCTTTCACCGCTTCAATCTGCTTCAGGGGGCCAATCTTGCCCGGATCAATCGGCTCAATGCCGTCACGGGCCATCTTGAGCATGGCATTGGCATGCAGCGGAATGTCAGGGCGCGACCAGGCATCCGGAGCCGGTGACAGGTCATCGGTATTGGTCTCACCCGGCACCTTGAACACGGTCAGGGTGATCTTGTCGGCCAGCTGCGGACGGGAGGTGAACCATTCGGCATTGGCCCAGGAATCCATCACCTTGCGCGCCGGAGCACTCCCGGCATCCATCTTTTCCTTCACATCATGGAAGGCATCAAACATCAGCAGGGTATGAGACAACGCCTCAGTCGCGGCATCAGCCAGCTCGGCATCATCCAGTGCGGCAATCAGCGGCTGGATATTGTAGCCACCCAGCATGGTACCCAGAAGCTCGACGGCACGCACCCGGCTGACCAGTGGAGAACTGGCCTCGCCCTTGACCACTGCGGCCAGAAAGCCGGCCTTGACATAAGCGGCGTCATCCACACCGGGCGGAATGCGGTTTTCCAGCAGATCCACCAGAAAAGCCTCTTCACCCGCAGGCGGGGCCTTCAACAGTTCAACCAGGGCAGCGGTCTGCTCAGCATCCAGTGCCTGGGGGGGCACGCCTTCTGCAGCCCGTTCCCCTACGTGCTTGCGGTATTGTTCCAACATGGCAATCACACCTCCAAAAACAGTTCAGTCTATGCCGACAGCCGGCAATCCATCAGCGCCGATCCAGCGCGACATAATCACGCTTGGCGGCACCCGTATACAGCTGGCGCGGACGCCCGATCCGGCTGTGTTCGTCACTCATCATTTCATTCCACTGGGAAATCCAGCCCACCGTGCGTGCCAAGGCAAACATGACGGTAAACATGCTCACCGGCATCCCCATGCTCAGGAAAATAACCCCGGAATAGAAATCCACATTCGGGTACAGGCCGCGCTCCTTGAAGTAATCATCACTGAGGGCAATCTGTTCCAGTTCGCGGGCAATATCAAACAGCTTCTGGTTCGGATTACCCGGCGGCAGGCGATCCAGAATCTGGTTGGCCAGCTTGCGGATGATCTTGGCACGCGGATCATAGTTCTTGTACACCCGATGCCCGAAGCCCATTAGGCGGAAACGGTCATCCTTGTCCTTGGCCCGCCTGACCCAGTGCTCCAGCGGCTGGTTGGAGCTTTCAATCTCGCGCAACATGTTGATAACCGCCTCATTGGCCCCGCCGTGTGCCGGTCCCCACAGGGAGGCAATGCCCGCCGCAACTGCCGCAAACGGGTTGGCTTCGGATGAACCCGCCAGACGCACGGTGGAAGTGGAGGCATTCTGCTCATGATCGGCATGCAGGATCAGGATGACATCCAGCGCCTTGGCCATCAGCGGGTCAATCTCGTATTCCTCGGTCGGTACCGCAAACATCAGGTGCAGGAAATCTTCCGGATAGGTCAACCGGTTCCTGGGGTAGTTGAACGGCAGGCCCACGGAATACCGATAGCTCCAGGATGCAATGGTCGGCATCTTGGCAATCAGGCGATGGGCAGAGCGCTCACGCTGGGCCGGATCATGAATGTCGAGGTCATCGTGGTAGAAAGCAGACAGGGCACCGACGACCCCCACCATGGTGGCCATCGGATGCGCATCACGGCGGAAGCCCCGATAGAAGTTCTGTACCTGCTCATGCAGCATGGTGTGATGCGTGATCACGTTTTCATAGGTCCGCAGCTGCTCGGCACTTGGCAGCTCACCGTAGTACAGCAGGTAACAGACTTCCAGAAAGCTGCTGTGCTCGGCCAGCTGCTCAATGGGATAGCCACGGTACATCAGCACACCTTCGTCACCATCCAGATAGGTAATGGAGCTGGAGCAACTGGCAGTGGCCAGATAGCCGGGATCATAGGTGAAATAACCCAGTTCCTTGTGCAGTTTGCGAATGTCGATGGTTTTTACACCAATGGACGGGCTCAAAACATCCAGCTCAACGGATTTACCGCTCAGGTTGTCAGTCAGGGTAACACTAGCTTTGGTCATCGGGGCACTCCCTTGTTATTCGCCGGCATCAGCAGGCAGGCATGACTCATGGCCAGTGCCGGGATTAACCCAGCACCGCCGCCACACCCTGGCCCATTTCTGCCGGGGATTTGATGGTATAAACGCCGGCTGCCTCCAGGGCAGCAAATTTTTCCTGTGCCGTTCCCTTGCCACCGGCAATGATGGCACCGGCATGGCCCATGCGTTTGCCTTTGGGTGCAGTCACACCAGCAATATAGGAAGCAACCGGCTTGGTCACGTATTCCTTGATGAAAGCAGCGGCTTCTTCCTCGGCAGAACCACCGATCTCGCCGCACATCAGGATCGCTTCAGTCTGAGGATCGTCCTGGAACAGTTTCAGGGCATCGATGAAGCTGGTTCCCGGAATCGGGTCGCCGCCGATACCGATACAGGTACTCTGTCCCCACTGGCCGGTCTGCTTGACCGCCTCATAGGTCAGGGTGCCGGAACGGGACACGATGCCGATCCTGCCCGGTTTGTGAATACTGCCCGGCATGATGCCGATCTTGCACTCACCGGGGGTGATGACCCCGGGGCAGTTGGGGCCGATAAGGCGCACGCCCAGACTGTCCACAATCACCTTGGCTTCCAGCATGTCCATAACCGGGATGCCTTCAGTGATGCAGACAATCAACTTCACACCGGATTCGGCAGCCTCAATAATCGAGTCCTTGCAGAACGGGGCCGGTACGTAGATCACACTGGCATCTGCACCGGTTTCAGCCACGGCTTCCCGCATGGTGTTGAAGACCGGCAGGCCCAGATGGGTGCTGCCACCCTTGCCCGGCGAGGTACCGCCAACCATTTTGGTGCCATATTCAATGGCCTGTTCGGAGTGGAAGGTACCCTGCTTGCCGGTAAAGCCCTGGCACAGCACCTTGGTATCTTTATTGATCAGGACGCTCATGCAGCACCTCCTACAGCAGCAACAATCTTGCGGGCCGCATCGCCCAGGTCATTGGCGGCAATCACGGACAGGCCGCTGTTATTCAAAAGCTCCGCACCCTTTTCAGCGCTGTTGCCTTCCAGACGCACAACAACCGGTACGCCGACATTGACTTGCTGCACTGCCTGAATAATGCCTTCGGCAATCAGGTCACAGCGTACAATACCACCGAAAATATTGACCAGAATGCCCTTGACGTTGCTGTCGGACAGAATGATCTTGAAGGCCGCAGCCACACGCTCGGCAGTGGCGCCACCGCCCACGTCGAGGAAGTTGGCCGGCTGACCACCGGAAAGCTTGATAATGTCCATGGTCGCCATGGCCAGACCGGCTCCATTGACCATGCAGCCGATATTGCCATCCAGCGAGACGTAGTTCAGGTCCCACTCGGAAGCCTCAATTTCGCGGGCATCCTCCTGGGACTTGTCACGCATGTCCACCAGCGCCGGCTGGCGGAACAGGGCATTGCCATCCACGTTCACCTTGCCATCCAGACACAGCAGGTTGCCTTCAGCGGTCACCACCAGCGGATTGACCTCAACCAGCGCCAGATCCTTTTCCTGGAACATCCTGCCGAAACCGGTCAGCAGTTTGGTGAACTGCTTGATCTGGTCACCGGTGAGTCCCAGACCGAAAGCCAGTTCACGCGCCTGATAGGGCATGACGCCGCAGACCGGATCAATTTGGGTCTTGAGAATTTTCTCCGGCGTGTCATGCGCCACCTTCTCGATTTCCATCCCGCCTTCGGTCGAAGCCATGATGACAACACGCCGGCTGGCACGATCCACCACGGCCCCCAGATACAGTTCACGGGCGATATTGCAGGTTTCCTCGACCAGCACGGTATTGATGGGCTGACCGTTGGCATCGGTCTGGAAGGTGACCAGATGGGTACCCAGCAGCGAACCGGCAAACTTGCCGGCCTCAACCGGATTATCAAACAGCTTGACACCACCGGCCTTGCCGCGTCCACCGGCATGGACCTGGGCCTTGACCACTACCTTGTCGGTGCTCAGTGAGCGGGCAGCGGCCTCTGCCTCTGCTGCCGATTTAGCCACCTTGCTGACCGGTACCGGCAGACCATACTCCCGGAACACGGCCTTGGCCTGATATTCATGTAAGTTCATAAGCTTTCCCTTGTTCTCCTCTGAATGCGCTTACCGCTTGCGGTTGATGGCATGAATGGCACGTCCATCCACGGACAGCATGGCCTCATGCATGGACTCGGACAGGGTCGGGTGGGCAAAGACCATGCGTGCCACGTCCTCGGATGTGTTCTCGCTCTCCATGGCGATCACGCCCTGACCAATCAGCTCGGATGCCATCGGGCCACAGATATGCACCCCCAGAATCCGGTCCGTTGCCGCATCGGCCACCACCTTGATCAGGCCATTATCCTGACTCATGGCCTTGGCCCGGCCATTGGCCCCGAACGGGAAGGTTCCAACCCGGTATGCAACACCTGCCTGCTTGAGCTCGGCCTCCGTCCTGCCGACCCAGGCAATTTCCGGATGGGTATAGATGACCCACGGAATGGTATTGAAATCAATATGCGGTTTCTGGCCGGCAATCCGCTCCGCCACCACAATGCCCTCTTCAGACGCCTTGTGTGCCAGCATCGGCCCGCGTACACAGTCACCGATGGCATAAACACCCGGTACCGCCGTCTGGCAGTGATCATCCACCACAACGCGTCCGCGCTCGTCCAGGCTGACACCGGCATTTTCCGCCACGGCACCGGGTGCGTTGGACTTGCGCCCCACCGCCACGATCAGGCGATCCACTTCCAGAGTCTGCTCACCCTTGGCATCGGCATAGCTGATCAGCAGGCCCTTGTCGGACACCTCGACCTTGCCGACCCTGGAGCCGAGCCGGATATCCAGACCCTGCTTTTTGAACTGCAGGGTCGCGGCCTTGGCAATGTCACGGTCAGCCGTCCCCAGAAACTCGTCCATGGCCTCCAGAACCACGACCTCAGCGCCCAGACGCCGCCAGACACTGCCCATTTCCAGGCCGATGACACCCGCTCCGATCACCCCCAGACGCCTGGGTACGGTTTCCCAGTCCAACGCACCGGTGGAATCCACAATGCGGGTATCCAGCCAGCGGGCAATCGGCAGCTCAATGGACACCGACCCCATCGCCAGGATGACATTTCCGGCCTCGTAGACACTGACCTTGCCATCATGCCCCACCACCTCGACCTGCTTGTCCGCCAGCAGACGTCCCCGACCCTGCAGCCAGGTAACACCATTGGCCTTGAACAGCTGTTCAACGCCACCGGTCAGCTGGGACACAATCTTGTCTTTGCGTGCAATCATGGTCGGCACATCCACACTCATGCCTTTCACGCTGATGCCATGTTCAGCATTCACGTGCTGAATCTGCTCCACACGCTCGGAACTGTCCAGCAGCGCCTTGGAAGGGATGCAGCCGACATTGAGGCAGGTGCCGCCCAGCGCCGGCTTGCCCTGTTTATTGATCCATTTTTCCACACAGGCGGTTTTCAGGCCCAGCTGGGCACAGCGGATGGCAGCGACATAGCCACCCGGTCCACCGCCTATCACGATTACATCATATTGATCAGCCATTGTTCCTCACCCTCCTCACACGTCCAGCACGATACGAACCGGATTTTCCACCAGTTCCTTGATGGTCTTGAGGAAAGTCACGGCACCCTTGCCATCCACGATCCGGTGGTCATAGGACAGGGCCACGTACATCATCGGGCGGATCACGATCTGGTCATCGACAACGACAGGGCGCTTCTGGATCGCATGCATCCCCAGTATCGCGCTTTGGGGAGGGTTCAGAATCGGGGTTGACAGCAAGGACCCAAAAACGCCCCCGTTGGTTATGGTGAACGTACCACCGGTCAGGTCGGACATGTCAAGCTTGCCGGCCCGCGCCTTCCGGGCGAAATCCCCGATGCCGGACTCGATATCGGCCAGACTCATGTGTTCGGCACTGCGCAGCACCGGTACCACCAGTCCACGCTCGGAAGAAACGGCGATACCGACATCGCAGTAGTTGTGATAGACAATGTCATTGCCATCAATATAGGCATTGATTTCCGGGAAACGCTGCAGGGCGATGCTGGCCGCCCGGACAAACAGGGACATGAAACCCAGCTTGACGCCGTGCGCCTTTTCAAAGGCATCCTTGTATTCGTTGCGCATATCCATCAACGGCTTCATGTCGACCTCGTTGAAGGTCGTCAACATCGCGGTCGACTGCTTGGCATCCAGCAGACGCTCGGCAATGCGGGTACGCAGACGGCTCATCGGCTCGCGTTTGTCTTCGCGATCAGCACGGGAAGTGGAGGCACTCACGGGAGCCTTGGGTGCAGGTACCGGTGCAGCGGGAGCCGGTGCGGCTGTACCGGCCTGGACATCCGCTTTCAGGATGCGGCCATCTTTGCCACTGCCTGCGACATCATCCCGACTCAGACCCTGCTCATCCATCAGCTTGCGGGCAGCCGGCCCGGCCTTGGCCGTCTCGCCAGCGGCTGCCGGTGCGGCGGCTTCCGCAGCAGGTACCGGTGTGGCAGGGGCCGCAGCGGCAACGGCACCGACAGTGATGCGGCCCAGAAGCTGGCTGCTGGTTACCGTAGCACCCTCCTCGGCAACAATTTCGGCCAGAACACCATTCTCCAGGGCAGCCACTTCCAGTACGACCTTGTCGGTTTCAATTTCAACCAGCACGTCGTCCTTGCTTACCGCATCACCCACTTTCTTGTTCCAGGTGATAACCGTGCCATCAGCCACGGACTCCGGCAGTACAGGCGTCAAGATTTCACTACTC
Source organism: Thiolinea sp. (assembly GCA_035391465.1). GTDB lineage: Bacteria > Pseudomonadota > Gammaproteobacteria > Thiotrichales > Thiotrichaceae > Thiolinea. Next base: position 92,752 of record DAOPKY010000005.1, on the reverse strand, counting down.
ATTCGTTCCACATCCTCTTAAGCAATAATTGGTGGTGAGGGATAAATCATCCGGGATAGTGCCCTTTTCAGACAGCTATTGCCACAACGAAGCCAGTTTCTGTTATAACCGGCTTTCAGGACCGGTTCCGGGTTGTTTGTTCCAGACTGTGGAGCGGGTCATGCTGCACGGGCAGACATGTCTTGTTTCGGGCTGGTCTTGCATACCTCATGACACTGATGATAATTTCAGCTCTTGGCTGGATTGTCGACATTATACCCCCTATGGAATATCTGTCAAATCACAAAGGCCCTGATTGTCGACAAAATGCGTATATTCTTGCGGCATTGCAGCATGAAACAGGTTGCCCGCACCAGGGGCAGTCAACGGAACTTGCCTCGCCCCTGCCACCAGATGACCGACAACAACAAAAACAATAACGGAATCAGGAGCCAGTTTCCCCAGCGCACAAACGGCGTAATGCCCTGCATGGGCCGGGCCTCGGCCTGAAGCACCGCCTCCTGATACTGGGGAACAGTCGCCACCACCTGTCCACGCGGGTCAATAACGGCACTCACACCGTTATTGGTCGCCCGCAGCAGGTAACGACCGGCCTCCAGCGCCCGCATGCGGGCAATCTCGGCATGTTGACGGGGTTGAATCGAACCGCTGAACCAGCCATCGTTGCTGACGTTCACCAGCATGGTCGCCTCCGGGAGGCCATCTGTCATCTCCGACCCGTAAGCATCCTCATAGCAGACCGACAGGCGCATGGGCTGCCCGGCCAGCTCCATCACCGTGCCCCCGGTCCAGGGCGTCACATTGTCATAAGGCAGAATGACAAAGCGCTCCATCCAGCGCAGATACTTTAGCAACGGAATATATTCACTGAATGGTACCAGATGACGCTTGCCATACACATCCATTTCGGCACCGACCTTGAGCATGGCATTGTAGACCCCGCGGGTATCCGGATCGACATAAAACACCCCGGTCAGCAAGTCACTGCCGGTACGGGCAAACAAGGCCTGCAGGGGGCTGAATAATTCATCATTCAGCTCGTGATAGTAACCGGGTACCGCAGTTTCCGGCCAGATCACCAGATCGGAGTTCATGATATAAGGCTGCATCAGGTCAATATACTTCTGGATATGGGCAGTCCGGTACTCAGGCACCCATTTGTCCTGCTGGGCGATATTGCCCTGTACCATGGCGACACGCAACGGCTCACCCGCCGGCCGCACCCACGTAACCTGCCCCAGCCCGAAGCTGAAACCGGCCACCAGCACCAGCGCCCCCAATGCCAGCAGGCGTTCACGCAACCGACCCAGCACCAGCAGCACCAGCGCACCACAGGCTGTCGCCATGAACCAGCCGACGCCCAGCACCCCCAGCACGGGTGCCATCGAGGCCAGTGGCGAATCAATCTGGGCGTTACCGACCAAAAGCCAGGGAAAACCGGTCAGGAACCAGCTCCTGAACCACTCGGTCAGGGTCCAGGCCGCAGGAAACACCAGCAGCAGCCTGACACTGCGCAACTGATAGGGAAACAGGGCCACCAGCCAGCCAAACAGCATCAGGGTCAAGGCCACCATGAGTACAAACAGACAGACCATCACGGCAGCAATCAGGCTGTTGGCACCGCCAAAAAAGTGGATGCTGACATAAATCCAGTGTACCCCGCCCGCAAACAGCCCGATACCGTAACACCAAGCCAGCCGCATGCGCTGCCGGGACGGCATGGCACGCAGGTTCAACCAGAAAAACAGAGCCAGGGACAGCCAGAGCAAAAGCCGGAATTCAAACGGGGCAAAAGCCAGAAATGCCGGGAATCCGAGCAGGAGCGCCAACAGATACTCCCACCCGGATATCCGTTCATGGAAAGACAGCATGCAATAATCCAGTCAATACCGAGACCGGGAAAGTATAGCCCAGCACCGACCGGAATGGTTGTGTTTTCAGGCGGTTTTCACCGCCTCATCCGGCAACCCGAGTGCCTGCTGCAAGTCGGCCAGATACTGCTGTTCGGCCTGGCTGGCATCATCCACTACCAAGGAGGAAACCAGATAGATTTCCAGAGCTGCCTGCTTGTCCCCCTGAGCCAGCGCGGCAATATCGGTCGCATTCAGCGGCGTAGTCAGCTCGTTCAGGATCAGCGTACTGGCCTCCTTGCCGAGCTGATACTCATCCAGCTTGCCGCGAATGGTTGCCATCTCGTTCTGATCCACATGCCCGTCCGCCTTGGCAGCAGCCACCATGGCCCGAAGCAGCACGCGATCATCCACTTTCGGCGGACGTGCTTCCGGGGCTGGCAGCTGTGCCACTACCCCACCGGTATCAGGTGCGGCCTGTCCCTGCTGCCAGCGGTTATACATCTGATAGGCCAGTCCGCCGACAGCCGCCAGACTGCCCAGTTTCAAGGCCGTCCCGGTCACACGCCGCCCGGTGCCGGTACCGAGCAGCAGGGCCAGCACCCCGGCAGTCGCAGCACCGGTCTTGATCCCGGACATCATGGCGTCACGCTGCTCCCCCTGCTTCGGAATGCCCAGCTGCTGCTCGGCCATATTCTGTCCCTTGGCTGCCATGTCCCTGCCTGACTGCAACATCTGATTCAGCAATGTACTGATATCCATACCTGTTCTCCTTGAGGGTAAAATACTAAAGTTCAGGCAACGGCCTGGGCGTACTCATCCGCCCCCATCCGCAAGGCCTCCAGCTGGAGAATGCGGCGGTTGTCGCTGCGCAGGATGCGGAAAATGAAACCGGCCAGAAACAGCTCCTCACCCTGGCGCGGAATCCGGCCCAGCCGGTTGATCACCAGACCGGCAATGGTATCGAATTCCTCGCTTTCAAAACGGGTACCGAGCGCCTCGTTGACCTCCTCCAGCGGGGTGGTGGCCTGGATCAGGTAACTGTCATCCCCGTTCTGGTGGATACCGGCCTCCTCATCCTCTTCATCATATTCGTCATCGATATCGCCAACGATCTGCTCCAGCACATCCTCGAAGGTCACCAGTCCGGCCACACCGGCATACTCATCCAGAACCAGCGCCATGTGGTTGCGGCTGTTGCGGAACTCGGTCAGCAGCCGGTCCAGGCGCTGACTTTCCGGCACCAGCAATGCCGGACGGATAATGTCGTCAATATCAAAGGCATCACGATTGCCAATGTAGCGCAACAAATCCTTGGCCAGCAAAATACCAATCAAATCATCACGGTCATCATCCACCACCGGATAACGCGAGTGCTCAAATTCGGCAATACGCGCCAGAATGGTATCAAAGTCATCATCATGATAAATAAACTGGACCTGGGAGCGTGGCACCATAACATCCTGCACCTGCAGGGTGCTGAATTTCATGACACCCTGCAGCATGTTGACAACGTCGTCCTGCAGAATATTTTTATCATTGACACGTTGTATTTCATCAAGAAGGTCGTTCGGACTCTGGGAAGAAAGGTCCAGAACTTCAATCAGCCATTGTTTCCATCGCGGTCGGGGCGATGATTCGGGGGGTTCGGGTTTCATTGTTCCTTTACTGCGGTTCATAGGGACCGGGAAATCCCAGTCGTTGTAAAATTTCCGTTTCCCTGTTTTCCATGCGTATGGCCTCATGCGCTTCAATATGGTCATAACCCTGAAGATGCAGCAGGCCATGCACCACCATATGCGCCCAGTGCTGAGCCGGCGGCTTGCCCTGCTCCCGGGCTTCGCGGCGAATGACCGGATGGCACAGCACCAGATCACCCAGCAGCCTCGGCTCATCCAGCATCAGTCCCGGTGGCAGCTCGGGTGCTCCGAACGGGAAGGACAATACATTGGTCGGTGCATCCCTGCCCCGGTAGGTGTGGTTCAGCGTGTGGCTTTCGGTGTCATCCACAATCCGGATCACCACTTCCAGCGCCTCCTCCAGCGGGCAGGCAGCTCGGGCCCAGGCAATAAATTCCGCCGGTAGCGGAATATCCTCAAATCCCGCCGGGTTCTGAATATCCACCAGCAGGCTCATGCCTCCCCTCCCGAAGTTTCCGAAGTGGAAACGGGAGACTCACGCCTGCCTGCACCGGCCTCATAAGCTTCAACAATGCGCTGCACCAGCTTGTGCCGCACCACATCACGCCCTTCAAAAAAAGTGAAGCTGATACCCTCAACCCCGTGCAGAATATCCAGCACATGGCGCAGGCCGGACTGCTGGTGGCGCGGCAGGTCAATCTGGGTGATGTCGCCGGTAATCACGGCGGTGGAACCGAAACCGAGCCGGGTCAGAAACATTTTCATCTGCTCCAGCGTGGTGTTCTGGGCCTCGTCCAGCAGGATGAAGGCATCATTCAGGGTCCGCCCGCGCATATAGGCCAGCGGGGCCACCTCAATCACATTGCGCTCGATCAGGCGGTTCACCTTCTCCATCCCCAGCATTTCAAACAATGCGTCATACATGGGGCGCAGATAAGGGTCCACCTTCTGGGCCAGATCACCGGGCAGAAAGCCGAGTCGCTCCCCGGCCTCCACTGCCGGACGCACCAGCACCAGCCGCCGCACCTCGTTACGCTCCAGCGCCTCCACTGCGCAGGCCACCGCCAGCCAGGTTTTACCCGTACCGGCAGGACCGATGCCGAAGCTGACATCATGACGGCGAATGTTTTCGATATACCGGGCCTGGGCAGCCCCCTTGGGCTTGATATAGCCCCGGCGGGTCCGGATGCGCACACCATCCTGACGTGCAGCGGCCAGCTGTTCCAGATTGGCCTCCTGCAGAAACAGGTGGACCTGTTCGGGATTGAGCACCTGCTCACGGGTTTCCCGGTAAAGATTGCGGATCAGGTTGACAGCAGCCTGGGCAGCATCCGGATAGCCGGTCACACTGAACTGGTGCCCGCGATTCAGAATGTCAACTCCCAAGGCAGCTTCGAGCTGGCGCAGGTGACGATCAAACTGGCCACACAGGTTGATGAGCCGCTCAGTATCGACGGTTTCCAGCTCGAAACGGACAGTGATCCGGTCATCGGTCTGCGGCGAAGGAATTACGGTACTCAAACAGTATTGCAATCTCAAAGGGTGATGAACTTCAGTATAGCTCAGAGCGGCAGAGCGTAAAAGTAAAGCCGATGATCGTCGGCCAAAGACGATGAAAGGCATTCGAAAATAAATTCTATTTATGGTATAAAAATCAGATAAGCGACCGGAATCAATACAACCCAACTGCTGCCACCTGCTGTGATCACTGACGGCCCGGTGACAGCCATCAGACATGAATAATAAAAACAGTCCTCACAGACCGATACAGCCCGCCAGCGCCAGACTGCAGGAGCAATTGTGCAAAAGCGGCCTTGGCAACGCCCTCCTGCCCCCGATCAATCCGGCACGCTGGACCAGCCTGCTGCACCTGATCAGCCAAAGCTACGAACAGGACCAGAAACTGATTGACCACCTGCAGCGAACCCTGACCCTGAAGGAAGAGCAGCTGGTACGGCTGGAAGCAGAACTGGACAATGAGCGCCACCAGCACCAGTGCACCACAACCCTGGCACGTCAGCAACTGCACGCCATGACCCACTTCAGCCACCGGCTGCATGCCCCGATCCAGGGTCTGCGCACCCGGCTGAAGGCACTGGCACAGACCGGACTGACAGCCGGCCAGCAAGACGGACTGCAGACAGCGACGGCAAGCTGCGACCAACTGTGTGAACAGGTCAGCCGCATCCTCGACCATGCCCTGCTGCGGGCCGGTGAGCTGAAGCTCAGGCCGGATGAGTTTTCACCCCGCCAGCTGGTGGAGGACGCCTGTCGCGACTGGCGCAGGGCCGCACGCGCCAAAGGGCTGGCACTGCACTGCCTGGCACTCGACAGCCTGCCCACGACCATGCTGGGCGACCGGCAGTACCTGCGCCAGATTCTGGACAGCCTGCTGGAAAATGCGGTTCACTTCACCGACAGCGGTGAAATCTGCCTGAGTCTGGAAGAGGTGGAAAGCCATAACAACCTGACCCGGCTGCATTTCGAGGTGCGCGATACCGGCAAGGGTATTCCACTGGATGATCAGGAGCATATTTTCGCCCCCTTTGTCCGGCTGGACACACAGGCCCGGCCCCCGCATACCGGCGGCAGCGGCCTGGGGCTCAGCCTCGCACGCGAGCTGGCCAGTCTGATGGGCGGCTCCGTGCACGTGGAAAGCGCCCCCGGTATCGGCAGCCGCTTCTGGTTTGATGTGGTGCTGCCGGTCGTTCGCCCTCATATGGCACGCATGGATGATCACGCCATGGCCGGTCTGGTCGTGCTGGTACTGGACCCCCATGAAACCAGCCTGGACATCCTGAAAAAGCACCTCAGAAACTGGCACATCCGGGTACTCGGTGCCGGCAACAGCCAGGAAGCCCTGCGACAGCTGCAACAGGCCGGCAGGCAACAGAATGCCGTGGCAGCCGCCATCCTCTGCCAACGCCCCGGCGATACCGAAACCCGTGGCTTTACCTGGCCCCTGCGTCCGGCAGATGAACCGCCGCTGCTACGGCTTGAACTGAACCCGGACGACGCACAGGAGTACCCGCTGTTTGCCGATGTGCTGCGTAACCGCCTGAACCGGTACCTGAGCCAGCGAACCGCAATGGATACGACAGCCCGCAAGGCCGGCATCCTGTTGCTGACGGACAACCCGATCAATGCCATTATCCTGCAAACCATGCTGGAACCCCTGCCGGTTCTGCTCCAGACCCTCCATAACAGTGGTGACCTGGAATCAGCACTGGCCCTGCACCCCTATCGCATCATCCTGCTGGATACCGCCTTCCCGGTACAGGACACCAGCCAGCTGATCCACAAGATTCGCCGGCATGATCCGGGCAATGCCCCGGCTACTGTCATTCTGACGCTGGTTCCGCATGCCCTGCAGCCCCGCCAGCCGGAGTGGCTGCAGGCGGGCGCTGACGGTCACCTGCTGCAGCCGGTTTCCAGAGAAGTGCTCTGCCATGACATCGCCCGGTGGCTCAAACACCCGGCGACGGACAGGGCGGACGCGGCAGTACCAGCGGTTCAGGCTCCAGAGCCACACCAAAGCGCGCCTGTACCGATACCATAATGCGACAGGCCAGCTGCCACAGTTCGGTACCCGTGGCAGCCGCATGGTTCACCAGCACCAGCGCATGCCCGGCATGGACCCCGGCATCGCCCTCACTCCGCCCTTTCCAGCCACACTGCTCAATCAGCCAGGCGGCAGAAAGTTTCACCTGACCATCGGGTTGCGGCCAGCCCGGCAGTGCCGGATGATCCGCACGCAGGGCCTGCCACTGCGACGGTGACACCAGCGGATTCTTGAAAAAACTGCCCGCATTGCCAAGCACTGCCGGATCCGGCAGCTTGCTGCGTCGCAGCGCAATCACGGCATCACTGATACGCAATGCACTGGGTTCAGCACCCTGCAATTGCTCCTGTATCCCGGCATATGCCGTTTTCCATTGTGGCTGCAGCGGGAGCCGGAAGGTGACGGAAGCAATCAGCCAGCGCCCCGGCTCCACCGACTTGAAAAAACTGTCCCGATAACCGAAGCGGCAGTCGGCCAGGCTGAACTCGCGCAGCTCCGCCGTGCGCCAGTCCAGCGCCTGCAGTTCATAAAACACATCCTTCAGTTCAATACCGTAAGCACCGATATTCTGTATCGGGGCGGCACCCACGGTTCCCGGAATCAGCGACAGGTTTTCCAGTCCGGCCAGCCCCTGCTCCAGGGTCCAGCGCACAAAATCATGCCAGTTCTCCCCGGCCCCGGCCCGCACATAGACGAACCCGGCATCCGAACCCAGCACCTCACGCTCCAGCAAACGCACCCGCAGCACCAGGCCGGGGTAGTCCCGTGTCAACAACAGGTTGCTTCCTCCGCCCAGCAGCAAGACGGGCAAGTCAGGATGCTGCCTGCGCCATTGCAGCACGGACTTGAGCCCACCCAGCCTGCGCAGCTCACAGAAAAAACGTGCCTGCACATCCAGCCCGAAACTGTTCAGCGCCTTGAGGGAATGGTTTTCATGGATTTTCATGCCCGCATTGTCGCCAGCCTTCCGGGATTTGGCAATCAGGAAAAAACAATGCTGTGACTGACCGGCATCGCACGCTAAAATGCCGCCTTTCGCCGGGAGAGTTGGTGCGATACGACCCCGATCGACTAAAATTCGCAGCAATGGCGCACGACGACACAAGCAGAACGCATAATGGTTAATATGGCTAACAACAGAAAAGGCATCATTCTTGCCGGCGGCAGTGGCACCCGGCTTTACCCGCTGACCCAGGCGGTCAGCAAGCAGCTGATGCCTGTCTATGACAAACCGATGATCTACTACCCGCTGACAGTACTGATGCTGTCCGGCATTCGTGACATCCTGATCATCACCACCCCTCAGGACCGGGAGCAGTTTCAGCAGCTGCTGGGCGATGGCTCGCAGTGGGGCATCAACCTCAATTATGCCGTTCAGCCCCGCCCGGACGGTCTGGCCCAGGCTTTCCTGATCGGCAGGGACTTTATCGGCAACGATCCCTGCACCCTGATTCTGGGGGACAATATCTATTATGGCGAAGGCCTTTCGATACGTCTGCAGCAGGCCGCGCATCAACCCGAAGGTGCCTGTGTGTTCGCCTATTACGTGCGTGACCCGGAACGTTACGGCGTGGTTGAATTCGATACCGGCGGCAAAGCCCTGAGCATCGAGGAAAAACCGACCCGACCACGGTCACACTATGCGGTCACCGGGCTTTACTTCTATGATAATGACGTCGTCGATATCGCCCGCACCGTCAAACCCTCTGACCGGGGCGAGCTTGAAATCACCACGGTGAACCAGATTTATCTCCAGCAGGGCCGGCTCCAGGTCGAAATCCTCAAGCGTGGCACGGCCTGGCTTGATACCGGCACCCATGCCTCGCTGCTGGATGCCGCCAATTACATCCGCGTGATCGAGGAGCGGCAAGGGCTCAAGATCGCCTGCCCGGAAGAGGTAGCCTGGCGCATGAAATACATTGATACCGACACCCTGCTCACCCTGGCCGAGCCGCTGAAAAAAAGCGGGTATGGTCACTATCTGACAGGACTGGTGGCATGAATATTATTGAAACAACACTGCCAGGCGTGCTGATTCTTGAACCGAAGGTCTTCGGCGATGAGCGCGGTTTTTTCCTGGAAAGCTGGAACCGGCAGACTTTTGCAACCCGGGGTCTGGACCTGGATTTCGTACAGGACAACCACAGCCGCTCACGACAGGGCATCCTGCGCGGTCTGCACTACCAGCTCCACACCCCGCAGGGCAAGCTGGTGCGCGTCACCGCAGGGCGGGTATTTGATGTGGCTGTCGATATCCGCCGCAGCTCACCACACTTCGGCCAGTGGACCGGGGTGGAACTGTCCGCCGACAACCACCGTATGCTCTGGGTACCGGAAGGTTTTGCACACGGCTTCTATGTCATGAGCGAGTCAGCCGACTTCCTGTACAAATGCACCCAGCTTTATGCGCCGGAGCTTGAACGTTGTATCCGCTGGGATGCGACAGAGATCGGTATTGACTGGCCGCTGGTGGACGGACAGCCACCCCAGCTGTCTGCCAAGGATGCTGCAGGCCCGTCACTGGCCGATGCTGAGGTATTTGACTGATGACATCTCCCCTGAAGGTACTGGTCACCGGCTCCCGTGGCCAGCTGGGTTTTGAGCTGCAACGCAGCTGCCCGGCTCATGTCACCCTGGTGGCCACCGACCGTGATACCCTGGATATCTGCGACCCGACACAGGTCCGGACAGCACTCACACGGCACCAGCCCGACTGGGTCATCAACGGTGCGGCCTATACCGCCGTGGACAAGGCCGAATCCGACCCGGTCAATGCCGAACGGATCAATGCCCTGGCACCGGGCCTTCTGGCGCAGGCCATTGGCGATGCACGCAAGGAGGGCCTGCCAACACGCCTGCTGCAGGTTTCCACCGACTTTGTATTTGACGGGCTGCAGGCCACCCCCTGGCTTCCGGATCAGCCGACCGGAACCCCGATCGGGGTTTACGGTACCACCAAACTGGCCGGGGAGCAGGCGGTCCGGCAGATACTCACGGATGCCCTGATAGTGCGAACCGCCTGGCTTTACTCTATCCACGGCAATAACTTCGTCAAAAGCATGCTGCGCCTGATGCGTGACAAGCCGCAACTGGGTGTAGTCGTTGATCAGACCGGCAGTCCAACCTGGGCCGGAACCCTGGCACTGACTCTGTGGGGGCTGATCGATCACCAGGCCCGGGGCGTCTTTCACTGCTCCGATAATGGCGTGGCCAGCTGGTATGATTTCGCCGTCGCCATTCAAGAGGAGGCCCTGAACCTTGGCTTGCTGGAACAGGCCATTCCGGTGCGACCGATCCGCAGCGCCGACTACCCGACCCCGGCCCGACGCCCGGCTTACAGCGTCATGGACAAATCCGGAACCGAGCAGGTACTGGGCCAGACCCTGCCCCACTGGCGGGTCAGCCTGCGCACCATGCTGCAACAACTGAAAATGGAAACGGCACACGCATGAACCCTGTCTACCAACCTGAACACCTGCTGGTCACTGGCGGTGCCGGCTTCATCGGCACCAACTTTGTTTATTACTGGCTGAACCGGTACCCCGAATGCAAGATCACCGTTCTGGACGCCCTGACCTATGCGGGCCGGCAGGAAAACCTGCAGCCGCTGGATGACAGGCCCAACTTCCGTTTCATCAAGGGCGACATTCTGGAGCAGGAGCGGGTGGAAAACCTGCTGCGCGGTGCCCGGATCGATACCATTGTGCATTTTGCCGCCGAGTCCCATGTAGACCGCTCAATCTACGGGCCGGACGCCTTTCTGCGCACCAATATTGACGGTACCCACAGCCTGCTCAAGGCGGCCAAAAAAGTGTGGCTGGATCAGGGCCGGCTGGAGCAGCATCGTTTTCACCATGTTTCCACGGATGAGGTCTACGGCACGCTCGGCCCCTCGGACCCGGCCTTCAGCGAAACCACCCCCTATGCGCCCAACTCACCCTATGCCGCCAGCAAGGCCGCCTCGGATCATATTGTACGGGCCTACCAGCATACCTACGGCCTCAATACCACAACCAGTAACTGCTCCAACAATTATGGTCCCTGGCAGTACCCGGAGAAACTGATTCCGCTCACCCTGTCCAACCTGCTGCTGGGCAAACCGGTACCAGTCTATGGCGATGGCCGGCAGGTGCGCGACTGGCTGTATGTGGATGACCACAACCGGGGCATCGACCTGATTATTCATCAGGGGCGTCTGGGGGAGACCTACAATATCGGCGGCAATAATGAACAGGCCAACCTGAATCTGGTGCACACCCTGTGCCGACTGCTGGATCAGCGCTTCCCGCGTTCCCGGCATGCACCCCACAAACAGCTGATCACCCACGTTGCCGACCGGCCCGGCCATGACCGCCGCTACGCCATCAATAACAGCAAGATCAGCACCGAGCTGGGCTACAAGCCGGTGGAAACCCTGGAGTCCGGGCTGGCCAGAACCCTGGATTGGTATCTGGAACACCGTGAATTCTGGGAAAGCGGCGATGTTGCCCTGTTCGGCGAGCACAAGGACAAGGGGAACGCCTGATGCAGTGCCGTATTTGTGGCAGCACGGCTGAGCATGCAACCTATCAGGTCCGGGAGATGATGCTGGGGTTGCAGGATGAGCACACCTATTTCCAGTGCAGCCAGTGCCATTGTCTGCAGATTGCGGTCATACCGGATAATCTGCCGGATTATTATCCGCAAAACTACTACTCCTACCAGGCACCCGCCAGTGGCAACAGCCTTAGACGCCGGCTGGTACGCCTGCGTGATTACCATGCCATTACCGGCGCTTCCCTGCCCGGACGCCTGCTCAACCTGCTGATGCCGAATCCCAAGCTCAAAACCCTGCGCCCCCTGAACCTGAAGCCGGACAGCACGGTACTGGATGTAGGCTGCGGGGCCGGGTTGATCCTTTATTCCCTGCGCGAACTGGGTTTCACCAAGCTGCTGGGCATCGACCCTTTCAACCAGGACCATATCGAATACCCGAACGGCCTGCGCATTGCCAGACAGGATATTTTCCAGACCGGTGGCCAGTGGGACGCCATTATGTTTCATCACTCTTTTGAACATCTTCCCGAGCAACAACAAACCCTGCAACAGGCTTTCAGGCTGCTCAAACCGGAAGGCACGGTATTACTGCGCATTCCGACGGTCTCCTCCTGGGCCTGGCAGCACTACGGTGTCAACTGGTCCCAGCTGGATGCCCCCCGACACCTGTTTCTGCATGCGCTGGAGAGCATGCGCGAACTGGCGCGCCAGACCGGGTTTGAAGTGGCACAGGTGACTTATGACTCTAATGCCTTCCAGTTCTGGGGCAGCGAGCAATATGAAAAAGGCATTGCCCTGCGCTCACCACGCTCCTGGGCCGAGTCACCGGAAAATGCCATCTTCACCCGCAAGCAGATTGCCGGGTTTGAAAAGCGCGCTCAGGAACTGAATGCCGTGAACCAGGGCGATCAGGCCGCCTTTTACCTGCGCAAGGCCGGCGGAGTTACAGCCGCATGAGCAACAAGGCCCGGCTGTTCGCCATCTCCTCACCGGGCGGGCACTGGATTCAGCTCACCCGCCTGTGTGCCGGACTGGAACAGCATTATGACATTGTATACGCCATGCCGGATCGTCTGTTCAAATCCCCGAAGTCACAGAAAATCTACTCGGTCACCGATGTCAGTGCCGATGACAAATGGCGCCTGATCCCCTGCGCCTTTCAGGTGCTGTGGATTCTCCTGAAGGAACGCCCGCAGGCCATCCTCTCCACCGGTGCCGCACCGGGCGTGGTCGCCATCATGCTGGGCCGGCTGCTCGGCATCCGCACCATCTGGGTTGACAGCATTGCCAATGTACAGAAGATTTCCCGCTCCGGCGAGCTGGTAAAAAACCGTGCAGATATTTTTCTGACCCAGTGGGAGCACCTGAGCGACGGGCAGCAGGTGCAGTATCAGGGCTCGGTGCTATGATTTTTGTCGCCGTCGGCACCCAGTTTCCCTTTGATCGCCTGGTGCGCTGCGTGGATGAATGGGCGGGCAGCAACGGGCAGACAGTTGTAGCCCAGATTGCCACCGGTACCTATGAGCCGGTTCATGCGCACTGGGAGCGCTTCATGACCACAGACACCTTCAATGACCAGCTGGCGCGTGCCGAGCTGATTATTTCCCATGCCGGGATGGGCAATATCATTACCGCCCTGGAAAGCCGCAAGCCCATTATTGTCATGAACCGCCAGCATGAGCTGGGCGAACACCGCAACAATCATCAGGCTGACGGCCTGACCTGGATGAGCCGGTTACCCGGCGTTTATACTGCCCGCAGCTGTGATGAGCTGCGCGAACTGCTGGCCCGCATCACCGAACTCAGGCCGGCAGATACCGTTACCACCACCCGGCGTCAACGCCTGATTGACTTTATTGACCGGGCCATTGGCGCATGAAGGGAAAGGACCTGAACACCTCCCTGATCAAACAAACGCTGGTATCACTGATAGCCCGCTTTGCCGGTGTCGGCCTCAATTTTATCGTCATTATCATCCTGACCCGCAGCCTGCCGGTGAATGAAGCCGGCATGATCCTGCTGATGATGACGCTGGTCACGGGCTTTGCCCTGTTCAGCCGTATCGGAGTCGAGCAGTGGCTGGTGCGCGACGTGGCTGCCCTGGCGGATGAAAACCTGGAAGCCAGTCAGAGCCGTTATCTATACAGCAGCTGGCGCTTTCTGGCCGTCAGCAGTCTGGCCTTCATGGTGCTATGGCTGCTGCTTTCTCCCCTGATGCAGACCCACCTGTTTGATGGCGAAATCCATACCGCACTGCTGCTGCTGTCCGCGCCTGGCATCCTGTTTTTCAATCTGGTGGCAGGTAATGCCGCCTTTATGAAAGGTGCACACCGGATCACTGAATCACTGCTGACCCAGAATGCCCTGCCGGCCACCACACAACTGCTGTTGCTGCTGGCCTTATGGTTCTGGTTCCCCCGCAACCAGAACTACTTCTGGGTTTATACCCTGTCACTGGGTCTGGCAGCTGCCCTTTCCCTGCTCTGGCTCCGGCCCTGGTGGCAACAGAGACAGCAGCAGCCCCCGTTTACACTGAAAAGCATTATGCAGGAGTCCCTGCCGCTGGCTCCCATTTCCTGGATGGCATTCCTGATGCTGTGGGCCGACACCCTGATGACCGGCATACTCCTGAGCAATGATGAAGTTGCCCTTTTCAGCATTGCGGCACGGCTGGCATTTATCGTCGGCATTTTCCTGACTGCACTGGATGCCACGGTCTACCCGCGCCTGCTCAAGACTGCCAAACAGACCCCGGACAAGCTGCGCCCACTGTTCTGGCAGGGTACCCTGCTGGTCGCCACCCTCATGCTGCTCAGCACCGCGCTGATGGCTCTGGCAAGCAAATACCTGCTGCAGGTGTTCCGCCCCGAATACGTCGCCGCCAACCAGGCGCTGCTGATCCTGTTGCTGTCCCAGCTGGTACGCGGCCTCTCGCTGACCTTTTCCTTCATGTTCATCATCCGCAAACAGGTCACTCATCTGAATATCCTGTTGTTTTCCGCACTGGTGGTCAATATCATCGCCAACCTGACCCTGACCCCCCGATTCGGCATTGAAGGGGCTGCCAGTGCCGGCCTGCTGGCCAACCTGACACTCACCACAGGCGTCATGGTGCTATTTTTCCAGAAACGCCTGTTAAACAACCCTGACTGAATTACTGAATGACCATGCTGAGAATTCTAGCCATACTATTCATCCTGTCGCTGTTCATCCCCTTCGAGTTCTACACCATGGTGGGTACGGTGCGGCTGGAAGCCTACCGCATCATTCTGGCTGCAGCACTCATCTACGCCCTGCTGAACCTGCGTCAGGTGCTGGCCCAGGCTGATCTGGTCGACATTCTGCTGTTCACCCTGATCGGCCTGTCTTTTGCCAGTTTCTGGTATAACCACAGCCTGCAGAAAGCCATTGAGTCAACCGGGCTGTACGCACTGGAAACGCTGGGTGCCTTTTATCTGGCCCGCCTTTACATCACCACCCCGGAACGGTTTTTTCAGGTCAACCGCCTGCTTGTCTTCCTCATTCTGCTGCTGCTTCCACTGACGCTGTATGAGGCCCTGAGCCACCACCGCATTCTGCATGAGCTGGCGGAGCAGATTACCGGCAACCAGTCACTGGACTACCGGCTGTATACCGATGATTATGTCCGTGGCCCCCTGATGCGGGCCACCAGCGTATTCGCCCACCCGATTCTGTTCGGTACACTCGCCGCCCTGTTTTTCCCCTTTGCCACCATGCTGTTCCTGCGCCAGCGGACGTCCAGCCATTTTGCCGGTCTTGCCGGCCTGATCATTTCCATGATCATGACCCTGTCCTCCGCACCGCTGCTTTCGCTCATCTTCCAGGGTGTCAGCCTGCTGCTGGTCAAATTCTGGAATACCGCCCGGCGTTTCTGGATTGCCCTGTTCTTCGGCGGGCTGGCGGGAGCCATGCTGCTGAACGTGCTGTCCAATCGCGGTTTTCTCGGCCTCATGATCTCCTACCTGACCTTTAACCCGAATACCGGTTACTTTCGCATGCTGCAATGGGAATACAGCATGGATGACATTCTTGACAACCCGATTCTGGGTATCGCCCACAATGACTGGAGCCGGCCCTACTGGCAGGAGTGGATGGGTAACAGCATCGACAGCTTCTGGCTGCTGCTGACGCTGCAGCACGGGTTGTTTGCCACCCTGTTCCTGCTGATAGCCTGTCTGTATGCAGTCTTCAACCTGCTGAACCGGGTCCACCGGTTTCACGATACCATCCGCTGGATGGTGACCTCCTGGATACTGGCCTTCATGTCCCTGATCCTGATCGGTTTTACGGTCGATTATTTCGGCAAACTGCAGCCCATTTTCTTTTTTGCCCTGGGCATGGGTGGCTGGGCACGCTACTACCTTGATATCGACCAGCCTTCCGAGGCTCAGGCGGAATCGCAGGAGCCGAGTACATGAAGCCCCGATTTGTCAACCAGCGCGTTTTTCTGTGGATCATTCACCTGCGCCACAGTCTGCTGTGGGTCTATAACTGGTACCTGCGCCGCTTTTACGGCATGAAGCTGGCTCCGGATGTACGCATCTCGCTCAAGGCCCGCATGGACAAAACCAATCCTGGCGGCATCCGGATTGATGAGCAGACCCTGGTAGCCTTTGACAGCATCATTCTGTCGCATGATTTTGCCACCCAGCGCCATTCGGGCCAATATGAAGAAACCACCCACATCGGTGCACGCTGCTTTATCGGCTGCGGCTCAATCATCATGCCCGGTGTCAGGATTGGTGATGAGTGCATTGTCGCTGCCGGCAGCGTGGTGACACATGATGTGCCGGCACACTCAATCGTGGCAGGCAACCCCGCCAAGGTTATTCGCTCCGGCATCCATACCCTGCCGTTCGGACGCCTGATCCCGGATGAAAACCGGAACAAGGCGAATAAAACAGAAAACACGGAAGAAAAAAAAGTAAAACCCCGATCCCTCGACAGACAAGCGCCGGAACAGCAGCCTCAGACACCCGACCCGGCAGAGACAACGCCATGAATCATCCGGAACTCAGCATTATCCTGGTATCCTATAACACGGCAGACTATACCGTGCGCGCTCTCCGCGCCGTGTTTGCCGAAACCGAAGCCACCACCTTTGAGGTCATCGTGGTTGACAACCAGTCCGGCGACAACTCCGTCACCCTGATCCGCGAACACTTTCCGCAGGTCAGGCTGATTGAGTCGGGTGCCAATCTCGGCTTTGCCGGGGGGGTCAGCATCGGTATCGAAGCCAGCAAGGGCGATTATGTCCTGATGCTCAATCCGGACACCGTGGTACTGGAACAGGCAATCGACCGGCTCATGGCTTTCGCACACCGATACCCGGAACATGGCATCTGGGGCGGTGTCACCCTCAATAATGACCTGAGCCTCAATACCCAGCACGCCTGGGCGCGCCCGGACTTCAGCTCCCTGCTGTTCAGTGCACTGGGATTAAGCCGGCTGTTTGTTTCAAGCTGCTTTTTCAATCACGTCAATTACGGCTGCTGGGATCGGCAAAGTGTGCGTGAAGTCGATATTATCTCGGGCTGCTTTTTCCTGACCCGGCGCAGTATCTGGAATGAACTGGGCGGCTTCGACCCGGCCTTTTTCATGTATGCTGAAGAAGCGGACTTCTGTCTGCGTGCCATCCAGGCCGGCTACCAGCCCGTTGTGACCCCGGAGGCCCGCATCATTCATCACGGCGGTGTCAGCCATCACCGTTTCTCCGGCAAGCAGATCAAGCTGCTCAAGGGCAAGGTGGAACTGATCAATCGCCATGTACCCACCTGGAAAAAACCGGTCTACCGCTTCCTGCTGTACCTTTATGTGCTGAACAAATACCTGTCTCATCGGCTCCTCAAATCCGGAACCGAACAGGCGCAGGAGTGGAATACGGTATTCGAACACCGTACCGACTGGCTCCGGGGGTATCGCTGATGGCTACGGTTATCATACCGGCTCATAATGAAGCCAGTGTCATCCGCCGCTGCCTCGACAGCCTGAGCGGACAGCCCGGTATCACACGCCTGATCGTCGCCTGTAACGGCTGCAGTGACAATACCGCCGACATCGTGCGCACAGAATACCCAAATGCGGTATGCCTTGACATTCAGACGCCCTCCAAGGTCAATGCCCTGAACGAGGCGGAAAAACACGTGGCAGACTGGCCGGTTTTCTATATTGATGCCGATACACGCCTGTCGGAAAACACCATCGAAACCATCACTGACGCCATGGCCGACAGTGGCCTGCTGCTGGCCGCACCGGAACCCGAGATTGACGTGTCGCATTCATCCTGGCCGGTACGCCAGTACTACCGCGTCTGGCTCAGTCTGCCCTATATCCGTGACGGTGTGGTTGCCACCTGCAGCTATGTCATTTCCGAACAGGGCCGCCAGCGTTTTACAAACTTCCCGCCCATCATCAATGATGACGGCTATGTCCGCTGCCAGTTCGATGCGGCAGAGCGCGGCAACATTCCCGGCACCCGGATTCACATTACCGCTCCCGGCAACCTGCGCTCCCTGATCAAGATCAAGACCCGTGCCCGTCTGGGCAATATGGAGCTTGCTGCAAAAAAGCTCTGCAGCCGCCCGGAACACAAACCTTATTCCCGGATTCTGCGCGCACGTCTGTTCAGCCGTGACTTTATCCCAGTCACATGCTACATCCTGATCAGTCTTGCAATCCGGTTACGGGCCAGAAACCAGTTCAAAACCCTGGCCAGTTACCGCTGGGAAACCGACCAGACCTCCAGGCAGGAAACAGCACCGTGAACCCGAGCAGTCATCCCCGAAAATCGCCTGTTTGTATTTTTTTTACTACAAGTACAGCAAAATTCAGCTATAGTTAGAAACATAAGTTTGAGCGACCTGAGTGTCATTGTGTCGCCATAAAGTATTTTTCAGGTATATCAGCAGGTTAACAATCAACTCTCTTAATACAAGTTAAACAAGGCTACCTCAGTTTTGTTGCTTTTTTTCCAGAGCGATGAACCTCAGACTGATATATCGATACAAATGTGACAATAAAATTCTCCAAAGGCCGGGAACATGGCCCCTGAGGATAATGATTTTTTTGGACGGACAACCGAAATGGTAGATAAAAAAATCAGTTCTGAACTCATCTACCGCAGCACGGATACTCTGGTGATCCTGAGCATCCTGCTGCTGGCGATAGCCTATTCAAGCGATTACAACCTGGGCGGCTATCTTGCCACCGGGCTGGGCGCTTCTCTGGTATTCGGTCTGGTAGGACGGTTCACGGACATTTATACCTCCTGGGGAGGACGATCCTTTTTCCGGGATGAAGTCATGCGCATCATTGTGACCTGGCTCGCCACCTTTTTTATCCTCGTCTTCATCATTTTCATCTCCAAAACCTCTGATCAGTTCTCGCGCATGGTACTGATTGGCTGGCTGTTCACGGCCCCCACCCTGCTGATCCTCAACCGCCTGGTCCTCAGAAGCCTGCAGGCCAGACTCAAGGCCATGGGTATCAACAACCGCAATATCGCCATCGCCGGGATTACCGAGAGCGGCATCAAATTCGCCCGGGCCATCGACAGCCAGCCGGAATCAGGTCTCCATGTAGCCGGTTTTTACAGTACTGATTCCGAACAGGACGAGGGTATCCGGCTTTCGGGCCATCATGCCCATATCGGCAACCTGGATACCATGATTGAGGATGCACGCATGGGTACCTGGGACCAGATTTACCTTGCCCTGCCGCCAGAGAAGCGTGAGCTGGCCGCCAGACTGATTGGCAGCCTGTCCGATACCATCACGCCGATCCGCCTGATTCCGGATACCTTTACCAGCTCCCTGATGCACAGCAGATACCTGGAAATTGCCGATACGCCGGTTCTGTGTATCTATGATGCCCCCCTGTCAGTGCGCAACGCCCTCATCAAGCGCATGGAAGACCTGCTGATCGGTACCGTTCTGCTGACCCTGACCCTGCCGGTGATGGCGGTCATTGCTCTGGCAGTGAAGCTCACCTCACCCGGCCCCGTGCTCTTCAAACAATGGCGTCACGGCCTGCGTGGTGAAAAAATTCTGGTATGGAAATTCCGTACCATGACGGTCTGCGAAAACGAGGGGACCATTCGGCAGGCAACCAAAAACGATCTGCGCGTCACCCGTGTTGGTGCCCTGCTGCGCAAAACCTCCATGGACGAACTGCCCCAGTTTTTCAATGTGCTGCAAGGTCGCATGTCAGTGGTCGGTCCACGCCCCCATGCCATTTCCCATAACGAGGAATATCAGCAGCTGATTCCCGGCTACATGATGCGGCACCTCATGAAGCCCGGCATCACCGGCTGGGCGCAGGTGAATGGCTGGCGTGGTGAAACCGACACACTTTACAAGATGCAGAAACGCGTGGAATATGATATGGAGTATATCCGTAAGTGGAGTTTGGGGCTGGATCTGCGCATCATACTGGTGACAGCCTTTAAAACCCTGTCCGACAAGAATGCCTACTAATCACAATAACTGAAGCCACCTGCCCTTGAAACTGGACCATCTGACCTTTACCCGCTACCTGGCAGCGATGACTGTACTATTTTTCCACTTTGGTGGCGATGTATTTCCCGCAACAGTCGACTGGCTCGCCCCGGTCATCATGTCAGGCCCGACAGCCGTCACCTACTTTTTCATGCTGTCAGGCTTCATCATGGCCATTGCCTATTACCATCCACAAACGGTGGCAGGTGCCCCCCGTTTCAGTCCCGGAAAGTACTGGCAGGCCCGTGTTGCCCGTGTTTATCCGATTTATCTGGTGGTGGTACTGCTGATGACTGCCGCCAATCTCGATGCTGATGGCAAAGACCCGGTCGCGGTATTACTGAACCTCACCATGCTGCAGGCCTGGGTTCCCGGTTATGCCCTGAGCATCAACTCACCTAACTGGTCATTGTCTGTAGAGGCTTTTTTCTACATGATCTTCCCGCTGCTGCTGGCTGCCGTACACCGTCAGCATGGCAGGTACCTGCTGTGGCTGACCGTGATCATCTGGCTTGTCACCCAGCTGGTACAAATCCGGCTGCATAATCTGCCAGCCTATGAGGTGCATACACCGCTGCATGACTTCATCTACTATTTCCCGCTCATGCACCTCAACCTGTTTCTGTCCGGGTTCCTGACCGGTGTCTGGTTCTGTGACGGAAAGCTGGATCGGCTGGCCCGGGGCTGGAATGGCCTGGCCCTGTTACTGTGCACACTGGCGATTATCCTGATGCTGATGCTGGAAACCCGGATTGAAACCGCACTGGGCTTTCTGATTGACTATAATAACGGGCTGTTGTCACCGCTGTTTTTGTTATTGATCGTCCTGATCGCCCATAACAGAGGTGCACTGGCACGGGTATTTTCCATGCCGCTGCCGCTGCTGCTGGGAGAAGCCAGTTACTCACTTTACCTTCTGCAGCGTCCGGTTTATGGTGTTTACGATCGAACGCTGGGGCAATGGCTTCCGCTGGATAAACAATTACATTTCTACCTTTTTGTGGTACTCCTCACCATTACGTCTATAATCTCGTTCAAATTGATCGAAACCCCCCTGAGACGCTACATTAACGGGTTTTACGCTTCATCAGGGAAAACTGGCGCTGCAAGCGGCTGAAATGCACACTAGCGCCTGCCAGCCAGTTATGGATGGTGGTTGTACGGGGCCAGACGACACCTCGCTCTTAAACAGGATATTTTCAGACCAAGATTCCGTTATGCAAAACTCCAAATCAAACATTGTCGCCAGCGGCGCGGCAACCAGACCATACATGCCCGACTTTGCCCAGAGACAGGACAACCTTGATCTGCGTGAGTTCTGGAGGACACTGACGCGTCAGAAAGGGCTGATTCTTGCCGTACTGGTCATCGTCCTGTTACTGACCCTGCTGTTCACCCTGCTCAGCAGTCCCGTCTACCGGGCCACAGCCAGGGTTCAGGTGGAGCGGGAAACCACCAAGGTCATTGATGTTGACTTCATCAATCCCGGCGACATTCGTGATACCCGCGACTTTTACCAGACCCAGTTTGAGCTGATCAGAAGCTTTGGTCTGGTGGAGCGTGTGATCGACAAACTGCAGCTGGATGACAGCATTATCCGCCGTTCCCTGCCAGCCCGGCTCCGGGACACCATCCTTCCGGACGATACCCGTGATCAGAAAGCCAGTCTGGCCAATGCCATTATTGAAAACCTGACCATTGAGCCGATTAAAAACTCGCGCCTGGTTGAGGTGCACTTTGACGGCTCCAGTCCCGAAGGATCAGCCAGGGTGGCCAATGCCATTGTTGACACGTTCATCGAACTCAATCTGGAGCGGCGCTTTGAGACCACCCAGAATGCCCAGGACTTCCTGACCGATCGTATCAAGGATGCCAAGACCAAGCTGCAGGAGGCCGAGGCCAACCTGAACCGCTATGCGGAAGAAAATGACATCATCATGCTGGATGATAAAGACTCCACCGCCGGTACCCATGCCATCATGCGCCTGTCCGAAGAAGTGGTGAAGGCAGAAAGTGAAGTCATCGCCCTCAAATCCGATCCCAGAAGCAGCCGGGCCGAACTGGAAGCTGCCCAGAAAAAGGCTGAGCTGGTACGTGATGAACTGGGACGCGAGCAGGCCAGAGCCCAGCAATTACAAAGCCAGACCGTGACCTACAAAACCCTGCAGCGCGAAGTAGAAACCAATCAGGCCCTGTACCAGGGATTGTTGCAGCGCATGAAGGAAATCAATGTTGCCGGCGGGGTCGGCACCAACAATATCATGCTGGTGGATCAGGCTCAGGTGCCCCTGAAAAAATACAAACCCAAGCTGTCCACCAATCTGGGTTTCGCCTCCCTGCTCGGGCTGTTTCTCGGCATAGCGGCGGCTTTCCTGCGTGAGTACATGGATGACAGCGTCAAAAACGTCAACGACCTTGAGCGCCAGACCCAGCTGGATGTCATCGGCATCATCCCGGCCTCCAAAATACGGGAAGATAAAAAAATCGCCCAGCTGGCCCTGAGCGAGCCTCACTCCAGCATTGCCGAAGCCTTCCGCACCCTCCGCACGACACTGCGTTTCAAGTTACGCCGGCGGGAAGGCAGCGCCAATATTATCTTCATCACCAGCGCCAAGGCTAACGAAGGCAAGACCACCGTCTCGGTCAATCTGGCCAGTACCTATGCCCATGCCGGCAACCGGGTCCTGCTGATTGATGCCGACCTGCGCAATCCATCCATGCACAAGCTGCTGGGTGTCAAAAACACCCAGGGGCTGACCAACTACCTGTCCGGACGTCTGGCCCAGGACAAGCTGATCCAGAGTGCCAATGTACAGAATCTGGATGTGATCGCAGCCGGTGAGACGGCCCACGACCCGGCTGAGCTGCTGGCCAACCGGCGCATGGAAGACCTGCTCAAGGCAGCCACCGAGCATTACGATATCGTGATTCTGGACGGCCCGCCGGTACTGGGACTGGCAGACTCCCTGATTCTCGCCTCACTGTCGACCCTGACCATCCTGGCCATTCACACCGGAAATACCAGCATGACCACCATCAACAACGCTCTCAAACGCCTGCGCCAGTCCGGCATCAGTGTCAATGGCCTGCTGCTGAACCAGGTCACCAATGCTGAACGCATCGGCTACGAGAATGACTATTACCAGTATCCGGTTGCACGAGGCTGATCATCATGTCCATAGCTATTGCCCTGCATGTTCTTGCCGTTGTGATCTGGGTTGGCGGGATGTTCTTTGCCTATGTCTGTCTGCGCCCGGTGGCAGCAACACAACTTGAACCGCCACAACGCCTGTCACTGTGGCAGGGTGTTTTTGCACATTTTTTCCCTTGGGTCTGGGCTTGTGTGGCCCTGATTCTTGGTTCCGGTTACTGGATTATTTTCGGGCTGTACGGCGGTATGGCCACCACCCCCGTTTTCATCCACATCATGCAGGGACTGGGGCTGGTCATGATGGCCATCTTTGCCCATGTGTTCTTTGCTCCCTACCGCCGCCTGCGCCGTGCTGTGGCCGAGCAGCGCTGGCCGGATGGTGGCAAGGCCCTGAACCATATCCGTCAGCTGGTGGGCCTGAATCTGGCTCTGGGCCTGATCACTGTCATCGTCGCTACTGCCGGACGCTACCTGCTGTAGCCCGGAAAGCAAGCCGGTACGGTACGGCAGTAAAATATCAGCATGATGACAGATACTCTCCCGCCCTCCGGCAGTTCCGGCATGCCCCCGCTTCTGGCTCCCGAGCCTCAAACGGAGGCTGTCATGGTGCTGGCACAGGTGGATACTTCTGCAGTCAGTGCCCTGCTGGGGCGCTTCGGACTCAGGCTCCGGGTTCTACCGCCGGACAGCCTGATTCCCGGCAGCTACTGGGGTGCACCGGAAGCCGGGCTGATCGGAACCACGGTTTACGTGCGTCCGGATACGCCACTGCACTCCCTGCTGCATGAAAGCTGCCATGTGATCTGCATGGATGAGGCACGGCGGGCACGGCTGCATACCGATGCCGGTGGCGAAACACCGGAAGAGGATGCCGTCTGTTACCTGCAGATTCTGCTGGCTGACCGGATTCCCGGCTTTGGCCGGGCGCGGGCGCTGAACGACATGGATGCCTGGGGTTATACCTTCCGGCTTGGATCAGCACAGCGCTGGTTTGAAGAAGACGCGGAAGCAGCGTGCCAATGGCTGATCCGGTACCAACTGATCGACAGCGATTCCTGTCCCTGCTACCGCCTGCGTCAGTATTGACCCTGCTTTGTCCGGACAATATCGACAGCAGCAGGTGCATCAGGATGGTGTCCCCTGTACTGATAGCGGCTTGCGCAACAGGATGACATCCCTGCCGACAAACTCCAGTATCAACCGGTCCCTTACAGCCAGAAAGCGGAAGGTCGCCCGGCTGAAGAAACTCACATGTGTCGGATCATTCTTGTAGTGCCAGTGCATAAATGCATCACGGTCAAGTACCAGCTTGGTCATGATTCCAAGCCAGCCACCCGGCTTCAGCAGCCCCAGCAACAGCGGCCACTCAATGGCCGGCGTGTATAAATGCTCCATGACCTCAGTGCAGGTGATGAAATCATAGCCTGACTGCAGCACGCTTCGATCGGGCGCAAAAAACGGATCATAAAGCTGCATGCGGAACCCCTGTTCCTGCAGCAATAGCGACAGGGCCGGCCCCGGCCCGCAGCCAAAATCCAGCCCCAGCAGGCCGCCCTGAGGCTGCAAATGACGCTCAGGCTCCAGACGCGCTGCCAGCGGCTCAACCAGACGCATCAGGAAACGCCGGTACCCGGTATCTTCTGGTGAATTGCGATGCAGTTCATAGATATGGCGCTCAGCTTCCGGCGCAAGTCTGGCAGCCGGATCGGCAAATACCAGCTGGCAGCTGCTACACTGAAAATAACGCCGGACCCGATCAGTCTGGTAAAATGTTGTATTGTCGCAATGGCACAGCGGGCACGTGAATGCTGCCGCTTCCACAACCGCTCCGGAGGCTGACAACACGACAGAACGCACCTTCAGACCCTGCCTTCAGCAGACAGCATGATGGCCACCCCTCTGGAGGAGCGGAACTGGGCGCAGACAATCATGAGCACCACGGTAATCGGTACCGACAGGATCATTCCGGTAATGCCCCAGACAGCCCCCCACAAAGACAGGGCCAGCATGATTGCCAGTCCGCTGATATTGAGATTGGAGCCCATAAGCCGGGGTTCCAGCACATTGCCGATCATGAACTGCAATGAGCCGAGCAATACCGCAACCAGCAGAAACTGGGTAATGGTATCAAATTGCACCAGGGCCAGCAGGGCCGGAAAAATCACCGCTACAATGGAGCCAATGGTCGGAATGTAGTTGAGCAGAAAAATGATGAAGCCCCAGAAGACCGCATAATCCACACCAATCAGGGTCAGCAGCAGCCAGCTCAACGTGCCGGTCAGCACACTGACCAGCGTCTTGACACTCAGGTAAACCTGGATACGTCGCATGATCTCGCGCCGGACGGTCAGGGCATGTTCATGACGCTGCGGCTCGGGAAACAGGGCTGCAAACTTGGCATCAAACCAGGGGCGCTCCAGAAAAATGAACAGCAGGTACACCACCACCAGCATCAGGGTACTGGTAACGCTGCTGACCAGAGCGGTAACCCAGCCCAGCAGGCGCTGCAGATTGAAAAGGTCGGCCAGCTTGTCCATATTGAATTCTGCCCTAGGCGCCACCCAGGAAAGCAGGTCCTGAATCCGGGCCTGAATTTTCAGCTGATATTCCGGTGCCTTGACGGCCATGGAGACTGCATTCTCGGCCACCATATTGATCACCAGCATGATTGCGGTTCCCATGACCAGAAAAGCGCCGACCATTGCCAGTGAATGTGAAACGGGATAGCCGAACACCCTGAAAGACTGCAGGTAGGAGGCAATGCTGTCCAGCAGGTACCAGATAATCAGGGCCATCACCACCGGAATCAGCAGGTTGCGACCGATAACCAGCAACCAGCCGATCATGATCACCAGCAACAGCAGGGCCGCCATATTCAAGGCCCAGTTATTCAGTGGATATCTCTTCATTCTCTCTTCACCCTGTCTGCTCCATCACTCATTAACACCATGCCTCGCGCAGCGTCAGGTACAATAAACAACCGATGGCAGACAGGCAATCCCTAAAAAACATGCCGAATATCCTCCAGAGTGTAGCATTCCTGAGGCAGTCACAAGAGCCGACTGGTGTGTCGGCTGGACATTCAGGGCACGTCCGGGCTTGAAATTCCCGTTTGGCTCCCATATATCAAGTGCAATCGAATCACGTACTGGAGAAAGTCTTGGAACAGTTCAGAGGGACAACCATCCTGAGTGTGCGCAGGCACAATAGTGTGGTCATTGGCGGTGATGGACAGGTCACGCTCGGGAATACCGTCATGAAAGGCAATGCACGCAAGGTCAGACGCCTGTATGATGACAGGGTACTGGCGGGTTTTGCCGGAGGCACGGCAGATGCTTTCACCCTGTTTGAACGCTTTGAATCCAAACTGCAGCAGTACAATGGCAACCTGACCCGCTCGGCGGTGGAACTGGCCAAGGACTGGCGTACCGACCGCATGCTGCGCCGGCTGGAAGCCATGCTGATTGTGGCGGACCAGACGGCCTCGCTGCTGATCACCGGCAATGGTGATGTTGTCGAACAGGAGCATGACCTGATTGCCATCGGCTCCGGCGGTGCCTTCGCCCAGGCCGCCGCCCGCGCCCTGCTGGAAAATACTGATCTCAGCGCCCGTGACATTGTGCAGAAGGGATTGGCAATTGCTGCCGACATCTGCATTTACAGCAATAACAACCTGACCATTGAGGAACTGTAAACCATGTCCACCATGACCCCGCGCGAAATCGTACAGGAACTGGATCAGCATGTGATCGGGCAGGACAAGGCCAAGCGTTCGGTTGCCATTGCCCTGCGCAACCGCTGGCGCAGACAGCAGCTGGATGGTGACATCCGTCAGGAAGTCACGCCGAAAAACATCCTCATGATCGGCCCTACCGGTGTCGGCAAAACGGAAATTGCCCGGCGACTGGCCCGGCTGGCCAACGCGCCTTTCATCAAGGTGGAAGCAACCAAATTCACCGAAGTCGGTTATGTCGGCAAGGAAGTGGACTCCATTATCCGTGATCTGGCTGATGTTGCGGTCAAGATGCTGCGGGAACAGGAAGTCGACAAGGTTCGATTCCGGGCCGAAGAAGCCGCAGAGGAACGCATTCTCGACATTTTGCTGCCCGGTCCCAAGAAGGACCCGCAACACAACGAATGGGTCTCACTGGAGGTGGACGAAGAAGGCAAGATCAGGCCGGAAGAAGAAAACCCCACGCGCCAGAAATTCCGCAAAAAACTGCGTGAAGGCGATCTTGATGACAAGGAAATCGAAATCGACGTTTCAGCCGCCAATCCCGGGGTGGAAATCATGACGCCGCCCGGCATGGAGGAAATGGCCAGCCAGCTCCAGAGCATGTTCCAGAACATGGGCAATACCCGCAAACGCCGCCGCAAACTTCGCATCAGGGAGGCCATGAAACTTCTGACCGAAGAGGAAGCCTACAAACTGGTCAACGAAGAAGAGCTCAAACAGCGTGCCCTGCATGCCGTGGAGCAGAACGGCATCGTGTTTCTGGATGAAATCGACAAGGTGGCACGCAGCGGCGGCCAGATCAGCGGTGGTGCCGATGTCTCGCGTGAAGGGGTACAGCGCGACCTGCTGCCGCTGATTGAAGGCAGCACCGTCAATACCAAATACGGCATGATCCGGACTGACCACATCCTGTTTATCGCCTCGGGTGCCTTCCATGTCTCCAAGCCTTCGGACCTGATTCCGGAGCTGCAGGGGCGGCTGCCGATCCGGGTGGAAATGGATGCCCTGAGTGCCAATGATTTTGAGCGCATCCTGACCGAACCTTATGCATCCCTGACCGAACAGTACGTCGGTCTGCTCCAGACCGAAGGTGTCAGCCTGAAGTTTGAAGCGGATGGTGTACGCCGCATCGCCGAAATAGCCTTCGAGGTCAACGAGCGTACCGAGAATATCGGTGCCAGACGCCTGCATACCGTTATGGAGCGGCTGCTGGAAAACATCCTGTTTGAAGCCCCGGACTGTGAAGCGGAAAAAGTGGTCGATGCGGCATTTGTCAATGACACCTTGGGCGAACTGGTCAAGGATGAGGACCTGAGCCGCTACATCCTGTGAGGAAGGAACATGACACCAACCGATATTACCCTGAACCAGAAAAGCCGTGAGCTGCAACTGACCTGGCCCAATGGTGAGGTGCATACCCTGAGCTGCGAATACCTGCGGGTACACTCACCCTCGGCAGAAGTGCGCGGCCATGGTCCCGGTCAGGAAAAACTCCAGCTGGGCAAGGAAAACGTGAACATCACGGCCATTGAGCCGGTCGGCCACTATGCGGTTAAACTGGTATTTGATGACAACCACGACAGCGGCCTTTACGACTGGAACCTGCTCTATGATCTGGGTAAACATCGGGAGCAATACTGGTCCGCCTACCTGGACAAACTCAAGGCACAGGGCTATCAACGCAAACAGCCGGGACAGGTGATCTGATGACGGCAGCAACAGCCCCCCCCCCGGAATCCCTGAGCGCCATCCTGGAACAGCTTAAATACACGGCAGATGGCTTGATTCCGGCCATTGCCCAGCAGCATGATACCAGTGAGGTTTTGATGCTGGCCTGGATGAACCGTGCCAGCATTGAGGAAACCCTGCAGACCGGGCAGGTCTGCTACTGGTCACGCTCACGCCAGTCTTTCTGGCGCAAGGGCGAGACCTCGGGGCAGCGCCAGACGCTGGTGGAAATGCGCCTGGACTGCGATCTGGATACCCTGCTGCTGCGGGTTGAACAGCTCGGTGCGGCCTGCCATACCGGACGGCGTGACTGCTTCTATCGCAAGGTGGACGGCGATCAGGTCATCACGGACCGGGAACCGCTGGTGGACCCGGAAACCCTGTATGCACGCTAACCCGGTGATGCTTCAGCCGGCAGCCATATCCATCGACCCCATGAGCCGACTGACATGAAAATTGCCATTCTTGACGATTACCAGAACGCAGTCAGCCGGCTGGGCTGCTTCAGTCTGCTGGACGAACATGATGTCTGCATTTTCACGGATACCCCGGACACACCGGATGCGATGGACATTCTGGCGACACGGCTACAGGACAGGGAGGCACTGATCCTGATCCGGGAGCGGACAGCGATCGGTGAACCACTGCTGGCGCGTCTGCCGGCCCTGAAACTCATCAGCCAGACCGGCAAGCTCGGCAATCATGTCGACCTTGCCGCCTGCAATCGTCATGGCGTGGCCATTGCCGAAGGTATCGGCTCCCCGGTGGCACCGGCGGAACTGTGCTGGGGCCTGATTATGGCCGCCAGCCGCCATCTGCTGCCTTATGCCACCCACATGCAAACCGGACACTGGCAGGACTCCGGCCCGCTGGGGCTGGGGCGTACCCTGAACGGCCTGACCCTCGGTATCTGGGGCTACGGCAAGATCGGTCAGCGCATTGCCGCCTTCGGGCATGCCTTCAATATGCCGGTTCTGGTCTGGGGCAGTGACGACTCACGGGCCAAAGCCGTGGCAGACGGTTATGCCGCTGCAGCCAACCGGGCGGATTTCTTTGCACACAGCGATGTACTGAGCCTGCATCTGCGCCTGAATGACCAGACCCGTGGCTGTGTCACCCGCACAGACCTGCTACGCATGAAGCCGGATGCACTGCTGGTCAATACCAGCCGCGCCGAACTGATCGAGCCCGGTGCCCTGCTCCATGCCCTGCAGGTTGGCAACCCCGGCATGGCGGCCCTGGATGTCTATGAACATGAGCCCGCCACACCGGAAAACGAACCATTGCTGCAGCTCCCCAATGTACTGGCTCTGCCCCATCTCGGTTATGTGGAGAAAAACAGCTATGAACTGTATTTCCGGATCGCCTTCGAGAATGTGAATGCCTTCGCCTCCGGCCAACCTCACAACATCGCCAACCCGGAGGTACTGCGGCACCCTGACCCCAAGGATACCGCTGGATGATGAAGTCACTGCTCCGGGGCGTGGTACGCGGTTATCAACTGTTCTTCAGTCCGTTTCTGGGCAACAATTGCCGCTTTTATCCCAGCTGTTCCCATTACATGCTGGAAGCACTGGAAAAACACGGTGCACTGCGGGGCAGCTGGCTGGGTATCCGGCGCATTCTGCGCTGTAATCCCTGGCATGAAGGCGGGTTTGATCCAGTTCCGGAACCGACCTGCTGCCAGCGGCCACAGCATCCTCCGGAGTCCTGATACACCGCTTGCACGGGAAACGGTTTACATCCCTGCAGCCAAAGGCTAACCTTAGCCGCGCATTATAATAATTATAAACCTGAATTGATAAAAACAAGGTCCAGCACAATGCCTGATGTTCGTTATGATCTGGTTGTCCTTCAACACCATTCGGAAAAAAAGGTTGAACAGCTGGTCAATGACCTGCTGCATCTGTTGCAACGCAAGAATGACCCCTATCTGGAGTACAAGCTGTCCGAAGCGCTGCTGTTCGGTGCCAACAGTGCCAACAAGACGGCAGTGCTGGAAGACCTGACCCTGGCGGATGGTGAAAAAATTCAGCAACTGTTTCTGGGCCAGAAAATTGTCACCGAGCTGCGCCCGGCCTTGGGGCTGGTCGAAAAGGATGAATCAAAGGACGAGGAAATCTACACCTGTCCGGCCTGTAAACACGAACAAACGCCAAACCCGGAACAGAAATGTGAAAAGTGCGGTGTTTTCGGGGAAAAATACCGCCGGGAACAACAGCGCAAGAACATCTACGAGAAGGAAAAAAAGAAACTGGAGCAGGCACAGGAACAGCAGCTCCGGAAAACACGGGAGCTGGCCGAAGCCGAGGATCAGCAGCGCCTGCGCGAGGAGGCCCGTCAGCGGCTGGGCTTCAAGCGCCAGGCCCGCACACTGGATTATGCCGTCTCGGTCGTGGTCGTGATCGCCATGGGTGTTGGTGGCTATTATGTGGCCAATACCTTGCTGGACAACCCTGCGGATACGGAATACGCCACAGATGCCGATACCGGACTGGATGCCCGGCTGGCAGAATCCGGCGCACGGGGGGCCAAATCCGGCCTGCCCGGGACCGCTCAACCCGGAGGCCCCGAATTTTCCACGGTCACACAAGCGGCCCTTCAGGCCAATGGTGCGGGCAACGGCATCGACCCGGAAACCGGTCTGCCCATGGTTCAGGGCCAGGTTGGCGGTAACGTACTGGCCATGGCCCGACAGCTGGCCCCCGAGCTTTCTGCAGGCGGGGAAGCCGAAGGTGTGGATGCTGCAGCGCCAGCCAAAGGCACAGCCATCAGCACCAGGGACCGTGAGCACCTGATCAGCGCCCTGCACCCCCCGCTGATGAGCAGGCACATGGATGGAACCGATACCGACCAGCTGGCCCAGCACCGGGCTTCCATCAAGCGCCTGATTGAGCTGGGACGCCCCCGGCTGGCACTGGTCTATGCTGACGAGCAGAAAAACCCCAACCTGCGCTCCTGGCTGCTGACCCAGTTACTGCTCCTGGAAAGCCCGGCCCAACGCAGGGAATTCAGCAATGAAATCGTGACCGGTATCCGGAATCTGGCCGCCCGGGCCACTGAAAGCCCGGATGAAGCCCTGGTCCTGTCCAATCTCGCAGGCACCTATACCATCCTTGAACAACAGGATAATGCCCGCACCGCCCTGGACAAAGGCCTTGATGCACTGCAGCGGGAAAAACTGCCCGTGTTTGAGCAGCTGAAAAAACTGCGTTACCTGTTACAGGGCCAGCTGCGCACGTCCAACCAGGCCGGCATCAACCAGATTGTGGAGCAGGCCACTGCACTGATGAAAAGCCAACAATCCGAAACACCGCTGGAACATTATCAGCTCGTAGTTCAGATGGCCGGCATGGCCATGGACACGGGACAGATCGAAGCAGCCAATACCTGGCTGAAAGCGGTTCAGGATCAGGACACCCGTCTGGCCCTGTCCCATGAACTGTTGAGTATCAAACAGGCAGTGATTTCCAGTGATGACTGAGCAAATACCACGGAAACAGTCCAAACCGGCACAGGGCGAGAAAAGCAGAACGAATCTGTGACCGGACGGTCAAAGCGGTAAAATGTGCTGTTACTCATCCTGAACCATTGAGGTCTATATGAAAAAAGTTTCCGGCCAGCTTCTGCTTGCCTGTTTCATGTTCACGTTCACGGCAATCCTCCAGGCTGATGATACCGCCCTGCTACCGGATGAACCGGGAGAGGCGGAGGTGGCCATGGAATCCGTGGATGAGGGGATTGATGCCCTGTGCGAATCCTATGCCGGAGAAGATGAAGTCAAACCGGCCGACTACACCCGCTATATGGAGGATTGTCGCACCGACATGACTTCCGGACTCAGTGATGACATGGAACAATCCGGAGTCGCCGAGATCGAAGCTGGCGGCATGGAGCCACCGATGGAACTGCCACCGGAAGCCTCCGAAGCGTGGCGCAAACTGACACCGGAACAGCTGGTTGCCGACGAGCTGGTCGAACACCCGGATCCGGCAGCGGAACAGCTGTCAACGGATACCCGTTCATCCGGCAGTCATGCACCCGATTAAAGAATATTAAAGCATACCGAATACAGAACACGCCGGCATAACCGGAACCATTTTCCGGAACCACAGGAGGACAGCAGGCTCCACGGTCCCGGATCAGGGCTTGTCAATAAAGGGCAGACATGTCAGCTTCATCCGCAGAATCACACATGATGATTACTCACCTGACACAGGCAGACCGCGAGCAGGGCCTGTCCCTGTTGTCGGCAGCCGGCATCAAGGGTTCCCCGGAACAGTTGAAACAGGTGGTTGAACGCTATCAGGCCAATACCACGGCGCTGACGCTGCTCGCCACCTACCTCAAACGCTGGTACGCCGGTCGCCTGAACGGGCTGGATACCCTGCCACCCCTGCCACGATCCACCGGCACCGACCCGGCGGTACAGGCCGTACGCCAGGTGCTGGCGGCCTTTGAAAACAAGATGCAGGGCTCATCCGACCTGACGCTCCTGACCCTGTTGAGCCTCAGTGACCAGCCGGTACCACAGCAACCGATGAAAGCGGTATTCCGCTCCACACTGATGGAACGCTGGCTGACCAAACGCGATGAATATGTACGCTTTCTCGGGCCTCTCGGACGCCTGAGCGAGGAGCACTGGCACTGGGTGATTGAAAACCTGCGCCGCCTGAAACTGCTGGAACAACCCGGAAAGGGACATCATGACCTGCTGGAGTTACCCCAAGCCGTGCGTGATTATTTCCGTACCCGCCTGCGTACAAACAGCCCGGAAGTCTTTCGGCAGGCCACAGCCGATATGGAAAAGCTGTTCCGTGAAACCGTGGTGGATTTTTACTATCCCGGCAACCACCCTGCCATCACAACCCGGCTGGACCCGATGTGGGAGGCAAAACGCCGGGAAGCACGGGAAAAAAGACGCCGCACGCTGGCCATTCTGTGGCAGCCAACCGAACTGGATGACGCGCATCAGCAGGTCCTGGCCCTGCGCAAATCACTGCAGGCCCTGAATGAACACAGCCACCGACTGCAGGCGTCGATTCGCCAGCTGCAGCGGGAAACCTGAAACCGGCTCCAGCCCCGTAAAATTCCGCCGTCGGCTACTGGCCAACGGCAAATCATGCTGGGATAATCCGTCGCATGGCTTTATTACACCTGCGCAATATTCACCTGGAAACCGGTGACCGAACCCTGTTCGACCACATTGATCTGCGGATCGATTCACAGGAACGCCTGTGTCTGCTGGGCCGTAACGGCAGCGGCAAATCCACCCTGATGAAACTGCTCTGCGGCGACGTGACGGCCGATGAGGGCGAAATTATCCATTCCCCGGACCTGCGCATCACCCGCCTGCAGCAGGATGTGCCACATGCACTGGATGACAGCGTATTTGCCGTGGTAGCCGCCGGACTGGCCGGGCAACTGCATGAAGATGAAGACTGGCAACAGCAGTGGAAAGTGGAGGCGGTGCTGTCACGGCTGCAGCTGGACGGCAGTGCCCGCTTTGATGCCCTGTCCGGCGGCTGGAAACGCCGGGCACTGCTGGCACGCGCATTGGTGGCGGAGCCGGACCTGTTGTTACTGGATGAACCCACCAACCACCTTGATATCCCGGCCATTGAGTGGCTGGAAGAGCTGCTGCTGGGTTTCAGGCAGACCCTGCTGTTTGTCAGCCATGACCGTGCCTTTGTCCAGAAACTCGCCACCCGCATCATTGAGCTGGACCGGGGCCGCCTGAGCAGCTGGCCGGGTGATTTCCGCCAATATCAGTTCAACAAGCAGGCCGCCCTGGAAGCCGAAGCCAGGCAGGCTGCCGAATTTGACAGGCGGCTGGCTGAAGAGGAAGCCTGGATTCGGCAGGGCATCAAGGCTCGCCGAACCCGCAATGAAGGCCGGGTACGACGCCTGGAAGCCATGCGTGAGGCATTCCGGCAGCGCCAACAGGTACAGGGCAAAGTCACCGCCCGGATTGGTGCGGCAGAGTCCAGTGGCAAACAGGTGCTGGAGGTGCGAGCCATCAGCCATGGCTTTAACGGTCAGACCCTGATTAATAATTTTTCCACGATGGTCCTGCGCGGTGACAAAATCGGTATCATCGGTCCCAATGGTGTGGGCAAGACCACCCTGATCAAGCTGATGCTGGGTGAAATTCAGCCTGACAGCGGCGACATCCGCAGGGGTACCAACCTGCAGCTTGCTTACTTTGACCAGCACCGCAGCCAGTTTGACGGGGAACTGAGTCTGCGTGAGAACATTGCCCCCGGCAATGATTACGTGGAAATCAACGGCGAGAAAAAACACATCATCAGCTACCTGCAGGACTTCCTGTTCACCCCGCAGCAGATACAAAAGCCCGTCAAGGTGCTGTCCGGCGGTGAACGCAACCGCCTGTTGCTGGCACGCCTGTTTGCCCAACCATCCAATCTGCTGGTGCTGGACGAGCCGACCAATGATCTGGATGCCGAAACGCTGGAGCTGCTGGAAGAATTGCTGGTGGATTACCAGGGCACCCTGCTGCTGATTTCGCATGACCGCAGCTTCCTGAATGCAGTGGTAACACGCAGCATCGTCTTTGAAAATGGCGGCCTGTGCGAGTATGCCGGCGGTTATGATGACTGGCTACTGCAACGCCCGCCCCCGGCATCCGCCGCCGAAGTGCAGGAAAAATCCACAGCCCGCACAACCGGCAGCGGAAAAACCCATACCGCAGCAACCGCCGCCAAGCCGGCTGGCCGTCCTGCCAAACTGAGTTACAAAGACCAGCGTGAACTGGAGCAACTGCCCCGGCATATTGAGCAGCTGGAAGCCAGCCTGGCAGAGGTACAGGGCACCCTGTCCGACCCTGCTTTCTACCAGCAGGCCGCCACCGACATCACCCGTGTTCAGGAACAGCTGCAGCAGCTGGAACAGGCTCTGGAGCAGGCCTTTGAACGCTGGGCAACACTGGAGGCACAGTTGCAGGAATAGTCCATTGGATAAACGGTATCAGGTTTTTTAATCAATTAATTTTAATTAAACATGATTTAATCTATCATTACCGGTATATTTAAAAATAATACATCGGGTCGAATGAAGACGCCTGCCCCGCCTCTCAAAGCCTGCTTCATCCTTGGTTTGCTGCTATCCAGCAACGCGCCCCTGTGGGCCAGCCAGAATCTGGCGGCACAGGCACCGACCCGCTTCATCGACCCGGACACCACGCTCGGCATTCCCTGGCAATATACCGTCAGTCAGCCCGAAACCGGGCAGGAAGCCGGCCTGGGCCTGCGGGTTCATTTTGATACCCGTGCACTGGAACTTGGCATCGATACGTTGTTCAGCAATGGCCTGCAACCCCTGAGCGGTCCCTGGCCGGACAGCGAAGACGCTGATCATGATCCGCGCACTGACCAGTACTACCTGCTGTCCTGGCTTGATCTGGAGGCCGGCTGGCCGGGGACAGCACAGCTGCCGTTACCACTGCTGCAACTCCAACTCCGAACCATCGGTAATTTTTCCGGCCATACCCGTATCAATCTGTCAGCCGCCGCCACGGCACGCAATACCAGCCTTTATGCCCCGCCACTGACGCTGTGCCGGAAGCCCGAACTGTCCCTGATCACGCTGAGTCAGGTGGCAACCGAAGGTGGGCCGGCGGGACTGCTGCGCATCAGCAGCAACACCGTCCTGCCGGAAAGCTGTGGCGATCTCCGGATCAGTCTCCAGGCTGGGGGTACCGCCACCCCGGATCAGGATTACCCCGGCCTGCCGGACAGCATCACCCTGCCTGCCGGCAGCCAGTTTACCGATGTCGCCATCACAGCCCTGGCTGATAATGAAACGGAAACGGATGAAAGCCTGACGCTGGCACTGCTGCCGGGAAACGACTATACCCTGACGGCCTCCACCAGTGTGACCCTGCAGCTTCGGGATGCAGGCCAGCCAGCCCTGCCGACACAGGTCAGTATCAGCAGCAGCCGGAGTACACTGGACGAGGCACAGGCCGGTACCGTGCTGCTGACCCTGACCCGTACCCAGGGCGACTGGTCTGTTCCACTGACCGTACAGTTGCAACCCGGTGGTACGGCAACCGCCGGGCAGGATTACCAGCTTGACAGCCTCGCCGTTACTTTCGAGGCCAACAATCAGACAGCTTTTGCCGCCCTGATCATTCGTGATGACGACCAGCTGGAAAGTGATGAAACCCTGCAGCTGAGTATTGTGGCTGATGACGGCTATCAGCCCGGCCCGGTCCCTCAGGTCAGCCTGCTGATCCGGGATGATGACCGTGCAGCGGGCTTGCGCAATACGGATCAGCTTCCCGCCCGGTCCCTGAGTCAGGCTGATGCCCTTCAGACCGGGGCCGAAACGGCAGAGACAGAACCGGCAGCATCTGCTGATGCCACCACGGCCGATCCCCTCCCCGGCAAGGTCAGCGAAGTCAGTGCGATTCCCACCCTGCAGGAATGGCTGTTGGGCCTGCTGGGGCTGCTGCTGGGTCTGCTGGCGCTCCCGGCCCTGTCAACCCGGTATCGCGTCAGTATCTCACCAGCCTCGCGGGGAGGACCGCCATGAGACCTGCAATCACTCTGCTACTGCTGCCTCTGTTGCTGCTTATGACACTGATATTACCGGGCTTCCATTCCTCGGTGATGGCAGCAGAAAGCCTGCGGGTAAGCGGTGAAACCTACCATACGCAACAAACCGCACCTGCAGCCCCGGCCAGGCTGAGATCGGTGGCGGTCCGCACCTCACGGATGGCACGCGGACGTCCCATGTCCATGGACCTGGGCAGCCCTTCGGTTCAGGAGCTGGCTCCCCTGAACCGGAGTAATTCCCGTCTACGTCCATACCCGATCGGGGTCAGCCGTGCCATTCCCGCACTGCCGGATGTCGCTGACTGGGCCTGGAGCGCACTGCCGGATGGGGGGCAGGCAGCCGCATTCGAGCTGATTTCACGTCAGGCCAGCCGCATCCGGGTGCTGATTCAGGCCAATGCCCTGCCCGACGGGGTGGAAATCCGCGTGTTTGATCCGGCTGATCCAGGTCATGTACGGGGGCCATTCCACAACCGTGACTTCCAGCCACTGGGGAGCCATCCGGCAGCCTTGTGGACACCCTCCCTGCCCGGTGAGTCGCTGGGACTGGAGCTTTATGCCCCGCCGGGGATTGACCCGGGCAGCATTCGTCTGTCGTTCCCGCGCCTGTCACACCTGGTTCAGGGACCGGGAAGCCGCACGCTGCGCAATACCTCGACCCTGCGACTGGCCGGTTGTCAGGTCAGTGCCGCCTGTGCTCCGGCAGAGTGGCAGGAGGAAGGCAAAGCCGTTGCACGCTATATTTACACGGAAACCGACGGCGCCAGCTACCTGTGCACCGGTACCCTGATTGCCGACAGCGATACGGCCAGCCAGATTCCCTATTTCCTGACAGCCGCCCACTGCATCAGCAATACGACAGCAGCAGACAGCATGGAACTGTTCTGGTTTTATCAGGACAGCAGCTGTGGCAGTGATGATGCCAGCTGGCAGCAGAGCGGTGGTGGAGCCACCCTGCTCAGCACCCGCCCGGAACTGGACAGTACGCTGGTATTACTCAGAAACCCGCCTCCGGATGGGGTACGGCTGTCCGGCTGGCTGCTGGACCCGCTGGCCGACAATGCAGTCACCCACAGCCTGCAGCATGGCAACGGCGACAAACGCCAGTACAGTGAAGGCAATTTTGTCACTCATACCACACTGCTGACGAACAGCAGTGGCGGGTATTCGGTCGTCCCCGACCCCTCCGGTGATTTTACCCAGATTGCCTGGTATCAGGGCATCACGGCACCCGGCAGCAGCGGCTCCGGCCTGTGGCTGACGGTGGGCGGTGAACGCTTCCTCAAGGGGACACTGGTGGGCGGTTCTTCCTCCTGCTCCAAACCGGCCGGGCCGGATGAGTTCACCCGTCTGGAACGTTTTTATTCCTACATCGCCCCCTGGCTGGGGCAGATTCCGGCTTTGCCGGGTTTTACCGGCAGCAGCGCACCGGCGACAGCACTGGTAGACGGGGTACTGGCTGCACGCTACATGGACGGCCTGCGGGGTCAGGCACTGGTGGATGGGGTAGTGAATGCCGGTATTGATACCACGGCACTGGAACAGAAGCTGGCCGACACCCTGCCCCATCTTGATATTGATGCCGATGGCAATCGCAGCGCTGACCGGGACGGCCTGCTGCTGATCCGCTACCTGACGGGCTACCGGGGTACCGACCTGCTAAGCGGTATTGATCAGGACGGCGCATTTCGCAATACCCCCGAACAGATCAGCGCTTATCTGGGAAATTTATTTAAAAAAGACCCATCCTGAATCTTAAGGATGGGTCGTGACGTTACACCTCGTTCGACTTCGGCGGAACGCTCCTCACTAGCGGTCGAGGAATAAAAACCTTCTGTAAATCATTATTCTACCAGCACACCAACAAGTCAATAAATAATTGATTTCAATAATATTAATATATTTTCAAGTACTAATGTCCCGAATTGGACCAGACACGTTATAATGGCGGCTGCTTCTGAACCGACACCAATCCATGAGCCAGTACATCGACACCAGCACCAAACTGACCCAATACCTGCAGGCCATTGACCAGACCGGATGGGTGGCCCTGGACACCGAGTTCATGCGTGAGAAAACCTATTTTCCGCGCCTGTGCCTGATCCAGATTGCCACAGCCGATACCCTGGCCTGTATTGACCCGTTGTGCATCGACGACCTGCAGCCCCTGTTCAGCTGGCTGCAACAGCCGCACATCACCAAGGTCTTTCACGCGGCAGGGCAGGATATGGAGATATTTCATTATCTGGCCCACCAGATTCCAACACCGGTGTTTGATACCCAGATCGCCGCTGCCGTCCTGGGCCTGGGTGACCAGATGGGTTATGCCAGACTGGTGGAGCAGCTGCTCAAGGTCCAGCTGGACAAATCCCAGTCCCGCACCGACTGGCAACAGCGCCCGCTCCGGCAGCGCCAGCTGGATTATGCCATTGATGATGTTCGCTACCTGCGCCAGATTTACCCTTTGCTGCGTGCCGAACTGGAGCAGAGTGGGCGCATGGGCTGGCTTGACAAATCATTCCGGAAACTCACCGACCCGGCCACCTACCAGCCTGTGCCATACAGCAGCTGGGAACGCATCCGCAACCTGCAGCTTCTGAAACCGGCCCAGCTGGCAATCCTGCGTGAGCTGGCTGCCTGGCGTGAGGAGCAGGCCATGCACAAGGACCGACCCCGGCGCTGGATTCTGGGTGATGAAGTGCTGGTCGACATGAGCCGCATGCACATTGAAAAAGCAGATGACCTGCACCAGATCAGGGGCCTGAGTGAAGAACAGATTCAGCGCCATGCCGGAACCTGGCTGGAACTGATCCGGCAGGCCCGGGCACTGCCACGGGAGCAATGGCCGCAGTTGCCCAGAAAGCGCAAGCTGGACAGCCAGCTGTCACTGGTAGCCGATCTGCTGATGGTGGCCGTCAGCCAGCAGGCCGGGCAGCACAATATCTCGCCACAGATGCTGGCTTCCCGTGCACAGGTGGAAAAAATGCTTACCGAAGGGCGACAAAAGCTGTCGGATGACTGGCGCGGGAATCTGCTGAACGATATTTTTGCCGATCTGCTCGCCGGTCACAGCAGTCTGCAAATCAGGAACCAGCAAGTGATACTGGAACCGTCAGCCCCCGACTGAACAGGCAGATCAGCCTGTTCACCCGCCCCCGGCATTGAGACCGCTGCTCAGAAGCCGGATTATGGTATATTCACCTTTTTCCCCAAGGTTGAAATGGCCATGACAGAGCGAGTCGCCAGCGTGGAACGCAATACGCTGGAAACCCGGATTCAGGTCTCCCTGAACCTGGATGGTAGCGGCAAATCCCGCTTTGATACCGGCATTCCGTTTCTGGAACACATGCTGGACCAGGTTGCCCGCCACGGCATGATCGATCTGGACATCAGCTGCAAAGGTGACCGGCATATTGATGACCACCACAGCGTCGAGGACATCGGTATCACTATCGGGCAGGCACTGGCCAAAGCGGTCGGTGATAAAAAGGGCCTGTGTCGTTACGGGCATGCTTATGTACCACTGGATGAGGCCCTGTCACGGGTCGTGATCGACTTTTCCGGTCGCCCCGGTCTGGTGCATCAGGTGGATTATCGGCGCTCCCATATCGGACACTTTGATACCGACCTGTTTCACGAGTTTTTTCAGGGGCTGGTCAATCACGCCCGGATTACCCTGCACATCGACAATCTGCGCGGACACAATGCCCACCATATTGCCGAAACCGTGTTCAAGGCATTCGGGCGTGCCTTACGCATGGCTCTGGAGCATGACCCGCGCATGACCGGCATCATGCCCTCCACCAAAGGGAGCCTGTAATGCAGACCATTGCCATCATTGACTACAATATGGGCAATCTGCATTCAGTGCGCCGGGCTGTCGAGCATGTCGCCCCGGCAGGCACCCGGGTAAGGGTAACGGGTGACCCGGAGACGATCCTCGGGGCTGAACGGATTATTTTTCCCGGCCAGGGTGCCGCCCGTGACTGCATGCGCGAACTGAAGAAGCGTGAACTCGTTCCCGTGGTACACGAAGTGATGCAGAAGCGTCCTTTTCTCGGTATCTGCATGGGGCTTGAGGTCTTGCTGGAGCACAGCGAAGAAAATGGCGGTATTGCCTGTACCGGCTTTTACCCGGGGGAAGTCCGCTATTTCGGCCCGATACGGGACGCCGCCGCGACTGAACTCAAAATCCCGCAGATAGGCTGGAACCAGATCTGGCATACCCGCCCGCACCCATTGTGGAAAGGTGTCCCGGATGGCGCCCGTTTCTATTTTGTGCATAGCTATTATATCGACCCGGTGGATACCGGGCTGATCTGCGGCAGTACCGATTACGGCATCCGCTATGCCTCAGCCATTGCACGTGACAATGTATTTGCCATCCAGGCACATCCGGAAAAATCTGCTGAAGCCGGCTTGCAGCTGCTTTCCAACTTCATGCACTGGAACCCCTGATACACACCGCCGGACCCGAATAACTTTTTATTTTTACATACAGACCTGAATTAATGAGCCAATATGATGACAAGCTCCCGGACACAACTGACTGAGGTCAAAAACTACCTTCTGGCCCTGCAGGATGATATCTGCCGACAACTGGAGGCCGAGGACGGCCAGGGCCGTTTTGTGGCAGACAACTGGAGCCGTGAACAGGGCGGTGGCGGACGTACCAGGGTGCTGGCTGATGGTCAGGTGATCGAACAGGGCGGTGTGAACTTTTCCCATGTACATGGTACCCAACTCCCGCCTTCTGCAACGGCAGCCCGCCCGGAACTGGCCGGTCGCAGCTTTCAGGCAATGGGGGTATCACTGGTGATTCACCCACATAACCCCTATGTCCCGACCTCACATGCCAATGTACGCCTGTTTATGGCTGAAAAGGCAGGCGAGGCACCGGTATGGTGGTTCGGGGGCGGTTTTGACCTGACACCCTACTATGGTTTTGAGGAGGACTGTATTGCCTGGCACCGGCAGGCCCGTACAGCCTGCGAGCCATTCGGACCGGAGGTCTATACCCGCTATAAGCGCTGGTGTGATGAATATTTCTTCCTCAAGCACCGTAATGAACCCCGTGGTATTGGCGGACTGTTCTTTGACGACCTGAATGAGTGGGATTTTGAGACCTGTTTCGCCTTTCTGCGCAGTGTCGGAGACCATTATATCAGGGCCTACCGCCCAATCCTGAAGCAGCGCAAAAACCTGCCCTATGGCGAACGTGAACGCGACTTTCAGCTCTATCGTCGGGGGCGTTATGTGGAATTCAATCTGGTTTATGATCGTGGCACCCTGTTCGGCCTGCAATCCGGCGGACGCACGGAATCGATCCTGATGTCACTGCCACCGCTGGTAAAGTGGCGCTACGACTGGCAGCCGGAGCCGGACAGTGCCGAAGCCCGCCTTTACAGCGAGTTTCTGACCCGGCGTGACTGGCTGATACCGGAAAACTGAAGCTGAATCATTCCTTCAAGCTGCTGACGGCCCGGGCGGCATTGACCAGCCCATAACCAAACGCACGGTCCCGCCCCTGCTGCCCCAGATCGGTTGCAGTTTTTTCCAGAATGCTCCGATCAAAGCCCTGGCGCTTCATGGACAGCAACAGGGCCACTACACCCGTGACATGTGCTGCCGCCATGGAGGTGCCGGTGGTAACATTAAAAGAACTTCGGGGTGCTGTGGTTAGAATATCAACACCCGGTGCCGCCAGATCAATATAATCGCCCTGATTCGCATCCCGAAACAGCTGTTCACCACGATCCACTGCAGTGACTGCCTTCACGCCGGTGGTGGCCGCCGGATAGGCCGGTGCGGCAGCAGGCCCCTCGTTACCGGCAGCGGCAATCACGATAATACCGGATTCCACGGCTTTCTGGATCATTTTGTCAACCAGCTTGTCCCGCCCCCCGGCAAAGCTGAGGTTCAGCACATCCACCCCTTCACGAATGCAAAGGTCAATCGCACGCGCCACCAGACCGGCATTACTGGAGCGCACATCAGGGTTATCCGCATCCACACTGAAGGCACTGACCGCCAGCAGACTGGCGTCGGGAGCAATACCGATGCGCGGATTCTGGCTTACCAGAATGCCGGCCACTTCCGTACCATGCTGCTGG
Organism: Thiolinea sp.; assembly: GCA_035391465.1. Taxonomy (GTDB): domain Bacteria; phylum Pseudomonadota; class Gammaproteobacteria; order Thiotrichales; family Thiotrichaceae; genus Thiolinea. The sequence goes on along the minus strand of DAOPKY010000005.1, from coordinate 49,341 downwards.
TTTCTGGCGTTACCCGGATGTACCAGCTCCAGGCGCTGAACTTTGGCATTCTGAAGCGCGAAATGGGAAATATCGACAGGGGTATCAATCATGCCGATTTTGACACCTTCCCCTTTGGTCAGGCGGTGAACAACCTCAATACCGGTCAGCCCCAGCGGGTACCCCTGACTGCCACGACCTGATGACGCCGTATCCGTGACATAAAACAGGTTGCTGGGAGCCGCCTCCACCGCCGCATTACTCCGGTTGATCAGCTGGCTCAGGGCAAGCGGATCACGCGTGCCTGTCGAGGCAGTCAACATGGCCGTGCCCACCGAAGCCAGCACATCATTACGCTTCTCACGCAGGCGAAAGCGGTCAATCAGTCCTTCGGCCTCACTGGCAGGCCGGGAGTGATCATAGGTCAGCAGCAGTTCATCGGGCACATAACCGAGCGGTTCGGGCGGCTGTTGCACACACCATGAACCGGCAATCCTGCAGTCAGGTGTTACAGGGCCGGAAACCTCTGCCGCAACATGGGATACCATCCAGCACAATGGCAGTCCTGCCAACAACCTGAACACCAAAAGCCTGCTCATAAAAACCCTGAACCTTGCCGCAAAATCACTCCAGTCTGTCCGAGAAGCCAGCACCGGCAGTGGCAACCACGCCGCCAAAGTCGGTCATCAGCTGCTGACCCAGCAACACGGCCTCATCATGGGTTCTGGCCCCCATATCCACCGTCAGGGTATTACCCTGATCAGGACCGGCTACAATGTGCGATTGGGTTTGTCGCAGAAAGTCAAAGACCTTCTCATAGGCAATACCATCCTCAAAGCGGATGACCAGCAAATGGCCCGCCCCTGGCAGACTGTCTGTCCCGCCACTGCCCTTTGCCGATGCGGACTGATAAACCACCATCTCCTTGCCGGCAGGCTGACTGTAAAGATACATTCCCAGCAGCCCCAGCTGCACGGCCAGCAGACAGGCGAACACTGCATTTGCAGGTGTCAGCCAGTTAAAAAACAGGGGCTGCCGGAACAGGCGATCAAACCAGTCGGCAAAACGACTGCGTACCGGTGCGTCAGCCGCAGATGGCCGCTGGCCCTGCTGCGCTGTCATCGATTCGGAGACGGCTGTCGCTCCTGCTTCGGCATCAATACGCCCCAGCACCTTGTCGAGCCGCTGCCGGGTGGTGTCCAGCGCACTCAGCTCCAGCAGGCTGGTATTTTCACGCACCAGCTCCATGATCTGCCGTTCGCGCCCCAGCTCCTGCTGCAGCTCCGGAAAAGATGTCAAAGCCTGCTCAAAAACCCCTTTTTCCTCACCGGACAACCGTCCCGTCAGGTACCAGGGTAAAAGCATTCTTGCCTCGTCCAATAATTTATTGCTTTCTTGATGACTCATAGGTAGTGCAACCAGCTCATGCATCAAAACCCAGAATACCTGCCTTTTCAAGCATCTGCCCCAAACGTTTGCGGGCATAGAACATCCGGGTTTTAACGGTATTTTCAGAAATTCCCAGCATGTCTGCGACTTCCCTGACCGACTTGTCTTCAAAATAGGTCAGTCGCAGCACATCCCGGTGTTCATCAGTCAGATGATTCATCATGCGGATCAGCTGCTGCTTCATGTCTTCCTGCTCACGCGATTCCTCCGGAGTACTGGAAGGATCTACCATGGCGAGCATCATCTGCTCATCATCCAGATAGACTTCCGAGGTCTTGCGCAGCCAGGAAATCAGCTTGTTGCGGGCAATGGAATAAATCCAGGTGGATGGTTTCGACTTGCCGGCAAACTTGTCTGCCGAACGCCAGACATCAAACAACGCATCGTCCACGATATCCGCTGCCTGCGCCAGATCATCCCTGAGCATGCGCGCACAGTAGCTGACCAGCCTGGGTTGGTACCTGAGATACAACTGGGTAAAAGCCTCACGGTCCCCGTTTGCTATCCGCCCCAGCAGCTTTTCATCATCAAGCGCCACACCGGACGCAGGCAGGTTTTTTTCCCCATGCTGATTTAATCCGCTCATTGCTTTGTCGCTCTAAGTCTTTTCAAGGTTTAGGTATTTTTCAGTTTTTTACGGCAAAAAAAAATTTTAAAAAAATTTCACACGGGTTTGAACCGGTTGACGGGCAGGCGCGACTTACGACTATCGAGCTCATGAAGAGCGCCTGAATTCCCTCAGCTTGACATGATAAGTTCGATAAACGGCTACGGCCAAAACTGACACTACACACTCGAACTTAGTCATCACAAAATTATAATACTCCCTCGCAAGTCTGGCGGGTCTTCGGATCCGCCTTTTTTATCCCCTCAAGGCCTATACCGCCCCCTGATAAATAACTGCTATTATTCGGTATCAAGACCATTCCGGCAAGGTCATGGCTCCTGCCATGGCAAATCGACCGTATTTTGATCACCCAGGACCTCCCAAATGTATAAAATCGGCACCACCCTGACGCAGTTCATCATTGAGGAGCAGCGTCTTCACACCCAGGCAACCGGACTTTTCACCGGTCTGCTCAATGACATCACCACCGCCTGCAAAAAAATTGCCGCCCTGACCAGCAAAGGTGCGCTGGTTGGCGTACTGGGTGCAGCAGGCTCTGAAAATGTCCAGGGCGAAGAGCAGAAAAAGATGGACATCATCTCCAATGATGTCTTCATTGAAGCGCTGGAAAACAACGGTCATGTTGCTGCCCTGGCTTCCGAGGAAATGGAGGCAGTCTACAACCTGCCAACCGGTGCTCCACGCGGCAACTACCTGGTCACGTTTGACCCGCTGGATGGCTCATCCAATATGGATGTGAATGTATCGGTTGGTACCATTTTCTCCATCCTGAAAGCTCCACCCGGTATCAATAACCCGACAGCAGCGGACTTCATGCAACCCGGCACGCATCAGGTTGCCGCCGGTTACTGCCTGTACGGCCCGTCTGCCATCATGGTGCTGACTACCGGTCATGGTGTCAACATGTTTACCCTGGACCGCGAATGCGGCGAATTCATCCTGACGCGCCAAAATGTACAGATTCCACCCGATACCAGCGAATTTGCCATCAACAGCTCCAACCAGCGCCACTGGGAAGCACCGGTCAAACGCTATATTAATGAGTGTCTGCAAGGCCGGGAAGGGCCACTCGGGAAGGACTTCAACATGCGCTGGGTTGCCTCCATGGTGGCCGAGGTACACCGCATCCTGACGCGTGGCGGTATCTTCATGTACCCGATGGACGCGAAAACCGGTGCTGCCGGAAAGGCCGGGAAACTGCGCCTGATGTATGAAGCCAATCCGATGAGCCTGATCGTGGAGCAGGCAGGCGGTGTATCCAGCACCGGACGGGAACGGATTCTGGACCTTGAGCCGCAGGAACTGCACCAGCGCGTACCGGTCATTCTCGGCTCACGCAACGAGGTTGAACGGGTCGTCCGCTATCATCATCGCGGCGACTGACACCCCACCAACCGATGCTCAATCACTTCCGCTTCAGATGCCAAGCAGGTCTCGGGCCTGTGCGGCGTCCTGTGCAATCTGCTGCTTCAGGGCCTCAAAAGACGGAAACCGGTGTTCGGGACGAAGAAAGGCCAATGGCTCAATACGCACGTGCCGGCCATAGATTAGTGCCGAGAAGTCAAAGAGGTGTACTTCAAAACGGTTGCCCAGACCCTTGACGGTCGGGCGCAGCCCCAGATTGCCCACCCCGCCATAAACCCTGTCATCCAGTCCGTGAACCCGAACCGCGTACACACCGTGTGCCAGGGCCAGATTATCCGGCATGGACAGGTTCAGGGTCGGAAATCCGATGGTGCGCCCGCGCCGGTCACCATGCCGGACCCGTCCGGACAGCTGATAGGGATGCCCCAGCAGCTCCCGTGCCGCCGACAACTGCCCGCTACCCAGCGCTTCCCGCAGCCGGGTGCTGCTGACCCGCTCCGCATCCTGCAGCAGGGTCGGTGTATCCATGACCTGCATCCCCTGCCGTGCTCCCATGGCCCGCAGCAGGGCCAGATCCCCCTGTCGCTGCCGACCAAAACGAAAATCATCCCCCACCACCAGCTGCCGCACCTGCAAACCATGCAACAGGATGGTCTGCACAAAATCCCCGGCTTCCATTTGTGCCAGCATCCGGTTAAAGGGCAGGCAGACAAACCAGTCCGGAGCCAGTGTCTGCAAGAGACGCACCTTGTCGCGCAACGGTTGGATCCGGGTCATGGGCGTCCGGAAGTATTCACCCGGTAACGGTTCGAAACTGATCACTGCCGATACCAACCCCTGTTCGGCGGCCAGCCTGCATACTCGGGTGATGATCTGCCGGTGTGCGACATGTACACCGTCAAAATTACCGATGGTGGCAACGCAACCGGTAAAATCCGGTGGTAATACAGGCGGGTGACGCAGCAGTTTCATGCAGCCAGTTTAACGCAAATCAGCAAAGCCATGTTGGCGCAGTGCCTCATACACCACGACCGCCACGGCATTGGCCAGATTGATGCTGCGGCTGTCGGGCAGCATGGGAATGCGCAACCGGGCCTCTGGTGGCAGGATGGCCAGCAGGCTGTCCGGCAATCCCCGGGTTTCGGGTCCGAACAGCAGCACATCATCAGGCTCAAAACGCGCTTCTGTATAGGCTGCCGTCCCCCTGGTGGTCAGTACAAACACGCGCCGGTCTGCCATGGCGCGACTGAAAGCCGCGAAACTCTCATGCTCGCGGACCACCGTCAGATCACGGTAATCCATGCCGGCACGCCGCAGGCGCTTTTCATCCAGCTGGAAACCCAACGGATGAATCAGGTGCAGCACGCAGCCGGTATTGGCACAGACACGCATGATATTACCGGTATTCGGCGGAATCTCCGGCTCATACAGGGCAACGTGAATCATTCCCGGTCCCGGTCTGCATCAGGGTGAACACACAGACCGGACAGAAAGGTCTGCCTGACCTGCCCCTGGAAGGGCCAGCGGGCAAAAGGGGTGTTTTTGCCCTTGCTGAGCATGCCCTGACAGGACAGCTCCCACAGCACATCCGGATCATACAGCACCAGATCAGCCGGTGCCTCCACCGCAATACGCCCGGCCTCACTCCGGATAATATGTGCCGGCTGCCAGGTCAGTTTGTCCAACAGGCCCAGCGCATCCAGCACGCCATCCTGCACCAGTCGCATCGACAGCGGCAGCAGGGTTTCCAGCGCCGAAATACCGGGCTCAGTCTGTTGCAGTGGTGCCATTTTGGCATCAATCTCATGCGGTTGATGATCCGAGCAGATGGCATCAATGGTCCGGTCCTGCAGACCTTCCAGCAGGGCTTGCCGATCGGCTTCCGAACGCAGTGGCGGCATTACATGACACAGTGGATTGAAGTCAACCAGGTCTTTTTCCGTCAAAAACAGCTGATGCGCCGCCACATCCGCTGTCACCAGCAAACCATCCTGACGCGCCTGACGAATCAGGCGTACACTGCCGGCAGCTGACAGACGGCAAAAGTGTACCCGTGCACCGGTCAGCTCCAGCAGGGCCAAGGTCTGGGCCACAGCCACGGTCTCGGCAGCCGCCGGAATCGCAGGCAGTCCCAGCCGACTGGCCACCTCCCCCTCATGCACAAACCCTTCGGCAGCCAGTGCATGCTCAAGCGGATAGACAAATACCGTCAGTTCATGTGTCGCCGCATATTCCATGGCCTTGCGCATGTAGTAAAGATCAGCAAACGGCTGCCAGCCATTGGTCACGCCCACACAGCCGGCACGCCGGAGACTGCCCATATTGGTGAGCTGCCGGCCACGGAGGCGGCGTGTCATGTTGCCTACCACCCGGACATTGGCCTTGCCCAGGCTGTCGGCAATATCATGAATCAGGTTGACCTGAGCGGAATTGTCGATGCTGACCTCCGGCTCCGGCTGATGGCACAGGGTGGTAATCCCGCTGGCAGCGGCTGCCCGGGTTTCACTCGCCAGTGTCGCCTTGTGGTCCAGCCCCGGTTCGCGCAGCCAGGCAGCCAGATCAATCAGCCCCGGAAACAGCCACAGGCCGCTGGCATCAATAATATGGGCATCCGGGGCCGGTGCTTCGGGAGTTCCCACGGAACGGATGCGCCCCTCCCCGATCACTACCGAAGTGACTTCATCACGCCCGGAAGCCGGGTCCAGCACACGGGCATTACGGATCACCACACTCATGCACCACCTCCGGCATTGGCACCCATGACCATGGCCATCACCGCCATGCGCACGGCAATCCCGTTGGTGACCTGTGTCAGGATCACCGAGCGCGGGCCGTCGGCTACTTCGGTATCGATTTCCACCCCGCGATTGATGGGACCGGGATGCATGACAATGGCGTCAGGCCGGGTCCGCTCCAGATTCTCCGGCTTGAGGCCGTAGAGCTTGAAAAACTCGCTTTCCGATGGTAGCAGGGCCCCTTCCATACGCTCACGCTGCAGGCGCAGCATGATCACCACATCCACATCCTTCAAACCGGTATTCAACTCATGAAATACCCGGACCCCCATACGCTCCAGCCCGGTGGGAATCAGGGTTCTGGGAGCGATCACCCGAATCTCACCGGTACCCAGGGTTGACAGGGCATGAATCTGGGAGCGGGCCACCCGTGAATGCATCACATCGCCCACAATCGCCACCCGCAGCGGTGCAAACTCGCCTTTGCGCTGCCGGATGGTGAACATGTCCAGCAGGGCCTGGGTCGGGTGGGCATGACGGCCATCCCCGGCATTCAGGACGCTGACATGCGGGGCGGAATAACGTGCAATGAACTGGGCAGTACCGGCATGTTCGTGGCGCACCACAAAAATGTCCGCATTCATGGCCTCCAGATTGCGTACCGTATCCAGCAGCGACTCGCCTTTGGAGGCGGATGACGTGCGGATATCGAGGTTGGCCACATCAGCCCCAAGGCGCTGGGCAGCAGTTTCGAAGGTAACGCGGGTACGGGTGGAGTTCTCGAAAAACAGGTTCATCACCGTTTTGCCACGCAGCAGAGGGGCCTTTTTCTGCTGCTTGGCCGGTAAGGTGACAAACTGTTCGGCCCGATCCATGATCTCATGGATCAGGGAAGCGGGAAGCCCTTCAGTGGTCAGCAGATGTTTGAGTCTGCCCTCAGGCGTAAGCTGCATCGAGAGCGGCAGCGGCCCCGGTCGAAAATGGGAATGCATCGGTTGTTATGCGGACTCATGAATAGTGCCGCTATTTTACAACTTTGTCACCGAAGGTAAAGCCCGGATACCCCGCGTCAACATCCGGCCTCAGCCTGCTTTGCGTACCAGGGTCATCTCCAGCGGCTCGGGTCCGCTGATCTGGTAGTTGAATTCCTTGCCCGGCTCCTCCTGCAACACGCTGACCTGTGGCTCAATCGGCAGCTCACGCTGCCGGCGTGCTACCAGTACTGCCAGCGTCACCGAAGCCGGCCGCCCGTAGTCAAACAGCTCGTTCAGGGCCGCACGCACGGTACGCCCGGAATGGATCACATCATCAATCAGCAGGACATGACGATCTTCCAGGCTCAGGGGCAGGCGTGTCGGCTGGGTCTGTACCGGCAGGCCGCTGCGGCGGAAGTCATCGCGGTAAAAACTGACATTGATTTCCCCCAGTTCCTCACGGATACCCAGGCGCTGATGCAGCACCTGCGCCAGCCAGACCCCGGAACGGTGAATGCCGACCATGAGCGGATCCTGAAGCTGATGTGCACGGATATAATCCTGCAGACGGATGACCAGCTGCTCCACCAGCTGTTCAAGGTTATAATTGTTGTGCGTCATATCCACCTTGTTCACGTTCCTGCATCCAGTTTTCCAGAATAATAACCGCCGCAAGCTGGTCAATTTCCTCCTTGCGGACCTTGCGTTTGCGCCCGGACTGACGTGCCAGCCGCAAACGCTGTTCAGCCTCCCGGGACGACAGCTGCTCGTTTGCCAGCTCCACCGGCAATCCCGTCTGCTGCCCCAGGCGACGGACAAAAGCGGTAATGGCCTCCTGCATGGCACTCGGGCTGCCATCCAGTTTGCGCGGCATGCCCACCACCAGCACCACAGGACGCCACTCCCGCACCAGTTGCAGAATACCCGCCCAGTCAGGCTCCCCCTGCCGGGCATGCAATACGGTCAGGGAACTGGCGACGCCGGTCAGCGGGCTGCTCACGGCCACACCGATGCGGGCCAGCCCGAAATCAAATCCCAGCACCCGACTCACGGTAATCGGTATCCTGCCATTGCCAAATTCTCAGGCATGCCCGGCAGCGGGGCTCAGAAGGCTCATATCGATACCCAGCAGGGAGGCAGCCCCTTTCCAGCGCTGTGGATAAGGCATGTCAAACAGGATGCGGCTGTCAGACGGGCAGGTCAGCCAGGCGTTTTCCTTCAGCTCTGCCTCCAGCTGCCCCGAACCCCAGCCGGCACACCCCAGCACCAGCAGAAACCGCTTCGGCCCCTGCCCTTTGGCAATATCCACCAGAATATCGCGGGAGGAAGTAATGCCCACTTCATCATCAATCTGCAGCGTGCTTTCCCATACCTGTTCCCCGGTGCAGTGCAGGACGAAGCCCTGCTCCGGCTGTACCGGCCCGCCACTCAGCGCAGACTGGCTGCCAATCTCCGGAGACTCCACATCAATATTCAGCTGCTGCAACAGCTCGCCGACCGTGACATCCAGTGGCCGGTTGACGGTGACACCGAAGGCCCCCTGCTCGTCATGCTGACAGATCAGGGTGACAGTCCGGTTGAAATGGAGGTCGTGCATGACCGGGGTGGCAATCAGCAGGCTGTTGCGCAGGCTGGAAATGATTTGCATGGTGCTATTCCGTATTCAAAACCCCACTATGGAAAATCCAGGTCCGGGTAATATTGAGCTGGTCCCATTTTTCCCGGACTTCCCTGGGGAGTGGCGGGTAGGGGGAAGCCAGTTTCACGATCCGCATGGCCGCTTTGTCAAGGATGTTATACCCGGATGACACATCAATCTGGATGTCCCGTACCCTGCCATTATGGTCGAGGGTCGCATTAAGAATCAATTTTCCACTGATATTCCTGTTGATCGCCTCAGCGGGGAAATTCAGGTTCCCGACCCGCTCGATCTTCTTGACCCAGGCATCGACATATTCCGCTTCCACCGCACTCTTGGCACTCACCGCATCAATAAAATGAATGCGGGGGCGTTTGGCATAGCGGGCTTCCGCCTCATCCACCTCGGCCAGCAGACGGGCAATTTCCAGCGAACTGTCTGACATGGCCTCGGCCAGCGGCAGCTCCTGCTCCTCCGGCTTCTCCGGTGTCTTGTCCACACGCCGGAAGGTCTCCCCCTTGGTGGTCAGGATTTCAGGCTGCAGTTTGGGGGTTTCATTCGGGGAAGAGGCTTCCACCTGCAGGGGAGCCTCCCCTTCCGCCACATCCGGCTGCAGGGAGGCCAGCGGACTGCGCGGGCGATTCTGCTGCTCGGCACTGCCACTGGCCTGCTGGTTGGCCTGGGCAATAAACGCCACCTGATCCGGCACCGTATCACTGCGGGTCTGTACCAGCGTGATATCCAGTACCGGGGGACGGGGCGGACTGCTGCGTTCAGCCGGCGCGAACGACACCCCGAAAATCAGCAGGGCATGCACGGCGGCAGCAACAACCAGTGTCTTGTAAAGGGTATTCTGGCCAACTACATACAGATTATCAGACATCATGGCATTCATAACGAGGTACACGGTCGCGTCTTGTTTTTTTCATTATCCGGAACAGGCAAGCAGGCATAATCCAGGAATTATCATAGCCTAAAGCACAATACTAGCACCTGAATAGCCGGAACGACAGCACCCGAAGTCAGAGAAAGCTGCCCAAAGACAGGCGGAGCAAACAGGCCACCCGTCTACCCCGCCTGACTTGGTCTGCCAGCCATCCAGCCAGACCCGGAACACCCTGTCTGCGTGTCAAGCCCGGCTCCTTCAGACCTGCAGCAAATGCGTGCGGTAGAAACGCAGCTCATTGATCGAATCATGAATATCATTCAAGGCCAGATGGCTGGAATCCTTTTTGAAACCGCTCAGAATGTCGGGCTTCCAGCGTTTCGCCAGTTCCTTGAGGGTGCTGACATCCAGATTGCGGTAATGGAAAAAGGCTTCTAGTGCCGGCATGGAGCGGGCCATAAAACGCCGGTCCTGACAGATGCTGTTGCCACACATGGGCGACTGGCCGGGCGGGACATACCGGGCCAGAAACTGCAGGGTCAGGCGCTCGGCCTCCGCTTCATCACAGCGGCTTTCCCGTACCCGCCGGGTCAACCCCGAACCACCGTGCTGAGTCTGGCACCATTCATCCATGCCTGCCAGCACGGCATCCGGCTGGTGAATCGCCAGTACCGGCCCTTCGGCCAGCACCTTCAGATTCTTGTCGGTCACCACCGTGGCAATTTCCAGAATGCGGTCGTTCAGTGTATCCAGCCCGGTCATTTCCAGATCAATCCAGATCAGGTTTTCTTCATTCTGCATTTATCAGTCCTTAACCCAAAAACAAAAAAGCAGGTCATCCGTCGTCACCCGGCCTACAGCCGATACCCTCGCAATCCGGCAGTCTCACGCAGGGACGCAATGGCGTGCATATTATCAGGCCTCTTCCCCGGCATCCGGTACAAGTATTAGAATCGGGCAGACGAAAACACCGGAACACCCCCCTTCGGAGCCTGCATTGAGACAACCTGACTGGCGCAGCCCTTTTATCATTCTGCTATGTGGAGCCATTATTCTCGCCATTTCCATGGGTATCCGCCATGGTTTCGGCCTGTTTCTGCAGCCGATGACGGACGACCTTGGTTGGGGACGTGAGTCCTTCGCGCTGGCCATGGCGATCCAGAATCTGGTCTGGGGGCTGAGCCAGCCGGTGGCCGGGCGCTTTGTGGACCGCTATGGCGGTGGACGGGTGGCCTTTTTCGGCAGTCTCCTGTACGTGGCCGGGCTGTACCTGATGAGCCAGACCGGCAGTGAGACCGAGCTGGTCATCGGAGCCGGCATCCTGATCGGCCTTGGCCTCAGCGGAACCACCTTCCCGGTGGTTTTCAGCGCCATCAGCCGGGTGGTGCCGGCAGAAAAACGCAGCTGGGCCATGGGTGTCTCGACCGCCATGGGTTCACTGGGCCAGTTCCTGTTCCTGCCCGGCAGCAATGCCCTGCTGCTTCAGTTCGGCTGGAGCAGCGCCCTGCTGATTCTGACCGCCATCAGTGCCCTGATGATTCCGCTTGCCATCACCATGCGCGGTGACAGCAGCAGTATCCAGAGCCGCCCCAGCCTGCCGCTGAAGGCCATCCTGTCCGAAGCGGCCCGGCACCGGGACTTCTGGCTGCTGGCACTGGGTTATTTCGTGTGCGGGTTTCAGGTGGTCTTTATCGGTGTGCATGTGCCGGCCTATCTCACCGATGCCGGGCTGCCCCCGACCACCGGTGCGGTCGTGCTGGGGCTGGTTGGCCTGTTCAATGTATTCGGCTCCTATCTGGCCGGGTCGTGGGGGGGCAAGGTTGCCAAGCCCTGGCTGCTGACCGGCATCTACTCCGGACGGCTGGTGGTTATTGCCATTTTCCTGCTGCTGCCCACAACCACCTGGAGTGCCTACGCCTTCGGCATGGCCATGGGCCTGTTGTGGCTCAGCACCGTACCGCTGACCAACGGCATAGTGGCCACTGTGTTCGGTGTCGAAAACATGTCCCTGCTCGGGGGGATTGTCTTCCTGTTCCACCAGCTCGGCTCCTTTCTCGGCGGCTGGCTCGGCGGCTATGTGTATGACCTGAGCGGCAACTACAACGTGGTCTGGGTTCTGTGCATGCTCCTGAGTGTCATGGCCGCACTGCTCAACCTGCCGATCCGGGAGCGTCCGGTGGCCAGACTGACAGCGGAGGCAGCATGAAACGCTGGCTGGTACTGGCCGGACTGGCGGGGCTGCTGAGCGGCTGGGTGTTGCTGCAATATGGCTCCACCGATATGGGTTTTGCCTTCCTTTCGCTGTCGGCCCTGCCCGGCTGTTGGTAAAAATGCAACAAACTGGCCTTTATTCTGGAGTCCGTGTATTCTTTGGCCAACCCGATAACGGCAGGATTGCCTGCCGGAATGTGCCTGACTGACTTCAGCAAACTTGCCGGAACAACAATAAAATGCAGATTTTTGTTATCAACCTGCCCGAGTCCAAAGACCGGCTGGCCTTTCAGCAAAGCCAGATGGAACGTCTGGGACTGGAATTCGAGCTGGTGCGGGCCGTCTCGCCCAGTCATCTGCATAACCGTGCCCGGCACTACCTGTCCATCGGCTGGGAACGGCCCTTGCGCAAGACCGAGATTGCCTGCTACCTGAGCCATCACAAAATCTGGCAACTGATCCACAAACGCCAGCAACCGGCGCTGATTCTGGAAGACGACGCCATGCTCTCGCGCCATGTGCCCTATCTGCTGCGCCAGCTGGATAACTACGGCGGCTGTGATCTGGTCAAGCTGGAGGTCCGGGGGCGCAAGAAAACCGTGGGCAAACGCGGCAAGAACATTCTGGGCGAATATCACCTGCTGCCCCTGTATCAGGACAGCATGGGTGCTGCCGCTTACGTGCTCTGGCCCTCGGGGGCTGAAATCCTGCTGGAGCAGGCCCGTGACAACACGCCCGGCCTAGTGGATGCGGTGATCTCCACCACCTACAGGCTGAATGCCTACCAGCTTGAACCCGCCGCAGCCATACAGCTGGATGCCTGTGAGCACTACGGTGTCGGCAATAAAATAAAGCTGTCCACCACCATTTTCCATGAGCCCCTGCCGGATGTCAGCTACCTTACCCTGCATGAACGCTGGCAGTTCCACAAACGCCGCCTACTGGCCCGCACCCGTGCACGCATGCGTGCCATGGCGTTCCGGAATGAAAGCGTCACACGCCAGATCAAGCTTGACCCGGATGACTTCCTCTAACAGCAGGAATCGCCCGCAGTGTCGGCAGGACGGCTGCAAACTGCGCCAGTGAATCCCATACCCCGGCACAGGCCAGCCCCGGATGTGCCGCCAGCGTGCGCTCCCCCTTGCCGGTACGGACTAAATGGAAAGCCATCCCTGCCGCTTCGGCAGCCCTGAAATCGGAATGCGAGTCACCGACGAAACAGCATTCCTCCGCACCCACCGCAAACTGCTGCATCAGCGCCAGCAGCATGCCCGGCAGCGGTTTGCGACAACGGCAATGATCTTCCGGCACATGCGGACAGTAATGCAGCGCGTCAATGTGCCCACCCTTGCGCGCCAGCAGGGTCTGCAGGCGGGCATGCATGCCTTCCAGCGTTTCCAGAGAGTAATAGCCGCGCCCGATCCCGGACTGATTGGTGGCCACGGCCACCTTCAGCCCCGCCCGGTTCAGGGTAGCAATGGCCGCCAGACTGCCGTCAACCGGTATCCACTGCGCCACCGTGCGGATATAGTCATCAGAATCGACATTGATCACCCCATCACGGTCCAGGATCACCAGCTGCAGCGCCGGATTCAAAACCGGTACCCCAGCATCTCGATGTCACGCCGGAAATGCTGTGCCACCTGCTCAGCCACATCATCGGCATAGTAACTGCGGTAATCACGTGCCCGGTCCCTGGCTTCACGCTTGTGCGGCAACGCGCGTACCGGAATGCCGATGCGTGTGCATACCTCGGCAAAATCTGCGGCCAGACTTTCATAATGGCCGATGAAATCGGTCAGCAGCCTGCCGTGCAGGTCGATCAGATAATCCGACTGCAGGGACAGTGACGTATCGATGTGATACTGATAGGGACGCTCGGGGTTGAACTTCCAGCGCATGAAAGTGTTGAAATCGCTGATACCGTTCAGATATTCGGGGCGCTCACGGCGGATATGATGAAACGAGCTGACCTGCAGGTCCCAGGGATTGCGTACAAAGGCAAACTTGAACAGGCCCTGAAAAAACGGCTCGGGCAACATTTCCCGTGCGGCAATAATATGGGCATGACGCGGGAAACGGGTACCCAGCCGATGCCCGGTCAGGCCGCTGAGCCGGTGGCAGGGCCACATCAGGTAATACATGGGGTCACGCCAGCGCAAGGGGCTCAAAGCCGCCCGTACACTGGTACCACCGGTTTTGGCGATATGCACAAACAGAAAATTGTACCTGTGGGACAACAACATCCCCGACCTCCTTCTATCCCCGAATCACATCCAGCGGATTCTCACAGACCGCAGGCTGCGTCCCCGGCTGCTCCACCATGAAGCGGTGCCAGATGGCAAACTGCATCAGCCCCCAGATTGCCCGCGTATGGCCCCCCTTGCTGCGCTGGTGCTCAAACAACCGCCGGCAGGCAATCGGATCAAACCACTCACGCACGGCCCGATCCGCCAGCAGGGCCAGCTCCAGCTGGTCCAGAAACCGGCCACTGAGCCACTCCGGCACCGGCACATGGAAACCGCGCTTGGGCAGCTGCAGATGCGCCGGTGGCAGCACCTTTTCCGCCCAGCGCCGAATCAGGTACTTGCCCCGCCGCTGCCGGTACTTGACCGTATCCGGCAGCGACAGCCCGAACGTCACCAGCCGGTGGTCACAGAACGGTACCCGCCCCTCCAGCCCGAAGGCCATCAGGATGCGGTCTGCCTTGACCAGAAGATTGTCCGGCAGTGCCGTTTTCAGGTCTACATACTGACGCTTCTGCATTTGGCTCCAGTCCGACGGTGTTTCCGCCCAGCGGGTACGGAACGGCTGGCGTGTATTAACCGCACGCAGGGCACCGGACAGGGCGGCACGGGCAGCCGCACGGTGGGTCCACTCCCCGTGGGCACGGAACCCGCCGCTGCCGAAGACCCGCGCCTTGATCCAGCCCTCCAGTGAATCGGCATAGCGCCGGTAGCCGGCAAATGCCTCATCCCCGCCCTCACCGGAAAACACCACCTTCAAATCCCGTGCCGCCCGCTCGGCCAGCAAACTCAGCGGCAGACAGGCATAATCACGCATCAGGTCATCCGTCGCCCAGACCGTATGGGCAATACGCTCAAACAGCGCCTCCCGCGTCAGGGTCAGGCTGACATGCTCACTGCCGAAGCGACGTGCCAGTGCTTCCGCCTGTTCCAGTTCATCCCGGCCCTCTCCGAAGCCGACCGAGTAGGTGCGTAACGGCTGGCCATACTGCTCACTGAGGCCGGCCAGCAGCACGGATGAGTCAATGCCGCCGGACAGAAACAGGCCCAGCGGCACATCCGCACGCAGATGTTCACGCAGCACGCTGTCCCACAATGGCCCGAAGGCTTCCACCGCCTCATCCAGCGTCAGTGACCGGGGCCGGACCTCCAGCGGACTCCAGTAGGTTTCGGCCTCCCGTTCACCGGCGGCCGTCAGCAGAATGCTTTCTCCCGGCAGCACCCGGTGGATGCCCCGAAAAATGGTATTGCGCCCGGTGCTGAACTGGTAATCCAGGAACCCGGCCAGTGCCGCCGGCTCAATGACCGGCACCCGCTCCAGCAGCGGCAGCAGCCCCTTGATTTCTGAAGCAAAAGCCCAGCCACCGGGCAGTCGGGTATAATACAGCGGCTTGATCCCCAGCCGGTCACGCGCCAGCAGCAGGCTGTTTTGGCGGGCATCATAAAGGGCAAAGGCAAACATGCCGTGCAGCTGGCGGATACCGGCCCTGCCCCCGGCCTGATAGACCTGCAGGATGGACTCGCAGTCCGAACCGCTGTCGGGCTGAACCGGTGCATCCCGGTGCTGCGCCCGCAGGGCCGGATCATTGTAAATCTCGCCATTGGCGACCAGATGCAGCTGCCCGTCGTGACTGTGCAGCGGCTGGGTACCACCGTCCAGATCAACGATGGACAGGCGGGCATGTGCCAGCCCCACACCCTGCTGACACCAGAGCTGCTGCGCATCCGGGCCGCGATGACGCAGCGCCTGCAGGGCACGCCTGAGACGTGCGGAATCAGGCGTGCCCTGCCTCAGAAATACACCCACTATGCCGCACATGGATTCTCTCCCGGAAAACCCCGTAAAACATCCAGGTAGCGGCGGGCGCTCAGGTCGGCTCGATAGGCCTGCACCGCCTGCTGCAACACCGCTTCGGGCAAAGGCCGTGCCAGCGTGTCCAGCATCGCCTGTGCCAGCTGTCCGGCATCCCCGACGGCTACCAATGGCCCAAAACGGCCCTGAGCCAGCACTTCATCCGGACCACTGGGACAGCGGGTGGAAACCACCGGCACCCCGAGGGCCAGCGCTTCGGTCAGCACATTGGGCGACCCTTCCCAGCGCGAAGACAGCACAAACAGATCGGCTTTCTGCAGCCAGGCAGGCAGATTGGCCTGAAAGCCGGGCAGGCTGACCACGGCCTCCAGCCCCAGTGCCGCCACACGCTGCTCCAGCGCGGTACGCAGGCCACCTTCCCCGGCAATAATCAGACGGCAGTCGCGCACCTGCCGTACCTGTGCGAACGCTTCCAGCAGGGTCCGAAAATCCTTCTGGTGGCTCAGCCGCCCGGCCCCCATGATCACCGGCACGGTTTTCGGATTCAGCCACGGGTGTGTCACCGGGGCCTGTGCCTGCTCCAGCAGTTCCGGGGTGATGACCGGATTGCGGATCACCTGCACGCGGGAGGCCGGCAGGCCGGTAATGGCCACGGTATCCCGTGCTACCCCGTCCGAGACCGCCACGACCTGATCTGCTTTGGGATAAAGCCAGCGCATGGGCAGGGTGCGCAGCCAGCGCTTGAGGCCGGAGCGGTTTTCCAGCGCTGCCGACAGATTGGTGCCGAGCCGGATCACCACCCGGCAATCCATACCGGCCAGCGACCTTGCCAGCAGGACGGCACGCCCGGCCCGGTCCTTGGCCACCAGCAGGGCCTGCGGCCTGTCACGCCGCAGATAACGCACCAGCTCGGGAATCGCCAGCAGGGTATGCCCGGCCCGCAGCGGCAGCCAGCGTACATTGGCCGGAATGTTCCTCAGGTGCGGGCCATCGGCACGAATGGTCAGCAGGTCGAGCTGCAGCCCGTTTATGGCGGCCAGTTCACGCACCAGGTTCATGACCATGCGCTCCACACCGCCAGCCCCGGAAAACGACAGCAGCACGGCCAGATGCAGCGGCCCGGCCCGGCCTGTGCCCTGCTGTGGTGATACTGGGTCTTGTTGCCCCATGTTTTTTGCCCTCAAATACTACCGGCACCCGGCCCCGGAGGGGACAACAGGGCTGCCATTGAATCAGGCAGTGATCATGCCATCCGTCAGGGCTGATGGCCAGTCCGGGAAGGTGAAGAAACTCAGGATAAAGACTGCTGTCTTATGATCAGGAGTACCAATGTCTGGAACACGAACCGAACAAGCAAGGAAAACGAACATGATCAACCTCAGAAGTCCACTCGGCGGAGTCCTGCTGCTGGTGCTGGCGCTGTCCCTCGGCGGCTGTGTGACTGCACCGTCTGCACCGCGCCCGACAGCAACCGTGCCGGAGATCATCCAGCTCAGCAGGCAGCAGGTACCACCCGACCAGATCGTTGCCCGCATGCGGGCCTCCGGCACTTATTACCACCTGAGCGCCTCACAGCTCGCCGACCTGCGCCGTCAGGGCGTATCGGATCAGGTGATTGACTACATGCAGCTGACCTATCTGGAAGCGGTGCGCCGCAATCAGGCCATGCGTGATTTCGACCGCTGGGACCGGGTTGACGGCTGGTGGTATGGCGGTTACAGCCATGGCTGGCGTGATCCATGGGTTTATCGCCCGATCTACGTACCGGTGCGCCCGCGTCCGCATCATGGCGGCTACCATCCCAACCGGCCACGTCCCAATCACGGCAATTACCAACCCAACCGGCCACGTCCCAATCACGGCAACTACCAACCCAACCGGCCCAGGCCGGATCGTCCGAGACCGGACCGCCCCAGACCGGACCGTCCAAAGCCGAACAAGCCCCGAGGCTGAAGTCATTTCCCCTCCCTTCATGCACTTCTGTGCGGGGGGGAGACGGGAAATTGCTGCGGGAATGCCGTCAGCAATCCGGAAATGACCTCCTGATAAATGCGATTGGCGATACCCGTGACCGGAAAACGCCGGATCAGGCCCATATCCTCCACGTATTGCAGGTCATCGCTGGCAATATCCGCCATTACCTCGGTACCGCCCGCCAGCAGGCGGCTGATGATGGCGTGTACACGTGGCTCACGCAGCTTGTCGGTCAACTGGTCCAGGTGGGTGGCACGTGACTGAATCAGGCGCTCACGTGCGGCGTGGTAACGTTCCAGCGTGACCGGTGTACTGCGGTCACGGGCGCTCCGGTCTTCCCAGACCATCTCATGGCCGAGCGCATTCACCAGCCAGGGCTGACCCTGCGTGTCCTCCCACAGCTCCGGGAAAACAGCCGGATCGAATACCTGCCCGGTTTCGGCGGTGTGCCGGGCATATAATGCTTCGACTTCGGACGGGCTGAAACTGCCCATAATCAGTGATTTGGCCTTGACGTTGAAGGCACTGCCACCCGTAATGATTTCATTGTGCCCGGTGTGGATGCGGTAATCCCGCACATCACGCACCCCGCACAGGATCACGCTTTGCGGAAACGGCATGCCGGGGCGACCGATATGGCCTTCACGCAACTGGCGCAGCAGCGAGATCAGGGTATCGCCCACCAGCGCATCCACTTCAGTGCATCCATCATCGCCAGCAGGGTGCTGGTCTTTCCGGTCTGGCGCGGGCGTGCAGTACAAAGAACTTCTTCGCCGCGATCAGGTAACGGATGTCCTCCCAGTCGAGCCGTGACAGCGGGTCAATGGCGTAATGCTCTTCAGGGTGGACGGGGCCGGTGGTGTTGAAATGTCTGTCCATGGCGGGCTGCCGGAATGGTGATGCGGGAAGTATAGCAGGTCGCCTCCCCCTGACATTCTGCTTGGAAACACAAGGGAAGCCTATATACTCGATGTCAGACTAACTGACGGACTGGACATGAACGACACCGGACAACGGCTTTCCATCTGGACAGCCAAAAGTCAACTGACCTATGAAAAACCGCTGGAACCGGGTGATCCACTGTTTGTGGACACCGCTCCGGCACGTGGAGACTTCAACCTCAAAAACCTGTATCGACAGCTGAATGTGGATAATCAAGGTGTACTGCACACGCCATCACGCAAGCAGTACATTCTGTTTACCGGGCATCGGGGCTGCGGGAAAAGCACCGAGCTGCTGCGCGTCGCCAAATACCTTAACGATCCGGGGCGTTATTATGTCATTCACCTTGACTGCCTGACCAAACTGGATATCAACAACCTCCGGTATTCCGATGTACTGCTGGCTGTGGCTGCTGCTCTGCTTGAGCGTATGGAACATGAAGACCGCATCACGGTTGAGTCGGTTTTTCTGGACAAAATCAACAACTGGTTCAAGGAACGGGTTATCACCCATGCCCGCCTGAAAAACCTGGAGATTGAGCTCAAGGCCGGGGCCAGGGTTGAAGCCGGTTTACCCTGGCTGGCCAAGCTGTTCGGGGAGATGACCAATAAGATCGGTACCGGCTCCACCTACCGGGAAGAACTGCGTGAAGTGGTACGTAACAGCTTCAGCGAGCTGGCCGGCAGCTTCAACCAGTTTATCCGTGCAGCAGAAGATAAAATCAGCCAACGCAATCTGGGACAGCGCATCCTGTTCACCGTTGATGGTACCGACCGGCTGAATGCAGAAGATGCGCACAAGTTTTTTGTTGAGGATGTGCATCAGCTGACCCAGCTTGAGTCCCTGTTTATTTACTGTGCCCCCATCCATCTGCTGCATGCAGATAACCAACTCAACGCCAGTTTCAATCTGACTTTCCGGGTACCGATGTTAAAAATCCGGGACCGTGACAATCAGCCACTGGCAGCCCATTACGCCATCATGCGTGAGCTGGCCTGGAAACGGGTCCCGTCTTATCTGTTTGAGACCCCGGAAACACTGGACCTCCTGATTTGTTACAGCGGCGGACATCCACGCGACTTGTTGCGCCTGTTAAACGTGGCCATTAATCACGCCGATGATGAACTGATTAATTATCGGGCTGCCGAAAAAGCGGTGCAGGATGTCGCAAACGACTACCGCCGTCTGGTGGACAGTAAGGATTACACCCAACTGGTCTGGATTGACCAACACCCGGACATCGCGCCGGATGAAGTGAATAATGAAAAAACCGTGCGCATGCTTTACAACCTGATTCTGCTGGAATACAACAATTACTTCTGGAAAAGCCACCCGGTCATCACCACCCTTCAAGGCTACCGCAAAGCGCTGCAGGATTCAGCAGATTAACGTGGGCGACTGGAGCACCATCCCCACCTCCGAACACTCCGGCGCTTTTCTGCGCCTGCAAACCCTGTTGACCCGGCTTAACGGCTTTCATGCCCTGATCCTGCAGCACAACAATCCGGCCTACCGTGACGGACTGATCCACAAACTGGGCCTTCAGCCGCCCCAAATACTTGACCTGACCCCACTTGCCAGTTATGAAGCCATTGAGCAGCAATATGTAACCATGACCGGTGCAGGCATGCCCCTGCACCTGATCAATCTGGAAAACCTGAGCAAAATACGGCAGCAGGCATTTTTCCAGGGTATCAACTATCACCGCGAATATCTGGCGCGGCAAGGCCCAAGCCTGCTGCTGTTATGGCTGGCAGAACCACAGATCAGGGAGCTGGCACTGGAGGCACCGGACTTCTGGGCCTGGCGGGAACAGGTACTGGACTTTTCCCTGCCACTGAAAATCCAGACCCGTGTCAGTGCCAATATCGCTGTTTCGTATGGATTGGAACTGGAGAAAAAGCAGCAGCGTATTGCTGAAATTCAACAGTACCTCGCTGGCCAGACCGAAAATCCGGTTTCCATCAGCCATGCCGATCTGGAATACGAACTGGGCAACCTGTATCAGGCGCTGGGTGACTATGCCCTGGCCGAAGACTATCTGCAGCAAGCACTTGGGCATTTCTCAATGCTGGATGAAAAACACGCCTATGCAAGGGTGCTGATGGGCCTGGCCACACTGCAGTTTCAACAGGGAAAACCGGATGCAGCACTGGCGGCTTTGCAAGATAAGGTACTGCCCTGGTTTGAGCGCCTGGGTGACCGGCTGCATCAGGCAGAAGCCAAAGGCAAAATCGCCGACATTCTACAAGCCCGCGGACAACTCGACGAAGCCCTCCGCATTCGCACCCAGGATCAATTGCCCGTCTATGAACGCCTCGGCGAGGTGCGCTCCATCGCCATCACCAAAGGCCAAATCGCCGACATCCGTTTCAGGCAGGGTGCACAACAGGATGCCATCGCCATTTATGAAACGGAGGTATTACCGGCTTGTCAAACACTGGGTGACAAAAGAATGTTGCTGGTTGACCAAGCCAATCTTGCCCTGATGTACCGACAGGCAGGGACCCACCCGGAGCGCACCCGATCCCTGTTATGCGAGGCACTGCAAGCCGCCCGGCAGATGCAGATTCCGGAAGCACAGCAAATTGAGGCCATCCTGCAGCAGCTGGGCCTTGCCTGCCTGGACAGCTGATCAGGTCAGGCACCAGCGACAAAAACAATCCCCTGCTGCCGGAAAAAGCCGGGGAATGTTATCCCGCCTCAAGGGTGATCGGACCCAAGCACTTCGTCCGACAGCGACACCGGCAGGAAGCGGAGTATCCTGACCCCGATCGTAACCACCAGCAGGGATAGCGCCACACCGCCCAGCCCCAGCATCAGTTCCCAGACGCTGGGTACATAATCGCTGATCCGGCCATCAAAGAAACGGCTTTCCACCGTGGCGTTCGGGAACAGTTCCAGCGGATACGCCTGTCCGCCGATCAGGATCACGTACAACTGGGCAAACCCGCCCAGAATCACCAGTACACAGGCCACCAGCAGCGACAGATGATTACCCGCCAGCCGGCGACAGAAGATCAGCGACAACGGTACCAGCGCCCCCAGAAACACCTGCCCGACCCAGAACAGCTGGGTATAAATCCCGCCGTCACTGAGGATGAATTGCTCCACGCCGTGACGGCGCGCCACATACAAACCGGCCAGATGACGCATCAGCTCCAGAAACAGCACCGCCCCGATAAACACCGCCAGCAGGTAACGCAGGCGATTCAGCACCCGGTCCCCGAGCGGACGACCGGTAAAGGCAAAGCTGGCATACAGCACCAGAATAAAGACCGCCAGACCGAGGGCAAACGACATGGCGATAAACAGCGGGGCCATAATGGCGGAATCATAAAACTGGCGTACCACCAGAAAGCCGAAAATCGAGCCGGTCCCCATGGTCAGGATCAGGCGCCAGCTGAAGGCAGCAAAACCGGCATACGGGTACAGGGCCTTGAGCTTGCGGTCCATCATGGTCCAGATATACAGCCCGGCCAGTGCCAGAAAGCCGTTATAGAGAATAATGTTCCAGGCAAAAATGGAACGGAAATTGTAATGGGTCATGGCCACGATCAGGCGGTCCGGACGCCCGAGGTCCAGCACCAGCACCGCCAGCCCGCCCAGCAGCAGGGCAATTGCCACCAGCGCCGACAGCCGCCCCATGGGCTGGTACAGCGGCTTTCTGAACACGGTGCCGATGGAGCCGACATTCAGTGCCCCGGAAGCGGCCACGATCAGGAAAATGGCAAACACATGCGGCAGGCCCCAGACAACCTGGTTGTTCATCCCGGTAACATGATGCCCTTCATGCTCCATGTGAAAAAACGCCAGCGCACCCACGGCCATAATGGCCCCGAACAGGGCCAGCAGCAGGAAAAACCCGCTGCCCTCACCGACTTCACGATAGACGATTGCTTTATTGCTCATGATGACAGGTCCGTGAATCAGATATTCAGATAACGCACGCCGGTATTCAGCGCCAGATCGGCACGAATCTGGGTTCCGCCCAGTTCCCGAACGGCCTGACTGATGCGGCTGTCCGGATCATTGAGGTCGCCGAAAATTACCGCATGCGGAGCTGCCTCGGCACAGGCCGGAAGCTGCCCGGCATCAATCCGGTGCACACACAGATTGCAGGATTCCACCGTCCCCATGCCACGCGGCGAATGCGGACGCTGATCGGTCAGCGGCTCATGCACAAAACTTCTGGCCTTATAGGGACAGGCCATCATGCAGTAGCGACAGCCGATGCAGATGTGCTTGTTGACCTGTACAATCCCGTCGGCACGTTTCATGGAAGCCCCGGTCGGGCACACATCCACGCAGGGCGGCTTCTCACAGTGCTGGCACATCACCGGCAGGGTGAAGCTGTGCTGCGTGAGTTTGTCCGTGACCTTGACGGTACGAATCCACTGAGCCTGCTGCGCCGGAGAAGCCTCAGGATCATCACCCCAGCCATGCTCGTTCCGGCAGGCTGCCACCATGGCCTCCCCACCATCACTCAGGCGCTCCACATCAATCAGCATGCCCCAGCGCACTGTGGACGTGACCGGCTGCTCCGGCGAACGGGGCGTGACATCCACACCGGCAGCACCGGCCTCACGCAGGATGATCCCCGGTGCCAGCGTGGCCATGGCTGCCGCCCCCGTGATGCCGGCCATGAAACGGCGGCGGTAGGTGTCGACCTGATTCGGATGTCCGGCTGTTACCGGCTGCAGTCTGTCGCTCATGGCTGTCCCTCCCCGGAAACCGTGGCAGCACCGATACCGGCTCCCGTGACGGCCAGCATGTCGGACACATTCACGCCCTTGCCACCAGCCTCTCTGGCCAGCTGGTGATAACGGTTGGCGCTGAGCTTGTGCGGATAGTCCGGATTGTCCATCACCTGCGGGCGGTCGGCGTGACACTGGAAACAGTCGATTTTCACCCCGGCATACGTATGGCAACTGGCGCAAAAATGATCCCTGTCCGGATAATGCACGGCGGAACCATCCGCCCGCGTGGGGGCGACATGGCAGTTCACGCATTCCACCAGACTGTATTGTGTGGTGCGGATGCCTTCAATCACGGTTTCATCCCGATGTGTCAGCAGGTAGTTCATGTGGTTCCTGCGCATATCCCCGGTCGGCTCGACACACTGACCGGCTTTGGCCCTGGCCACGCCCAGATCAGGTTCCGGCACGGCGGCATCACAGGCGGCCAGCAGTCCGGCCAGCAGCAGGACAGCCAGGCGCCCGAGTCCGCCGGTTAAGGCCGGGACCGGGGGATTAAACAGCTTGAGCATCATTACCCGCCTTACTCACCCATACCCATTTCAATGTAGCCGGTCGGGCAGACATCAGCACAGATGTGGCAGCCGATGCAGCGGTCATAGTCGGTAGCGACATAGCGCCCCATGGTGGCCTGCTTCTTCGGCACCCGGTAGACCGCATCCTGCGGGCAGTAGATCACGCAGTTGTCACACTCGAAACACATGCCACAGCTCATGCAGCGTTTGGCCTCCGTGACGGCCTGATCTTCATCCAGCGGATTCATGCGCTCGGTAAAATGCCCCAGCACCGCTTCTGCACTCGGGACATCCTCGCTGCGCTGCTGGCGGGCTTCGACCTGGAAATGCCCCAGGAACAGGCTGGTGGACGGCACGATCACGGATTTGGAACGGTCCTCGTAATTGTGCACCGCATAATCCAGCTCGGAAGTGCCGCGCAGGTCATCGGTATGGGCCTCCTCGAAATGCTTCGGGTCCAGCCCGGCCTCATGCAGCTTCTGCATCAGGTTGAAGTGGTGCTTGTCGACCTTGGGACGCTTGGTCAGATCCTCCTGACGCAGGTACTGATTGATGGTCTCGGCGGCAATCGAACCCTGACCGATTGCCGTGGTCAGCAGGTGCGGGCGGATAATGTCACCGGCCACAAAATGCCCCGGCTTGTCCGGTACCTGATACAGCGCATCGGCATTGATCAGGTGACGGCCATTGTTCATCGCCTCCACCCCGTCCAGCTTGCCATACTGGCCGATGGCGGAAACAATCAGGTCTGCCTCGATCAGGGTTTCCTTCCCGCCTTCCTTCGGCTGCGGCAGGTTGCCCTTCATTTCGCACTCGACCACAATCAGGCCGGTTGCACGGCCCTGCCCGTCCAGCACCAGCGCCTTGGGCATCACCTCGGTCAGGATGGTCACGCCTTCCTTGAGTGCATCCTGTACCTCGTGCTCGGCGGCTGTCATCTGATCCAGCGGGAACAGGGTGGTCAGGGTCACCTGGGCCGCTACCTTATTGGCCGGTTCGGCGGTATGCACCTGCCTGCCGGTTGCGGCTTCTTCCGGTTTGTCCTGATAATCCGCCAGGGTTCCGATACGGCGCGAGACCGACACCACGTCAATCGAGGTATCCCCCCCGCCGACACAGACCACCCGCGGAGCGGTGTATTTCAGGGTGCCCTTGTTGAAGGCTTCCAGAAAATCAACCGCCACCACACAGTTTGGCGTGGCATCAAACTGCTCTACAAACAGGCCACGCCCGTTCCAGCAGCCCAGCGCCCACAATACGGCATCGTAATCCTGCTCCAGGGTTTCGACACTGACATCTGCCCCCACACGGGTGTTGCAGCGCACTTCAATATCACCCAGGTCCAGAATGCGCCGGATTTCAGCATCCAGCTTGTCACGCGGAACCCGGTAGCCGGGAATCCCGTAACGGAACATGCCGCCCAGCTCCGGGTGCTGCTCGAAAATGGTGGAGGCATGGCCAAGCCGGCGCAGCTGGCAGGCTGCCGTCATGCCGGCAGGACCGCCACCGATAATGGCAACCCGCTTGCCGGAGAGTGCCGGTGCCGCTTCAAAGCCGAAGTTCATGGCAATGGCGCTGTCACCGATGTACTGCTCCACTGCGTTGATGCCGACGAAATCATCCACATCATTGCGGTTACAGCCATCCTGACACGGTGCCGGGCAGACCCGCCCCATCATGGACGGAAACGGATTGGCCTCGGTCAGACGCCGGAAGGCATACTCCTGCATCGACAGTCCTGCCGGTGCCTTTTCGATACCACGCACAATCTGCAGCCAGCCACGGATATCCTCACCGGAAGGACAGCTGCCCTGACAGGGCGGGGTCTTGTGTACATAAGTCGGGCACTTGTGGGTCGTATCCGCGACGAAAATCTTTTCGTGCATACTGTCCCAGGTATGACTGCCGTCCTCGAAACGGCGGAAGGTCCGGCCTCCCAGGCGTGAATCATCAGCGGCTGTTGCCATGTTTGATCTCCTGTCACTGAACCCGGCGGCTGGGCCGGATCGTTAAATCGGTTAGCTGAAGCACCCATCCTGACGCTGCCCGTCCGGGTGCATCAGTCCTCATCACTGTCATCCTCTGCGTCATCCGTCTCCGGGCGGGCCTGGACCGAAACCGCTCGCTGAAGGACGATGGCATTGCTCACCAGCTGGTGCACACTGACAATCTGGTCCATGGTGAAGCCGTAATACGGAATGACCTTGGTAAACTGGGATTTGCAGATGGCGCAGATGGCCGCCATGTGCGTCACACCCTGCTGTTCGGTCACGTACTTGAGGGCTTCCATGCGTGGCTGGGCACCCTTGACGCGCAGCTCCATCAGGTCATCGGTCAAAAGGCCGCCACCACCGCCACAACAATAGGTGGCGTCATGAATGGTATCTGCCGGCATGTCGACAAAGTGGTTGCAGACCGCCCGGATGACATGGCGCGGAATCTCGAACTGACCACCCGGTTTGTCGCCCATGCGCGTGGCCCGTGCCACATTGCAGGAATCATGGAAAGTCAGCACCTTGTCATCGTTCTGCGACTTGTCCAGCACCAGCCGGCCCTCCTGAATCAGGCCCCAGGTCACTTCCAGAATGTGCTGGGGCACCGGGTATTTCGGATCCAGGAAATCAAACGGCCCGGCCAGGGTATTGAGGAAACTGTATGCCACGCGCCAGGCATGTCCGCACTCACCGAAGACAATGCGCCTGACCTTGAGCCGAATGGCGGCCTCACGGATGCGCAGGGCGATGCGGCGCATGTTTTCGTAAGAGCCGATGAACATGCCGAAATTGGCTGCCTCGGAAGCGTGGGAACTCAGGGTCCAGCTGATGCCGGCCTCATGAAAGACCTTGGCATAACCGATCAGGCCATCCACATGCGGCTCGGCAAAGAAGTCGGCAGAGGGTGTGATCAGCAGGACCTCGGCCCCTTCCTCATCCAGCGGGAAGCGTACCTTGATACCGGTCTCCTCTTCGACATCCTCCTCCAGCCCCTCCAGGGTATCCGCCAGCGCCATGGCAGGCAGCCCCAGATTGTTGCCGATCTTGAAGACCTTGCCGATAATCTCGTTGTTGTACTTGGTCCCCCGTCCGATGGTGTCCAGAATTTCCCTGGCCGCCATGGAGATTTCAGCGGTATCGATGCCGTAAGGGCAGTACACCGAGCAGCGTCGGCACTGGGAGCACTGGTGATAGTAGTTATACCAGTCATCCACCACCTCCTCGGTCAGGTCGACCGCACCCACCAGTTTGGGGAAATGCTTCCCGGCAAAGGTGAAATAACGCCGGTAAACCTTGCGCAGCAGGTCCTGACGCGCCACCGGCATGTTCTTGGGATCACTGGTGCCGATGAAATAATGGCACTTGTCGGTGCAGGCTCCGCACTTGACGCAGATGTCGAGATAAAGCTGCAGGGAGCGGTAGCGATGGCGCAGGTCATCCAGCTTCGCCAGCGCTTTTTCCTTCCAGTCCGGTACCAGCGTGTAACCGCCCCCTTCCACCGGCTCAAAATCATCCGGGAAATGCAGGGCTTCCTGAAACTCGGGCTTGGCCATAAACGGCCCCCTGCCCTTCATGGTGTCGCGCTCAAGCGCCGGAATCTCGATGTAACCGGCGCTGTTCAGTTTTGGAATCTCGTAATCCGCCACGCTGAAAACCCCTTATCTGGAAACCGGTGTGGTTGATGTGTCATCAGGATACAGCTTGTGCTCCTGCTCCAGCTCGCGTGCCCAGGGAGCGACATGACGCTTTTCACGCGGATTGTCGACCTGGTTACGGGTCGGACTGAAGAACACGCCGGGCGCATGCAGCAGCTTGCTGATCGGGAAGATGATCATCAGCAGCGCCACCAGCAGCAGGTGCAGCAGTACCAGCGGATCACCGGGCAGGGGCTGCCAGTCAAAAGTCATCAGGCCGCGAAAGAACGCCTTGACCTGCACAATGTCAGCCGGAACCGCAAAGCTCATCATCATGCCCGAGGCCCCGATGGACAGCAGCAGCAACAGCATCAGAAAGTCGGAGGGAGCCGAAATATAGCGTACCCGGTCCACCAGGATGCGCCGCCCCAGCAGGCCGGTCAGTCCCAGCAGCATGGCAAAGCCGGCATAGCGGCCAAACGGCTGCATGAAGACCAGAAAGCCGTTCATGTCCATGAAATAGCGGGTATGCCGCAGCAATACCAGCCACAGGGCCATGTGGAACAGGATGGCAAATACCCAGGTGTACTTGTTGGCACGGAACAGGCTGGTGAAAAACACCACTTCCTTGAACATGCGCCACACCACCCCGCTTCGGGTGACGGGTGCGGGCGTCGTGACGATTTTCAGGGGGGCTGGCACCTTCCAGTACAGATGGATCCGGCGGGCCACACCGATGACCAGTATCAGCGTGGCGGCCCAGAACAGCAATCCGTACAGGATGCTTATGAATGTCACTATCAGAACTCCTGGTAAAAACCGCTTCTGAAAACCTGCCGCAGCAGGGCTTGAGGCGCGGCTGTCAGGTCAGACCCTCCCTGTCCCGCTGCGACAGACCGCAGCAGCAGGCCGGATGACTCAACACAAGGGTTAAACGTAACGCGCTCATCCCCCCGGCATGCGGGGGGACGGAGCTGGCCGGATCAGACGCAGCCGGTCGGCTTGGGCAGGCCGGCATATTTACAGGCCTGCTTGCCGGGGCCATAAGGAAACAGGCTGTACAGGTACTTGGAGTTACCCTTGTCAGCGCCCAGACGTTTGCCGACCGCCTTGGTCAGCACCCGGACCGCCGGTGCAATCTGGTACTCTTCATAGTACTCACGCAGGAAGTTGAGAATTTCCCAGTGCTCGTCAGTCAGGTTGACATCCTCGGAGATTGCCATTGCCTCGGCGACTTCCTTGCTCCAGTCATTCAGGTTTTCCAGATAACCTTCTTCATCGGTAGCAATGCTTTTGCCGTCAATTTCCAGTGCCATAATGCGGCCTCCTGTTAATGGTTAAGGTCAGACAGACAGCAAAACACGTACATCCGCTGCCTGCAGCCGGCTTTACAGCCAGCTTTGTGTCTTGTCATTCTCAATCGTCAGCTCAACGAAACCGGCATAGTCCACCAGCCGGATTCCCGCAAGCACACGCTCGTCCCCGATACCACGGGCAGCCAGATCCTCCCGCAGTACACAGACGTGCTTGCCGGTCATCGCGTCAGTGAGATGCCCGGCAAAGCGGCTGCCTGCCACCGCGCCGATCACGGCATCCTCGATCAGCAGTACCGAATCCCCTTCCAGGGCGTGTCCCAGACAGCTTTCCAGCGCATTGCGCTCAAACGGGGACTTGTTGACGATATGCAGCATACTCATTTCATAGCCCCCTCAGAAACTCAGAACCACATCCTGACCTGCCATAATGGTCGCCATCTCGGTACGGGAAACGATCTGCACGGAAGGCTTTTCCGCATAGTCATCGTCTTCATCCTCGTACACAATCGGCATCAGGTCATCTTCACTCAGGCCCCGTTCTTCCAGCGATTCGCGCTCAACATACAGCTTGCGCACATCATAGTCACCCAATGCATTGTAGGTGGCGGAGAAATTCTTCATGCCCACCGCCTTCGGTGACTGTCCGCGGGCGATCTGATACACACCGTCATCAATGAAGGCCAGACTGACATCCTGCTCAAAGGCAGCTGCAATCAGTACCACCTCCAGCGACTCCAAAGCATAAACCGTGCCATACGGGGCCTTGCGGTTCACATACATGAATTGCTTGGTTTGGCTCATGTCTTTTCTCCTCAGTCCCCGAACACCAGCAGACGGTCCGCCTCGATACCGCCTTCAATCAGCTGTCCCAGCCCGGAAATGCGGAAACCGGGGGCGATATTATCGGCATCCAGCCCCTGGCGTTTGGCCTCATCCGCATCCATCAGGCCACGGCGCTGGGCAGCGGCAATACAGACCACCAGATCAATGCCGTGCTGCGTTGCCAGCTCCGACCATTCCTTCTGAAGCATGCGGTCATCCTTGGGCGGTACCGCCAGCCGGGTGCCGTTGTTCACGCCGTCATGGTAGAAGAACACCCGGAATATCTCGTGCCCCTGTGCCAGTGCAGCACGTGCAAACTGCAGGGCAGTATCAGCAGACTGGTGCTGATACGGACCTTCGTTGACCAGAATCGTGTATTTCATCCGTCTTGCCTCTCCAGACGCTTCAGAAGCGGATATGGGTTGAGGAATTCAGGTTGTTGCGCGCACCACGCCAGTTGTCGATATGGTACTTGGTAAACGGCAGCCCGGTGACTTCAAAGAAGCGCGGCCAGCCAATCCGCTCCACCCACTCGTTGATGCGCTCCCAGTCCTTTGCGCCTTCCTTGTAGCACTGCAGGATTTTCTTCACAATCGCCGTGGCTTCAGGCCAGCGCGGCGGATTGTTCGGGATGCCGGCAGCAACCAGACGCTGGAAGGTCGGCTTGCCACGGGCATTGGAGTGATTACCGCCAATCCAGATCGCCAGCTGGGTATACTGGTGATCATTGATCTGCATCGGCGGACAGGGCGGATAGCAGGCCCCGCAGCAGATGCACTTTTTCTCGTCCACTTCCAGCGACGGCTTGCCATCGACCATGGCCGGGCGGATGGCCGCCACCGGGCAGCGCGCCACCACTGACGGACGCTCGCAGATATTACCGACCAGCGCATGATTGATCTTGGGCGGCTTGACATGCTGGATATTGATGGCAATGTCGCCCTGCCCGCCGCAGTTGATCTGGCAGCAGGATGTGGTCATGTGGACCCGGTTGGGCATGTTCCAGCCCTTGAACTCATCCACCAGTTCATCCATCATGGCCTTGACCACGCCCGAGGCATCCGTTCCCGGAATGTCGCAGTGCAGCCAGCCTTGGGTGTGGGAGATGGTGGTGATCGAATTGCGGGTACCGCCGACCGGGAAGCCGGCATCTTCCAGCGCCTTGACCAACGGCTCGACCCTGGTTCCGTCAGCCACCATGAACTCGATATTGGATCGGATGGTGAAGCGTACATAGCCCTCACCATACCGGTCCCCGATGTCCATCAGCTTGCGCAGGGTGAACACGTCCAGAATCCGCTGGGTACCGGCACGCACGGTCCAGACCTGATCCCCGCTGCGTGCGGTGTGTACCAGCACCCCCGGACGCGGGTCCTCATGATACAGCCACTGGCCATAATTACGGCGCATGACCGGATGCATGTACTGGAAGCCGTCCGGACAGCCGGACTCGATGGGTTCGCGCATTTTTACTGCCATGAGAACTCTCCTTGACCTTAACCGGCTGCCGCCATTTTTTCTTCACGCTTGCGATTGAACCACGCTTCGGCGGCCTCATCCCAACCATCGGTACGCACATAGGACACGCTGCGCGGCTGCTTGATCATGTTCGGGTCCGGATCAATACCGATGCCCTCCAGGAAATTCACCAGCCCGATACGCTCGATCATTTCACCACAACGCTCATGCTCCAGCCCGTTCTCGGCCCAGAAGTCGATAACCTCGGTGCCCAGTTCGACAATGCGCTCATAGTCCTCAGCCGTATCCATCTTCATGAACGGCACGATCACGGTGCCCATCAGGTCGCCGATCTTCAGGGTACGCTTGCCGCCGATCAGGATGCTCACGCCCTTGTCATCACCGGGATGCAGTGCCTTGGGCAGCACATTCAGGCAGTGCATGCAGCGCACGCAGTTGCTGTTGTCGATCTCGATGGTGTCATCATCATGCAAAGTGATGGCATTGGTCGGGCAGCGGCTGACCACGTTGTCAAACATGTACTGGCGGCCGGCGGCACGATCACCGGCATGGCCGATCTCGTCCGCCTTCTTGTAGATCATGTCCTTAAAGGCCTGCTGATCCACTTTCATGTCATCGCGCCAGGTGCCAATAATGGCGAAATCGGAACGCTCAATGGCGTTCATGCAGTCATTCGGGCAGCCGGACACCTTGAACTTGAACTTGTAAGGCAGGGCCGGACGGTGCACGTCATCGGTGAAGGTGTTGAGCAGGTGGCGGTGAATGGCCTGCTCGTTGCAGTTGGACATTTCACAGCGTGCCGCACCCACACAGGACATGCCGGTGCGCACGCACGGGCCGGCCCCGCCCAGGTCCCAGCCGTAATCATTGATTTCATCAAAGAAGTGCTGGTAGCTCTTGCTGTCGGCCCCGATGAACATGATGTTGCCGGTCTGGCCATGGAAGGTCTGCAGGCCGGAACCGTGTTTCTCCCAGCTGTCGGCCAGCTGACGCAGTATGTCGGTGGTGTAGTAGTTGCCGGCGGGCGGCTGTACCCGCAGGGTGTGGAATTCCCTGGATTCCGGAAACATGTCGCCGACTTCGGAGAAGCGCGGAATGATGCCGCCACCATAACCGAACACGGAAATGGTACCGCCCTTCCAGTAGCCCATGCGGGTTTCATAGGAATGTTCCAGCTGCCCCAACAGACTGTTGGTGACCTTGCGGATGCGTTCATCGGGGTGGTTGTCGCGCAGATTCTTGATGCCGCTGACGAAGCTCGGCCATGGCCCTTCCTCCAGCACATCAAGCATCGGAGTGGGATAGTGTTTGACTGTCATACCTGCCTCCTGAAATATGGACTCTATGTGACTTCGGTGCCCATCTCTCGCGGGACAACCTGAATCCTGACTCAATTGAACCTGAAACCTGACTGTTATGATTGCAGCTAGTGTATGTTCGCCCCTGATTCCAAAGAATCTCACCCATGGGAGGTAGTCTGGAACAGGACCTATCCCCATCGGGATATTGTGCAAAATATCAGCAAAATGGAATCAAGCATCATGACCAGAAGAATATCGGTATTTAATAATATTGCAAATATCCCGAATAGGCGTTTGGCTACTGCCAGTCGAGGGAGCATACAGCGCATAACGTGCATAAAAGGGGAGATTGCAGCCACCGGCCCTGCGGCTGATACTGGGCAGCAACCGCCGACAACAACCCTGATGGAGACCAATCCGGCATGAATCCTTCTCCTTTCCTTCCCGAACATGGCGCAGCCTATCAACGCTGGCGGGACCGGAAGCTGGCCGGCTGGCCGGATGACAAGGCCACCCTGTTCACCAGCCTGAACGGGGTGCAGCCGACCGGGTCCGACATCCGGCAGCTCAAAGACACCATCCGGCGTCACAATATGGCTTTCTACCGCTTCCCGGAGCCGGCGTCGGTCGGAAAACCCGAAGTACACGCACTGGCAGCCCGCATGGGGCTGATCCACATCCAGGCCAACCTGTGTGCCGACCCGGACAGCCTCAGCGCCATCCAGGTGGCACGCCATGCAGACCAGCACGACTACATCCCCTATACCGACAGGAAGCTGAGCTGGCATACCGATGGCTACTATCAGCCCCCTGACGCACAGATACACGGCATGCTGCTGCACTGCGTGCGCCCGGCCTGGCAGGGGGGCGAAAGCTGGTTCATGGATCACGAAATCGCCTACATTCTGCTGCGCGAGGCGGACCCGGCCTTTATCAGGGCACTCATGCACCCGGAAGCCCTTACCATTCCGGCCAACAGCCTCAACGGGGAAATCATCCGCCCGCAGCAAAGCGGCCCGGTCTTCAGCATCAATAAGGACGGTTCGCTGCACATGCGCTATTCCGCCCGCCAGAAGAATATCCACTGGCGTACCGATCCGGCAACACAGGCGGCAACCGCCCTGCTGCTGGCGCTATGGGAGCAGGATTCACCCTGGAAACTGAGACATTGCCTGCAGGCAGGTGAAGGGGTGTTGTGCAACAATGTCCTGCACTGCCGCACCGGCTTTGTGGATCACGACCAAGCGCAACAGCGGCGGCTGCTGTACCGCGGTCGGTATACCGACCGGGCGGGATAACGGGGTCAGTGACCGGCCCCCGCCATCACCACCCCATCCTGGCCCGAGAGTCGCTCAGGACTTCTCCATGGCATCAAAGTCAATGCCCTCGACGAAGGCATCCATCTCATCCTTGCTGACCTTGTCGCCGGTCACCGTGACCAGAAAACGGTTGGCCACGGCAATCTTGTAATCCCCGCCCTGCTTGGTGCTGTCATAGCTGGAAATCACTTTCTGCCCGGCAACCTTTTCCATCTTGCCGCCACTGCTGCTGGCAAACATCGGATTGGTGAACAGTGCCATCATACCCTGCAACATGGGTGAATCCGTCACGATCTGCACGCTGATGCTGCTGTCGCCTTTGGTGTAGCGCCGCTCGGCAGTCACTCCACCGCCGAACATCGCCGCCCCCACCGCCGTGGACTCGGCATCCCCGGCAGTCCAGCCATCCGGTGCAGCGGGCAGCAGGGACTCCAGTGCCTTGCCCTTCTGCTGCTGGATCAGCTGTACGGCATAGTTGAGGTTTTCAATGGCACCGGTATGATCCCCCTGCTCATAGGCATCCGTTGCCTCCTTGATGGAATCGGTGACTTCATCAGCCATGCTGCTGACCGGCAGAACGGCCAGAAAAGCCGCCATAAACACAAGCGGAACACCCCCGGTGACTCGGGGGAAATCGTTAAAAATACGCATGATAATCGCCTCGCACTTGAATTATCCCCTCTTATGTTAGCGTACTTTCCATGTACTGTGTGAGTGCAGACAAAAACCACCCGGACACAGCCTCCGGTGTCACCGGAACGACCTGCCCGGGTGGGAGCCCCAAGGAGTAAAGTCAACGAAAAACAAACCGGAACGCCAACCTCAGGAACGGGAAGGCTGTACCGCAACAAAGCGCTTGGCATCATCGCGCTGAATCAGCAGTGCCAGTGGCCGGTTTTCAGCCGCCTTACTGACCCTGTCCTTCAACTCTGCCGGCGTACTGACCGGCTGGTTGTCCACCAGCAGGATGACATCGCCCTGCTGCAATCCGGCCCGGTCCGCCGCACTGCCCGGAAACACTTCACGGATGATGATGCCGCCTTCATCCACTTTGGCCTGCTGGCGCTCTTCGGTACTCAGCGCCGATACCGCCACCCCCAGGCTGGGCGAACCATCGGTGTTATCCGCCAGCCGGGCCGGGCTTTCATCCCTGTCCGCCAGCTTGTCGATGGTGACATCCAGTACCTTTTCCCTGCCGTCACGCAACACCCGGAGCGGCACCTGCTGTCCCACCGGCGTATTCCCCACCAGCAGGGGCAGATGGCTGGCAGACTCCACCTCCAGATTGTTAAAGCCCAGAATCACGTCACCCGCCTGCACACCGGCTTTGGCCGCCGGACTGGCAGGCTGCACGCTGGCCACCAATGCGCCCCTGGGTCGGTCCAGGTCAAAGGAATCCGCCAGCTGCTGGTCCAGGCTCTGAATCTCGACCCCCAGCCAGCCCCGGTTGACCACACCGCCATTCTTGAGCTGCTCGGTAATGTTCTTGACCAGATTCACGGGAATGGCAAATGAAATCCCCATGTAACCGCCACTGCGGCTGTAAATCTGGGAATTCACCCCGATCACGTGCCCTTCAAGGTCAAACAGCGGCCCGCCGGAATTCCCCGGATTCACTGCCGCATCGGTCTGAATGAAAGGCACATAAGTCCCGTCCGGCAGACTGCGTGACAACGCACTCACAATCCCCTGAGTTGCAGTATGGTCCAGCCCGAACGGCGCACCTATGGCAACCACCCACTGCCCGACCTCCAGACTGTCGGAATCACCGAGACTCACGGCCGGCAGCCCGGTGGCATCCACCTTCAGCAGCGCAATATCACTGTACTTGTCCTGTCCCACCACCCTGGCTGGCAGTTCGCGCCGGTCATTGAGTTTCACGGTCACTTCACTGGCCCCGTCCACCACATGGGTATTGGTGACGATATAGCCATCTGCCGAAATAATGAACCCGGAACCCATGGCCTCGGTACGCGGTGAACGGCCATCACGCGGCATATTGGGCAGGTTCTCGAAAAACTTGCGCAACTGCTCCGGCAGCTGGCTGCCATCGGGCATGGAGAACATCTGCTGGCGGTCACTGCCGCGCTCGCCCACCACGGAAATATGCACCACGGCATCCCGGTTGTCCCGGATCAGCTGGGTCAGCTGCGGGAACTGTTCCGCATGGACCACCGGCACGATGGCAGGCAGCGCCAGCGTACCGATCAGTGCCGCACCAACCAGCAGGGTGGAGGCACGCTGCCTGAAACCCAAAGCCCGAAAACTTCTGTTTGACCCGTTTAATCCTTTGCTCATCTGAACCGACTCCTTGAGGTTATTCATGTGGCACTGTTCATGCCTGATGTTGATCAGCATGCCTGAAACAGGGTTACCGCAAGTTTGCGAAAAAATTACGAAAGCTTAATCTTGCAGTGTCAGAATCATGCCTTATGATTTGGGCATGAATATCCTACTTGTCGAAGATGACAGCCAGACTGCCAGCTTTATCCGCAAGGGGCTGCAGGAAAGTGGCTACATGGTTGAGCACACAGCCGATGGCCTGGAAGGGCTGAACCTCGCGCTGGAGGGGCAGTACGATGCCCTGATTGTGGATCGCATGCTGCCGGGCCTGGATGGCCTTGCCCTGATCCAGACCCTGCGTCGACGCCGGCAGAGCGTGCCGGTGTTGATTCTCAGTGCGCTGGGGGAAGTGGATAACCGGGTCGAGGGCCTGCGCGCCGGCGGGGATGACTATCTGGTCAAGCCTTACGCCTTCAGTGAACTGCTGGCCCGGTTGCAGGCCCTGACACGCCGGGTGCAGCCGGCTCAGGAACAGACGCTGCTGCGAATTGCCGACCTGGAAATGGACCTGATGAAACGCCAGGTCCGGCGGGCCGACCAGCCTATCCTGCTGCAGCCACGCGAGTTCAAGCTGCTGGAATACCTGATGCATAATGCCGGGCAGGTCGTGACCCGCACCATGCTGCTGGAAAAGGTATGGGATTATCATTTTGATCCCCAGACCAATGTGATTGACGTACACATCAGCCGCCTGCGCAGCAAAATCGACCGGGACTTCCACCCGCCCCTGCTGCACACGGTCCGTGGAGCCGGCTACATGCTGCATGATACGTCACCTGCTTAATACCACCGTTTTCCGGCTGTCACTGGTCTATGCCCTGTTGTTCAGCCTGATTGCGGCCATGGCCATGGTCTCCATTTACTGGGTCGCTGAAAGCCACATCACCCGTCAGGTCGACACCCGCCTGCAGCTGGAAGCCGATGTCTTTTTAAGCCGCATCCGCGCCCAGGGGCCGGAGTTCCTGCTGCAGCGCATTGACAGCCTGAGCCGGAACGGGGACGAGTTTTCCGTTCATGTACTCAATCACCGCAACTTTGCCGACCTGCTGAAACTGTTCCGCCCCGAGTACACAACCACCAACGGGCATGCGCTGTTCGCCACCCATCCGATGAAGGATATCCTCAACTACTCACCCACGGCACGCGATGATGAACCGGCGCGCATGCTGCTGTACCTGTTGCCGGACAGCGGCTACCAGCTGCTGGTCGCCACCGACATGAGTGAACAGAAAGCGCTGCTGGATAAAATGTACCGCAGCACCCTGATGGCGATGGCGGTCATTATTGCGCTGGCGCTGTTCGGGGGCGGCCTGATGGGCTACAACGTGCTGCGCCGCATCGACAGCATCAGCCGTACTGCCGACACCATTATCAGCGGTGATCTGAGCCAGCGCATGCATGTCACCTGGCGCAATGATGAATTCGACCGCCTCAGCATTGTGGTCAACAACATGCTGCAGCGCATTGAGCAGCTGATGATCGCCATGCGCGGTGTGACCGACAATCTGGCCCATGACCTGCGCAATCCCCTCAACCGCCTGCGCAACCGGCTCGAATCAGTGCGTTTTCTCAACCCGCAAAGCGGTGATTACCAACAGGCCAATGAGGATGCCATCCAGGATGTGGATGAGCTGATCAAGACTTTCAACGCCCTGCTGAGCATTGCCCAGGCCGAATCACGGGTCCAGCGCAAGGACTGGTCCCGGGTGGACCTGACTACACTGGTAAATGATCTGGGTGAACTGTACTCGGCAGTCACGGAAGACAAGGACCAGCAGCTGGATTGCCATACCGAAACGGGACTGGTGCTGACCGCCAACCGGCAACTGCTGGCCCAGGCCATCACCAACCTGCTCGACAATGCCGTCAAGTATACCCCCGGTGGGGGCCTGATCCGGCTGGAAGCCCGCCGGGATGACAGCAGCCTGCTGGTACGGGTGAGCGATACCGGCATCGGCATTCCAGCCGACAAGCATGAGCATGTGTTCGAGCGCTTTGTGCGGCTGGACAATGCCAGAAGCTCCCCCGGCAACGGACTGGGGCTGAGTCTGGTCAAGGCGGTGGTGGACATGCACGGTGGCCGCATCACACTGGGCGACAATGCACCGGGGCTGGTGGTGAGCCTGCACTTCCCGCTGCCAACCGCCGGGCTGGCATCCCTGCCGGGTTCAGATCACCCGTGAGATTCCGGTAAGATTGATCAGCCCCGGCAACCGGGAAGCCCGGCGGCCTGATAATACCGGGCAATCGCTTTGCCGATATGCCTTTCCAGCAACACGTCCGGAACCTGCGGCATGTCGCCGAATTCCAGTGCCCCGAAATGGCGGGAAATACAGGTCTGCGGCACCTCAAGGGTACGCAGGTTGTCCAGCAGCTGCACCAGTGCCTGCCGTACCGCCGGTTCGGTCCAGTAGTAACGGATGCGGTCACTGTAGCTGTACTCTTTCAACAACCGGACTTCCTGCGGGTTCCCTGAATAATAATCGCGCCAGTGGGCATCATTGCGGGTCATGGCCTGCTCCAGCACCGCCACCAGCCCCGACGGCTTTGTTGGTGCCAGACTGTCCTCAATGGCTGCCAGTGCAAAAACAGCCTCGCGCATGCGGAAGGTCAGTTCCGGCCCCACTTTCAGAAAGAAAAAATGCTGCGCCACCAGCGCTTCCAGCGCCGCTGTGGGCTGGTAGTCCGTGGAGTGTGCCTCAAATACCAGCTCAGGCTCATCCAGAATGGCATCGCTCAGGGTACGGGAAGCCTCGGGCCTGAAGTTGAACACGGAAGAATGCCCGAAATCGACACCGGGCTGTGTCACCACCCCGACAACCCGCCTCCAGGCGGCATCCAGCCCCTGTTCGGCAAAGGCCGCACGATGCGTCTCCAGTGTATTCCGGAAGCGTGCCACCGATGTTACCTCCAGTGCATCCGGTTCCGTGGTTTCGCCCCCCGGAACGGGAACTTCCGTACCGATGATGTAGACCAGCCGGGTCGGGTCCGGTGCGGCCCGTTCCGCCACGGCACATAGCGCTGCAGCACGCCGGGCAATGGCCTCAAAGGACAGGCTGTCATCATCGGCACAGCACATGCTCGCATCCAGATGGATTTTCTGAAAACCGGCCTCGACGTACTGTCTGACCAGTATTTCCGCTTTCTGCATCGCAATGGCAGCCGGTTCCCTGCGCCACGGATTGGGGCCGAGATGATCACCACCGAAAATGATGCGACCTTCCGCCAGCCCGGCAGCATCCGCCAGCTGCCGTACCCAGCCGATAAACCCGGCAGGCGTCATACCGGTATAGCCACCCGCCTGGTTGACCTGATTACAGGTTGCCTCAATCACCACCGGTACCTCATGGTGGGCAGCATGGCCCAGTATGGCGCGGATCACCAGCTCATTCGCGCTGCAGAAACAGGGTATTCCGACCCGGCTGCCAGAGCGGTTCTGCCGTATCAGTGCTTTAAGATCAATCATCAGAAACGCCCGTGTGATAAGCCGCTGACCTGTCATCTCTGGCCAGAAAGGCCCGGATGGTCTCCAGGGATGTATTGCCCTCCATCGGCCCCCGGCGTGTCACCGCCAGTGCCCCGGCAGTATTCGCATGTCGCCCGGCCTCAAACAGGCTGAAACCCCGGGTCAGCAGTGCGATAAAAGTACCGCAGAAACAATCTCCCGCACCGGTCGGATCCAGCTCCTCCACCGGATGGGCCGCAAACTCAAAATGCGCATCCGGCCCGATGACCATGGCTCCCCGACTGCCCCGTTTCAGGGCGATAATGCGGGCATTTCCCTGCAGCAGCTGCTCAATGGCCTGAGTTTCCGAACGCCCCGGATAGAGATAATCCAGATCACTGGTTGAGGGCAGCAGAATATCGCTGCCGGCAATGATTGTCGTCAGCGCATCACGGGCCTCCTGATCACGCATCAGCTCCGGACGGGCATTGGGGTCACAGGAGACTCTGCCACCGGCAGCCCTGACAGCGGCCATCGCAGCCAGTATCCGGGGCCGGATCACGGGGCTGCCCAGCGAGGCGGCAGAAACATGCAGCACAACGGGGGCGGGAATCCGTGTCAGGTCAGCCGCCTGAAAACGCTCTGCAGCCGAACCGGCAATGTGATAGATGAAATCCCGGCTGCCATTTTCAAAATAAGAGACAAAAGCGACGCCGGTTGAAAGCTCCCGGTTCATGGCAATCTGGCTGACATCAACCCGGTCCTCCCGCAATCGCTCAAGGGTACTGCGGCCAAATCCGTCTGCACCAAGGCCGCCCACCATGACGGAATGCCCACCGACCCGAGCGGCCTGATCGGCAAAAATGGCAGGGGCTCCACTGGGATAGGGACCGGAATATCCGGTAATTTTTGCAAGTGCACAATTTTTTTCGTGCGAGACAAACTCCACCAGAATTTCACCCATCACAAGGATGGTATGTGATTTGATCATGTTGCTCTCCTCTGATCTGATTCAAAAATAATTTGATTTTTTACGCGTGTCAAGATATAGTTGGAGTTATTGGTGGAGGATAATGGTGAAATGTAATGGGGCGAGTCCGGATTAATACGATGGAGGAATTGTCGGTAGCGATCGGTGTATCGCGGCCTACGCTTTCCCGTTATTTCAATGATCCGAAAAGTGTGCGCCAGTCCACTGCCGACAAAATCCGTCTCGGTCTGGAGCAGGTGGACTATATCCCGAACTTCTTTGCCACCCGCATGAACCGGGAATCCACCGGTATTGTGGGCGTGATCATTCCCTATCTTCACGACC
Source organism: Thiolinea sp. (assembly GCA_035391465.1). Taxonomy (GTDB): domain Bacteria; phylum Pseudomonadota; class Gammaproteobacteria; order Thiotrichales; family Thiotrichaceae; genus Thiolinea. The sequence continues at coordinate 8,260 of DAOPKY010000005.1, read as the reverse complement.
TGTTCTTTGCCAGCCTGCTGGAAGCGATTGAAAAAACCGGCCTGCGGCATGATTTCACCATCCTGACCCAAAGCTCCCATGGCGATCCCCGGCTGGAGGCACGTGCGGTTGAACGCTTCATCTCCATGAATGCCGATGCAATCGTGATCTCGCCGCTGGGCATGGACAGCGATGTCGGGGCACTGGAACTGGCTGCATCCAAACTGCCGGTTGTCTTCATTGACTCCAATCTGCCGGAGCACCTGCCGAATGTGGACTTTGTGGGCACCGACAACCGGCAGAGCATCAATATCATCGTTGATTACCTCTGCCGCACCGGCACGCCACCGATCTTTTTCTCCATGCCCAGACTCAACTCCAACAGCCAGGAGCGTGAAGCGGCCTATATCGAGCGCATGCAGTGGCACGGCCTGCAGCCACAGGTACTGACGCATGACGCGATACCCGAACGCTGGTCCGAGCGCTGGTCTTTCGAGTCCCACGCCTACCGGCTGATGGACGATTATTTCAGCCGCGGACGCTATACCGCCGACACGCTGTTATGTGTGAACGACCTGCTGGCCATCGGCGTCCTGCGTGCAGCAACCCGACACCACCTGACCATCAAGCCCAGCACCGGTACGGAAGGCATCCGGGTTGCCGGGCACGGGGGCTATCCCCTGAGTGACTACATGACGCCATCCCTGACGACCGTAACTCAGGATGTGACTGCACTGGCCGAGGCAGCCATCCGTATCGTTATCGAACGTGTACGTGGGGAAAGTTCCGGCCAGCCTTCCAGGCAATTATTTGAAGCATCGTTGAAAATTCAGGAATCAGCCTGACCGGGAGGAGGTCAGACTGATAACCCTTATCACAGGCTTACCCTGGCAACTGGGGCTTCAGTTGTATTTTTACATGCGTAAATAAAGGAGGAGAGACTGAAATGTCGATCAAACGCACTTTACTGGGTATCACCATTACCGCAGCAACTCTGACTGCGCTGGGTTCTGCTGCCTCGGCAGAGGAACTAACCATCGCCACGGTCAACAATGCCGACATGATCATCATGCAGAAACTGTCCCCCGAATGGGAGAAGAAAACCGGCAACAAACTGAACTGGGTGGTGCTGGAGGAAAATGTGCTGCGCCAGCGTGTCACCACCGATATTGCCACCAAGGGGGGCTCCTTCGACATCGTGACCATCGGTGCCTATGAAACCCCGATCTGGGGCGAAAAGGGCTGGCTGAATACCCTGGATGATCTGGGTGAAGCCTATGACTATGCCGATATTTTCGAGCCGGTCCGCAACGGCCTGTCGGTCAAAGGCTCACTGTATGCTGTCCCCTTCTATGCAGAAAGCTCGTTCACCTTCTACCGCAAGGACCTGTTCGAGAAAGCCGGAGTTGAAGTCGGCAAGGACCAGATCACCTATGACCAGTTTGCCCAGATGGTGGCCAGAGTCCATGACCCCGATAACGGTATTTATGGCACCTGCCAGCGTGGCAAGGCCGGCTGGGGCGAAAACATGGCCTTTATCGGTCCCATGGTCAATGCCTTCGGCGGACGCTGGTTTGATATGGACTGGCAGCCACAGCTCACCAGTGAGCCTTGGAAAAAGGCCATCACCTACTATGTCGACCTGCTGAGCAAGTACGGCCCGCCGGGTGCACCGGCCAATGGCCACAATGAAAACCGTGCCCTGTTCGCCGACGGCAAGTGTGCCACCTGGATTGATGCCACCTCAGCTGCCGGCTACATCTACAACCCCAAGGACTCCAGGGTGGCCGACAAAACCGGCTTCTTCCAGGCCCCCAAGGAAGTGACCGACAAGGGCACGGGCTGGTTCTGGGCCTGGGCGCTGGCCATTCCATCCAGCTCTGCCAAGGTCGATGCCGCCAAAGACTTCCTCAAGTGGGCTACATCCAAAGCGTACATTGAACAGGTCGGTGAGTCCGAAGGCTGGGTTGCCGCGCCTCCCGGTACCCGCGCCTCCACGTATGCCAATCCGAAATACCAGGAAGCAGCACCGTTTGCCGATACCGTCAAAAACGCCATTCTGGCAACCAACCCGGCCGATCCCACGCTGGAACAGGTTCCCTATACCGGCGTCCAGTTCGTTGCCATTCCGGAGTTTCAGGGCATCGGCAACTATGTCGGCCAGCAGATTTCCGCCGCACTGGCAGGCCAGCAAAGTGTTGACCAGGCACTGGAAAATGCCCAGCAATTCGCTGTCCGTGAAATGACCAAGGCAGGCTACCTCAAGTAAGCCCGACCGTGCCGGGCTACAGTCTGACTGGCCGGCCCGGTTTCCTGCCTTTATTACACCCAAAACCCCAAGGTGAGGTAATCATGGCTACCCTTCACTCCCGGGCTTCGGCTCGCCTGATGCTATCGCCGGCGGTACTGTTGCTGCTGGCGTGGATGATCATTCCACTGTGCCTGACAGTCTATTTCTCCTTTCTGCGCTACAACCTGCTGATGCCGGGTGAGGAGACCTTTACCGGCTGGACTAATTACTACTTCTTTATCACTGACCCCAGTTTCAAGGATGCCATCATCAATACCCTGACCCTGCTCGGTGGTGTCCTGCTCATCACTGTGGTCGGCGGCATCCTGTTCGCACTGCTGCTGGACCAGCCCATGTGGGGCCAGGGCATTGTGCGCATCATGGTCATCGCCCCGTTTTTCGTCATGCCGACCGTATCGGCACTGGTCTGGAAAAACATGTTCATGAACCCGGTGAACGGCGTGTTTGCCCACATCGCCCTGGCGCTGGGTCTGCAGCCCTATGACTTTCTGTCCCAGATACCCTGGGCCTCGATTATCTGGATCGTAAGCTGGCAATGGCTGCCCTTTGCCACCCTGATCCTGCTGACTGCGCTGCAATCCCTGGACCAGGAACAGCTGGAAGCTGCCGAAATGGATGGTGCCAGCTGGCTCAACCGTTTCTGGTTCATCATGCTGCCGCATCTGTCACGCGCCATTACCGTGGTCGTTCTGATCCAGACCATCTTCCTGCTCTCGGTCTTTGCCGAGATTCTCGTGACCACCAACGGCGGCCCCGGTACGGCCACTACCAACCTGACTTACCTGATCTATGTCCAGTCCCTGCTGCAGTATGACGTGGGAGCCGGATCCGCCGGTGGTGTCATCGCCATCATTCTTGCCAATATTGTCGCCATATTCCTGATGCGGATGATCGGCAAAAACCTGGACGCATAATCATGGCACGTGCAATATCAACCAAACGCAAGGCGATCAATACCGTAGCTGCATGGTCGCTGGGATTCCTGATCTTTTTCCCCATCCTGTGGATTGCCATTCTGTCATTCAAGACGGAAATCGATGCCATCAAGGGGCCACTGGATGTTCTGAGCGCAATATGGACCACGGAAAGCTACAGCGCAGTTCAGGAGCGCTCGGACTACCTCAAACACTTTACCAACTCGGTCATCATCGCCCTGGGCTCAACCCTGCTGGGACTGATCATCGCCGTTCCTGCCGCCTGGGCCATGGCCTTCGTACCGGCCAGGCGTACCAAGGATGTCCTGATGTGGATGCTGTCCACCAAGATGCTGCCACCGGTAGGGGTACTGATTCCGATCTACCTGATCTTCCGGGACACCGGCCTGCTGGATACCCGCATCGGGCTGGTACTGGTGCTGATGCTGATCAACCTGCCCATTATCATCTGGATGCTGTATACCTATTTCCGGGAGATTCCGGGCGAGATTCTGGAAGCGGCACGCATGGATGGGGCCTCCCTCGGCAAGGAAGTACTGTATATCCTGACACCCATGGCCATTCCGGGCATGGCCTCGACGGTACTGCTGAACATCATCCTGGCCTGGAACGAGGCTTTCTGGACCCTCAACCTGACGGCTGCCAAGGCCGCCCCCCTCACGGCGTTCATTGCCAGCTACTCCAGCCCCGAAGGGCTGTTCTACGCCAAACTCAGTGCGGCCAGCATCATGGCCATCGCGCCCATCCTCATCATGGGCTGGTTCAGTCAAAAGCAACTTGTCCGCGGCCTCACCTTCGGTGCCGTTAAATAAGGGAGAGATACCATGGGAAACATT
>DAOPKY010000005.1:0-4099 GCA_035391465.1 Thiolinea sp. | reverse complement strand
CCGCGGCCTCACCTTCGGTGCCGTTAAATAAGGGAGAGATACCATGGGAAACATTACACTTAATCAGGTCAGAAAAACATTCGGTCATGTGGAAGTCATTCCACCGCTGGACCTGAGCATCCAGGATGGCGAATTTGTTGTTTTTGTCGGCCCTTCCGGCTGTGGTAAATCCACCCTGCTGCGCCTGATCGCCGGGCTGGAGGATGTCAGTGCCGGCACCATCCAGATTGATGGCCAGGATGCCACGGAACTGCCGCCGGCCAAGCGTGGGCTGGCTATGGTATTCCAGTCCTACGCCCTCTATCCGCACATGTCGGTACGCAAAAACATCACTTTTCCGCTGCGCATGGCCGGTATCGACAAGACGGAGCAGGATCGGCGTGTGACTGATGCGGCGCGGGTGCTGAACCTGACTGATTACCTCGACCGTCGTCCGGGTCAGTTGTCCGGTGGCCAGCGCCAGCGCGTTGCCATCGGGCGCGCCATTGTGCGCGAGCCTTCAGCTTTCCTGTTCGATGAGCCACTGTCCAACCTGGATGCAGCCCTGCGGGTCGGCATGCGTCTGGAAATTTCGGAGCTGCACAAGCGCCTTAAGACCACCATGATCTATGTCACCCATGATCAGGTCGAGGCCATGACCATGGCAGACAAGATCGTGGTCCTGCGGGCCGGCAATATCGAGCAGGTCGGCAGCCCGCTGGAACTGTACCGCAGCCCGCGCAACCGTTTCGTGGCCGGCTTCATCGGCTCCCCGAAGATGAACCTCATTGAGGGCAGCGCTGCCGCAAAGCACAATGCAGCTGCCATCGGTATCCGCCCCGAACACATCACCGTTTCACGGGATAGCGGCGAGTGGCGCGGTACCATCGGCGTTTCCGAGCACCTGGGCTCAGACACTTTCCTGCGCGTCCAGTGCGAAGGGCTGGGTGAAGAGCCGCTGACAGTCCGTGTCAGTGGCGAAATGGCACTGGGTTACGGCGACTCGATTTTCCTGACCCCTGATCCGGCCCATATTCACAAATTCAACGACAAGGGGCTGAGAATCGAATGAAACCGATGCAGCGGCTGGAAGGGAAATGTGCATTGATCACTGGTGCCGCTCGCGGCATCGGTCTGGCCTTTGCACAGAGATATGTCGAAGAAGGCGCACGGGTTGCCATCGCCGATATCGACATTACACGCGCACGTGAGGCGGCAGTGGCCATCGGTCCGGCTGCCGTGGCCATCGAAATGGATGTCAGCCGACAGGGCAGCATAAACCGGGCTGTTGCAGAAACGCTGGCCCAACTGGGAAAAATCGATATTCTTATCAATAATGCAGCCATTTTTTCGGCAAACCCGATTGTTGAAATCAACCGTGCAGACTACCAGAAAGCCTTCGACGTGAATGTCGCCGGTTCACTGTTCACTCTGCAGGCGGTGGCCAGACACATGATCGAGCGCGGCCAGGGCGGCAAAATCATCAATATGGCTTCCCAGGCCGGGCGCCGGGGTGAAGCGCTGGTTGCGGTATACTGTGCCACCAAGGCGGCCATCATTTCCCTGACCCAGTCTGCCGGGCTTGATCTGATCCGGCACGGCATCAATGTCAATGCCATTGCACCGGGCGTGGTCGATGGTGAGCATTGGGATGGTGTCGATGCCTTTTTCGCCAAACACGAAAACAAGGCACCGGGCCAGAAAAAACGCGAGGTGGGTGCCAGCGTTCCCTTCGGACGCATGGGCGTGGCGGAAGACCTGACCGGCATGGCCGTGTTTCTGGCTTCGGATGAAGCTGAATATATTGTGGCCCAGACGTATAACGTTGATGGCGGCCAATGGATGAGTTGACATGAAACTTGCTGATGCGAACCTGAAACAACTACCCGACACGGTGCGGGTACCGCGTTATGACCGTGCAAAACTGCGCCCCGGCATCGTGCACATCGGACTGGGCAATTTCCATCGTGCCCATCAGGCCTGGTACCTGCACCGCCTGATGGATGAGGGGCTGGCACAGGACTGGGCCATTATCGGTGCCGGTGTGCGTCCTTATGACGAGACCATGCGCCGGAAGTTTGCCGCTCAGGATTACCTGACCACCCTGATCGAGCTGGACCCTTCCGGGCACTCGGCAGAAGTGATCGGCTCCATGATCGGCTACGTAGCGGTCGAAGCAGGCAATGCACCCCTGATTGCACAGATGGCCGACCCGGCCATTCGTATCGTGGCGCTGACCGTGACCGAGGGCGGGTATTATCTTGATCCGGCCACCAAGGGCTTTGATGCTGCACATGAAGATATTCGCTTTGATGCAGCGCATCCGGACACGCCCCGCACCGCATTCGGAGCCATGGTTGCCGCACTCAAGAAGCGCCGCGATGCCGGAAGCGGGCCGTTTACCTGTCAGAGCTGTGACAACCTGCAGGGCAATGGCAATATCCTGCGCCAGACCGTGGTCTCACTGGCCCGGCTGTCTGATCCGGCCCTGGCAGACTGGATCAATACACACTGCAGCTTTCCCAATGCCATGGTCGACTGCATTGTACCGGCTACCGGCCCCAGTGAGCTGGCGCTGGTGCAGGCGCTGGGGATTGAAGATGCCGTGCCGGTCACGCATGAAAACTTCCGCCAGTGGGTGATTGAGGATGCGTTCTGTGCCGGGCGGCCTGCCTGGGAAAAAGTCGGGGTAACCATCACCACTGATGTACATGCCTACGAGACCATGAAAATCCGCATCCTCAATGGCGGGCATCAGGTGATTGCCAATCCGGGTGAGCTCCTGTCGGTCGAAACCATCTCCGGCTGTATGAAACACCCGCTGATCCCTGCCCTGCTGCGCAAGGTACTGCTGGAAGAAGTGGTGCCCCATGTCCACCCGGTACCGGACATGACGCCGGAAAACTATGTGGCGCTGATCGAAGGTCGCTTTGCCAATCGAGACATTCTCGATACCACCCGGCGCGTGGCCTTTGATGGCTCCTCACGCCATGCCGGCTTTATTCTGCCTACCCTTCGGGATGCCCTGGCAGCAGGAACCCCGATTGAGGGGCTGGCACTGGTGGAAGCGCTGTGGGCACGCATGTGCACCGGTACGCGTGAAGATGGCAGCAATATCGAAGCCAATGATCCATTCCGGGATGATCTGGTCGCTGTTGCCACCGAAGCCCGCCAGCGTCCACAGGCATGGCTGGAAATGGCCCATATCTACGGTGATCTGGCTCGGGAGAACCGCTTTGCTGTGGCTTTTGAGCGCTGGTTCACCCTGATCCGGGACCAAGGCACTGCAGCAGCCATCAAGCGATATCTGCATGCCTGAATACGCAGCAACAAACTGAACAAAAACCCGCTTTCCTCCGTACCTTGCAGAGAATGCAAGGCTTGACGGCCCATGCTGCAGAGCCTCCGGGCCGTTTTTCCGGGTATTTTCAGCCCGCTTCCACCTCAAACCCGACCACATTGCGGTTATCTTTGCTGAACTCCACCCCAATCAGGTGAATGGGCTGGTTCAGGTGGCGGTATTTGTCCGCATAGGCTTTGTCCCCGAGCTGCTGCAGGGCACGACCTTCCGGCACCATTTCCACCACCTTGAATTCAAACAGGTAAACCTGCCCGTTGAACTTCAGCGTCATGTCCAGCCGCCCCAGATTGGTACAGTCTTCAACCGTGACATCCAGCCCCAAAGCGGCAAAATAGGAGTAAAACACACTGGCATAAAAGCCTTCAAACTGCTGAATGTCGTTATTGGTATACCAGTGGTACGGGATACTGGCGAAAAAACCCTGAAACAGCTGTTTCAGTCCCGGAAAATCATTGGCCAGCAATAGCTGGTAAAGCTGGCTGGTCTGTATCACCTGCCGGGATTTGTCCTGTACCAGTTTGCCGAGCAGGTTCTCATTCAGGCTTTGATAGACCTCGCGGTTGGGGTAACCCAGTGTGTAGAAATACTGTCCACCCAGATTCTGGCGCTGTTTGATGGTGAGATAGCCGGTCTGAAACAACAGTGCCTCGGTGGCAATATCACCGACATCAAAACTGGACAACATGGCACTGCTGCTGAGCAGATTACCCAGCTGCAGGGTCGGCACCTGACGCTGGAACAGCAGGTTGACCAGAAACG
>DAOPKY010000004.1:7819-152733 GCA_035391465.1 Thiolinea sp. | reverse complement strand
GAGAGAAGCTTTTGCTTGAAACTCGCTCAATTCTTCTTAACTTAACGGCATTGCCTCATAACCCCTCATGGGGATTCGTAACATAACAGGGAAAGTTAAATCAGCTAAAGGCGCAACTCCTCATAACCCCTCATGGGGATTCGTAACGCTATCTCGATATAGCACAGCGACTACAGGATTATTCTCATAACCCCTCATGGGGATTCGTAACCCGCAGGAGAAGGCCGGATTTAAAGCGTTGGATAACCTCATAACCCCTCATGGGGATTCGTAACGTCAGTTCTTTCCTCTGGCGGCGCAGTTAGTTCACTCTCATAACCCCTCATGGGGATTCGTAACGTGCGCGACATGATTGTGTGTCAATTTTGTCTCACATCTCATAACCCCTCATGGGGATTCGTAACCTGTGCCTGTGTTATATATAAAAGGTATCGGGTATGGCTCATAACCCCTCATGGGGATTCGTAACCGCAATCAATGGCTCGTCCACGGCAACGATGACAACCTCATAACCCCTCATGGGGATTCGTAACCTGCAGCGTCCAGACCGAGTGGCATACCACCCAGCGCTCATAACCCCTCATGGGGATTCGTAACCGTGTCACAAATGTGTGTGTCAATTTTGTCTCACATCTCATAACCCCTCATGGGGATTCGTAACTTCGTTTGCCAGTTTTTTAGTGATTTTTACGTTTCTCTCATAACCCCTCATGGGGATTCGTAACACGCTTCGGGGATACCCGGAGATCGTAAGTGGCGACCTCATAACCCCTCATGGGGATTCGTAACGCTTCTCTTTCACTTTGTTCTCGTCAGCCCATTCGTCTCATAACCCCTCATGGGGATTCGTAACGTTGCGTGAAGTGGGCGAAGTACCATTTATGGAACTCTCATAACCCCTCATGGGGATTCGTAACCTTGCATCAGTTTCTTTTCGTAAGCGTGAGATATTTCTCATAACCCCTCATGGGGATTCGTAACGCCCGATTTCAGGCCAAAAACAGCCAGATCACCTGAGTCGGACGACTCAAAAATACCATGAACGCAAGCAGGCCGGCCATCAATACCGGGTAGTTTTGACTTCACTGCCGGTCGAAGTTGGCTACAGCACACTGAAATCACGGCGATGATCCTCCAGTGGCGTGCGCTTCAGTTCACCCTTGCCTGCCTTACTCTTGGCAAACTGGCAAACCTCCACATTCTGCCGGTTGGCCGCACAAACTTCCGTAACCCGGTCCCCCGGAACCATCAACTGACCCAACTCACGCCGTAGCCGGATCGCCTGCGCATCAGTAATGTCACCCGTAAATACGGAATACTGCTCATGGTTCAGGTAACGCCGCAACAACTTCTTGAATTTACTGGTACGTCTGGCTTCCACATCATAAGTCATCAACATGAACATCTATACCCTCCGCTTGAACGATTCATATTCCGCCACACCCAGTACCTCACGCTCCAGTGCCAGCGCCTCGCGATAAATCCAGTTACGAAAACTGCGCCCCTGATACTGCTCCTCCAGGCGCAGCGCAAACTGCTCCGCCACCTGCCGCCGCCCGGTTTCGGTCAACAAACACACGCCTTCATGCTGCTCGAACCAGTTCTCATCCAGCATGCGCCGCTGTACCATACGAAAAATCAGCATATCGGTCAGTACCGGCTTGAACGGCTCCGCCAGATCCAGGCTCAATGATGCCCGCCCATACCCCGGCGCATGCAGCAAGCTGAACGTTTCCTCCAGATGCGTCTTGCTGATTTCATGCCGTACCACCGTGTACACCAATTGATTCAGGAATGAAATCAGGCAATTCACCGGATTATTCGGTGGCCGCCGCACCCGCTTGCCAAAATCCAGTGCCTCATGAATCATCGCCCAGGCTGCGTAATAAAACTGGTGCAACTGCCCCTCAATCCCCATCAGGCCATTGGTATCGGTAGCCTTGGGGATTTTTGCCATGAGCTTTTGCATCGCCGCCACCGGTGGCTTCATGTCCTCATTTCCCCGATACTGGTAATAACGCAGGTTCGCCGCCATATTATGCCCCGCCCCACGCACCACTTCCCGCGCCACCGCCATGCGCCGCCCATCATCCAACAACAAGGCTGCCTGTTGCAGCTTCACCTTGCCTGCCGGATGCTTGTCCGCCGGTTCAAACGCGCCCTTGAAATAGCCGTAATAATCAAACACCGACAAGCGCACCCCATGCTTGCCACATAACCCCAGCAAGCGCGAATTCAGGCGACTTTCTGCCAGCAACACCACATGCGACAACTTTTCGATGGGCAGGGAACGCTTCTGCTCACCGATTTTCACCTGTAACGTGTTCTCATGCTGGCGCAACTGCGCCTCTTTTGAAATAAACAAGGTTTCCATACATCGGCCTCAATCAAACCCGCAAAATGCCGCCAGCGAACAGCTTTGGCACAAACCAATCCGCCGTGCGGGCGGCACATCTTCCTGCTGCACCAGCTGCTCCAGTTGTAATGACGCCTCCCACAACTTCTGCAAACGCACCGCATCCAGCAGCACCTCCCGCTTGCGTCTGGAAGTCAGTACATGCGTATAAGCCCGCCAGCGCCTGCCGGTGCTGATCGACAGCATCAATGCATAAAACGCCGTCTGTTCGCTGGATGCCTCCGCCGCCCCCGCACTGCCCTTGTTCTCGTACACAATAGCGTTTTCCCAGTCGATCCGGTCGGGAGCCAGCCCGAACAAGCCACGCACCGAGTGGTCACGCTGGTAACTTGTTTCATGCAGCGCATTACCGGTCTGCACCCGTGCATACCACTGCGCAAAATTCACCTTGTGCAAATACATCCAGGCCCGCCGCTGACACAGCTCGACATGTTGAAAATGCAAACCGTGCAGATTAAGGCGCTCGATACGCTGGTAAAAAGCGGCAGCGTGTGGCCAGTGGAAGGCATTCGCTGAACTCATATTGCCCTAACCTTTCGAACGGATTGTGTCAGTAAGTATTGAGCATTCACAGTGCTCGACCTCCTCTTGCAACGATACTCAGGGAAATGATATATACCTTGATAGATACCCAAGCATCGACGGAGGCTGATTATGGGTGAAGTCCACATTGCCAAAATTTTCCAGAATGGCCGCAGCCAGGCCGTGCGCCTGCCCAAGGCATTCCGCTTTGACACCGACGAGGTATATATCCAGAAAGACGGCGACCGTTTAATCCTGTCCCCGCGCCCCTTGAACTGGGACGATTTTTTTGAATCCCCGGATCGCCCGACTGAGGACTTCATGCAGGAACGGGTTGACTTGCCCGTCCAGGAACGGGAACTGTTCTGATGCAGTTGTATATGCTCGACACCGACACCAGCAGCTACATCATCCGCCAGCGCCCCGAGTCTGTGCGCAAACGTTTCGGGCAATTGCAACCGGAGCAGGTCTGCATTTCGATTATCACTTACGCAGAACTGCTTTACGGTGTCGAACGCTCCTCGTCGAGCAAAATCAACCGCGCCATTGTCGACAACTTCGCCCGCCACCTCGTCATCAGGCATTGGGACGAAGCTGCCGCCGAACACTACGCGCCAATCAGAACGCACCTCGAAACCAACGGCATCCCGATCGGCGGGATGGACATGCAGATTGCCGCCCATGCCAGAAGTCTGGGTGCGGTGCTGGTGACCAACAACACCCGGCATTTTGAGCGGGTGGAAGGATTGGTGTTGGAGAATTGGGTTTAGCATGGCATTCCCTCAAATAATTCCGAACCCCGTATCCCAGCCTTCACCGGTTTCATCCAGCAGTACCAGCCGTGTCAGCACCACCAGCTCACGTGCAGCCTGCATGGCATCCGGGTACTGCTGCCATGCCACCGCACCTGCTCCCGATTTGTCCACCAGCATATCGCACCAGCTTTGTACCAGGTCGTCATCGCTGCGGCTGTCCCGGTTTGGAACCACATCAGGGGACTTGTGCGGAAACAGCAACCGTTTGGCGCGGCGGGGCTGATAGCTGTCTGCTTCCGCAAGGTAATAGTCCAGTGGTTTATTGAGTTGAATGACCTCATCACCCTGCTCGTTAAACGTACTCCCGCACTCTTCCAGAATCCGCTGCCCGGCACGATAAAGGACATGCTCCGGGATATTGTGGCTACCGCCGCCCGGCTCCATCAGTCGGACACGGCGGCCAATCGTACGCAGGCTGTGTGCCTGCTCCTGGAACTGCGTCAGCCACAGCCGTGCATGACGATCAAACAGCGTATTCTGGAACAGCGTCTCCACCTGTTTGAGTCGTTTGGCAATCCCTTTAGCCTGCTGCGGACCATGCTCAAACAGGCGTTCCTTGATATAGCGGTTATACCCGCTTTGCTGTTGCAGCAAATACCAATACAAACCTGCCAGCCATAGCGTGCGCTGCGGCAAGCTGCCAAAAGTAGACGGTTCCTCCAGCACTTCATCATCAACGGCGAAACGACGCACCACACTCCCCTTGAGCGCACGGGATAAATTCTCAATCACGCAACTTTGACCATCCTGCTGTTTTGCCCAACGCAACAATTCAGGTAACCAGGTCAGGCGCTTTTCCAGGTTCTCATCCCGGCGAACCCATACAGTTCCGGCAAAATCGCCCCGTGCCGCCCGACCATAGCGTTGCAGAAAATTCAACGGCTCAAAGCCCGGCTCCATGAACAGCAGGTCAGTATCAAACGTCACCCCCATTTCCACACTGGCAGTCGCCACCAGTACCCTGAAATCATTGGGGTTGTGGTGAGAGCCAGTCGTGAACTCCCGTTGCGCGATTGGCCCCCGGCCACTGTCGTCGATACTGTTCACCAACAGGCGCTGTTCGCGGGTCATGCCCAGTTCATCGAAAAATGCCGCGAGACGCCCTACCTGTAATTGCAGTTCGGTCACACTGTTATAAATCACCACCACTAAACCGCGTCGCGCCTTCGCAGTTTGCGTCCTGATCAGCTCGGCACTGGCTTCAAGCAGGCTGTAAAGATCGGGAGTATCTACAAACCGCAAACGCACATCACCATGAACGACACGATCCCTGCCCGCCGTTATTGCTTCCCCGCTGACCACTGGTTCACACAGTTTTTTGATGGCTTCAAGCGGGATGCCGAGTTTTTCCAGTACCGGTTGAATCTCCAGCGGTGTCGCGGACAGAAAACTCAGCTTCGCCCGTGTCATCGGGAATGCCGTAGCCAACCGGGCGAACACCCCCGCCATGCCATAGCCACGCGGGTCGATGGTATGGAATTCATCGAATACGATGTGATCGAACTGCGTCAGGAAATCTAACGGACTGGCGTCAGATTGCCCCATATCCAGTCTGTACCGCAGCAAAATCGAATTGACTGTTTCCGGGATGGCGATAATCATCTCGCCGCCTTCGCGGGTATCATCCAGTTCGTAAAGCTGACGGATACGGTAGCCGGTAATCTGTTTCTCACCGATAACACCACTATCCTGTAAGCGGCGGGTTTCGTCAGAACTCCACAACGCGGCTTTACCGTCCCGCTGTTCCTGGCTCCAACCCTGCTCAGCCAGAAAACTGCGCAGGCTATACAGCAGGTTTTGCGCCAGCCGCCGGGTCGGCACAATAAACAGAATCCGCTGCCCCGTCAGCATGGCGCGCTGAAATGCGTAACTCTTGCCTGCGCCGGTCGGCGCGTCGGCAATCCGCACTTTGGCCGGATGCGTCAACAGATCATGCTGCAAGGGCGACAGCCCGTTATCCAGGCTACGCACCGCGTGACGGCGAATCGTAACGGTGTTCATGCGTTTATCATCCTCAAATCCATTGGCTTACCTGAACAGCGGCATCCTTTGCGTTCAGCCCCGGCGTCAGTTGCAACTCATGCAAAAAATAACGCGCTACTGGCAGCTCTTGCCCAAATAATCGGGCAGTCGCCGCATTCAGGAAAACTTCACTCGTCTCGCTGCTTTCCCGCAGCCGCACCATGCCGTTACGGTGCAAGCCAATACGGATGACCAGTTCATCCCGCCTTATGGCGCTGAACGGGTTGAAATCGTCCAGACCGAAGATAACGCCTTTGAATTCCACACCGGGTGGGACTTCCTGCGTGAGGAAAAACGTCGCCAGATTGCCTTTTTTCACCGTGTCTTGCAGCGAACGGGGAAAGCCGCCTTCCTCATCTATATTCAGCCGGCGCACCAACGGTGGCAACAGCCTGGGCGTGTTGGTTGTCAGCACGGAAGTTCGCCATGGCATTGCCTGTAAATGTTGCCGGTAAGCCTTGGAAGGCAGAGCCACGCTGGCGCGCATCATCCCCAACGCCGCCGCCAGCCCGAAGGCCAGCGCCCGGTCGCCGATAAGTTCCGGCAAGGTGGCGGTACCGTTGGGGACAGCCGTGCTGTGGTACACGAACGGCGTCAGGGTTTCCGCGCATACCGGAATGGCTATGATCTTGCTCATGAGGCTTTCTTCTTCTTTTCCGGCTTGATGAACCAGCCATTGAAAAACTCGTCCAGTTTGCCCTTGGCATGTTGGTAGTCTTTTTTCAGACCATTGAAGTCCTGCTCGAAACGGTCCAGCAACTGGTGCTGGTAAGCCGTGATGGCAGTTGCATCCATGTTGAGCTGATGAACCGGGCTTAACTGCCCATGCAGGTATTGGCTGAGAACACCGACATCCTGCGTTAACACCTGTGGCTCTGTCGGCAGGGTTTTCAGCAGTTCATAGGGTGAAGTCTGCGCCTGCTCGAAGGCGTCACCATACAGTCCTGCCAAATGGGTGCGAATATTGGTGCCAGTGATGGATGTCTGTCCACCGTAGGTTCCGGCCACGCCGAGACACAATAGCAGATGACCCAACCCGATGCGTGGCATGACCCGGCCACGAGTGGACAGCACCTGCACCAGCAAAGTGCCGGGCAAGACAAAGTGACGGTTGAAGAGGTTGACGCTGCTCTCCTGACGCTCATCGTCATACAGGGTGCCGGATTCCATGGCGCTGATATGTGCGGTTTCGCCCACACACAATTCCTTGGGCAGCACGCTGAGTGCATCAGAATAATTGACGCCCGCTTTTACCGACAGAATACGCCCGTCCTGCACGCTGGAATCGCCAAACACCAGGGTATTGAGATCGTAGAATTCAGCAGGTTTTTGGGTTTTGCTACGGGGCTGGGTTTTGTTCTGCGGCATTGTCCCACCGCAATTCAGCAAGCGCAATAATTGCAGGCCACGGCCACGCTCCGGGTATTTGAATTTATTGGGAACTGCACGCACATGCAGTTCATGGTTTTTACCCAGTTCAATATCGGTAATGCCTTCCTCGAAATTACGCACCACAAAGGGGGCAATCACTTCACGCACCACCACCAAACTAACTGCACCCAGATTTTTCAGCTTGGGATGAATGTACTCCTTATCCTTGGTATTCGCCTTTTCACCAAAATGGTGATCAAAAAGGTCGTCAATGTTGCCCAGATAATTCTCGAACTCCTGCATTGTACTCATGTCAAACTCCTGTTTAAAAATCAATCTCAGTTTGTGCGGTTTCCGGCTCAAATTCATCCTTCGCCTCAGCTTTTTCTTTCGGCTTTGGTTGGTAACTCTGGATAAAAGCCATACGGTAAATACTCTTGATATTGCGCAGGCGCTCCAGGCTGGGAATACGCTGATCCAGTGCTTCCGGCCACACAGTGTCAATAAAGAACGCCGCCACATCCAGACAGGCATCTTTGTAACTGTCAGCCTGCCAATGACTTTTTGCCGCCACGTCCCTGCGTCGGCCCAGGTTGTCTTCCAGCCAGCCTGCTATGCCCAACCGCAGGGCTTCCCTGTCTGCTTCAGTTTCAGTCTGTAAACGTCCATGCTTGCGCTGTACGGTCATGAATTCGAGGCACAACTCGAAGACCTGCAACTGTTTGCGCATGGCGGCGGCAGAACCGCGATTGGACTGGATACGGGTAGCTTGTTGGGCAAATTCCACCAGTACCCGGTCTGATTTATTCATTTCATTCATTGATTCACCTGTGAGATAAACAAAGTATTCCGTAAGCAGGCTGTTCCTGACCTCGCGCCGCACCATGCTTTCTTCCTGCAAGGCCAACCAGATTCGGCATAGCGCCATGAAACGGGTGCGTGGCGAGGCATACAGACGCAACACGTCATACCCAAGCCCGTAAGTACGTAAAATCACCTGCGCCAAATCCAGCCGTCCCAGCGCACGGGGAATCTGTTCCAGCCTTAATTCACGGGCATGCTCCCGATCCTTGTTTTCATGCAACAGTTCACCCAGCCATTCCGGCAAGGCGTCGAAATAAAAGAACGCCCGGCTGTGAACCGGCAAGCCGCGAAAGATATGGATTGGACGGCCTAACCGCATGACGCCTTGCAGCAACCAGTAAAGTTCAGAAACCTGTGCAGCGGTATTGCCCGCAAAAGATTCAAAGCGAGCGATACGACAGCGTCCCTTGTATTGCACAAGATCATCCAGCCGCCCCATTTCAATGGCCGTCAGATCACGCAGCGCCACAGTACGAATGCTGTTGTCGCCGTCCAGCGCCAAACTACCAAACAAACCGAGGGTCGTAGGTGAAGACAGCAACGTGGGCATGGCGGTTTCCTTGTTGCCTTGCGCGGCCTTGTACAGTTCGGCGCGCAGACTGTATTCAGCCAGTGCAACCGGACTGATCAGGGTATGTGAGCCATCATTCAGGCCTTCCGGGCGATTGTCACGGCCATTGAAGGCTGATGCCCGCACGCCGATTTTCCCCAGCCCCAGATTGTCCTTGACGACAATCCCTTGCCCTTTGAGCATGGGCTGTGCGGTGAAGTGGCAATATTCCAGTTGCCTGCTATCCGGCTCTGTATCGCTGACCTCTGCCATGACTGCGGAACCTGTCATGCGTTGCCGGAAATAAGCCCGGACTGCCTGACTGACCTGCTCGCCTTCCGCCGGAATAAACTGCCGGAATGCAGGCATGTCATCCGTCCCCTCCAGCCATTGCTGCAACAAACCAGCCTCTCCCCAGATTGCCTGCCGGATTTCACTGTCTTCCGCTGCCAGTGTGACCGCCCATAAAGCCAGCAAGACCCGTCTGCCATGCGCGTATGAAACATGGGTGATCCATTCCGGTATTGGCTCCGGCAATATGCGCAGAAACATCTGTTCCCTGACTGTGTAATCAGGAAAATTTTTGGGTGTTTTTTTGAGATTCAGATTCAATAGCAAGGCAGCGTGGGCTGCACGACGCAGCCAGATTCCGGCGCTGCCTTCAATATGCTGGTCAGAGTCATACAGACTGACATTCTTGTTGTAATTCGCGGGCAGATTAGGTAATAGCGCCAAATCTTCCATCAACTCGCTCAACGGATCGAATATCCCATTGACATCATCCGCCTTGATCAGCAACAGGTTTTTGATATCGCTGTGTTTGGCTTCCCGCAACAGGTGATTCGTCAAACGCATATGATCCGGTTGTTCATTCAATAACTCCGGCTCGCCACGTGTATTCACGCTGATACGTAAACTAAATGGCAGGGCAAAACACACGGAGTCCAGCGCCTGCCTGATGACTTCATCCGCCTGCTCTTCATACAGCAACACCAACAAACGCCCATCATGGTGCACTTCCAGCAACGGCGGCGCACCCACCAAAACACGGCTGCACAAAGCCAGTTGCTGTTGCAGTTCATCCAGCAAAAATGGATGGTGTGGATCGTAAATATCCACCACGCGCCCATTGGTAAACAGTCGTCTCAGTTCCTCACTACGGATGCAACTGCGGTCTTCCACCAAGCGTCTGAGAACACCACCAATACCTTTTTTGTCAGATGGCTTTTCAGGATCAGCATCCAGAAAAATACCATCCAGCTTGTCCGCCAACCGCACATACAAAGGCAAGGTTCCGTCCGCATAAGGCGCAGGCAATGCCTCCGGCAACCGCCGGTTGGCCTGTTGCGCTTCCACCTTGTCGATCAGGTAAAGCAATTGCCCCGGCGTCAGTTCGATACCTGCCTGTTGCAGGTATTTATCCAAGCCATACCGCTGCATCCGCTCGGCTACCTGTTCATCATTCACATCCTCGACCGAGTGAATGCGACCGCCCAACTTCAGATCCTTGTCGATGTCATGCATGAACGCCAAAACAGCAATCAGGCGCAGTTTGCGATACAGAAAGTCCTCATCCATCTCCGGGTTACGAGCCAGCCAGTCAAGTGCTGCCAGCATCAAAGCGCCACGCGCCACCGAGAGCAGATGATCAAGCAGAGTAATATTGGTATTGCGCAGGTAACGGGCGCGTTTTTCGGCATCATCTGACCAACCACCTTTGCCGCTCAGGGTCATCAGGCGTACCGGACGCGGGTTTTTCTCCCGACCAGTAGCAATCACCTTCAGCTTTTTCTCCGGCAACACCCAGAATGGTGAAAAATCATGGGAAACCCGATCTTTAAGCACATGCTTTTCAACCACCTTTTCGAGAAATTCCCGATAGACTGCTTCCGCTGTCTGTGTAGCCCGCTGTTTCCAGTTGCTCATCGCCCCACCCCCTGTTCAACCAACCCCAGGCACCCGAACCCGCTACGCGTTTTCTCCCCAATCCCCGCATACCACGCCAGGCGCAAATCGGCTTCACTGCCTTCCAGCAACAATGGCGCCTGCATACCGATGACAAAGCTCTTGCGCCCATCCTGGAAGGTTTTCAGGTTGACCAGCACGGAATGCTTAGGGTTGGCGTGCAGATAAAGCGAATCCGGGTAAATGCACAGTTGCACCTCGCGTCCGGCCACGAATGACAGCTTGCGGTTGATGGTCTCGCTGAGGGTCTGGCTCAGGGCATTGAAATCCTGATGCCAGCGTTTGCCTTTGCCGGTATGGCTGTGATCCTGCAGCACCAGTGGCGACAGTAAAAAACAACCCATCCGGTTCTGCCCCGGCAGCAGCGGGTCAGGCTCCGGCTGGCGTGTGGCTGCAGAAAAATTAATGCTGCCGGCATCCTGATCCCGGCGTCGCTGGATAACGTGTGCCGGGTCAATCCGGGACAAGACTCTTGCGAGTGCGGGGTCGGCAGTGGAAATAACCAGACTGTGCGCAATGCCGGCATGTCCGCGATGCCAGCCCAGCGGGGCAAAGGTCCAGAGGCTGGCCTGATGACCAATCACTGCGGTGCTGTCAGCACCAGCAGCGGTCAGGGCATTGATAATCGCATCGTGGATCAGGTCTTGGTGGTTATAGTGCTGAGCGGGTGTATTTCTTGGCAGCTGTAGGCGGATTCGTAACATGGGGCGTTGTCCTGCTGGTTAATTTTTATTAGCATAGGCTCCGTATTTTTGGTTGGCAACACCATGAAGGAAGAAATTATGTCATGAAAGATGACAGCTTTGAAGAAAAGCCCCTGAAAAGAGAAACCTACCGCCGCTTTGTTTACCTGGAAACCAGTCTTTACTGGGGGCAGGGCGTGACGGCAAAGGCCTTGGGGAAAGTATTTGGCATTGCGCGCCAGAATGCCCAGCACAGTATTGAGGATTACCGCACAAGGCATCCGGACAACATGCATTACAATCCGTCTGCAAAACGGCATGAGGCCAGTGCAGTTTTTCAGCCGCACTACATCAGTCTGGAGCCGCTGCGTTATCTGGATTACCTGCGTGGCAATTCGCTGGCCAATCATTACTGGGAAGATGAAGACTGGGGGCATTTACCGGTCACGGATGTGGATGCCCTGTTCCGGCCACATCTTGAACAGGATATTGCCAGCCAGGTGGTCAGCGCCATTCAGGCCCGGCAGGTACTGACAATCCATTACCACGCCAAATTCGGCGGCTTTGAACACCTGACCATTTCTCCGGGGCAGCTGGTCTATGCCAGCAGGCGTTACCACGTGCGTGCCTATTGTTTTGAACGTAACCGTTTTATTGATCTGGTCTTGTCACGCATGCTGGAAGCACGGACCGTGGTGCATGAAGACTGGATTTCCCTGGCCGAGGACCGCGAATGGAACCGGCATGTGGAATTGGTATTCATGCCAAACCCTGCCTTGCCGGAAGCCATGAAGAAGACCCTGCTGCTGGATTACCGGCTGGAGGAGGGGGAGGGCTACAGGGTTCGGGTGCGTGAGGCCCTGGCGGGCTACGTCCTGCGTGAAATGGAGCGGTTGGACTGGCGGCATGGTATCCCGTTGTGGCTGCCGGCCTCCGGTTTGCCGGTTTGAAGTTGCCAGTTGATTCATGCCTGAGGCTGTCTGAAACCTGCACTTTCAGTGTGGCAGCACTCAACCACACAGTGTGAAAACTGCGCAATCCGTTACTCCGGTGTGATGGTTGCAGTATTTTTATAAAATTTATACTATATAAATATTTTTGTTAAGGAACTGTCTGGATTTTCTGCAGTCCAGTATAGACAGACAAAAAACAACCTTGTTCAGGGCAGGGAAACAACAAAAGGGGATCGAGGGTATGTCTTACCGGGTCACCATGAAGGATGGACGCATATTTCGTGCTGCCAGGGTCGAAGCTTCATTTGGCTTTGTTACCCTGTTCTGCTGGGATGGTGAAAAGCGCTACCCGGCAGCAGAGGTTGCTGAAATCTGCTCCACTGCGTTGGAGGATGGCATTGCCTTTACGGGATTGCTGGTGTTCATTTTTATTGTTGCTTTTATCCTGGCCATGGTTTTTCTGCCGACCAGTTGAAAAGAGTCAGGCTCGTGAGGGAGAGCAGGCCCGCATACAGGACAGGTTTCCTGTATGCGGGATTTTTGCGGGCTGCTGCTTTCAGATCAGGAACAGGGTAATGGCCGGGAACAGGACCAGAATGGCTACACGAACCAGATCCGACCCGACAAAAAACATCACGCTTTTGTAGGTTTCCAGCATGGGGGTACCCTTGTCCATGCTGTTGATGACAAACAGGTTCATCCCCACCGGCGGGGTGATCAGTCCGACCTCGACCACAATCAGCACCAGAATACCGAACCAGATGGCCAGGTGCTCCGGACTCATGCCGAAGTCCAGTCCGCTGATGACCGGGAAGAAGATCGGAATGGTGAGCAGGATCATGCTCAGGGAGTCCATCAGGCAGCCGAAGATCAGGTAGAATACCAGAATCATGGTCAGTACCACCCAGGGGCTGTAACCCTGCCCCACCACCCAGGCCGACAGTTCCTGCGGCACCTGGGTCAGGGCCAGAAAACCGTTGTAAAAGCCGGCACCCAGTACGATGAAGAAGATCATGGCGGTACTTTTGGCGGTGCTGTAGATACTGTCCATGAAAACCTTGTGGTTCAGGTTGCCGGACAGCAGGGCAATCACCCCGGTGCCGGCGGCTCCCACGGCAGCCCCTTCGGTCGGTGTGAACCAGCCCAGATAGATACCGCCTACAACCAGCAGGAATACCAGCAGGACCGGCCAGACATTGAACAGTGCCTTGAAGCGTTCACGGTAGGGCAGGCGTTCACGGGTACCGGCAGCCTCCGGGTACAGGCGGACATACAGTGAAATGGTCAGCATGTAGCCCACGGCAGCCAGCAGCCCCGGAATGAAAGCAGCCAGAAACAGTTTGGCAATGTTCTGTTCCGTCAGGACCGCATAAATCACCAGAATGACCGAGGGCGGGATCAGGATGCCCAGCGTACCGCCGGCTGCCACTGCTGCGGTGGAAAAGCCGCCGGCATAGCCATAACGGCGCAGCTCCGGCAGTGCTACCTGTCCCATGGTCGCGGCAGTGGCCAGTGACGAGCCGCAGATGGCTCCGAAACCGGCACAGGCACCGATGGCCGACATGGCTACACCGCCGCGCTTGTGCCCGAGCCAGCTTTCCGCCGCCTTGAACAGGGCCGATGACATGCCCGACAGGGTGGCAAACTGCCCCATGAGCAGGAACATGGGAATAATGGACAGCGAGTAACTGGAGAAGGTCGAATAGCTTTCCGACTTGAGTTTGGCCATGAACATGGCGCTGCTGTCCGTGGCAAAGTAGAGGCCGCCCATGCCGCAGAGAAGCATGGCCAGTCCGATCGGTGCGCGCAGCAGGATCAGTATCAACAGTACCGGAAAGGACCAGTACCCCATTTCAAGCATGCTCAATGGACGGCTCCCTGTTCAGAAGGCTCAAAGGACTTGCCCTGGCGTAATGCCTGGACATGGGCGAAGGCACAGTAGACGGCCACGACGGAAGCCACCAGAGCGGCCAGGAAGCTGACAGCATAGGCCCACCAGACCGGGAACTGCAGGATGAAGGTGGTTTCGGCATAGTTCTGCTTGTCCAGCATGCCGACAAACAGCCGCCAGCTGATCAGCAATATCGTCAGGGTGAGCAGAATTTCCCAGAAAGTGGTGATGAAGGCGTTGACCGGGGCGGGCAGGGCGTTGGTGAAGATGTCCACCGTGGCATGGCCCCGATGCAGCTGACACAGGGGCAGGAAGGCAAACACACAAAAGGCGATACCGGCCTCAACCAGCTCGAAGTCTCCCTGCACCGGCCCGATGCCCGACTGGGTCAGCCAGCTCGCCAGTCCCGGTGCCAGCCCGGTCAGAAAACCGGAGTGCCCCAGGGTATTGAGGCCGCGCCCCAGTACACTGGCGCAGGTCATGATGATCAGGGCTGTCAGTACCAGCCCGCCGAGGATGGCCATGATGCGGGCCACCCGTTCCATGATCGGATACATCCGTTTGTTCTCCTCCTCTGTTTTTGCTGTGCCGCCCTGTACAAACCGGAAACAGGCCGGTTGGCACAGGGCCGGCGCAGCAGGGGCTTATTCGGTTTTTGCCTTGGTTTCTTCAGCCTCGGCTTCGGCCTTTTCCTCGGTCTGTGCCGGGGTTTCTGCTTCAGCTTCGCTCTTTTCTTCGCCCTGAGCCTCGGTTTCCTCGGCGATCAGTTCGCGGGCACGCTGCAGCATTT
The DNA here is from genome assembly GCA_035391465.1 of Thiolinea sp. Taxonomy (GTDB): domain Bacteria; phylum Pseudomonadota; class Gammaproteobacteria; order Thiotrichales; family Thiotrichaceae; genus Thiolinea. Next base: position 137,891 of record DAOPKY010000004.1, on the reverse strand, counting down.
TGGAACCCTCCAGTCCCTTGCCATCCATTTCCTTGACCCAGTCATCAATGGTTTTCTGGCTGGCGTCCTTCCACTCCTGTACTTCTTCTGCACTCAGTTCGATGATATTGTTGCCACGCTTGACGGCAATTTCGCGTGAAGGTTCATCGTAAGCTGCCTGGGTTTTGCCGGCAAAGGCGGAAAACGCCAGACCGGAGTTGTCATCAATGACTTTTTTGAGATCATCCGGCAGCTTGTCATAAGTGCCCTTGTTCATGGCGAAGATGAAAGCCGTGGTATAAAGCGCGTTATCCGGGAATTCGGTATGGTTGCTGACCAGTTCGGAGACCTTGAGGGCGGCAGTTACCTCCCAGGGAATCACGGCGGCATCAATGACCCCCTTGGAGAGGGCTTCGGGCACTGCCGGTACCGGCATGCCGATCGGGGTGGCTCCCAGTTCGGTGAACAGGGTGGTGGTGGTACGGGTTGGTGCGCGCAGCTTGACACCGCTCAGGTCCGCCACTTTGCGAATCGGTTTTCTGGAGTGGATCAGGCCCGGACCATGGACCCAGACACCGAGAACCTTGAAGTCTTTGAAATCCTTGTCCATCAGGTTTTCTTCCGCCAGCCGCCAGTAGGCACGGGAGGTGGCTTCGGCGTTGGTCATGATGAACGGCAGTTCAAAGACTTCCGTATGCGGGAAGCGGCCCGGCGTATAGCCGGCAACAGTCCAGATCACATCGGCCACACCGTCGATGACCTGATCCGCCAGTTCCTGCGGTTTGCCGCCCAGCTGCATGGAAGGGAAGTGGTTAACCTTGATGCGGCCCTGGGATTCTTCCTCCACCTTCCTGGCCCAGACATCAAGCACATGTTTCGGCACATTGGCCTGTGCCGGTAGAAACTGGTGCAGTTTCAGGGTAACATCGGCAGCCAGCGCGGGTGCGCTGCCCAGTGCCAGCGATACCAGTGCTGCGGCCAGCCCCAGATTCAGGTTCAGAAAATATCTGCGATTCATGCTCATGCGTTTTTTCCTCCAGTAAAAACCTTGCCACATAACAGGGATGGGCATAAATGGTGTGATGGTCCGGTTATTGTCAGGGCATCACCCGGTTGCTAGTGTGCTGATGGTAAGTATGCTTGTCAACAAGGTTTGTCCTGTTTATTCTTCCTGAAATAAGGCTTGAAAATCGTTAAGAGAATCGTATGCCGGAAATCTATGGAATGGCCGGGCACCTGATCAGACGTCTGAACCAGATTTCAGTGTCGGTTTTTACCGAGCGCATGACGGCTCTGGGACTGGAGCTGACGCCGATCCAGTTTGCCGCGCTGGACATTCTGGCCGACAGGCCGGGCCTGGATCAGGCGACACTGGCCGGTACCATTGCCTACGACCGGGTGACCATCGGTGGAGTGATCGAACGCCTGGAGCGCAAGGGGCTGGTGATCCGCAATATCAGTACCCGTGACCGGCGCGCCAGGGAGCTTTATGTCTCGTCGCGGGGCAGGGCCCTGCTGGAGCAGCTGCGCCCGGAAATCTGGAGCCTGCAGGACATTGTACTTCGGGGCCTGGACAGTGCCGAACGCCGGCAGTTTCTGGACCTCCTGAGCAAGGCCACCGAGGCCGGTAACGAGCTGAGCCGTGCGCCCCTGCAGATTCCGGCCCTGCCTCCACCGCCATCCACTACCTGAGTACCGCTGCCCTGTCAGCGTCATGGCCGACCGGCGAAGCAGGAAAAGGGGCGTCAGGCAGTTCACCCTATACCTCATTCAAACGCGGCATCAGCATCACCAGATTACAGGGCCGGGTACGGTTGTCGAGCTGGGCCACGATCAGCTGGTCCCAGCCCAGACGACAGGCACCGCTGGAGCCGGGCAGACAGAAGATAAAGGTACGGTTGGCGACCCCGGCGATGGCGCGGGACTGCAGGGTGGATGTGGCGATCTCCTGCCAGGACAGGAACCGGAACATTTCCCCGAAGCCCTCAATTTCCTTGTCCAGCAGCGGCTTGACGGCTTCCGGCGTGCCATCGCGCCCGGTGATGCCGGTCCCCCCGGTGGTCAGCACGGCATCAATACCCGCATCGGCGATCCAGCCCGATAACACCGCACGGATGGCATAGCGGTCATCGCGGACCAGGCGTTTCTGTGCCAGCCGGTGTCCGGCCCCCTGCAGACGCTCCGCCAGCAGTTTGCCGGAAGTATCGTCAGCTTCCGTGCGGCTGTCGGAAATGGTCAGGACGGCGATGTTCAGGGGTTTGAATTCAGCACTCACAGTATTCACGGCTCAACTCCGGCACGTAATCTCGGAAACGGTCATTGTGACACAGCCGCCGGGGCCGGGTGAAGCGCCATCCGGTTCAGGGCGTGGTGGGCAGGTTTACCGCCGCGCTGCAGGCCGGTGTGCGCGCATCCGGGGTGGCATCGGGGTAGAAGGTGCGAATGCCGTTCTGGCGGCGCACGAACACCGTGGTGAAGGCCTGCCCGTCATCACGCACCGGCAGCCGGCAGGCCGTGCTTTTTTGACGGCTGGTTCCCGGATTGGCGGCAAAGGCGGCAGTGGCGGCTTTCAGGATGTCCTCGGCACTGAAGGTCAGGCCATAGCCCTTGATGGATGAGCGTGACAGGCGACCATCCAGGGTTTTCATTTCCACCCCCATGGAGTAGATCACGCCCGGCACCACTTCGTTCTGGCGCAGGTTGTTCATGCGGCAGAGCTGCCCGCGCTGTTGCAGCTGGAGATAGCGCCCTGCGTAGTGCAGGCCGCCGATGGGGCCGTTGGCCCGGGGTTCACCGCAGAAGATGTGCTCAAAGGCATGCACGGCAAACCAGGCCTCACTCAGGTCGGTCAGGTAGGTGTCATTGTCGGTACGGGCCGGACGTTCGGCAAACACCTTGCCGGCAGTGAACAGCCGCAGGCGGGTCAGCACCTGGGGATGACGGCGCATCAGGGCCTGAAACGTACCGGCAGTAACGGCCTGTCCCGGCTGGCCACAGACGGCGTTGACCGCCTGCCCGAAGGCATTGATGACCGGTGGTGGCGGGGTGATGTCTGCCGGACCGCCGACCCGGACCCGGACCGGGTTGTCCTGATGGTCAAAAAAGGGCAGGCAGGCCGGTTCCGGGGCTGAGTGTGGTGGCGGTGGCGTGCTGCCATAATGTCCGCAGTCGCGTGCTACCCATTTGCGCCCGCCATTCAGGGCCAGCAGCACATGGGTCGGGTTGTCCGCACGGTTTTCTCCCAGTGCCGTGAAGGGCTGGCCGGGTGTCAGGGTCTCGGTGCCTGTCTGCTTGCGGATGGAAACATGGGCCGGGCAGCTGCGCTCCAGCAGGAAGGTCCGGGGGGTGTCAAACAGCACCTGGGCCAGGGCCGCCGGTGGCAGCCCTGTCAGCAGGATCAGTCCGACAGCACGGATCCATGGCAGGCAACGCACCGGCCTAGGCTCCGACCCGTACTACGGTGCGCCCGACCACGCTGCTTTCCAGATAGGGAGCGAAGGCCTCCGGCAGTGCATCAAATGCCACCTCGCGGGTCACGATGTGGTCGAGATGACGGGGCTTGAGGTCGTCTCCCAGACGTTGCCAGGCTTCGGTCCGCATGCGGGTTGGCATCTCGATGGAGTTGATGCCGATCAGGGATACCCCGCGCAGGATAAAGGGCATGACGGTGGTTTCGAGCTGGTAGCCGCCGGCCAGGCCGATACTGGCGATATTGCCGAAAGGTCTGGTGGTGCGGGTGAGCCAGGCCAGGGTGTCGGCACCGACATTATCGACCGCACCGCCCCAGCGCATGGACTCCAGCGGTTTGGTCCCCATTTCCAGGGTATGGCGGTTCAGGAATTCACTCGCACCCAGTGCCTGCAGGTAGGGGTGATAATCCGGCTTGCCGGTCAGGGCCGTAACCTGATAGCCGCGTGCTGCCAGCATGTCGATGGCAAAGCTGCCGACCCCGCCGGTGGCACCGGTGACAATCACCGGCCCCATGTCCGGCTGTTGTCCCAGCTGCTCCATGCGCATTACCGCCAGTGCAGCGGTAAACCCGGCAGTGCCGATGGCCATGGCTTCATACTCGCTCATGCCGGCAGGCAGCGGCACCACACAATCAGCACAGGTGCGCACGTATTCAGCGTAGCCGCCGTCACGGTCTTCCGACAGCCCGCAGCCGCACACAAGCACCGAATCCCCTTCACGGAAGCGCGGGTCGCTGGAGCTGACCACTTTGCCGGCAGCATCAATGCCGCCATTAAGGGGGTACTTGCGCAGGATGCGCCCGGCACCGGTGGCCGCCAGTGCATCTTTGTAGTTGATGCTGGACCAGCCGGTTTTGATGAGCACATCGCCGGCTGTCAGTTCGTCAATGGTCATCCGGGTGAAACCGGCGCTGATTTTTTTGTCCTGCCGGTTGATGCGAAAGGCTTTGAATGAGGTCATGGTGGCTCCCTGGTGGCGGAAATCCTGTCCGGGTCGGGCCATTTTACACGGCAGGGCGCTGCAGGTGTAGTTCCGCTGTGGCGTTCGGCCCGGTGGCGGCCCGGCCTGCTGCGCTGTTGGCTTCGGTCTCCTGCTGGTAAATCCCGTGTCGGGCTTATATCATGCCAGCTTTATGCAGACTGGAGCGGGATATGAGCCGATACTGGAGTCCTTTGGTACATACCCTTGATCCGTATGTGCCGGGGGAACAGCCCAAGGATCAGCGCTACATCAAACTGAACACCAATGAGTCACCCTATCCGCCCTCGCCACAGGCGCTGGCGGCAATTCCGGCTGCCGGGGGCGAGTTGCTGCGTCTGTATCCGGACCCGAACGGGGATGTGCTCAAGGATGCCGTGGCCGGTTTTTTCGGGGTCGGGCGTGCCAATGTCTTTGTCGGCAACGGTTCGGATGAAGTGCTGGCCCATGTGTTTCAGGCTTTTTTCAGGCAGGGCCGCCCCGTTCTGTTCCCGGATATCAGTTACAGTTTCTACCCGGTTTATGCCGGTCTTTATCAGGTTGATGCCCGCCTGATTCCGCTGCGGGAGGATTTTCGTCTGGCACTGGAAGATTACCCGCCCGATAATGGTGGTATTATCTTCCCCAATCCGAATGCACCGACCGGAATGGCCCTGACACGGGATGAGATTGAGGCACTGCTGCAGCGCAACCGGGATTCGGTGGTGGTGGTGGACGAGGCGTATGTGGATTTCGGGGCTGAAACGGTGGTGCCCCTGACAGCGCATTATCCCAACCTGCTGGTGGTACAGACCCTGTCCAAGTCACGTGCCCTGGCCGGGCTGCGGGTCGGGTTTGCGGTGGGTGATCCGGCGTTGATCGAGGGGCTGGAACGGGTCAAGAACTCCTTCAATTCCTATCCGCTGGGACGCCTGGCGCTGGCTGCAGCAGCGGCTGCCGTAGCGGACCGTGCCCATCTGGAGCAGCTGTGCTCACGGGTGGTGCAGACCCGGACGGTTGCACAGCAGGGGCTGGAGCAGCTGGGGTTCCAGGTATTACCTTCCCGTGCCAATTTTGTCTTTGCCCGTCCGCCGGGAGGGGATGCCGGTGCATTTTATCAGGCGCTGCGCAATCACGGCATTCTGGTGCGTCATTTCAACAAACCGCGCATCCGCGAGTACCTGCGGATCACCATCGGGACCGATGCCGACATCGCGGCCCTGCTGGCGGCCTGTCGGGCCATTCTGGCCCGGAAGGCGGCCTGATGATCACCAATGTGGCGCTGGAGCGTTATCTGGCCGGGTTGCTGGATGTGACACATTTTCGTGACTATGCACCCAACGGCCTGCAGGTGGAGGGCAGGGCGAGCATTGGCAGCATCGTCACCGGCGTCACGGCTTCACAGGCATTGCTGGAGGCGGCTGTCGCGCTGGAAGCCGATGCCGTGCTGGTGCATCACGGGTATTTCTGGAAAAATGAAGCGGTGGTCCTGCGCGGCATGAAGCGCAGACGCATTGCCACCCTGCTGGCGCATGACATTAACCTGTTTGCCTACCACCTGCCGCTGGATGCCCATCCGGAACTGGGCAACAATGCACAGCTGGCCCGGCGTCTCGGCATTCTGCCACAGGGCGTGCTGCCGGCTCCCGAGCTGCAGGGCGTGGGGAATCTGGGGTGCCTGCCGGAAGCCGTGACACTGGCGGATTTCGGGCAGCAGGTGACACAGGCACTGGGCCGGGCACCGTTGCTGGTGAGTGGTGGCGAACATGCCATCCGCAGCATCGGCTGGTGCACGGGCGGAGCGCAGGGGTATATCGGCCATGCGATTGCGCTGGGGCTGGATGCTTTTCTGAGCGGGGAGGTTTCGGAAAATACCGTGCATGAGGCGCGTGAAAGCGGTGTCCATTACATCGCAGCGGGGCATCATGCGACGGAGCGCTACGGAATTCAGGCGCTGGGCGAGCATCTCGCCGGGCAGTTCGGCTTGCAGCACAAATTCGTGGATATTGATAATCCGGCCTGATTGGCGGTATTCCAGCGCTTTTTTTGTGGTATCATCCCCGCCGAATTAAAGCTGCGTTTGGCTGTGCCTGATATCCACAGCCGTACCGGGGCGGCTCCCGGTCCACAGACTGAATTTTTCTGTCAGATCGGCCATTCTGGCGGGTTTTCAGCGCGCACTGACAGGCTGTCTGCAGCAATCCCGAAACCGGCAGTCTGCAGAGGTAAGGAATCTGACTGGCTGCAGGTCGCTGGCAGCCGGTGTCTTGTTTGGAAATTTGGGAGTGAGCTTGATATGGCAAATTCTGGAGTAGACGTTAAGCGCCGCCGTTTTCTGGTGGCATCAACCTCCGTGGTTGGTGCGGCCGGGGCGGCTGCGTTGGTAACTCCGTTTCTGTATTCAATGTCTCCCAGCGCACGAGCCCTGGCAGCAGGTGCGCCGGTAGAGGTTGATGTCAGCAGACTGGAGCCGGGTCAGTTGCAGCTTGTCATGTGGCGTGGCAAGCCGGTCTGGGTAGTGAACCGGACCGAGGGGATGCTGTCGGAGCTGCCAAGCCTTGACAGCCGTCTGAAAGATCCGCAATCGGAAATGCCGCAGCAGCCGGACTATGCAAAGAACGAATACCGTTCACGGGAAGCCAAATATCTGGTGCTGGTCGGTATCTGTACCCATCTGGGCTGTTCTCCTACCTATCGTCCGGAAGTGGCTCCTGCCGATCTGGGGTCGGACTGGAAAGGCGGCTGGTATTGCGCCTGTCACGGTTCCCGTTTTGATCTGGCCGGGCGGGTATTCAAGAATGTTCCTGCCGGGGCCAACCTTGAAGTGCCGCCTTATTACTTTATGGACGAGCATACAATCCTGATTGGTGAAAACGACGGAGGGGCTGCATAATGGCTGAACGTCCAAAGCATGATTACACCGGCTTTCTGGGGTGGGTGGAAGACCGTTTCCCGCTGATGGAAACCTGGAATTACCACCTGGCCAGGTATTATGCCCCCAAGAATTTCAACTTCTGGTATTACTTCGGCTCGCTGGCCCTGCTGGTGCTGGTGTTCCAGATTTTCTCCGGCCTGTTTCTGGCGTTCCATTACAAGCCGGATGCCGCGCTGGCCTTTGCCTCGGTCGAATACATCATGCGTGATGTGCCGGGGGGCTGGTTTATCCGCTACATGCACTCCACCGGCGCTTCGGCATTTTTTGTGGTGGTCTACCTGCACATGTACCGGGGTCTGATCTACGGTTCCTACAAAGGCAAGCGCGAGCTGCTGTGGCTGATCGGCATGGCCATCTATGTGGTACTGATGGCGACGGCGTTCATGGGCTATCTGCTGCCCTGGGGCCAGATGTCGCTGTGGGGAGCCCAGGTTATCGTCAACCTGTTCAATACCGTGCCGCTGGTCGGCAACGAGCTTTCCACCTGGATTCGGGGTGACTTCGTCATGTCCGATGCCACCCTGAACCGTTTCTTTGCGCTGCATTTCTTCCTGCCGGTCCTGATCCTGCCTGCGCTGGTCTTCGTGCATATTGTCGCGCTGCATGCCGTGGGTTCCAACAACCCGGATGGGGTTGAAATCAAGCAGGGGCCGAAGGGCAATCGCTGGGAAGATACCGCACCAAAAGACGGCATTCCGTTCCACCCCTACTACACCGTGAAGGATATTCTGGGTGTGGCCGTTTTCCTGTTCGCATTCTTTGCCATTGTATTCTTTGCCCCGGAAATGGGCGGTTATTTCCTGGAAAAGCCGAACTTTGAACCGGCCAACCCGCTGAAAACCCCGTTGCATATTGCCCCGGTCTGGTATTTCACGCCGTTTTATACCGTACTGCGCGCCATTCCGGATCCGTGGTTCGGCACCCTGGCGATGTTCTCGGCGATTATTGTGCTGTTCCTGCTGCCCTGGCTGGATAAAAACCCGATCAAGTCCTGGCGCTATCGCAACAAGGCCCACAAGACCAACCTGATCCTGTTTGCCCTGGTATTCCTGGTGCTGGGCTGGATGGGCGTCGAGCCGGTCACGCCGGTATTCAAGGAGCTGGGTACCCGCATGACCCAGATCTACTTCCTGTTCTTTGTGGTACTGTGGCTGCACAGCTACCCGCAGAAAGTCAACTATGTCAAATGGTTCGGCATTCTGGTCGGTGTTGTGGTGCTTTATGACATTATTTTCCGTTTCAGTTCCGAAGCCACGGAAGAAGCGGCCCAGATGATCAAGCAATTCCCCCTGATCCTGGTTTATCTGGGGGCAACCCTGTTGCTGCCGGCATACCGGAAGGATTTCAATCAGGAAAAAGCGGTCCCGGAGCGGGTGACTGAATGAGGAGCAAGACCATGAAAAACACAATTGCAGGAATCCTGTTTGCGTTGGGTGCTGTCATGCTCCCCCTGTCTGCCAGTCATGCGGCCACGGAAGACGTGGTATTGCAGCACGCTGATATTGATGTGCATAACGAGCAGAGTCTGCAGCGCGGGGCAAAGTACTTTGTCAACTACTGCATGGGCTGTCACTCGCTGAATTTCAGCCGTTATAACCGTATTGGTCTGGACATGGGGCTGACGGATGATCAGGTGGCCGACAACCTGATTTTCACCCGTACCGATGGTGAGCCGACCAAGGTGGGCGAGCTGATGAAAAACGGCATGACGGCCAAATACGGTGGTGAGGCATTTGGCACTGCACCGCCGGACCTGTCACTGACGGGGCGTTCACGGGGGCCAGACTGGATTTACAGTTTCCTGAAATCCTTCTATCTGGACCCTTCACGCCCGTTCGGTGTCAACAATACCGTATTTGCCAATGCCGGCATGCCACACGTATTGTGGGAGCTGCAGGGCTTTCAGACCCTGGAACACCCGGCAGAAGGGGCTGATTCGCATGCGGCACCGAAACTGGTGCTGGAGCAGGAAGGCAAGGTCTCTCCGGCTGAATATGATCAGGTCGTACGCGACCTGACCAACTTCCTGACCTATGTCGGTGAGCCGGCACAGTTACACCGTCGGAGTGTTGGTTTCTGGGTTCTGCTTTACCTCGGACTGTTTGCCGTATTCGCCTACTTCCTGAAGAAAGAATACTGGAAAGATGTTCATTAACAGCCTTCTGGTATAAAATCCACGGGCTATCCGGACAGGTTTCGGGTAGCCTTTTTGCATTAAAACCACGAGAACAAGGAGTTTTCTCCGCCATGGCATCCATTTCCAGCCGTCGCTCCGTCATGACCCTGTTTTCCTCCCAGGACTGCGCCGATAGCCACCGGGTACGTACAGTGCTGGCGGAAAAGGACATTACTGTCGATATCCTGAACGTGGATCCGAACGACAAGCCGGAAGAACTGGCTGAACTGAATCCCTACAATACAACGCCAACCCTGATTGATCGTGATCTGGTGTTGTATGATGCCCGCATTATCATGGAATATCTGGATGAGCGCTTTCCGCACCCGCCCCTGATGCCGGTTGACCCGGTGGCACGTGCCCATTCACGCCTGGCCCTGTACCGGATAGAGAAGGACTGGTTTTCGCTGATTGATGATATTGAAAGCGGTGATGCCAAACTGGTCGAGGCGGCCCGCAAAATCCTGCGCGAGGGGGTGTTGTCGGCAGCGGAAGTTTTTGCCATCAAACCTTATTTCCTGAGTGATGAATATACACTGGTGGACTGTACCATCGGGCCGGTATTGTGGCGGCTGCCCAAATACGGCATTGATGTTTCCGGCAAGCAGGCCCGGCCGATCCTCAAGTACATGGACCGCATTTTTTCCCGTGACGGTTTCCAGCAGTCCCTGAGCAAGGTGGAAAAAGCGATTCGGCCATGAGCACGACCACCACCACACCCAAACGACCTTACCTGTTGCGGGCTTTCTATGACTGGATTGTGGATAACGGCATGACACCGCACATTGTGGTGGATGCCACGCTGGCGGATGTGGAAGTACCGAGGCGTTATGTCCGTGACGGGCGGATTGTGCTGAATATCCATCCTGGTGCGGTTGGTGATTTTGTCATGGATAACAGTGCTGTCAGTTTTACCGCCCGTTTCAGTGGTGTGGCCCATTACCTTTATTGTCCCATGCCTGCCGTGATCGCTGTTTATGCCCGTGAAACACCGAATGAGATGGTCAGTTTTCCGGAAACGGAATATGAGGCTGGTGCTGAAGCTCCGAAGGGCGGGGCAGGGGGCAGCCAGCGGCCCGGCCTGACTGCAGTGGACTCCCCCTCAGGGAAGGAAAGCGCCTTTCCCGAGGCCGTTGTCGATGAGGCGGCGGCTGATGCCGACGGGCAGGGTGATGGTGATGATGACAGCGGACAGGATGATCCGCCACCACGCTCACGCCCTTCCCTGCGGGTTGTGAAGTAGGTTACGGTTTTGTATGCGCTGATTGTGGCCATGACCCCGACGCGTGTGATCGGTCTGCGGGGGGGGATGCCCTGGCACCTGCCAGCCGATCTGGCCTGGTTCAGACAGAATACGCTGGGCAAGCCGGTTGTCATGGGCCGCAGAACCTGGGAGTCGCTGGGCAGGGCGCTTCCGGGGCGGCGTAATATTGTCGTTTCCCGCTCCAGGGGGTTCCAGGCTCCGGGGGCAGAAGTGGTATCTTCGCCGGAAGCCGTGGAGGCATTGTCGGGTGCTGCACCTGAAGTCATGATTATTGGCGGGGCACAGCTCTATGACTGTTTCCTTCCGCTGGCGCAGCGTATTTATTTGACACTGGTGCATGCACAGCTTCAGGGGGATACCCGGTTTCCGGATACGCTTGATGACAGGCTGTGGCAGGAAAGGCGGCGTTTGGAGAGAGAAGCTGATGCGAAAAACCCCTATCCGTGTACCTTTCTGGTGCTTGAGCGCCGACAGGTCTGATATGTGCGTCATGATTGCCGGGGTAGTGCCATGGCCTCCGTACTGATTGTCAATGCCCGTATTGTCAATGAAGGAAGCGTGGTTGAAGGGGATGTTCTGATCCGGCACGGCCGGATTGAGGCGATTGGCGCATTGCAGGGACAGACAGCCGATCAGGTGCTGGATGCCGGGGGACGCTACCTGTTGCCGGGCATGATCGACTCCCAGTCCGTGTGCCAGAACGGTTTTTCCACCCTGGTGGTGGAAAGTCGGGCGGCGGTGGCCGGTGGTGTGACGACCCTGCTGGAGACCGGGGGAGCGAACCAGCTGCTGACAACCCTGAGTGCCAGGGAGGCATTGCAGGATGAATGTGACGGCAGTTGTCATGCCAATTTCGGTTTTTACCTGACGGCAACCGCAGATAATCTGGAAACGATCAAGACGCTGGATCCGCAGCGGGTGTGCGGGATCAACCTGTTTCTGGGGGCTGGAACGGACAATGCTGCCGTGATGCTTGAGGATCATGAGCAGCTGGAGCAGCTGTTTCAGCAGGCTGCCGTGCCGCTGGTGGCCCATTGCGAGGACCGGCCTGCCGTTACCGAGAATGAGGAAAGTTACCGGGGCATTTACGGTGATGAAATCCCCATTGAGACTCATTCCCTGATTCACAGTGACGAGGCTGCTGCGCCGGTTACGCTGCTGGCCCTGCAGCTGGCCAGAAAGACCGGATGCCGGTTGCAGCTGATGCATGTCAGTTCCGTTCGTGAGACCGGTCTGCTGGGTGAGCTGGTGCAGGATGAGAAGCTGATCACGGCAGAAGTCGCCGTGCCCTGGCTGCATTTTTGTGATGAGGATTATCCGGCACTGGGATCGCTGTTGAAGCTTGACCCTTCCGTCAAAACCCCCGAGGATCGGGCCGGCCTGATCCAGGGCGTGCTGGATGGCAGCATCGAACTGATTGGCAGTGGTCATCATGCGGTTGATCTGGCTGCCAAGCGCAGCAGTAATTATTTTGAAGTGGCTTCCGGCATGCCCATGCTTCAGCACGCCCTGATCACCCTGCTGGAACATTACCATGACGGCATTTTTTCCCTGGAGCTGATTGCCGAAAAAACCAGCCATCGGGTGGCTGAACGGTTTGGCATTCCCGAACGCGGGTTTATTCGTGAGGGCTACTGGGCGGATCTGGTGCTGATTGACCTGGAGCAGCCGTTTCGTGACAGCCATTATCAGGTATTGTCCCGTTCCGGCTGGACCCCGTTTGATGGCTACCCGTTTCGCTCTTCTATCCGGGCGACGCTGGTCAATGGCCAGCTGGTTTATGAAGCCGGCCAGCTGCCGGATCGTCCGGCCCGGGGAATGCCACTGTCTTTTCATCACGACGCCTGAGTGTTCTCATCACGCTGTTGGCCTGTTTCAAGCTCCGATTCAGCAAAGCTGCACTATAGTCCGGGTAATCATTATGGGGATTATCAACATGAGTGATCAGGAGCCCGACTCCCGGCGGGGCTTCAATCCCGGACAGGTCAGCCCTGCCCGCAGGATTCTTGAGGAGCTGATATTGTCACGTATCGAGTTTGGCGAAACCGGCAGGGAACTGGAAAAAGTGCTGCGTTTGCTGGGCGTGCCGAACCGGCTTGATCCTTATCAGTCCCGTCGTCTGCACTGAGTAGCAAAAGAATCAGGCAATTTACCGTTCATGCGGTAAATGTGCCGGTTTGTCCATAATTATAAATAAAATTGATGGATGCATTGTGATACTGTTATGTGTTACGTTAGTTCCTGTCCAGCAGCCAATAATAATGATGAAAAATAAAATCTTGCACAGACAACGTGGTTTCAACCTGATTGAGGTACTGGCCGCTGCCCTGATCCTGTCGGTCGGATTATTGGGGCTGGCAGGTTTACAGGTGTCCACTCTCAAGAATACCCAGAATGCTTCCAGTCGCCAGCAGGCCTCCTTCCAGGTGTACGAGCTGCTGGAACGCATGCGCAGCAACCGTGATGCTGCCCGCCGCGGTGATTATGCCGGTGTCAATACCAACTGCAGTAATCCACCCACTGCTTGTGATGGTAGCGGTAATTGCACCGATACACAGCTGGCTGCGTATGACCTTTATACGGTGCAGTGTGGAAATATCGGTGCTGCCGGTGCCGGTGGCAGCGTCCAGAACAGCGGTATCAGCGCACTGCTGCCGGGTGGTGTCCTGACGGTGTCCTGTCCGGTAAGCTGCGATACCGGTGTGCAGATCCGGCTGGAGTGGATCGAGCGGCTGGGTGATCGTCAGGTGGCGGATACGCTGGACGATGACCGTGAGCCGATGGAAGTTCTGTTGCAGGCAGTACTGTAAGGAGTGACGATCATGACCAGAACAGGAATGCCCGACCGGCAGAAACAATCCGGTATGACCCTGCTGGAGCTGATGCTTGCCATGATGCTGGGTCTGTTCATTGTGGCCGGGGTGGGAACTGTCTATCTGGGCAGCAAGCAGAGTTATGCCACCCGGGACCAGATTTCCGAACTGGATGAAAATGCCCGCATGGCCCTGCGGGTACTGACCGAGCATATCGAACATGCCGGTTATGCCGGGAGTTCAGGCATGCAGGTCCAGAATTACATCCTGCCATCCGGAGCCACTGTCACCCAGAAAACCTGTGGCAGCACCCAGAATCCCAGAAATCCCAACATTATCAACAGTGCGGCAGATGGCACCCCGGGTAATGGCGGGGATACCATCGGTGTGTCGTATCTGGCTGACGAGGGGTTGTCTATCGACTGCAGCGGGTCGAGGCTGAATGCCGACTGCATGCCGGACAAGACGCCCAGCCGTGATTTCGGGCAGGTTTACAACGCGTTCCGGGTTGATCCCGACAACTTCCGTAATGCCGTGGGATACAAGGTTCCGGCTTTGCAGTGTGGCGGCTCAAACGTGACCGGTCGCCAGCCTTGGGCGCAGGGGGTGGAGAATATCCAGTTCCGCTATGGTGTGGACATGAATGGTGATCTGGCTGCCGACAATTACTGGACCGCAACCCAGGTACAGGCCGGCAACGCCTGGAACCGGATACTGAGTGTACAGGTCGCCCTGTTGATGCGCTCTATCGAGCCGGTCTATCCCGACAGTCAGTCAACCTCCTACCAGTTACTGGACCAGACCATAGCGGTCGGGCCGGATCGCTACAAGCGTGCGGTCTATACCACGACCATCCGGTTGCGCAATGTCGCCCGCCGGGTTGCAAGCGATTAATGATGGAGACGGTTTAAATGAGCACAATGGTAACAGGCAGGCAAGGCATGGCCAGTCGGCAGCAGGGGTCCATCCTGTTGTGGGGGCTGATTATTCTTTTGACCCTGACCATCATCGGGGTGGCAGCGGCCCGTATGGGAATCACGGATACCCGCATTACCAACAACAGCCTGTTGCGGGTAATGACCTATCAGGGGTCCGAGTCTGCGCTGGAGGACATTATTGAAATGAACAGTATCGAGGAAGCGTCCGGCGGTGTGCCTTACAAACATCAGTACCATTATCGGATTGAAGGGAGTCAGGTCAGTGCGATCGGCGAGGTATTGATGAAAGGAACGTCCATGTGCTCGGGTCAGGAAGGGTTTGCCATGTCTGTTTCCCAGCTGCCCAAAACCGGCAGTTTTGATTGCCGCCAGTTTGCCGTGACTTCCAAAGCCAGCCTGCAGGGGACACGTGCAAGGCATACAGTAGGTGTAATCAAATATGTCCCTGCTCAGGGAGATTCACTCTCGGAGCAATAGCAGGGACATACCTGTCTGAGGGGCAGGGTGGCCTGCTCAGGCAGGTCTTTCAGGTCATAATACGGTATCAACATGACAACAAAAATGACAGAAAGAAGGCATGCGGGGTTTTCCCTGATAGAGCTGATGATTGTGGTGGTGATTGTGGCCATTCTGGCTTCGATTGCCTATCCAAGCTATGTGCAGCAAGTCAGAAAGGGCAAACGCTCTGATGCCAAGATCGGCCTGCAGCAGCTGGCCCAGCGCCAGGAAAGTTACTATACCCGGAATTACAGTTATGCCAGCACCCTGGCCCAGTTGGGGTATGCCGCCAGTGGTGGCAAGCTTGACAGCCCGGAGCGGGAGTATGAGCTGAGCCTTTCCGGAGTGACACCGGGCGGGTGTGGTGGAACGGCTGCCGATGCCTGTAGCGGATTTACCGTAAAAGCCGAGCCCAGAACAGGCGGGAGCCAGACCGGTGATGCCGAATGCAGTCAGTTCACGCTGGACCACATGGGGCGCAGGGCAGCCAGCGGTACGGATTGCTGGAACTGAGTCCGGAATCGGGCTGTTGCAGAATATAACAAGAGGAAGCATGCTAATGAACACCTTGCCGGAATTCCTGAAACCGCTGCTTTGGCGCTGGCTGGCCAGCTTGCTGATATTGGTGATGGCACCCGTACAGGCAGATGAAACCGAAATCTTTTTCCAGAACGAGGCCAGCAGTGTCAATCCCAATGTCCTGTTCCTGATGGACTCCTCCGGCAGCATGAATGATATCCTTTCGGATGGCAGCGGTCAGACCCGTATGGATGTGCTGAAAGAGACTTTCAGGCAGGTGATGGAGGATGCATCACCGGATATGAATATCGGTTTGATGCATTATGCCAATTCGAACTGGAGCAAGGATTATAAAGCCTTCAACAGCAACTGGAGCTTTATCAAGGGAGTGAATTTCCCGACAACCCAGATCGATCTTGATGCCCATGATGTTGTCAACGGTGTTACCGACAATCTGCCGGACCCGGCAGTCCAGACACCGGTCCGGACATTTCTGGCCGACATCGTTGACGGCTGGACGGCAGATGGTGCCACCCCGATTGTGGATTCGCTGTTTGAGGCCATGCGCTACTTTCGTGGTGAGCCGGTGTTCTGGGGCCAGCTGCCACCCAGCTTTGCTGCGGCTGCTCATCCCAGTACCTATACCGGAGGACTGGATGCCTGTACCAATCCGGTCGTGAAACAGTGTGGACAGAGCTGGGGAGAGTGCAATGGTACCGAAGACCCGTCCAGCTGCACGACGGTGGTTCAAGGTGGCTGCTGCAACTGGATCCGTGATCCGGCCCAGCAGAACCAGTGCCCCCTGAACCCCGTGACCGGTTTGCCGGGACTGACGCCCTGTTGCGAGGACAACAATTTCAATTGTACCAGTGAGCTGACTTTCTGTTCCCATACCCTGTGTCCGGAGGGTTATCAGGGCGACATGACTTATACCTCCCCGATTGAGTACAGCTGTCAGGCCAATTATCTGGTAGTGATGTCGGATGGTCGGCCGGAGTACCCTTATCGGACAGGCTACATCGCTGACGGCATTGGTCGGTATCCCGAGGTGGTGAATCCTGATGCGCCACTGTCTTCATCCACTTCCATCATCATGAAACCGGACATTACGTCGGCGGACCTGCCCGTGAACCTGACCCAGCTTCTCGGCAGTTGCCAGGACTCGCCCCAGGGGTTTGCCAGCGGTACCTGTGGCCCTGAACTGACCCGTTTTCTGGCGGATACCGATCAGGCTCCCGACCTGCCGGGCACCCAGAATGTCATGACGTATACCGTTGCCTACGCCCTGACGGATGATCCGGGGGGAACCACGTATCTCAATTCACTGGCGACGGCAGAAGATGGTGCTTTCTCGGCCAATAATGCTGATGAGTTGTCCAAAGCATTCAGTAATGTATTGAACTCGGTGCGGAAAAATTCCTACTCTTTTGCCTCACCCAGTTATGCCATTGATGAAAACAGTGTGCTGTCACATGGCAGCAGTGTTTATGTTCCGGTATTTGACAGCAAGACCACGCCACAATGGCCGGGTAATCTGCGCAAGTTCACGCTGAGCAACGGCCAGATTGTGGATGCTTCCGGAAATCCGGCTCTGGATGCCAACAGTCGTTTCCTGCCTCAGGCAAAGGACATGTGGTCATCACAGGCTCATGGCAGTGATGTGACGATCGGCGGGGCGGCGAGCAAGTTACCGTCTCCTGATGTGCGCAAGCTCTGGACGGATGTCGGCGCGGCACTGGTTGCCATCAGTGCCGATAATGACGCTATCACCACCGCCATGCTGACATCGGATACCCGGCGGACCAAAAGCCGTCTGGTTGAGCTGAATGGTGATGCCGGCCCGACCGGCATGAGCTGTCTGGGGAATTACACTGACTGTGACGGGACCAAGGTGAAGGTATTCGGTGACCCGGATACCCTGGCCGGCTGTGTCAATATTGCCGAAGTCACTACCTGTCCGGGGGAGCCGGTTTCCGACACTTACCGCACCACCCTGCTGAACTTTGTCCGGGGCTACAAGGATGGTGTAGCCGGTACCGGCGGGGTGGCACGCAACCATATGGGCGACATGCTCAACAGCAAGCCGGTGGTGGTTGACTATGGCTCCAGCACGGTTGTTTTTTCGGCGACCAATGAAGGCTTTCTGCATGCCATTGATGCTGATACCGGGGCTGAAAAATGGGCTTTCATGCCCAGTCCGCTGCTGAAAAACCAGGATGCCTTTTTCCGCAATGAAGATTCTCGTCATCATATCTACGGTATTGACGGCCCGTTGTCGGTCTGGCGTCAGGACGAAAACAACAACGGTCAGATCGATGGTGATGACAAGGTGTACCTGTATTTCGGTCTGCGTCGTGGCGGGCGCATGTATTATGCACTGGATATTACCGATCCGGACAGTAAACCCCTGCTGAAGTGGCGCGTTGATCCCTCAATAAGCGCTTTTGCCACTCTGGGTGAAACCTGGTCCAGGCCGACGCTGGCGCGTATCCGCCTCAAGAGTACAACCGGCAACAGTGGTGAGCTCAAGTATGTCATGGTATTCGGTGGCGGCTATGATCCGGTCAAGGATGCACTGATTGGCAATAATGGTCTTGGCCTGGGCATCGGCAGTAACCGTCCGGCAGATACGCTGGGGCATGATGTCTATATGGTGGATGCCGAAACCGGAACCCTGGTCTGGTCGATCAAGCATGCGGGTTCCAACGGGGGTGTCCTCAGCGGTGCCAGCCAGTTGAAGGACAGCATTCCGGGCGATATCCGCATTCTGGACATGGATAATAATGGATCATTGGATCGCCTGTACTTTGCTGATACCGGTGGCAATGTCTGGCGTGTGGATATGGAAATCGAGCAGGGCGAGAACGGGACCTATGACTACAGCAAGGCTCGTCTGACCAAACTGGCCGCGCTGGGCGGTGGTGACATGAATCCCGATAACCGTATGTTCTTCTATGAACCGGATGTGGCTTTGCGGCTGGAAAAAGGAGAGCCTCTGCTGACAGTGGCACTGGGCAGCGGCTATCGGACTCACCCGCTGAGTGCCGACACCGAGGATCGCTTCTATGTCCTGCGTGACAAATACGTTTACACTGCAGCACCGGCTGATGATTCCTATTATCCGATTACTGACAGTGCGCTGGTGGAGCGCGATCAGATGCTGGAAGATGAAAAGAATTTTCTGGAGTATGAAGATAAAAAAGGCTGGTATTACCCCTTTACCGCCCGTTATGCCGAGAAGGTGCTGGCTCCGGCCCTGACCTTTCTGGACAAGGTTATCTTCACCACTTTCTCCCGTACCGATGAAAACGGGAATCAGAGTCTGGTGGATGCCTGCCAGCCTGCCACCAATATATCACGCGCCTATGTGCTTGATATCATGACCGGTGCACCGGTGGCCAACCTGGATCGGGATGATAACGAGAGCAAGGATGATTTCGTCAACGCCGGATCGAATGAGCTGCTGGACATGCCACAGGTGATCTTTGGTGCGCCAAAGGCTGAGGATGGCGGTGAGTGTACTGCAGGTGACTGCTACCAGACCGTTACGGTCCGGGTGGGCAAGAATGACCTGCCGCTGCTGGACAGCAACAATACCACACCGGATGGCAGTGGTGGTTATGGCGAGATGGTGGACCTGACCCGCCTGCTGCCCAGGATATTCTGGAAGAATGACAATACGGCTGAAGAGGCAACCACAACGACCACCCCTGTCGGGAACTAACGGGGTGTTGTACTCAGGTCCGTCTCAGGGAAGTGCTGGCCCAGGCTGATTCGATCCAGCCCGGCAGCATCACTGATGCAGTCAACCTGCCGGAAGCCGGCCTGTTGCAACAGCTTGCAGCAGGCGGCTCCCTGACTTGCGCCATGCTCGAAAAGCAGCCACCCTCCCGGTGTAAGGTATTGCCCGGCCTGGCTGACGATGGTGCGGATGGCATCCAGGCCATCTGTCCCGGAAACCAGTGCCGTGCGTGGTTCAAAGCATAAATCCCCTTGCTCCAGATGCGGGTCATGGTCAGCAATATAAGGCGGGTTGGAGACTATCAGCGCAAAGCGTGCACCGGGGAGCAGGGCTGAAAACCAGTCCGAGTGCAGAAACCGCACATTGCTTGTGCCCAGCAGCCCGGCATTCCGTTGTGCCATATCCAGTGCACTGACAGAAATGTCGGTGGCGGTAATCAGCACATCGGGCCGGGCATGTGCCATGGCCAGCGCGATGGCACCACTTCCGGTGCCCAGCTCCAGTACCTTCACGGCTTCCTGTTCCGGCAGCCGGAGCAGGGACTGCTCCACCAGCAGCTCGGTTTCCGGACGCGGGATCAGTGTTGCCGGTGAGACCTGAAAGCACAGGCTCATGAATTCACGTTCACCCAGCAGATAGGCAACCGGCTGACCCAGTCGCCTTGCTTTGACCTGTGCCTGAAACTGCTGTATCTGCCCGGCTTCAGGCGTCCGCTCCGGCCAGGCATACAGGTAACTGCGCGGTTTTTTGAGGCAGTGGGCCAGCAACAGTTCGGCTTCCAGCCGTGGCACATCCGTGATGGCAGCCAGTTCGGTGCCGGCATCACGGATCAGCTGCCGGATCGATGCTTCACTCATCGGCCAGTGCGTTCAGCTGATCGGCCTGATATTCGTTCACCAGCGGCTCAATGACCGGATCAAGGTCGCCTTCAACCACTTCATCCAGCCGGTACAGGGTCAGGTTGATCCGGTGATCGGTCAGACGCCCCTGCGGGAAATTGTAGGTACGGATGCGCTCGGAGCGGTCACCGCTGCCGACCAGATTGCGCCGGGTTTCTGCCTGCTCATCGGCCTGCTGCTGGCGCTTGATTTCAAACAGGCGTGACTGCAGCAGGGCCATGGCACGGGCACGGTTTTTGTGCTGGGAGCGCTCGTCCTGGCATTCCACCACAATGCCGCTGGGCAGGTGGGTAATGCGGATGGCCGAGTCGGTCTTGTTGATGTGCTGCCCACCGGCCCCGGATGCCCGGAAGGTGTCAATGCGCAGGTCGGCAGGATTGATGGCTTCGGCTTCGACTTCCCTGACTTCCGGCATGATCGCGACTGTGGCGGCAGACGTGTGGATGCGTCCCTGGGATTCGGTTTCGGGCACACGCTGAACCCGGTGGGCACCGGATTCAAACTTGAGCCGGGCATAGACATCGGTGCCGGAAACATTGGCGATAATCTCGCGGTAGCCGCCATGTTCACCCGCATTCTGGCTGATGATTTCCACCTGCCAGCGTTTGCGTTCGGCGTAACGGGCGTACATGCGGAACAGGTCACCGGCAAAAATGGCGGCTTCGTCGCCACCGGTTCCGGCCCGGATTTCCAGAAATACATTGCTGTCATCGTGCGGGTCACGGGGCAGCAGGGCTTTCTGCAGTGCCAATTCCTGCTCCTGCAGTCGGGTACGTGCCGATGCCAGCTCTTCTTCGGCCATGGTGCGCATTTCCGGGTCGGCCAGCAGCTCGCGGGCAGTTTCCAGATCATCCCGAGTCTGGCGGTAATCCTCGAACTCTCTGGCCACCGGCTCCAGCTGGCTGTATTCGATCGAGAGCCTGCGGAACTGTTCCTGGTCGGCAATGACACCGGCTTCACTCAGCAGGGCTGCAACTTCCTGGTAGCGCTCATGCAGCTGCTCCAGTTTCTGAAGAATGGACGCTTTCACGGGTTCGGGTCGGCCTTGAGGTTGAAAAGGATTCTGGCCTGCTCCAGCAGGTGGGTATCGCCTTGGTGGGCGGCCTGATTCATGGCCCGGGTCGGGGCGTGGGCCAGTTTGTTGGTAAGGGTGTGAGCCAGAAAGTTGAGGGCTTCATCTGCACCTTTGGTTTCCAGCATGCGTCGGGCTTTTTCCAGCACGTCATCACGGGTGTGGCTGACCTGGTGACGAAACTCGCGAATCACTTCCATCTGCTCCTGGGCACGCAGCCAGCCCATAAAGTGCTGCACTTCATTGCTGACCATGGTTTCGGCCTGCTCGGCAGCAGCCTGGCGGGAGCGCAGGTTTTCCTCGATTACCGATTGCAGGTCATCCACCGTGTAAAGGTAGACATCATCCAGCTGCCCCACTTCCGGCTCGATGTCGCGTGGAACGGCAATATCGACCATGAATACGGGGCGGTGTTTGCGCCGCTTGAGGGCGCGTTCCACCATACCCTTGCCAATCACCGGCAGCGGAGAGGCCGTGGAGGAGATAATCACATCGGCCTGATGCAGGTGTTCGCCAATGTCGGGCAGGGAAATGGCCGTTCCGTTCAGGCTGCCGGCCAGTGTCCGGGCACGTTCGAGGCTGCGGTTGGCGATAATGATGTGGCCGATGTGCTGCCCGCTCAGGTGCCGGCCGACCAGCTCCATGGTTTCACCGGCCCCCACCAGCAGTGCCGTCTGTTCGCCAAGGTCGCTGAAAATGCGGCGTGCCAGACTGACGGCGGCAAAAGCCACGGAAACCGGATTGGCTCCGATGCGGGTTTCGGTGCGTATTTTCTTTGCCGTTGTGAAGGCATGCTGCATCAGGCGGTTGAGATTCTGGCCGGTGTTTCCCAGACGGGTGGCCTCCTGCAGGGCGGTTTTCAGCTGTCCCAGTATCTGGGGCTCACCCAGCACCAGGGAGTCCAGCCCGCAGGCCACCCGCAGCGCATGACGCACGGCATCCTGCTGCTGGTGTACGAACAGGTGCGGTTCCAGCTGCCCGGGTGGCAGGGCATGGAAATCAGCCAGCCAGTGTGCCAGCTGTTGCGGGGTGCGGGCATCGGTACCGGCAGCATAAAGCTCGGTACGGTTGCAGGTCGACAGGATGAGGTTTTCCTGAGTGCCATGCGTTATGGCCTTCAGGGCTGCCAAGGCTTCATCCAGCTGTTCTGCCGGGAAGGCAACCTGCTCCCGTATGGCGACGGGTGCTGTTTTGTGGTTTATACCAACGACAAAGATGGACATCCGGGAAGCGTTTACCAACCGTACAAATCATTTTAAGAACCGCAAATTTTCTGATACGTTATACAGGATTACAAGGCTAATTAAGGCTAATCAGTGAAAATACCTCATTCGGGTATTGATCTCACCGTTAAAGGTATCCTGGGGATACCGGAGAATAAAATGTCACAGAAGCTGTCTTCCCGTCCGCTGGCCGGTATCTCCTTGGCTCTTCTTTTTGCCGGTTGTGCCGTGGGTGGCCCGGCACTGGCTGAGACTGAGCAGGGCACATCAACTGCCATCAACAGCAGTGCCTTTGCCTCCGAGCAGAGTTATCAGATGTATAACGTGATGCTGGCCGAGATGCTGGTACGCAACGGCCAGCTGGAGCAGGCTGCCGAGCATTATGCCGCCGCGGCTTCCGAAAGCCGGGACCCGGAACTGGTGCGCCGGGCAGCGGAACTGGCCCTGCAGTCCGAGAATACCGATCTGGCCGGTGAACTACTGGAGCGCTGGAGCCGGCTGGAGCCGGAGTCAGTCGATGCACGCCAGTACCGTATCCTGCTGCGTACCCGCCTGAAGCAGTATGACGAGGCGGTGGACGATGTGGTCTGGGTCCGGGATTACATGGAAAAGAAGGACGGGCACGGGTTTGAGTATGTGGTGTCGCTGCTGGCACTGGAAGCGGGGGCTGCGGATACCTATGAGGTTTTCCGGCGTTATGCCGGCAAGGTAGACAATTCGGCCCGGGTACAGCTGGTGGTGGCGAGCATGGCATTGAATGCCGATCGTCCCGAGCAGGCGCTGGAGGCCGGCAAACTGGCGGTTGCCGGGGGAGACAAGGCCCAGAAGGAGCAGGCCCTGCGGGTAGAGGCCAAGGCCCTGATTGCCCTCAAGCGCCCGGATGAGGCCATTGCCGTGCTGGAGCCGGTGATCAAGGAAACCGATGATACCAACCTGAAGCTGGAGTTCGGGCGCATGCTGATCATGGCTGATCGCCGTGATGAGGCCCGTCCGCTGTTCATGCAGCTTTACAAGAGTCAGCCGGACAATACCGATATTCTCTATACGCTGGGGCTTCTGTACCTGGAGCAGGAGGAGTTCGCATTTGCCGAGCCGCTGATGCAGAAGCTGCTGGAGGTACCGGGGCGCAAATATGAAGCCAGTTATTTTCTGGGGCAGATTTATGAGGGGCAGAAGCGTTATGACGATGCCCTCAAAGCCTATGAGGATGCTGTCAATGGTGACTTCGCCCGCGAAGCCATTGGCCGGGTCAGTGCCCTGATCCAGCAGGAAAAGGGGCTGGATGCTGCCCGTGAGTGGTTGGCGGCACAGATGAAGGAGGCCAGCATTGACGGGCGCAAGGTGATGCTGCTGATGGCTGAAGGCCAGCTGCTGCACGATGCCGGCAAGTATCAGGAAGCCGTTGATGCCTATACCCAAGCCGCCGCTTTCGGCAGCAGTCGACGGGATGTGCTGTACGCCCGTTCACTGTCCTATGACCGCATGGGCAAGGTGGAGCAGGCCGAGGCGGATCTGGGTGAGCTGATCCGGGATGACCCGGCTGATGCGGATGCCCTCAATGCTCTGGGATATATGCTGACCATCAGTACCGGGCGTTATGATGAAGCGCTGGAGCTGATCGGGAAGGCGCTGGAACTGCAACCTGAGAGTCCCGCGATTCTGGACAGCATGGGCTGGGTTCTGTTCAAGCAGGGTGATCTGGCCGGGGCGGAAAAGTACCTGCGTCAGGCATTTGAAAAAATGCGTGATCCGGAAATCGCCAGCCATCTGGTGGAAGTGCTGTCCCGAAATGGAAAGCCGGAAGAGGCACAAAAAATACTCACTGAGATGTTGGCCAGACATCCGGATGATAAAATGCTGGTGGAAGTCAGGAGCAAGCTGGCTGATATGGATATGACCGGCAAGGCCAACTAATTCAACTAATTGCCCGTTTCGGGGCATATCATACGTAATCTGCAGCCCGCTCGACGGGCTGCTTTTCTGATGGAAGGAATTGCATGTTTTCCATGACAAGAAACGGCATTTTGCTGCTGTGTCTCCTCAGTACAGCCGGCTGTGCCACCCAGTCCCGTGCACCGGCCACTCCGGCCCGGCCGGTGGCCGGCGCCACGCCCGAACAGCAGTGGGGCCAGCGTCAGCAGCGTCTGGCGGCCATGCGCCAGTGGACCCTGGATGGTCGGGTGGGTCTGAGCATCCGCCAGCAGAGCTGGTCTTTCGGCATGAACTGGGAGCAGCAGGGTAACGGCGAATACCGGATGGACATCAACAACCCGCTGACCGGTGCCCTGATGGCCCATATCCAGCAGCAGGGTTCAAAAGTCACCCTCAAGGCTGCCGATGGCAAGCTGTATCAGGATAGTGACGCCGAGCGCCTGTTGCAGCGCCAGCTCAAACTCCGGTTCCCGCTCAAAAACATGCGTTACTGGGTCCGGGCCGTGCCGGAGCCGGGCAAGGCTGTCACCAGTGTCAGGCTCGATAACCTGGGGCGTCCGGAGCAACTGGTCCAGGATGGCTGGGTGATCAGCTATTCTGCCTACAAGGGGGATGACACCTTTGCCCTGCCGGGGCGTATCCAGCTGGAGCGTGCCGCCGAGCAGGTCAAGGCCAGGGTGGTGGCCAAAGAATGGAAGACCAGCTTCTGACACCGCTGTCCCTGCCGGCACCGGCCAAGCTCAATCTGTTCCTGCACATTACCGGGCGGCGGGCCGACGGCTATCACCTGTTACAGACCCTGTTCCAGTTTCTGGATTTTGGTGACACCATTCATCTGGCATCGCGTTCCGATGGCCTGATCCGGCGTGTGACCGGTATGGCCTCAGTCCCGGCAGAAGACGATCTGGTGGTCAGGGCTGCCAGGTTGTTGCAGCAGGCTGCCGGAACCGGGCAGGGAGCCGACATCACGGTGGAAAAGTGCCTGCCTGCCGGGGGAGGGCTGGGGGGGGGCAGCTCGGATGCCGCAACCGTGCTGGTGGGGCTGAACCGGCTTTGGGGGCTTGGGCTGGAGACCGGTGAACTGGCAGCCCTGGGACTGAAGCTCGGGGCTGATGTACCGGTATTTGTGCAGGGTCGGGCAGCCTGGGCGGAAGGGATCGGTGAGCAGCTGACTGCGGTGGAAATTCCCTGTCCGTGGTATCTGGTGATCTGTCCGTCGGTCCATGTTTCCACTCCGGAACTTTTTCGGCACCAAGGCTTGACACGTAACTGCCAACCCATCACAATGGCGACCTTCCTGAGCGGGGCCACACACAATGTGTTTGAAAGCATCGTCAGGGTGGAATATCCGGAAGTCGGTCATGCACTAGACTGGCTTTCTGGTTTTGCGCAAGCAAAAATGACAGGTTCAGGGGGTTGTCTGTTTGCCGGCTTTGAAACCAAAGCACAAGCTGACGCAGTGTTCCTGACATTACCCCGGCAGTGGTTCGGGTTTGTGGCCAAAGGCATGAATGTGTCACCTTTGTACCGGCAAACCGGTTTCAGTGTCTGAAACAGTTTAATTCAGTTGGGTCGTCGCCAAGTGGTAAGGCACTGGATTTTGATTCCAGCATTCGTAGGTTCGATCCCTACCGACCCAGCCATCCTTCCATGAGAGCTACTCATGTCTGACGACAGAATGATGGTGTTTGCAGGTAATGCAACCCCTGAACTCGCTGGAATGATCGTCGACCATCTTGGCATTCCCCTCGGAAAACTCAAGGCAGAACGCTTCAGCGATGGTGAAGCGCATGTCGAGATTCTTGAGAATGTGCGTGGTCGTGACGTGTTCATTGTCCAGTCCACCTGCCCGCCGGCCAGTGAAAACCTGATGGAGTTGTTGACCATTTCGGACGCACTGTATCGGGCCTCAGCCGGGCGCATCACGGCGGTCATCCCCTATTATGGTTATGCACGTCAGGATCGGCGTGTACGCTCCCGGCGCGTACCCATTACCGCCAAACTGGTGGCCGACCTGGTAGCGGCTGCCCATGTTGACCGGGTGCTGACCATTGACCTGCATGCCGAGCAGGTCCAAGGCTTTTTCGATATGCCGGTGGATAATATCTATGCATCCGGTGTGCTGTATGCCGATATTCTTGCACGCAAACTCGATAATCTGGTGGTGGTATCGCCGGATGTCGGGGGTGTGGTACGGGCACGGGCACTGGCCAAAGCCCTCGGTATCAATGACATGGCAATTATCGACAAGCGCCGTCCCGAGCCGAACAAGGCTGAAGTGATGAATATCATCGGTTCGGTGGAGGAACGGCACTGCATCCTGATTGATGACCTCATTGATACCGGCGGTACCCTGTGCAGTGCGGCTTCGGCCCTGAAAGCCAAGGGTGCCCTCAGTGTTTCGGCCTATGCCACCCACCCGGTTTTCTCCGGCAAAGCGCTGGAAAATATCGGGAACTCCGAGCTGGATGAAGTGGTGGTGACCGATACCATACCGCTGAGTGAAAAAGCCCTGGAGTGTGCTAATATTCGCCAGCTGTCGATCGCGGGCATACTGGCCAAGACCATCCTGCGCATTAATCAGGAGAATTCCGTCAGCTCCCTGTTTCAGGAGGCTGACATTTGACCCCCGTCGGTTCTGGTCGCGGAAAGGACGGGATTTTTTATCGGGAGATATGTGAATAATGACCAAGCAATATGTGTTAAGCGCGGAACTGCGCGAGCAGCAGGGCAAGGGTGCGAGCCGCCGCCTGCGTCGCACCAACGGTGTTCCGGCGATTCTGTACGGTGCCGGCAAGGACCCTGTGGCCCTGACCCTGAAGCACAACGAGCTGCAGCGCAACCTGCAGGAAGAGGCATTCTATTCCCAGCTGATCACGCTGGAGATGGGGGGAACGCGTGAACGTGTGATTCTGCGTGACCTGCAGCGCCATCCGTCCAGACCCTTCATCATGCATGCCGACCTGCAGCGGGTGAAAGAAAATGAGCTGCTGCAGGTCCATGTGCCGCTGCACTTCATCAACGAAGCCAATTCGGTTGCGGTCAAGACCCAGGGCGGATCCATTGATCACGTCATGAGTGATGTGCTGGTTGCCTGTTTGCCGGGGGATCTGCCGGAGTACATCGAGGTGGATATGGGCAATGTCGAGAAAGGTCAGATTATCCACCTGTCCGACATCAAGCTGCCGGAAGGCGTGAGCCTGCCGGAGCTGGCACTGGGCGAGGATCATAATCAGGCCATTGCCACCGTGCACTGAGTCTGAGCGGGATTTCCAGGAGTGACTTCCATCCGTCTGATTGCAGGTCTGGGGAATCCCGGCACAAAATATGACAGAACCCGGCACAATGCCGGGTTTTGGTTTGTGGATGAACTGGCAAAACGCCATCAGGGCCGGTTTGCCCCTGAAAAGCGTTTTTCCGGTGAGACCTGCCGAATCCATATCATGAGTGAGCCGGTCTGGCTGCTCAAACCCGTGACTTTCATGAATCGCAGTGGCCTGTCCGTGCGCCAGTTGTGTGACTTTTTCCGTATTCCGCCGCAGGAAGTGCTGATTGTGCATGATGAGCTGGATCTGGCAGCCGGGGATGTGCGGCTCAAGCAGGGTGGCGGGCATGGCGGCCATAACGGGCTGCGTGATCTGCATGCCCATCTGGGGCCGGATTACTGGCGTCTGCGATTGGGGATCGGCCATCCGGGTGATCGCGATGCCGTGGTTAATTATGTGCTGTCTGCGCCTTCACGGGATGAGGAAATCGCGATCCTGCAGGCCATCGACCGTGCCGCTGATCAGCTTGTCCCGCTGGTGGCAGGGGAAATGCCGAAAGTCATGAATGAATTGCATCGTAAAAGGTAACAGCCAATGGGATTCAAGTGTGGAATTGTGGGATTGCCGAATGTGGGCAAGTCCACCCTGTTTAATGCCCTGACCAAGGCCGGAATCGAGGCCGCCAATTACCCGTTCTGTACCATTGAGCCGAATGTCGGGATTGTGCCGGTACCGGATCCGCGTCTTGCAGCACTGGCGGAAATCGTAAAGCCTGAACGTGTCCTGCCCACCACCATGGAGTTTGTCGATATTGCCGGTCTGGTGGCCGGTGCTTCCAGGGGTGAGGGGCTGGGTAACAAGTTTCTGGCCCATATCCGTGAAACCGATGCAATTGCCCAGGTGGTGCGCTGTTTCGAGAATGACGATATTGTACATGTGGCAGGCAGGGTCGATCCGGCACATGATATCGAAATCATCAATACCGAGCTGGTATTGGCGGATATTGATGCCGTTGAGCGTGTTCTGCAGCGCCTGACTAAAAATGCCAAGTCCGGTGATAAAGCCATACTGGCCCAGAAGGCTGTAGTGGAGCGTCTGAGTGGGCATCTGGCCGAGGGAAATCCGGCCCGTTCACTGACGATGGGGGAAGAGGAGTACAGGCTCATCCGGGAGTTGCACCTGATTACCATCAAGCCGCTGCTGTTCATTGCCAATGTCAATGAAGACGGTTTTACCGATAACCCCTATCTCGATCAGGTGCTGGCACTGGCGGAACGTGAGGGGGCTCAGGTGGTGCCGGTGTGTGCGGCCATGGAGGAGGAGCTGTCCCGGCTGGACGAAGCGGATCAGGTCGAATTTCTCGACAGCATGGGACTGAAAGAGCCGGGCCTGAACCGGGTGATCCGGGCCGGCTATGAGTTGCTGGACCTGCAGACTTTTTTTACTGCCGGCGTCAAGGAAGTGCGGGCCTGGACCGTGAACCGGGGGGCTACCGCTCCGCAGGGGGCCGGACGGATCCATACTGATTTTGAGCGCGGCTTTATCCGGGCCGAAGTGATCGCCTATGCCGACTTCATTGCCTGCCGGGGTGAACAGGGCGCCAAGGATGCCGGTAAATGGCGTCTGGAAGGCAAGGACTATAGCCTGCAGGAAGGGGATGTCGTGCACTTCCGTTTTAATGTGTGATGGTGACCTCATGATCGGAAAAAAGCGGACAGGGTATCTGACGGGCCTGCTTGTGGTCCTGTTGCTGGGTGCCTGCAGCGGTGGCCCGGCTGGAAACGGCAAGGCGGGTTCCACGAAGGCGGGGACGGATAAACCGGCTGTTGGAATGGCCAATCCGGCCTCTGCCAACTGTATCAGGCAGGGTGGGAAATTACGCATTATCAGCCCGCCGAATGGCAAGGGTGAGTACGGACTCTGTACCCTGCCCAACGGGACAGTGTGTGAGGAGTGGGCTTTGATGCGTGGGGAGTGTACGCTTGAGTGCGGGCGTTCGACCGGAACCTGCCCGTCCTTTTCA
Source organism: Thiolinea sp. (assembly GCA_035391465.1). GTDB lineage: Bacteria > Pseudomonadota > Gammaproteobacteria > Thiotrichales > Thiotrichaceae > Thiolinea. The sequence continues at coordinate 108,184 of DAOPKY010000004.1, read as the reverse complement.
CCCCCTGCCGGGGGCCTGTCCTGTCAGGACGGGCAGTGGGTCGGACGCCGGGATGCCTGTGGCTGTAACCTGCCACCGGTCTGTGATACCACGCCGGGGTCATAAGCCGGACGACAGGACGGGAAGCCGGAGGCTGCATTAATACGGCAGATAACGACTCAGTGGATCAATAATGGTCGGCTTGGCAAGTTCCGGTTTGGGTTCGGGGTAATCCAGGGTGTAATGCAGCCCGCGGCTTTCCTTGCGTGCCAAGGCTGAGCGGATGATCAGCCAGGCCACCAGCGAGAGGTTGCGTAATTCCACCAGGTCGCTGCTGACCCGGAAATTGGCGTAGTAGTCGTCAATTTCACGCAGCAGCAGTTCAATGCGGTGATGGGCACGTTCCAGGCGCTTGGTGGTGCGCACGATGCCGACGTAATCCCACATGAAACGCCGGATTTCGTCCCAGTTGTGGGTAATCACTACATGTTCGTCCGAGTCTGTGACCCGGCTTTCGTCCCAGGCCGGGATGCTGATGACGGGGAAGGGGGCGTCCTGACGTCGCATGATGTCTTCGGCGGCTGCTTTGCCATAGACAATGCATTCCAGCAGTGAATTGCTGGCCATGCGGTTGGCACCATGCAGGCCGGTATAGGCGGTTTCCCCGATGCAGTACAGGGCATCAACATCGGTCTGGGCCTGCGGGTTGGTCATGACCCCGCCACAGGTATAGTGTGCCGCCGGAACCACGGGAATGGGGGATTTGGTCATGTCATAGCCAAATTCCAGGCAGGTGGCATAGACATTGGGAAAGTGCGCCAGGATGAAGTCCCGGGGCCGGTGGCTGATGTCCAGATACAGGCAGTCCGCCCCCAGGCGTTTCATCTCATGGTCGATGGCACGGGCCACAATATCACGCGGGGCCAGTTCCGCACGCGGGTCAAAGCGTGGCATGAAGCGCTCGCCATCCGGCAGCAGCAGGTGTCCGCCTTCACCGCGCACGGCTTCGGTAATCAGGCTGGATTTGGCATGCGGATGATAAAGGCAGGTGGGGTGGAACTGCATGAATTCCATATTGGCCACCCGGCAGCCTGCGCGCCAGGCCATGGCGATACCGTCGCCACTGGCCCCGTCCGGGTTGCTGGTGTAAAGATAGGCCTTGCTGGCCCCGCCGGTTGCCAGCACCGTGAAGCGTGCCCGGATTGTCAGGATATGATTCTGGTTCCGGTCCAGAATATAGGCCCCTACACAGCGGTTGCTGCCATGGCCCTGTTGTCGGCCCAGTTTGCGGGTTGTGATCAGGTCGATGGCGATGTGGTTTTCCAGCAGGGTGATATTGGAACAGGTTCTGGCCTGCTCAACCAATGTGGTTTCAATCTCGCGCCCGGTTGCATCAGCGGCATGGGCAATCCGGCGGTAGCTGTGGCCACCTTCACGGGTCAGGTGCAGTGGAGCTGCGCCATCACCGGTTTCACGGGTGAAATTCACGCCGGATTCCAGCAGCCAGTTGACAGCCGTCGCCCCGTTTTCCACCGTAAAGCGCACGGCTTCGGGGTCGCACAGTCCGGCCCCGGCATTCAGGGTGTCGCTGATATGGGCCTCGATACTGTCATGCTGACCGAGCACGGCGGAAATCCCCCCCTGGGCATAAAGCGTGCTGCCTTCGTGAATATCGCTTTTACTCAGTACCAGAATCCGGTAGTTTCGTGGCAGGCTCAGGGCCAGGCTTAATCCCGCCGCTCCGCTGCCAATGATTAATACATCATGCATTTTCCATCCGCTCCTGTGATTGTGAAATGCCTGGGCGCATGTTCTATTATTGGCGCACACCCTGTAGCATACACCGGTTGCGGGAATACCTGATTCAAAAACTTCATTGCAAGGAGTATGGCCCGGATGGGCGAGAACCAAACGGACCTGGAACTGGTCAAACGTGTCCAGGCAGGTGAAAAAAAGGCCTTTGACATTCTGGTGCTGAAATACCAGCACAAGGTGCTGAACTTGATCATGCGTTATGTACATGACCATGACCTGGCCCAGGATGTCGCTCAGGAGGCCTTTATCAAGGCTTACCGGGGATTGAAGAATTTCCGCGGGGATTCAGCCTTTTATACCTGGCTTTACCGTATCGGCATCAATACCGCCAAGAATCACCTGGTGTCGCAGGGACGGCGTGCACCACTCACCGACATTGATGCCGAGGAGGCGGAACAATATGGCGGCGACTCGGCTCTAAAGGAGAACGGTACACCCGAGCACGAGCTGCTGACAGAGGAAATTCATGCGGTAGTGAACAATGCGATTGAGTCACTGCCGGACGATTTGCGTACTGCGATTGTCTTGCGCGAACTGGAAGGTATGAGCTACGAAGAAATCGCAGTCACAATGGATTGTCCGATCGGGACGGTACGTTCGCGGATTTTCCGTGCGCGTGAAGCTATCGACAAGGTGCTGAAACCCCTGCTGTAAAGCATAAAAAAGGGGAATGCCCTGGTTAACAGGTGAAAGTAATGAAAACGAGTCAAAGTGAGTATTTGTCGGCCTTGCTGGACAATGAGGCCGGGGAGTTTGAGCGCAGGCGTCTGGTGGATGAGCTGTGCAGGGATGAGGGACTGGGACAGGAACTGGGACGTTATGCCCTGATCGGGGAAACCCTGCGTGCCCGCCGGACGGTTGTGCTGGCGAAAACGGATTTTCTGGCCGGTATTCAGCATGCGATTGAAACCGAACCTGCCTACCATGAAACCGTGGTGCTTGACAGCCCGATGGCTGCCAATGATTCCGCCCCCTGGCACACCCGGCCATTGTTACGCTATGGCATGGCAGCCGGTCTGGTACTGGCCGTTGCCGCCGGCGTGATGTGGATGGAACAGCCGGCTCAAAGGGGTACAACCGAACGGATGGCTGAAGTAGTGGCCAGTAATACCGAAGCTGAAGATCCAACCCGGCTGGCAGCAGCACCGGTGATGCCCAGGCAGGGGCATCTGAATGAAGAAACCCGTGAAATCCTCAGGCAATATGTCACCCAGCATGTCAAGTATGCTTCCACAACCGCTATTGTTCCTTCTGTCAGGGCTGTCGCCTCACGTGATTATTGATATGAAACGGGTCAAACCCCTGCTGCTCCTGGGGGGGGTGCTGCTTTGGCAGACAGGGCAGGCCGGTGAGGCCGAGGATTTGCTGGGCCGGATGCAGACTGCCGTGACCGGGCTGAATTACAATGGCCAGCTGGTCTACTCCAGGGACAACGAACTGATGACTTATCAGATTGAGCATCAGGCCGGTCAGGGCGGCGCGTCGGAGAGCATTGTACTGCTGAACCGCGATGGTGACAGGGGCACGGATCAGCCCGAGAGCTTTTCACTGGTCAACTTCAATCGCCTGCATCTGCCCGATCACAAGGCCTATGCCATTGATATCGGCGGACGTGCCACGGTTGCCGGGCATACCTGCAAGGTGGTGGTAGTCCGTCCCAAGGACAAGTTGCGCTACCTGCACCGCTACTGCATTGAGCCGGATACCGGCATGCTGTTGCGCTATTCACTCATGGACCGGCAACAGAAGCAGCTGGAGCAGATGATGTTTACGCAGCTGGACATCAAGCCGGAAACGGTAACGCAGGCACCGGTGGCGGTGACCCGGCTGGCAGCCGCGTCAGCCACACGGGCAGTGCCTGAGATGGCGGAGCCTGAACCGGCTCTGGCCCTGATGAGCTCCAGCGGACAACGGGTACCGGCTCCGGTAGCGGAACTCAGGGGCTGGCAGTTCAACAACCTGCCGACCGGCTTCCGGGTTATCAAGGTGGTACCCGAGCCGGATTATGCCGGGACCTATCAGGTGGTCCTGCATGACGGCATGGTGTCCGTTTCGGTTTTCATTGCACCGACCGGTCCGGCGGATGGTATGGAGGCCCTGTCCTACAATGATGGTGCTACCAATGTCCTGTCCTCGGAACTTGACGGCTACAATGTCACCCTGCTGGGTGAGGTGCCTTTTTCCACCCTGCAGTCAATTCAGAAGGGCTTAAGGTATGACGGCCAATAATGTCGAACATGGATCAAAATCTGATCTACACAAATATAGTAATAACAAGGTGGAGCGTTCGATGATTGAGCAAAGAGTTAAAATCCTGAGTATCCGCCATGGCCATGCCGTGGTTGAGCCGGTGGGGAAAAGCACCTGCAGCGGCTGCAGCAGCCGTTGCAGTGACAAGGCGGCTTTTTCCTCTGTGCGCAAGGCCCGCCAGACGGCCTTTGAAGTCCTGAATCCCCTGCATGCCAAGCCCGGTGAGGAAGTCGTGATCGGTATGCAGGGCCATACTTTGGTGGTGTATTCGGCCTTCGCCTATCTGCTGCCACTGTTGAGCCTGATCGTGTTTGCCATCCTGGGACAGGAGCTGTTTACGGCGCTGACCCTGAATGCCGAAGCGGGTGCAGTACTGGCCGGAGTAGCCGGACTGTTCAGCGGTCTGCGCCTGTCAGGCTGGCTGGCCCTGCGCGTGACACCGGCTGAAGAGGCCCTGCCGGTTATCCTGCGTCATCATGAGGTGGCCATCAAACCGGTCCACTGGCCCCTGATGTCTGAAGAACGTACTGCCTGAACCGTATTCCACATTCCTGTTTCCTGCCTGCCGCTTTCCGGGTTTCCGGAGCGGTGTGGTGCCCCGTGTTCCTGCCTTCTTTTTCTGCCTGCCGATACGGGTATCAACCTGCCACTTTGCTTCACTGCCTTTAAGAGCCTGTTAAGATTCGGCATTCACACTCGGGTTTTCATCAGACAGATAAAGATGGAGACCCTGAATGTTAAATTCTGTTCGATGCCATGCGTTCGGCATGGCCGTACTGCTGACAGGCCTGTCATTGGCCGGTCCATCCGTGGCCCGTGCTGAAACCCCGCAGGACTTCCTGACTGCTTTCGAGACCGGGGCCAGGGCTGCTGACCGAGCTTTTGGCGGTTTTTCCGCTGCACGGGGTGAGCTGTTTTTCAACAGTACCCACGGGCATGACTGGAGCTGCTCCAGCTGCCACACCACTCAGCCGATACAGCCCGGCAAACATGCCAAAACCGGCAAATCCATTGATCCACTGTCCCCGAATGCCAATGCGGAACGCTTTACCCGCAGCAGGAAAGTGGAAAAATGGTTCCGGCGCAATTGCAATGACGTGCTGGGGCGCGAATGTACGGCCCTGGAAAAAGGGGATGTCTTAACCTTTTTGATGGCCGTCAAGCCTTGAGGAGCCGGAAGATGGATAAACATATCGGGATGAAGACCGGTCTGGCCACGGTACTGGTGCTGGTGGTCATGGGGGGCTGGATGCTGCCGGCCGGCGCCGACGATGATGACGGGACCGAATATGATACGTATGGTGAAGCCCGTGAGCAGGAACAACGTGACGGGGCGCACCATGAGCGGCATGAGTCACGCAGGGAGCATAAACAGCGTGAGTCCGATGATGATGAATCGGGTGGACGCAACGGCATGGTGCCGCCTGACGCCCGGACCCGGCCTGAACTCAAGGCTGCTTTTGATGCCTGGAAGGCTGAATGCAGCAGTTGCCACATGGCCTATCCTCCCCGCCTGTTGCCGGCGGATAGCTGGCGGGTGCTCATGGATGGGTTATCCGGGCATTTTGGCTCGGATGCCAGTCTGGATCAGGAAACGGTGGACCGGATTCTGCCGTTTCTGGCGCACTATGCCGGACGCCAGCGCCGTCGCACCACCGACAAACCGGTGCTGCGCATCACTGAAACACGCTGGTTCCGCAAGGAGCATGACGAGATCGGCAGTTCTGTCTGGAAACGCCCGGGTATTGGCAGCCCTTCGAATTGCATGGCCTGTCATACCGGAGCCGGGCAGGGCGATTTTGATGAAGATACTGTGCGTATCCCGCGCTGAAAGGAGCTGAAACATGCATTCACCTGCCATGACGAACCAACGCATTCTGGTCTGGGACCTGCCGGTACGGGTGTTTCACTGGGGGCTGGCCCTGTGCTTTACCGGTGCCTATCTCACTGCGGAAAGCGAGTATTATCGTGACATTCATGTGGCCCTGGGCTATGTATTCGCCGCCCTGCTGGTATTCCGGCTGATCTGGGGACTGGTGGGAACACGTTATGCCCGCTTCGGCTCCTTCCTGTTCAGCCCCGGACGGATCATGGCTTATCTGAAATCACTCACCGGCTCCGCCCCGGAGCATCATGTCGGCCATAATCCGCTCGGTGGTGTGGCGGTTTTTCTGTTGCTGGGGCTGGGAGTGCTGATTGCCGTCAGTGGACTGGGGCTGTACCTGGAGATCGGTGGCCATGATCAGGAGGAGTGGTTTGAGGAGCTGCATGAGGGGGCGGCCAATATCATGCTGCTGGTGGTGTTGGTACATATTGCCGGAGTGGTGGCCAGCAGTTTCCTGCACCACGAAAATCTGCCAAAGTCCATGGTCAGCGGTTACAAGCAGGGTGAAGCCGGGCAGGGTATCAGCCATTCATGGCGCTGGCTGGGCGTGTTAATGCTGCTGGTAATGATCGGTTTTTTGGGAGCAGGGTTATATCCCGGCCTGATCAACTGAACGGGACCGATGAAACAGGAACAAGATCAGGGATGAGTCATGCGCGTGCTGGTGGTGGAAGATGATCGTTTGCTGGGGGATGCCCTGCAGGCCGGCCTGAAACAGGCCGGATTCGGGGTCGACTGGGTATCGGACGGGCTGGCGGCCTCGCATGCACTGGCGCTGGAACCCTATGCGGCTCTGGTACTGGACCTGGGGCTGCCGGGGCGTTCGGGGCTGGAGGTCCTTGGCCACCTGCGCCGGAGCGGGCGTCGTCTGCCGGTGCTGATTCTCACTGCACGCGATACGGTACAGGACCGGATTCAGGGGCTGGACCAGGGAGCGGATGACTACCTGATCAAGCCGTTTGACATGGGCGAGCTGGCAGCACGCCTTCGGGCCCTGATCCGGCGCAGCTCGGGACAGCCGGCCCCGGTGCTGGAACTGCACGGGGTGCGGCTGGACCCGGCGGCCCATGCGGTGCACTATCAGGGACAGCCTGTCACCCTGTCGGCACGCGAGTTTGCCCTGTTACAGGTACTGATGCTGGAGGCCGGGCGCGTGCTGTCGCGCACCCAGCTGGAAGAGCGTCTGTATGCCTGGGGGGAGGAGATTGAAAGCAATGCCGTCGAGGTGCACGTGCATCACCTGCGCCGCAAACTGTTTGCCCGCCTGATTGTGACCGTGCGCGGAGTGGGTTATCTGCTGCCGCGTCCGGAACCGGCGTGAGGTCGCTGCGGGCCCGGCTGCTGGCACTGGTGCTCGGGCTGGTGGCCGTGGTCTGGGCCGGGGCGGCCCTGCTGACCTGGCGTGATGCCCGGTACGAGCTGGATGCCCTGCTGGATGCCCATCTGGCTCAGGCAGCTACCCTGCTGGTGGCGCAGTTCTCCCATGAGCTGGATGAACTGGAACTGGAGTATGAACACTTTCCCGGCAACCGCTATGAACAGCGGGTCGCGTTTCAGGTCTGGGGCCGGGAAGGTCGCCGCCTGCTGTTCCGTTCTGCCAATGCGCCACGGGCGCCGCTGGGGGATGCCCGGGGCGGTTTCCGCAGTGTGCGCGTGGATGGAGCCGACTGGCGCGTGTACTCCACCCGGGCCACAAGCGAAGACGGCGATGAGGATGAGCGTCTGCTGATTCATGTTGCCGAGCCCCTGAGCGTGCGCACCAACCTGGCTGCCGGCATCAGCCTCCATCTGCTGTATCCACTCGGGCTGACCCTGCCACTGCTGGGACTGCTGCTGTGGTGGGCGGTGAGTGTGAGCCTGCGCCCGCTGACAGCACTGGCACAGGCGGTACAGCAGCGTCGTCCCGACAACCTCAGTGCCCTGCCGGAGCAACAGCTGGCCGAACTGGCTCCCTTGACGCAGCGGTTGAACCAGCTGTTTGCACGCATTGCCCGCCTGATTGACAACGAACGCCGTTTTACCGCCGATGCAGCCCACGAACTCAGAACCCCGATTGCCGCCATTCAGGCCCAGCTGCAGGTGGCTCAAGGCGTATCCGGCCCGATAGCACGAAAGCATGCCCTGCAGCAGGCGCTGGATGGCTGCCGGCGGGCCACTCACCTGATCGGTCAGCTGCTGACCCTGGCACGGCTGGAAAGTCAGGCCGGGGTTGCGCTGGAGCGCTGTGAGCTGGGGGAACTGATAGCCGGTGTGGTGGCGGAACTGGCACCGGAGGCGCTGCGGCGGGGTGTGGAGCTGGCCTTGGTGGTGGATAAGCCGGTGCTGCTGGCGGGCTGGCCGGCCCTGCTGCAGGTGCTGGTGCGCAACCTGCTGGAGAATGCCCTGCGTCATGCGCAAGGGGCTTCACTGGTGGAGGTGCGTATCGGTACGGAACCCGGGCAGGGCAGCCGGCTTTCGGTGTGTGATGATGGTCAGGGTGTGATTGCTGCGGAGCGGGAAAAACTGGGCCGGCGCTTCTATCGCCCGGCGGATACCCTGGCCGACGGCAGCGGGCTGGGGCTTTCCATTGTGCGGCGCATTGCCGAGCTGCATCAGGCGCAACTGCACTTCGAATCCGGCAGTACCGGGCGGGGATTGTGTGTGGTAGTGCGCTTCGGTGACTGACCCGGTCCAAAATGCGGGGTGTAATACCGGCTGATTCGTATTATGATTCGTCTCCTTTCTTCATGAATCCCAAATCAGGAGTTTACAGTGGAACTGACGGGTGCCGAGATATTCGTTGAGTGTCTGAAGGCGGAAGGGGTTGATACCATTTTCGGTTATCCGGGTGGTGCGGTGCTTTTCATCTATGATGCCTTGTACAAGGCTGCCGAGGACCTCAACCACATTCTGGTCAGGCATGAGCAGGGGGCTGTGCATGCCGCCGAAGGCTATGCCAAGTCAACCAACAGGCCGGGTGTGGTGCTGGTCACTTCCGGCCCCGGTGCCACCAATGCCGTGACCGGTATTGCTGATGCCTACATGGACTCCGTACCGCTGGTGGTGTTCACCGGTCAGGTCAACCGTGACCTGATCGGCAATGATGCCTTCCAGGAAGTGGATATCGTCGGCATTTCGCGTCCGTGTGTGAAACATAATTTTCTGGTGACGGATATCCGGGATCTGGCGACGACCATTAAAAAGGCGTTCTATATCGCCAGTACCGGTCGTCCCGGTCCGGTGCTGGTGGACATTCCCAAGGACATTACCCAGATGCGCTGTGAATTCAGCTATCCGGACAGTATCGCCATCCGCTCCTACAACCCGACCGTCAAGGGCAACCGGCGTCAGATCCGGCGTGCCATCGACCTGATGCTGGAAGCGCAGCGCCCGATGCTCTATACCGGTGGCGGGGTGATTCTTTCCGGTGCGGCTGAGGCACTCACCACCCTGACACGCAGGCTGGGCTTTCCGATTACCAATACCCTGATGGGGCTGGGTGGCTATCCGGCCACCGATCCGCAGTTTGTCGGCATGCTGGGAATGCATGGCACGTTTGAAGCCAATAATGCCATGCACAATTCCGATCTGGTGATTGCCATCGGGGCGCGTTTTGATGACCGCGTAACCGGCAATATCGAAAAGTTCTGCCCCTATGCCAAGGTGATTCATGTCGATATCGACCCGGCTTCGATTTCAAAGAATGTCAAGGTTGACGTACCGATCGTGGGCGATGTGAAGGGTGTGCTGACTGACATGCTGGCCGAGCTGGATGAGCGCGGGACCAGCCCCGATCCGGCCAATACCGCCGACTGGTGGCAGCAGATCAACGAATGGCGCAAAACCGACTGCCTGCATTATGAGCAGGATGATACCGGTATCCGGGCCCAGTATGTGGTGGAGAAGCTCTGGGAGATTACCGGCGGGGATGCTTATGTCTGTTCCGACGTGGGCCAGCATCAGATGTGGGCGGCGCAGTTCTACCGCTTCGACAAACCCAACCGCTGGATTAATTCCGGGGGCCTCGGCACCATGGGTTTCGGCCTGCCGGCTGCCATGGGGGTGCAGATTGCCCATCCAAAGGAGACTGTGGCCTGTATCACGGGCGATGGCAGTATCCAGATGTGCATCCAGGAGCTGGGTACCTGCATGCAATACCAGTTGCCGGTGAAGATCATCAGCCTCAATAACGGCTATCTGGGCATGGTGCGCCAGTGGCAGGAGTTTTTCTACCAGAAGCGTTATGCCATGTCTTATATGGAGGCGCTGCCGGATTTCGTCAAGCTGGCGGAAGCCTATGGCCATGTCGGCATGCGCATCGACAAGCCGGCCGATGTGGAGGGTGCACTGCGCGAGGCCATGGCCATGAAGAACCGCTTGGTGTTCATGGACTTCATCACCAAGCGTGAGGGCAATGTTTATCCCATGGTTCCCGCCGGGGCCGGGCAGAATGAAATGATACTGGTATGACAGCAATGAGTACGGCAAAACGACATGTCATTTCCATCCTGATGGAAAACGAATCCGGGGCACTTTCACGGGTGGCCGGCCTGTTCTCGGCCCGCGGCTACAATATTGAATCCCTGACCGTGGCCCCGACCGAGGACCGCAGCCTGTCCCGCCTGACACTGGTGACTTCCGGCAGCAACGAAATCATCGAGCAGATCATGAAGCAGCTGCACAAGCTTATTGATGTGGTCAAGCTTATGGACCTCAATGAATACCCTCATATCGAGCGTGAGATGATGATGGTCAAGGTTGACACCCAGAAAGCCGGTGCGCACGAGCGCGTCAAGCATGTGAGCGATATTTTCCGCGCCCGCATCATCGACGTGGGCGAGAAGACCTATACGGTTGAGGCCACCGGCAGTCATGATAAACTGGACGCCTTTCTGAAGGTGCTCGGGGGCGAGCTGCGCATCATCGAAGTGGTGCGCTCGGGCAGTATGGGAATCGCACGCGGTTCTGCGTCCCTGAATCTGTAACGCAACGGGTGTTTTCACAGCGGAAATGGCCCTTCCTTTTTGACAGTCAAAATCCAAGGTATTGAATTCATGTCCATGAATGTGTATTACGACAAAGATGCCGATCTTTCCATTATCCAGGGCAAAAAAGTCGCCATTATAGGCTATGGCTCCCAGGGGCATGCCCATGCCTGCAACCTGAAGGATTCCGGTGTGGATGTCACGGTGGGCCTGCGTCCCGGTTCCGCCTCAGCCGCCAAAGTCGAAGCAGCCGGCCTCAAGGTTGCCGCTGTCACGGATGCGGTCGGTGCGGCCGATCTGGTTATGATTCTGGCACCGGATGAAATCCACGGGGCACTGTACCGCGAGATGGTCGAGCCCAAACTGAAAAAAGGGGCCACACTGGCTTTTGCTCACGGTTTCTCCATTCACTATAACCAGGTGGCTCCACGTGCCGATCTGGATGTGATCATGATTGCACCCAAGGCTCCCGGCCACACCGTGCGTTCCGAGTTTGTCAGGGGGGGCGGTATTCCCGACCTGATTGCCATTCATCAGGATGCTTCCGGCAAAGCGCGTGAAGTGGCGATGTCCTACGCTTCTGCCATCGGCGGTGGTCGTACCGGTATTATTGAAACCACTTTCAAGGACGAAACCGAAACCGACCTGTTCGGTGAGCAGGCGGTGCTGTGTGGCGGTTGTGTGGAGCTGGTCAAGGCCGGTTTCGAGACCTTGGTGGAAGCGGGATATGCGCCGGAAATGGCCTATTTCGAGTGCCTGCACGAGCTGAAACTGATCGTGGATCTGATGTATGAAGGCGGTATCGCCAACATGAATTACTCGATCTCCAACAATGCCGAGTTTGGTGAGTATTTCACCGGCCCGGAAGTCATCAATGAGCAGTCGCGTGCCGCCATGCGCAATGCCCTCAAGCGTATCCAGAACGGTGACTATGCCAAGCAGTTCATTATTGAAGGCTCACTCGGTTACCCGTCCATGACGGCCCGGCGTCGCAATAATGCCGAGCACCAGATCGAGGCGGTGGGTGAACGCCTGCGTGGCATGATGCCGTGGATTGCAGCCAACAAGCTGGTGGACAAGGCACGGAACTGATTCCGTGTCCCTGATTCACTGGCACTGACCGACTTTTCCCGGTCCGGATACCACTACTGTCATGGTCTTTCCGTTTGCACATGAGCTGCGCTGGTTGTTGTGGGGTTTCCTGCTCCCGGCCGGTGTTGCTCATGTGCTGGCCGGGTGGTACTGGGCCATGCCGTTCTGGCTCGGGTTGGTGCTGGTGCTGTTTATCAGCCGTACCCGTATCCGTGCGGTTGAAGCTGATCCACTGGCTTTGTATGCCCCGCTGGATGGTGTGGTGGAGTCGGTCGAGTCCGGTGTGCTGGACCCGTGGCATGAGCGTGACGGCCCGGCCTGTCGCATCCGCCTGCGCCAGTACCTCCGGGGTGAGTATGTGCTGCTGAGCCCGACTGAGGGACGTTGTCTGGGCATGTGGTGGCCGGGCAAGGAGGGAACGGACAGCCGCAGTTTCGGATTTGTGGTGCGCACCGATGAAGGTGATGCCTGTGTCATCAATGTGCTGGAAGCTGCTCCCCCCCGTTTCAAGACCCATCGGGTTTCAGCCGGTTCCCGTATCCGGCAGGGCGGGCGCTTCGGGCTGGTTGGACCGGGTGTGGTGGTTGATGTGTATCTGGATGATAATGTGACCCCGGTGGTCAATCCGGGAACCCGGGTGACGGCAGGCATGACAGCGCTGGCGGAATTGCGCGGACACCGCTGATTATCCGGGTCGGTCGGTAATGACAAGAGGAGAGGATTGAATGAGAGCAGGTAACTGGTTGTCGGCTCTGGGTCTGGGGTGCTGTCTGCCTCTGTTGGCGGTCCAGGCTGCTGCCGAACAGGCCGCCATGGCACCCGAATCGGCGGATTATCTGGCGTTTTTCCAGCGTTATGAAAACCTTGGCAATGCATTTGATACTTCACTGGCCGCCCTGTTTTCGGATCAGGCCCGCATCCGTTTGATGCGCCGGTTGCCGGATGGTGAGGAAAACGTGATTGAGCTGGCTGGCAAGGATTACCGCCAGATGATTAATGACAATATGGATTTCGCCCGCAAAAAAGGGCAGACATACCGATTCTCCGACATTCGGGTCGAGCCGCAGGGGCAGGGAGCCAGAGTTCTGGCCTCACGTTACAGTGACAGCCAGTGTTTCACGGACAAGCGTTTTTATCTGGTACTGGAGCCGGATCAGGCCGGCCAGCTCAGGATCATGGAGGAATTCTCGGAATCACCGCTTCACTCCTACTGCAAAGTGACGCCGGGCACAGCGCTGCCCGCGTTATTGCAGCGCACTGCCGAGATGCTCAACAAGGAACTGCCGGTGATGGTGGATGATGCCACCCGGCTGGTGGATACCCGTGCAGACGGCAATACCCTGAATTACAACTACGAGCTGGTGAATAAGGGGGTGGCTGATCTGGACCTGGCTTCCCTGGAGCGGCATTTCAAGCCCATGGTACTGCAGCAAAGTTGCCGGATTCAGAACCTGCGCATGGTGCTGGATCAGGGGGGCGCGGTGCAGTACCACTATCATGACCGTGATCACAAAGAGTTCATGGTGGTTGATATCAATCAGGACAGCTGTCTGCAACAGGCAGCCAGGTCCGGGAGGTAGGGAATTAATGAGCAGGGACTTTTTTGCAGCCAAGGCCGATGAGTATGACCAGAGCCGGGAGCGTGTTGATAATGTAGGGAATATTGCCGATACCATTACCCGGCAGGTGAAACTGGACCCGTCCATGCACCTGATGGATTTCGGGGCTGGTACCGGTTTGCTGCTGGAGCGCATTGCCCCCCGGGTCGGGAAAATCACCGCGATTGATGTTTCGCCCGCCATGATCGCGCAGCTGGAACAGAAACGCCCGCAGTTGACCTGTGAACTGGCGATTATGCAGCTGGACCTGGCTCGGGAGCACCTGGATCAGACCTTTGACGGCATTATTTCCTCCATGACCCTGCATCATATCCGTGATGTTGATGCCATGTTTGCCCGATTCCATCAGCTGGTCAGACAGGGCGGTTTTATTGCCATTGCCGACCTGGATCAGGAGGATGGCAAATTCCATAGCGAAGATACCGGGGTGTTTCATTTCGGTTTTGAGCGCGAAGCGTTGGGTGCCTGTGCTGAACGGGCCGGATTCCGTGATGTGGCATTCAGTACCGCCAGTACGATGTACCGGCATGGACGTGACTACCCGCTGTTTCTGCTGACAGCCAGCCGTTGAGCCGGTGTTTTGTCACTGTTGTCAGCCCGTCTTTGTCAGCCATGAACAACAGAAGGGTCAGATTGTGACAGTTTGACATGTTCAAAATCTGGCTTATAAACTTCATATAAGTAGTTGTTTATTCTAATTAATTAAATTTAATTTATACTAAATAAACCAAGTTGGCACAGCAGTTGCACCTCCTGTTATCAGAAGCAGAACAACAAACAGAATAACAACAACAACCCCCAATGACCGGGCCATAACCATAACAACAAGCCCCATGATCGGGTCACAAGCATAACAACAAGCCCCGACGGGTGGCAGCCAACAACCCCAATAACAAGCGGCTGTCACCCTTCCTGTTTTTTTCAGCCCCCCGATTTCCCGACACAGGCAGCCACGGCATCCAGCCCGGCCTGTTTATCCCTGTCACTTAGAAAAGCCGCCCGAAAGCTGTTTTTCGCCAGTGTCACCAGCTCGCGTTCGGAAAGCCCCAGTGCATCATGGATGGCGCGGTAATTGTCATTTACATAACCGCCAAAATAGGCGGGATCGTCCGAGTTCACCGTGACCAGCAACCCCATATCCAGGGCCTGTTTCACCGGACTCTGGCGCATGTCGCTGATGACCTGCAAACGCAGGTTGGAAAGCGGGCACATGGTCAGCGGTATCTGTGTCTGCACCAGCCGTGCGGTCAGGGCCGCATCATCCAGGGCATGGTTGCCATGGTCAATGCGCCGGACCTGCAGATCATCCAGGGCCGACTGCACATAGGCTGCCGGCCCTTCTTCACCGGCATGGGCTACCGGCACGAAACCTTCCTGACGTGCCCGGGCATAAACGCGGCTGAAGCGGGCGGGCGGGAAGCCGCGCTCGGACGAATCAAGTCCGACCCCGAAAATGTGCGCCTTGTGGCGGCAGGCCTGTTCCAGTGTGGCAAAAGCCTGTTCTTCCGGCAGGTGGCGCAGGAAACACATGATCAGGCGTGAACTGATACCGAAAACCTTCCGGCCTTCCTCCAGGGCGCGGGTGATGCCTGCCAGCACGGTTTCGAAGGCCAGCCCGCGTTCCATGTGGGCCTGTGGATCAAAGAAGATTTCCACATGGCGCACCGAATCTGCGGCTACCCGCTCCAGATAGGCCCGGGTCAGGTCGTAAAAATCCGCCTCATGGACCAGCACCGACATGCCGAGGTAATAAAGGTCGAGAAAATCCTGCAGGCAGTCAAACTCATAAGCTGCCCGGACCGCCGCAACATCGGCATGGGGCAGGGTGATCTGATTGCGCTGTGCCAGCTGCAGCAGCATTTCCGGCTCCAGTGTCCCTTCAATATGCAGGTGCAGTTCGGTTTTAGGCAGCTGTGAAATCAGTTGCCGGGCCAGGGTACTCATGCCGTTCTCCTGTTGACAAAGTGGTCATGAAAACAGGGTAGCGTACCGGGGCAGAATGCAAAAGGGGCGATCAGTCCTTGCTGGAAAATACCTGCAGCATGACCCGTGATACCAGCAGGGTAAAAAGGGCCGCCGCCGTACCGGCCAGCAGCAGGTTGGCCAGCAGGTACCACAGGGGTTTGACCATCTGCGGATCAATCGCTGTTGCGCTGCGCGTGGTTGTGGAGGTACCGGCGATCAGTGCCAGCGAGATGATGCCCAAGACCATACCGATCACAAAAGCCAGTGTCAGACTGGTTGCTCTGAAGTTCATGGATAAGCCGCCCTGATGAAGATAGAGTGTATACGCGATACTTATAGCAATTCAGGTACGTCGGAGAATCCGTGCACCGGTCAGCCGGAACGGAATCCGGGACCAAATGTCATGAGGCCGGAAATACTGCAGGCGTTTGCATGAAATCCATCCATCGTATCAGGCTTGAGTGACTGCCGGGTTGATAGCAGAATGGGTTGAGAGAAAAATAACCGTATCACCGCCATCCACCAGCGAGAACAACCATTATGAGTCTGGCGATTGTTTTCAGCCGTACCAATACCGGCCTTGATTCCCCTCTGGTCAGTGTCGAGGTCCATCTGGCCAATGGTCTGCCGGGCTTTTCCATTGTCGGCCTGCCCGAGATGGCGGTGAAGGAGAGCCGTGACCGGGTGCGGGCGGCAATCACCAATTCCGGCTTTGCCTTCCCGATCAAGCGCATCACCGTGAATCTGGCCCCGGCAGACATTCCCAAGGATGGCGGGCGCTTTGACCTGCCGATTGCGCTTGGGATTCTGGCAGCCAGCGAGCAGTTATGTCGTGATGCCCTGGAGCAGCATGAGTTTGTGGCCGAGCTGTCGCTGGCCGGGGATTTGCGTGCAGTACGCGGGGTTTTGCCCAGTGCAGTGGCAACGAGCCGGAGCGGGCGGGCGTTGGTGGTGGCCGAAGCCAACGCCGGTGAAGCCGGGCTGATCCGGGCATTGCCGGTTTATCCGGCTTCGAGTTTGCGTGCGGTGGCGGCCTGCCTGCAGGGTGAGACACCATTACCCCGCTGGAATCAGGCAGCACAGGCAGCAACACGCCGGTACCGGGTTGACCTGAGTGAGGTCAAGGGGCAGTTTGCGGCCCGGCGGGCATTGGAGATTGCGGCAGCGGGCGGGCATAACCTGCTGATGGTGGGACCGCCCGGTACCGGCAAGACCATGCTTGCCTCACGGTTGGCGACCATCCTGCCCGACCTGGATGAAGCCGAGGCACTGGAAACTGCGACCATCGCCTCGGTCAGCAATCAGGGTTTTGCCATGCAGGACTGGGGTTTGCGTCCGGTGCGGGAGCCGCATCACACAGCGTCCGGTGTCGCCCTGGTCGGAGGCGGGGCACAGGTCAGGCCGGGGGAAATTTCGCTGGCCCACAATGGCATCCTGTTTCTGGATGAGCTGACCGAATTTGACCGCAAGGTACTGGATGTGCTGCGTGAACCGCTGGAAACCGGGCGTATCACCCTGTCACGTGCGGCCCGGCAGGCTACCTATCCGGCACGTTTCCAGCTCATTGCCGCCATGAATCCCTGCCCGCAGGGACGAGCCTGTGACCTGCGTGATCACTGCGAATGCACACCCGAGCAGCAGAAGCGCCATCGCACCCGCATTTCTGCGCCTTTTCTGGATCGTATCGACCTGCAGGTGGATGTGCCACGGGTAAAGCAGGATGACCTGCAGGCTCTGGAAGGCGGGGAAAGCAGTGCCATGGTACGCGAGCGGGTGCTGCAGGCCCGCTCCGTGCAGGTACAGCGCCAGCAGAAAACCAACAGTGCACTCGGGGCCGGAGAGGTGGATCGTTACTGCCTGCTGACCGAGCGTGACCGCAAGCTGCTGAGCCATGCCATGGAGCAGTTCAGGCTTTCTGCCCGTGCCTACCACCGCATTCTCAAGGTGGCGCGCACCATTGCCGATCTGGACGGGTCGGAACCGATCCGGACCCGTCATCTGTCCGAGGCCCTGTCCTACCGGGCCATGGACCGGCTGGCTGCCCTGAACGGCTGAGGCCGGTCTTTTTCAGGTTCCGGTTTTCAGCCCCGTCGCCAGCTGGTGCTCCCGCCGGTATCCTCCAGCACGATACCACTGGCCCCGAGTTCATCACGGATGCGGTCGGATGTGGCCCAGTCCCGGTTGGCACGGGCTGCCAAACGCTCCTGCACCAGTGCTTCAATGGCAGCATCATCCGGAGCATTGTCAGTACTCATGTCATCACCCCGAAACCAGCTCTCCGCATCACGCTCCAGCAGCCCCAGCACATTGGCCAACCGTTTGAGCAGGGCACCCTGGGGTGCGGCCGCTTCCACACCGTCTTCCTGACGCAGGCGGTTGGCCTCGCGCACCAGCTCGAACAGGACCGCCATGGCTTCCGGGGTGTTGAAGTCATCTTCCATGGCGGCGCGGAAGCGGAACTCCTGATCACTGTCCTGTGGGGCTTCTGCCGCCGGCAGTCCGCGCAGGGCGGTATACAGGCGTTTCAGTGAACTGCGGGCATTATCCAGGGTTTCGGTACTGTAATTGAGCGGGCTGCGGTAGTGGCTGTTGAGCATGAAATAGCGGATTTCCTCAGCCCGGTACTGCTCCAGCACCTCACGGATGGTGAAAAAATTGCCCAGGGATTTGGACATCTTCTCGTCATCAATACGGATAAAGCCATTGTGCATCCAGTAGTTCACATGCTGATGCCCGATGCAGCCCTCACTCTGGGCGATTTCATTCTCGTGATGCGGAAACTGCAGGTCATGCCCGCCACCGTGAATGTCGAAATGATCCCCGAGCAGGGTGCGTGACATGGCCGAACATTCGATATGCCAGCCCGGACGCCCCGGCCCCCAGGGTGAATCCCAGCTGGGTTCGCCGGGTTTGGCGGCTTTCCAGAGCACAAAATCCAGCGGATCATCCTTGACCTCATCCACGGCGATGCGTTCCCCGGCCCGCAGGTCTTCCAGCCTGCGGCCCGAGAGCTTGCCGTAGCTGCCGAAGCGCGATACATCGTAATACACGTCGTTGTTGCTGCCGACATAGGCCAGCTTGTTGTCAATCAGGGTGCTGATCATGGCCAGCATCCCGTCAATACTGGCGGTGGCACGCGGTTCGGCGTCCGGGCGCAGGATACCGAGTGCCTCCTCATCCTCGTGCATGGCGCGGATGAAACGCTGGGTCAGTTCGGTTGTGGTTTCCTGATTTTCCCGGGCGCGGCGGATGATCTTGTCGTCGATATCGGTGATATTGCGCACGTAAGTGACCTGATAACCGCTGGCCTGCAGGTAGCGGTACACCATGTCAAACACCACCATCACCCGCGCATGGCCCAGATGGCAGAAGTCATACACGGTCATGCCGCACACATACATGCGCACCTCGCCCGGCGTGATGGGGACAAATTCCTGTTTGCGCCTCGCAAGGCTGTTATAAATCTGAAGCATGGTCTGATTCCGGAAAATAAACGGTTCGGTCACGAAGGGGCAGGCAGGGGAGACGGGAAGGCAGGCGGGGGATGTGGAAATCCGGAGAACGGATTTCCTGTCGGGATGTAACGCTTAATCCACCAGCTTGCTGAGTATGGTCGCACCGCTGCTGAGGGTCTTGTGCACCGGACATCGGTCGGCAATCTCCAGCAGGCGCTGGCGCTGTTCATCATCCAGGTCGCCGATCAGGCGGATATCCCGTTCAAAAAAGCTTTGTTTGTTGGCATCGCGGCTGTGGCGCAGAATGATCTGGGCATCTTTCAGCGGCCACTTTTTACGATCGGCATACATGCGTAAGGTCATGGCGGTACAGGCCCCCAGGGCCGCCTTGAGTAACTGATAGGGGGCGGGACCCAGATCCTCACCGCCCAACGGAACCGGTTCATCCGCAACCAGTTCGTGTACACCGGTACGCATGTCACAGGTATAGCCGGTTTCGTTACGCAGGTGGACCTCGACGGGATGCGGGTCTTTGGCTTTCATGGTTTTTGTCCCAATCCTTCACAAGTCAGTCAGATTTGACCAATGGTAGCGGAAAGGGGCGCATCCTGCTAGGGTTTGTTGGCGGGCTTTTTACCCGGTTTGATGGAAAAACATGCATGCTGAGATTCGCGCCATACCTGCTGCTGACCTGCCTTTTCAGCCTTGCCCTGAGCGGGTGCGGGGCGGCCCGTTTTCCGGCAGGTGAGTTGTCGACCAGTCCTGCACTGGCGTTTGAGCCCTGGTTCAGCGCCAGTGACGGGGTGAAGCTGGCCATGGCACGCTGGGAGCCGGCGGGCAGGACGCGTGCCAATATTCTGTTGCTGCATGGCTTCAATGAGTACAGTGGTGCGTTTGACAGCGTGGGGCGCACTCTGGCCAAACACGGCTTCACGGTCTGGGCTGTGGATCAGCGCGGCTTCGGGCGCAGCCCCTACCGGGGCTTGTGGTCCAGCGCCGAACGTATGGCAGCAGATGCCCGTGAGCTGGCGATCCTGATCAAGGGGCGGGAACCCGGCCTGCCGCTGATTCTGCTCGGGCATTCCATGGGCGGGGCGGTGGCGCTGCTGGCGGCCGGTGGTGATGGGGCGCTGCGGGCCGATGCCGTGGTACTGGTGGCTCCGGCGGTCTGGACGCGTGACTCTCAGCCGCTTTTCCAGCGCTGGACCCTGGATGTGGCCAGAACTTTAGCTCCTTCCTGGTCGCCCAGCGGCGAGGGATTGGTGCAGGCCACGGATAATGTCTCGTTACTGCGTCAGGTCTGGCGCAGCCCCTGGATGCTGCGCACGACGCGCATGGATACCCTGGCCGGATTGGTGGACCTGATGGACAAGGGCTTTGCCGCCAGTTCCGGTATCCGGGTACCGGTGCTGCTGCTGTATGGCGACAGGGACCAGCTGGTGCCCAAAGCGCCGGTGGACCGGCTGTGGGAGCAGCTGCCGAAAAACGGCAAGACACGCCAGATTCGCTATCCGAATGGCTGGCACATGCTGATGCGCGATCTGGACGGTGACAGGGTGCTGGATGACATCAGCACCTGGATCATGCAGCCGCGCTGACTGCTTTCCTGTCGGTTGCTACCAGGTGGTACGCAGTGCCGGATAAAGCCTGCGGTAACGTGTCCAGGCTGCGGTATAGGCATCCGTGAGCGCGGCATCCGGCTCCAGCGTGGTACGGGTTTCAGGGGCCGTGCAGACCTGTAGCGGATCCGCCCCGGTGGCGGCAATCAGCCCCAGTCGTGCCGCACCGAACGCCGCACCGAAATCACCTTCCGCCGGCAGGTCAACCGGAAGGTTCAGGGTATTGGCCAGCACCTGGAGCCAGAAGCGTGAGCGTGAGCCGCCGCCGACTGCCGTGACGCGTACCGGCTTGGTCCCGGCCGCATTCAGGGCGGCAAGATTGTCGCGGAGGGCAAAGGCGACCCCTTCCAGCACGGCCTGAGTCAGTACTTTCCGGTCGCTGTCGTGTGCCAGCCCGACAAAGCTGCCACGGATGGCGGCATCATTGTGCGGGGTGCGTTCGCCGGCCAGATAGGGCAGGAAGGTCACCGGTGCAGGGGCCTCAGGCCTGTCGCCGAGGGCGGCGGTGAGTTCGGCAGCCGGCTGGCCGGTGATACCGGCGAACCAGTTGAGGGAATCGGTAGCAGAAAGGATCACGCCCATCTGGTGCCAGGTGGCGGGCAGGGCATGACAGAAGGTATGCACGGCACTGGCCGGGTTGGGCTGATAGCGGGCGTTGGCGGCAAACAGTACGCCCGAGGTGCCGAGTGAAACAAAGGCCGAACCGGCCTGTACCGTGCCCATGCCGCAGGCTGAAGCGGCATTGTCACCGGCCCCGCCGCCAACCACCGGCTTGCGGGTCAGCCCGAAGCGTTCGGCCAGTGCTACCCGCAGCTGGCCGCCTGCTGCAGTGCCTTCCACCAGCTCCGGCATCTGTTCCAATGTCATGCCGCTGGCATCCAGCAGCGTTTCCGACCACCGACGCCGGCCCACATCCAGCCAGGAAGTGCCGGAAGCATCGGACAGGTCGGAAACATACTCGCCGGTGAGCCACAGGCGCACATAGTCCTTGGGTAGCAGTACCCTGGCCACACGGCTGAAAATGGCCGGCTCATGGGCACGTACCCAAGCCAGTTTGGGCGCGGTAAAGCCGGGGAACACGCTATTGCCGGATAATGGGTGAAAGACGGGGTTGGCATTCAGGGCCGCCGCTTCGGCAGTACTGCGGGTATCATTCCAGAGCATGCAGGGGCGCAGTACCTGATCCCGTGCATCCAGCAGCGTGGCTCCGTGCATCTGGCCGGAGAGGGCGATACCGCGCACGGCAGCCATCTCAGCAGGGTGCTGCTGTTGCAGCTGCTCCAGGGTGGATGCCGTGGCTTCGAGCCAGTGAGCCGGGTTCTGCTCCGACCAGCCCGGATGCGGACGCGATACGGTGAGACTGGCATGCGCCACGCCACCGACCTGCTGCTCATCGTCCATCAGCACGGTTTTGACACCCGAGGTGCCCAGATCAATCCCCAGATACATGATGTTCTCCTTCTCACTGGAACCGGACTACGTTAAGCCGGGCTGGGGGGGAATGTAAAGCGGGGTGCTGTTTGCTGTCGGGCCAATCTGCTGGCGGTACTGCTGCCGGGTGAGCCTTTCGGCCGGGTCCATCTGGCGGGTGTATTGCTGGTGCTTTACGGTATCAGCCTGCCGGAATGCTAACGGCACCCACCGGCTTGCCCCGGCTTTCTGCCGGTGCAGCTGCTGCCATGCTGAACAAGTTCCGGTATCATACCAGCTTTGAACCACTGGCTTGTCGAGTTGCCTCATGCTGATTGTTCCCGGAAGTATTGCCCTTTCTCCGTTCCGTCGTCACAAATTGCTGGAGGCCCTGAGGACGCAGGTACCTGGTATCAGCGGGCTGGTGGCGCAGCATGTGCACTTTGTGCGCTGCTCCCGTGATCCGGGACCTGAAGAACAGGAATGCCTGACCCGGTTGCTGGATTATGGTGAGCACAGGGCCGATGCCACACCCGCCGGTGCGTTGTATCTTGTGGTGCCGCGTCCCGGTACCATTTCCCCTTGGTCAAGCAAGGCCACCGACATTCTGCACAATTGCGGATTGGCCATGGTGGAGCGGGTTGAGCGTGGCATGGCCTGCTTTATCCAGACAGAGGCCCCCCTGACCCCGGAGCAGGAAGCCCGTATCCTGCCATTGCTGCATGACCGCATGCTGGAGGTGGTGCTGCAGGATTACCAGGATGCCATTGCCCTGTTCAGTGAAGCCGAACCCCGTCCGGTACGTGAACTGGATATCAGCACCGATGCGGTCGGAGCGCTGGCACGGGCCAATAATGACTGGGGGCTGGCGCTGTCGGCGGATGAAATCGATTATCTGGCAGCCAATTACGCTGAAATGGGGCGTAATCCGACCGATATGGAACTGATGATGTTCGCCCAGGCCAACTCCGAACATTGCCGCCACAAGATTTTCAATGCCGACTGGGTTATTGACGGCCAGCCGCAGCCTGAATCCCTGTTCGGCATGATCCGCAATACCTATCACCATGCACCGGATGGCATCCGCTCGGCTTACAAGGACAATGCCTCGGTGATCGAAGGTTTTGAGGCCACGCGCTTCCTGCCCAACGGGCCAGGGCATGAATACCGCTACAGCCATGAGCCGGTGCACATCCTGATGAAGGTGGAAACCCATAACCACCCGACGGCCATTGCACCGTTTCCGGGGGCGGCCACCGGCTCGGGCGGGGAAATCCGTGATGAAGGCGCGACCGGGACCGGCTCCAAACCCAAGGCCGGGTTGTGCGGTTTTTCGGTATCCAATCTGCGCATTCCGGGTTTTGAGCAGCCGTGGGAACAGCATTTCGGCAAGCCGGAGCGTATTATTTCAGCGCTGGACATCATGCTGGAAGGCCCCATTGGGGCGGCAGCTTTCAACAATGAATTCGGACGCCCGAACCTGGCCGGGTACTTCCGTACCTACGAAATGCAGACACCCGGTGTCCGGGGTGAACAGCTGCGTGGCTACCACAAGCCGATCATGATTGCCGGGGGCCTTGGCAATATCCGGGAAGCGGATATTGAAAAGCGCCCGTTGCCGGAGGGCACCCCACTGGTAGTACTGGGTGGGCCAGCGATGCTGATCGGACTGGGGGGGGGAGCCGCTTCTTCCATGGCTTCCGGTACCCGCCATGAAAATCTGGATTTTGCCTCGGTACAGCGCGGCAACCCGGAAATGCAGCGCCGTTGTCAGGAAGTCATCGACCGTTGTGTGGCCATGGGGCCGGCGAACCCGATTCTTTCCATTCATGATGTGGGTGCGGGGGGTATTTCCAATGCCATTCCGGAAATCATCCACGACGCCGGACGGGGCGGCAAGATCGAGCTGCGCACGGTACCGAATGACGAGCCGGGCATGGCACCGATGGAAATCTGGTGCAATGAAGCTCAGGAGCGTTATGTACTTGCCATTGCCGAGGAGCATCTGGAGACTTTTCGTGCCCTGTGCGAGCGTGAACGGGCGGTCTATGCGGTGGTGGGTCTGGCTACCGTGGACCGGCAGCTGCTGGTCGGGGATTCGCTGTTTGACAATTACCCGGTCAATCTGCCCATGAGCGTGCTGCTGGGCAAGCCACCCAAGATGCTGCGCACTGCCAGTCATGCGACTTTCCACAAGCCGGAGCTGGAACTGGAGGATATTGACCTCAAGGCCGCGGTGCAGCGGGTGCTGAGCCTGCCTGCCGTGGCCTCCAAGGCTTTTCTGGTCACCATTGGTGATCGCACCATCACCGGTATGGTGACCCGTGACCAGATGGTGGGGCCGTGGCAGGTACCGGTGGCGGATGTGGCGGTTACCGCGACCGATTATGTCGGTTATAGCGGTGAGGCCATGGCCATGGGCGAGCGCACTCCGGTGGCGGTGGTGCATCCGGCCGCTTCCGGGCGCATGGCCATTGGCGAGGCGCTCACCAATATCGCGGCGGCCGATGTGGCGCGGCTGACGGATGTGCGCCTGTCGGCCAACTGGATGGCGGCAGCCGGGGTACCGGGTGAAGATGCGGCCTTGTTTGATACCGTGAAGGCGGTGGGTGAGGAGTTATGCCCGCGTCTGGGGCTGGCGATTCCGGTGGGCAAGGATTCCCTGTCGATGCGCACGGTCTGGGAACAGGGGGAAGAAACGCGGGAGATGACCGCTCCCCTGTCATTGATTATTTCTGCCTTTGCCCCGGTGCAGGATGTGCGCAGAACCCTGACCCCGCAGTTGCGCACGGATCAGGGCGATACCGACCTGATTCTGGTGGACCTGGGCAAGGGCCGTAACCGGCTGGCCGCCTCGGCCTTGGCTCAGGTTTATGTTCAGGTTGGCCACCACGCCCCGGATATGGATGATCCGCAGGTCATGAAGGACTTTTTTGAAACCCTGCAGGCGTTACGCCGTGAAAGGCTGCTGCTGGCTTATCACGACCGCTCTGATGGCGGCCTGCTGGCCACGGTGGCCGAGATGATGTTTGCCGGACATGTGGGGGTGGACCTGCGTCTGGGCAGTCTCGGAGACAGTCCACTGGCCGCACTGTTCACGGAAGAGTTGGGTGCAGTGTTGCAGGTGCGCCATTGTGACACTGAAGAGGTGCTGGCAGCGTTCCGGGAGGCGGATCTGGGCCATTACACCCATGTGGTCGGACGCCTGAATGAGGCGGATGCACTGGTGGTGCATTTCGGCCATGCGGAGCTGCTGAACCTGCCGCGTGTGGCCTTGCAGAAAATCTGGGCCGAAACCAGCTACCGCATGCAGGCGCTGCGTGACAATGCCGATGGTGCTGCCGAAGAGTTTGAACGTCTGGACGATGCCCGTGATCCGGGGTTGCCATTTGTGGTCTCCGGCTTTGATCCGGAGGAGGATGTGGCGGCACCGTATATCCATCGCGGCGTGCGTCCGGCCATGGCCATCCTGCGTGAGCAGGGTGTCAACGGGCAGCTGGAAATGGCGGCAGCGTTTGACCGTGCCGGATTCCGGGCCGTGGATGTGCACATGACCGATATTATCAGTGGTCGGGTCAGTCTGCGTGATTTTCGCGGGCTGGCGGCCTGTGGTGGCTTTTCCTATGGGGATGTGCTGGGGGCCGGGGGGGGCTGGGCCGCAACCATCCGCATGAATGCCCGTGCGCGCGATGAGTTTGCCGCTTTTTTCGAGCGTGCCGATACGTTCGGGCTGGGGGTCTGTAATGGCTGTCAGATGCTTTCACAGCTGCGGGACCTGATTCCGGGAGCCGGGCACTGGCCACACTTTTACCGCAACCGCTCCGAGCAGTTTGAGGCCCGCTATAGCGCGGTGGAGGTGCTGAAATCCCCTTCACTGTTCCTGCAGGGCATGGAAGGCTCACAACTGCCCATCGCGGTTGCCCATGGGGAGGGCCGGGCGGTGTTTGAGCATGGCACTACCGCAGAGCAGGTGCTGGCACAGGGACTGGTGGGGTTGCGCTATGTGGATAATGCCGGCAGGGCAACTGAGCATTACCCGGAAAATCCGAATGGCTCTCCGCAGGGCATCACCGGCCTGACGACGCCGGACGGGCGTTTTACCATCATGATGCCACACCCGGAACGCCTGTTCCGCAGCGTGCAGTATTCCTGGTGCCCGGACAACTGGGGTGAGGACGGGCCGTGGTTACGCCTGTTCCGTAATGCGCGGGTGTGGGTGGGGTAGGGATCAGCCCAGCACCACACCCTTGCGCAGGATGAAGTTGCCATAGGGGCGCAGTTCCCCGGTCCGGATCACGGCATAACTCCGGCGGGCACGCTCATAAAAGGCGAAGCGCTCGATACCGGTGCAGCCGCTGCCTTCTGCCTTGAGGTCCGGCAGGGCTTCCATCACCACCGCCGGCAGTTGCTCCGGATCACCGACTACCTGCATGCACCGCACCGGGTCCGGCTCAAAAGTATCCAGCGGAAACAGGGTGAGAATGGCCCGGAGTGCTGTCGGGGCCGGGCAGTCCATGTGCAGCGCGTACCCGAGTACGCTGCTGCTGGCTACCGCGTGTGCCGGAAAATTGGCATCACCGATCACCAGCTCGTCACCGTGGCCCATTTCGGCCAGTACCTTCAGCAGCTCCGGGTTCAGGAGCGGGTCAATCCCTTTCAGCATGATAAATATCCCTGAATTGGCCTGAGAATGGCCTGTTATTATATGGCGGGTGGCTTCACCGCCTGCCGTCTGGGCACGGGACCATCCGGTTGGTTTCCGCTGTTGGTGCGGAAAATTATCAGTCAGGCAGCCATTTTCGCACAACGGGAGCGGGAACGGGGTTTTTTAGCGCTTCATTTTCGCGGTTTCCGCCTGCCTGCCTTTGGCCAACCTTTTGTAAAGATGTATTCCATTTGACGGGCAGAGCGTATACTGTAAACCCGTTTTATTGACAAGATTTGGATAACCCATGGCACGTGTAACTGTTGAAGACTGTCTGGAACATGCGGAGAATAATTTTGATCTGGTGCTGAAGGCCGCCAAACGGGCACGGGCCATCGCCCAGGGAGGCCAGCCACTGGTTCCGGAGGAAGGTGACAAGCCCACCGTCATTGCCCTGCGCGAGATTGCCGCCGGGATGCTCAACAAGCCACAGGCGGATGAGGATGAGGTCTCGGGATTTGACCTGCCACTGCTGAAGTAGGCGGGATTGATAACGGGATGACCGAGATGCCCCCCCTGTCCGACCCGGATGATGCCGAAGCCGTATCTGAACAAGAGGATACAGCTTCGGTGCGTAATGCGAGTGTGCCCGGCACACCGGATGATTTTTTTCTTGCAGCCGACCTGATGAACATGGTCGAGCGTTACCTGCCGGAAAGCGATGCCCGGCGGGTCCATGAGGCCTATAATCTGGCCAGTCTGGCTCACAAGCATGTGGTACGCAAATCGGGTGAGCCCTACATCACCCATCCGCTGGAAGTGGCGCGTATTCTGGCGGACCTGCACATGGATGCGGAAACCCTGGGTGCCGCCCTGCTGCATGATGTGATTGAGGACACCGACTACACCCGCGAGGACATCGAGTCCCTGTTCGGTCTTGCAGTCGGGCATCTGGTTGATGGCGTTACCAAGCTGGAGGCCGTGCGTTTCAGCGACAAGCAGGAAGCCACCATCGCCAGCTTCCAGAAAATGATGCAGGCCATGACCGATGATTTCCGGGTGGTGCTGATCAAGCTGGCTGACCGGCTGCACAACCTGCGCACCCTGGGTTTCAAGAACCCGGTCTCACAGCGGCGTATCGCCCGCGAGACCATCAGCATGTATATCCCGCTGGCCAGTCGCATGGGGCTGAACAAGTTGCGGCGGGAAATGCAGCTGCTGGCGTTCCAGCACTTGTATCCCTGGCGCAGCCAGATTCTTCAGAAATCACTGGACCGTTATTTCGAGCTCAATGACGATTTCCTGCAGACGCTGGTCGGGAACGTGACCAACAGCATGACCGACAGCATTCCCGGCAGCATGGTGTTTCTGTGGAAGAAGAACCTTTACCGCATTTATGAGCGCATCCGCCGTTACGGACGGCGTTTTGACTGCAATCGTGAAGTGCTGAATGTGCGTGTGGTGGTCAAGACCGTGGATGAGTGTTATCGGGCGCTGGGTATTCTGCACTCGCTGTATCCGCCCAAGATCGGCAGTTTCTACGATTTTATCGCCTCACCCAAGACCTACGGTTTTCAGGCCCTGCAGACCGTGGTGCTGACCAGCAGCAAGCAGGCCGTGCGGTTCCAGATTCAGACCCGTTACATGTATGAGGTGGAGCAATACGGCATCGCTGCCCAGTGGCGCTCCCCCGACCTGTATTCCGAGCGCAAGCGCAGTGTAACCCAGGAAGCACTGGAGGCCTGGCAGGAGCAGGTGCGTGAACTCGGCACCCACGCCAGCAATGCCAGTGAATTCTACTCCGACATGCAGGCCGACCTGTTCCTGACCGAGATTTATGCCTTCACGCCTCGTGGCGAGGTCAAGGAATTTCCGCGGGGTGCCACGGTGCTGGATTATGCTTACGCAATTCATACCGATGTGGGCGAGCATTGCGTGGCAGCGCGCATTGACGGTGAGGAAGTACCGTTGCGTACCCGGATTCCGAATGGGGCCACCATCGAGATCATCACCGACCCCTCCGCAATGCCGCAACCGGCCTGGCTCAATATGGTGGTCACGGCACGGGCACGCTCCAATATCCGCAACTGGCTGCGCCAGCAGCGTCAGTCCGAGCGGGTGGAACTGGGACGTCAGCTGCTGAACCAGTCGCTGCGTAATCGCGGTTCCAGTCTGGAGCAGATCGGGAATGACAGGCTGGCGGCACTGGTACGGCAGTTCAAGCTCCGCAATCCGGATGAGCTGTTTCTGGCCATTGCCCAGCGCGAACACTGCCACAAGCTGCTGGCCCAGCGGCTGCTGGGGCTGGCGGGACAGGAAGATGCCGGGGAGTCTGCGGGGGCACCGCTGCTGGTCAAGGGGGCTTCCGGCATGATGGTGCACTTCAACCACTGCTGCTATCCGCTGCCGACCGAGCCGATCTTGGCACGTCTTGACCCCGGCAGCGGGCTGGAAGTCCATCGTGACAGCTGTCCGGTGCTGCTGAGTGGTACCAGTCCGGCCTCCATCCTGAGTGTGGCCTGGGCTGATGACTGGATGGCGGGGGGGCAGGCCTTTCTGGCCGGTATCCGTACCCGTGCCTACAATGTGGTCGGTGTGCTGCATCACATTACCGAGCTCATGCATGAGCTCAAGGTCAATATCGAATCCATTCATACCAGCGGTGACCAGAACATCAAGGACACCGAATGGGAGCTGTGGGTGCGTGATCTGGCCCATTTGCAGGAAACCATGCGCCAGGTCGAACATGTACCTTCCATCATTCATGTCCAGCGTATTCAGGAGACGCCAGTGAGTTTGGTGACCGAGCCGTTTGATGACTGAAGCGGTGCTGCTTTCCCCATCCTCCCTTCCCCACAGGAGCTGAACATGGCCCCCCAATTCCAGCGTCATATTGCTGCTGTTGATCTCGGTTCCAACAGTTTTCACATGATTATTGTCCGCGTTGACGAAGGCGGGCATGTTCTGGTGCTGGACCGCCTGCGCGAGTCGGTACGCCTGCGTGCCGGCCTGGACAAGCGCCGGCACCTGGACCCGGTGGTACAGCAGCGGGCACTGGAGTGTCTGCAGCGCTTCGGGGATCGCATCCATCGTTTTCCGTCTGCCGATGTTGCTGCTGTCGGGACCAATACCCTGCGCCAGACCCGTAATGCGCGTGAGTTTCTGGATCAGGCCGAACTGGCGCTGGGGCATCCGGTATCGATCATCAGCGGGCATGAAGAAGCACGCCTGATCTATCTGGGGGTGGCGCATGCACTGGCTGAGCAGGCCACGGGAAAACGTTTTGTCATGGATATCGGCGGAGGCAGTACCGAGCTGATTATCGGGCAGGGGTATGAGCCGCTGGAGATGGAAAGCCTGCACATGGGCTGTGTCAGCAGCAGCCTGAAGTACTTTCCGGATGGCCGTCTGGAGCGCAGCTGCTGGAAAAAAGCCCTGACTGCTGCCCGACTGGAGCTGGTGCCGGTGCAGCAGAGCTTTCAGGACATCGGCTGGGAAACGGCGACCGGAGCCTCCGGTACCATCAAGGCGGTGCTGAAGGCGATCCAGCAATGCGGGCTGGGGCAGTTCGGCATTACGCTGGAGGGCATGCAGGGGCTGCGCGAGCGCATGCAGGATGCCGGGCAGCTGGATCGGCTCAACCTGCCGGGGCTGTCGGATGAGCGCAAGCCGGTATTTGCCGGCGGACTGGCCATTTTAATTGCCACTTTCGAAGCGCTGGGCATTCGTGAGATGCAGGTCTCTGACGGGGCTTTGCGGGAAGGGCTGGTGTATGACCGTATCAGCCGTTTCCGGCATGAGGACATGCGCGAGAAGACCGTGGCCCATTTGCAGCAGCGCTTTCAGATTGATGGCCGGCATGCTGCCGCCGTGCGGGCCATGGCGCTGGACCTGTTTGAACATTGCCGTGAGGAATGGGGGCTGCCGGAGTCCCTGCGTGAGCTTCTGGGCTGGGCAGCGGAGCTGCATGAGCTGGGGCTTTCCGTCTCGCACAGCAGCTACCACAAGCATGGCGGGTATCTGCTGGCCCATCTGGACCTGGCCGGTTTCTCCAACGAGGAGCAGCACTGGCTCAGCATGCTGGTGCGCACCCACCGGCGCAAGCTTGCACCCAGGCTGTTTGAATCCGTGGAACCGACCCGTTATCGCCATGCCATCTACCTGAGTATACTGCTGCGCCTGTCGGTACTGTTGCAGCGCTCCCGTGCACGTCAGCCGGTGGTGCTGGAGCGTATTCAGGCGGAGCGCAAGACCCTGGGGCTGGTGTTTGTCTTTGCCGATGGCAATGAGCAGCGCCCGTTGCTGGTGGCTGATCTGGAGCAGGAGAAAGACTACCTCAAACAGGTCGGCATCAAGCTGCGCTATTCCGGCGTTTCGGCCTGAGTCGGCAGTCTGGCAGGCTTCGGGCATTTTCTGCCCCGGCCATTTCAGCTGTCCGGCTTCTCCGGGTGATAGGCTTCCCGTGCCTTCTCGAACATCTGGCCGGCATAATGGCTGATTGACCCGGTCTCGGTGAACAGGGTGCGCCGGAAGCGGTCCAGTACCGGTTTGCCATGTTCCAGCTGCAGCTGTTCGGGCAGCCAGGCCAGTTCCACACCGTTCAGGAGCCGGTATTCGGCATAATGATTGGCTTCCAGCGCGGTATTCCATTGCACCAGCGTCTGTTCCAGCCGTGGCTTGAGCACCGGTAGCTGCTGCATGTATTTCCGGAGCTGGTCGATGCCTTTGAGGATTTCCCGGCGTTGCTGCTGCAGTGTCTGCAGCCTTTCGTCCATGTCGTTGTTGGCCTGCTGACTCACCCATTCCAGCAGTCGCTGGCGGTTGCGGGGGCTGTAGGAGGTGATTTTTCCTGCCAGATAAGCCGGAATCCGGTGACTCTGGAACAGACGCGTGGTGCGGTCCAGGTATTTTCTCAGGATGGCTGTTTCCCGGTCCTGGCGGTTCTTCCAGTCAGCCCGAATCTCCCGTGTCAGCCCGACCAGCCGGTCTGCGACCGGTTCAAAGCGGGTGGTGGCGTAGTCGGGATCACCGGTACGGTAGTGAATCCAGAATTCCAGCAGCTGGCGGTTGGTGGCCTGATAGTGTGCCTGCAGCAGCCGGTAGCTGGTCAGGGTGCTGTCATAAAGCTCCCGGAGCAGGGCACGTTGTTTCGGGGCTTCCCGTGCCAGGGTGGAAATCCGGTTGGCCTGTGCTTCCAGGTTTTTAATGTCCTGATACAGGTGCAGACGCTGGGTATGGAGTTCGGGAAAATAGCTTTCCTCGAAAATATGCAGCTGCTCCTGTTCCGAAAGGGGTTTCTGGGCTGTCGGCGGGGTGGTCGGGGATGATTGTGCGGTGTTTGCTGCGGAGGGTGACACTTCTGTGGTTTGTGTCGGGGAGCTGTTGGTTGGCACTGCGGGGTCGGGCTGTGTGCCAGCCGGTGTCCGTGCGGGCGGGGCAGTGGGGGCAGTGACTGTTTCAGCGGTGCTCCGGGTTTCCCGCCAGGCATTGATCCTGAAGCCGTACAGGGCACCGATAAAAGCCAGCAGGGCCATCAGCGATGCAGCCAGCAGAATGCGTTTTTCCGGAGGCATCCCGATACTGCCGAGCAGGCGCAGCAGCCGTTGCCCCAGATAGATCAGCCCGGCCAGCAGGCCCAGCAGGTACGCGATGAGAATAATGTCTGCAAACAAACCGTGACTCCTTGGTGCTCCGCCTGATTCTAGCGGCTTGCCGGTATGGCGTCATGTCCGGAGCCGGAATGCGGCGCAGGTCAGCAGGGTAGCCGGGCGGATTCCTGCCGGATGGGAAAATTATCGTGAACAGTGCTTGACATCACCCGGCTGAAAAGCTCTAATAGCGCCCTCGATGGCTAGGTAGCTCAGTTGGTAGAGCAGCGGACTGAAAATCCGCGTGTCGGCAGTTCGATTCTGCCCCTGGCCACCACCCTTATCCTCTCCAGTCTGTTTTCTGCATTTTCCCGCGTTAATCATGATTCAGGTATTCAGTTTTAACTGATTTTTTCTTTGCATTCAGGCAACAGGGTTCATATAATCGCGCGCTTATGTCAGACAGGTTGCCCATAGAAATCAATCCTTGGCGCTTGATTGAGCAGCGCCGGTGCTTACGTGGCGTATTGCCGCTATCGCAATTACCGCGTGTGCAGGAAGTGACGGCCACGGATACAACAGGGGCGTTTACGGTCAGTCTGGATTTCCTGACATCGGATTCCGGGCTGCCGATGATCCGGGGCCGGGTACAGGGGCAGGTACAGCTGGTATGCCAGCGTTGCCTGGAGCCGATGCTGCAGGATGTGGATGCCGACGTCGAGGTGGTATTGACTGCTTCCCAGACGGATCGCCAGCCTGAAGCGGTCGGCTATGAACTGTGTATCGTGGAGGATGAGCGTCTGCATCTCCCGGATTTCGTCGAGGATGAGATTCTGCTGGCCCTGCCGGTGTCTCCCCGGCATGAATCCTGCGAACCCGCCCGCCCCCTGCAGGAGGTGAGTGCGGCGGAACTGGCTGAAATTGACGGGCAGGGGAAAAGCAATCCCTTTGCCGCATTGAAAAATCTGAAAGATTGGAACAGAACGGAGTAAAAACCCATGGCAGTCCAGCAAACCCGTAAATCACGCTCCAAGCGTGGCATGCGCCGTGCACACGATGCACTCGGCAATCCCACCCTGTCGGTGGACCCGGTCACCGGTGAAACCCATCGTCGTCATCACATGACGGCAGACGGTTTCTACCGGGGGCGTCAAATTATCAACAAGGTGGTAGATGTCGAGGACGACGAGCAGGAATAATGCCCTGTTCCCTGCGGGGATTGTCGTACCGGGTCAGCGTGCTGTAACAGCATCAAGAATAAAATCATGATCGCGGGCTTTGACCCGCGATTTTTTTGCAGGAGTCTGCATGAGTACTGCCTATCGCATTGCGCTGGATGCCATGAGTGGGGATCATGGTCTGTCCGCAGTGGTTCCGGCTGCCTTGGCTGCCCTGAAGGATTTTGATGATATTTATCTGATTCTGGTGGGGGATGAGCAGCAGGTCCGGGAGGCCCTGAAGCAATATGGCGAAGCCGGGGAGTCAGAACGGCTGCAGATCAGGCATGCTTCGGAAGTGGTGGCCATGGACGAACTGCCGGCAGCGGCACTGAAGAAAAAAAAGGATTCATCCATGCGCGTGGCCATCAATCTGGTGCAGGCCGGCGAGGCGGATGCGGTGGTGAGCGCCGGTAATACCGGTGCCTTGATGGCGACTGCCCGCTTTGTGCTCAAGACCCTGCCCGGCATTGACCGCCCGGCCATCTGTACCGCGATTCCCTCCATGAGTGGCCATACCCATATGCTGGATCTGGGGGCCAATGTCGATTCTGCTGCCGAACACCTGTATCAGTTCGCCCTCATGGGCTCGGAACTGGTGCGTTCGGTGGATAACAAACCGGCTCCCCGGGTCGCGCTGCTGAATATCGGCGAGGAAGCCATCAAGGGCAATGAACAGGTCAAGGCAGCCAACCGGCTGTTGCAGGATTCTCCCCTGAATTACATCGGCTATGTGGAAGGGGACGGCATTTATCTGGGCAGTGCGGACGTGATTGTCTGTGACGGCTTTGTCGGCAATGTGGCGCTCAAGACCAGCGAGGGGCTGGCCAAGATGGTGAATAAGCGGCTGCGTGCCGGGTTTTCGCGTAATGTTCTGACCCGGTTGGCCGGGCTGGTATCACTGCCGGTATTGTCAGGTTTTCGCAAACAGGTTGATCCCAGGCGTTATAATGGGGCCAGCCTGCTGGGCTTGCGGGGTATCGCCATCAAGAGTCACGGCGGGGCTGACAGTCTGGCATTTGCCAACGCCATCGGGATTGCCCGGACGGAAATCATTCAGAAGGTTCCGCAACGCATCAATGATCAGGTTGTGGCGCTTTTAAACAAGAGATAATACCAATGCCATTTTCACGGATTGCCGGTACCGGGGGTTATCTGCCTCCCAATGTGGTGACCAATCAGGAACTGGAGCAGCGGGTGGACACCACGCATGACTGGATTGTCGAGCGGACCGGCATTCATCAGCGCCATATCGCCAGAGAGGAGTGTGCCAGTGATCTGGCGTTGCCGGCAGCCCGGCTGGCGCTGGAAATGGCGGGGCGCAGTGCCGATGAGGTGGACCTGATCGTGATGGGGACGTCGACCCCCGATCTGGTATTTCCCAGTACCGCCTGCCGCCTGCAGCACAAGCTTGGCATCAGCCAGTGCGCGGCACTGGATGTGAATGCGGCCTGCTCCGGTTTTGTCTATGCCCTGAGTGTGGCCGACAGCTTCATCCGCAGCGGTACTCACCGTTGTGTGCTGGTAGTCGGCTCGGAAGTCATGAGCCGGCTAATGGACTGGTCGGATCGCACTACCTGCGTGCTGTTTGGTGACGGGGCCGGTGCAGTGCTGCTGGAGGCCAGTGCCGAACCGGGCATCTTTTCCACGCACATTCATTCCGATGCCGCTTATGAGGACCTGCTGTATGTTTCCGGCGGGGTTTCCTGTGGCGTGGACCCGGCAGCGCAGCACGGTGCCTTTCTGCGCATGAAGGGCAACGAAGTGTTCCGCTTTGCCGTCAATACCCTGGGGCGGATTGTTGATGAGACCCTGGAGGCCAACAACATGAGTCGGGAGGATATTGACTGGCTGGTTCCGCACCAGGCCAATATCCGCATTATTCAGGCCACCGCGAAAAAGCTCAGATTATCGATGGAGAATGTGGTGCTGACCGTGGAGCGGCATGGCAATACGTCCTCGGCCTCGATTCCGCTGGCGCTGGATGAGGCCGTGCGTGATGGGCGTATCCGGCGCGGGGACAATATCCTCATGGAGGCCTTTGGCGGCGGTTTCACCTGGGGCTCGGCCCTGGCTCGTTTCTGACGTCGGCGATGGGACTGGAAGTCGAGCACAAGTTTCTGGTGCGTTCAGGGGAGTGGCGCAGGGATGTGACCCGTTCCTGCCGTTTTCGTCAGGGCTATCTGGGTGACAGCCCGGCAGCCTCGGTACGGGTGCGGATTGAAGGGGAAAGCGCCAACCTCAATATCAAGGGCATGACCATCGGGGTGCAGCGCCCCGAGTTTGAGTACCCGATCCCGCTGGCGGATGCGGATGCACTGCTGGATCAGCTGTGCCGGAAACCCCTGATTGAAAAGATCCGCCACTTTGTCCCCTTTGAGGGACATGTCTGGGAAGTGGATGAGTTTCTCGGGGACAATGCCGGGCTGGTGGTGGCTGAAATCGAGCTGGAAACAATCGGTGAGACTTTTGTACTGCCGCCCTGGGCCGGGGCGGAAGTCTCCGGCCTGGAGCGCTATTACAATGTCAGTCTGGTTACTTATCCCTATCGGGACTGGTGTACGGCGGAGCAGGCCGGACACGGTTAAATCATGCCAGGGGCACCATGTGGCCTGCATCTGCCCGCTTTGGACAGCGGTTATCCGTGTTTTCCGGACTTTCAGTGCGCAACGGTGTGCAGTACCCGGCTTTTCTCAAAATAAACCGAAAATGTCCCATAATTCCAGACCGTGATTCTGGGCCAGCGTTTCCTGGCATGACCTTTGGAAATGCGTGTGGAGGCGGGCTGGCCATAGCGTGACCGTACCTGTTTCATGCTCATGCCCCGCACCGGATGGGCACGGGATGAGGCTGCGGCTGTCATCAGGCGTGTATCCTGGTTCGTGGCAGGGGCAGCAGCATAAACCGGGATGGTGGCGAGGATCAGGCCGGCAGCCAGCATGGCTTTGGGCATTTTTTTTACCACATCAGGCAGGGGGTTCAGGATACTCATGCGGATTGCTCCTGTCAGGTGTTGTTATTGTCGGGAATTTTAAGCTGAGATTTAACTGTTCTACCGGTACAATCGCCACCCATGTTTACACCACTGGAATTATTCATCGGCCAGCGCTACACGCATTCAAGGCGAAGGAACCGCTTTATCTCCTTCATCTCGTTTGCTTCCATGCTGGGCATCATGCTCGGGGTTATGGTGCTCATCACCATCCTGTCCATCATGAACGGATTTGAGAAGGAACTACGCAGCAGAATACTGGGAGTGGTTGCCCATGTCACGGTTTCCGGGACGGATGGCAGACTGGCGGGGTGGGAGGCACTGTCCGGCAGGCTGGAGCAGGTACCCCATGTGACCGGTGTGGCTCCTGTTATCAGGAAGCAGGTCATGATCACCCGTGACAACCTGATGCGCGGGGTGCAGGTGCAGGGTATTGACCCGGCGCGTCAGGGGCAGGTCAGTGAAATGAACCTGCGCATGCTGGAAGGGGGGTTCGAGAATCTGGTGCCGCGTGGTTATGGTATTGTGCTCGGGGTGGGACTGGCTAATTACCTACGGGTTTTTCCGGGCGACAAGGTCACGGTGATCTCGCCCCAGGTTCAGGTCACACCTGCCGGACTGCTGCCACGTCTGCGCCGTTTTACCGTGGTCGGGATTCATGAGTTCGGCATGCAGGAGTATGACAATATGACTGCCTTTGTCGAGTTGAGTGATGCAGCGCGCCTGTTTCGCTTTGGGGACAAGGTCAGCGGCATGCGCCTGAAGCTGGATGACCTGTTTGCGGCTCCGGTGGTTGCTGCCGGGCTGCAGAGTGAACTGGGGGATCAGTACGAGGTCATGGACTGGGCACGTGAGCATGGCAGCTTCTTCCAGGCCGTGCGCACTGAAAAGGTGGCCATGGGCCTGATTCTGTTTCTGGTGGTGGCGGTCGCATTATTTAATTTGGTGGCCTCACTGGTCATGGCGGTCAGGGACAAGGAAGCTGATATAGCCATCCTGCGCACTTTCGGGCTGGAGCCGAAACGGGTGATGCGGATATTCATGATTCAGGGCAGTATTATCGGTGTATTCGGCACTGTGGTTGGGGTGGTGTGCGGTGTGCTGCTGTCGCTGAATGTTCATGCCATTGTACCCCTGATCGAAGGGCTGATCGGGCGCAAGATTTTCCCGGAGGATCTGTTTTACATCAGCGAGATACCGTCTGACCTGCACTGGGATCAGGTGCTCTGGATCGGTGTTGCCGCACTGGTGTTTGCGGTACTGGCCACCCTGTATCCGGCCTGGCGGGCGGCGCGTGTGCATCCGGTGGAGTCGCTGCGTTATGAGTAAAGTTGCCCTGTTCCAGCCGCTGGCACTGGCCATCGGGGTGCGGTATACCCGCGCCCGGCGCAAAAGTCAGTTTGTGTCCTTTATTTCGCTGGTGTCGATGATCGGTATTGCCATCGGGGTGCTGGTACTGGTCACGGTGCTGTCGGTGATGAACGGTTTTGAGCAGGTCATGCGTGAGCGCATGCTGGGACTGGTGGCGCATGTCACGGTATCGGAATCGGATGCCAGCATCAGTGACTGGCCGATCCGGCGTGAGCGGTTGCTGCAGTTTCCGCAGGTGGCAGCGGTATCGCCTTTTATTGAAAAGACCGTGCTCCTGAATCGGGGGGACGAAGCACGCGGTGTGCTGCTGCAGGGAATCGACCCGGTGCTGGAAGCGGAGGTGGGGTCGGTGTTCCGGCATGTGGAGTCCGGTGACATGCATGACCTTGTGCCCGGCAGTCAGGGGATTGCCATCGGTGCACCGGTTGCGAAAGAACTCAAGGTCAAGGTCGGCGACCCGGTGATGCTGGTCAGTCCGGCAGCAGATGCCGACCTGACCGCAGGCATTCCCGAGTTGCAGCGTTTTTATGTCAAGGCCATCTTTCGCATGGACCTGCAGCAGTATGATGCCGCCTTTGCCTATGCCAATATCGAGGATGTGGCCGAGGCTTTGCATTTTGGCACCGAAGTCACCGGCCTGCGCATTCGCCTGCATGATGTGTATCAGGCCCTCAATGTGCGTCAGGCCATTCTGGATACCCTGGGGCCGGATTACCCCGACTTGTGGGTCAGTGACTGGACTTACCAGAATACCAATTTTTTCAAGGCGATTCAGATGCAGAAAGGGGTGATGTTCATCATCCTGCTGTTGATTGTCGCGGTTGCTGCCTTCAACCTGGTTTCGACGCTGGTGATGGTGGTGAATGACAAGGAGGGTGACATCGCCATCCTGCGTACCCTCGGGCTGTCGCCGGGGGGCGTGATGCGCATCTTCATGGTACAGGGTACCCTGATCGGGGTGATCGGCACCCTGGTCGGGGTGGTGGCCGGATTGCTGCTGGCTTCACACGTGGACGTGATTGTGCCCTGGATCGAGCGTCTGGCCGGGATTCATTTCATCAATGCCGAGGTCTACCAGATCAGCGAGCTGGTAGCGCGCGTGAATGCGGGCGATGTGTTCATGATCACGGTCAGTTCGCTGCTGATGGCTGTGCTGGCTACCTGTTATCCGGCCTGGCGCGCTTCGAAAGTACAACCGGCTGAGGCCCTGAGATATGAATGATGGAAATATGGACCCTGCGGTTGTCATTGCCTGTCACGGACTGAGCAAGCGCTACCGTGAGGGAGCGCTGGATGTCGAGGTATTGAAGGCGGTGGACCTGTCGGTACGGCGTGGGGAGACCCTGGCGATTGTCGGCAGTTCCGGCAGCGGTAAAAGTACACTGCTGCACCTGATGGGCGGGCTGGATCTGCCCAGTGCCGGTCATGTCGAGGTCATGGGTCAGCGCATGGACCGGCTGTCTGATACCGGGCGGGGTCGCCTGCGCAACCGCTCACTGGGTTTTATTTATCAGTTTCACCACCTGTTGCCGGAGTTTACGGCGCTGGAAAATGTGGCCATGCCCTTGCTGATCCGGGGCGAGACCGTGCCAAAAGCGGCGGCACAGGCTGCCACACTGCTGGAGCGGGTCGGGCTGGGGCCGCGTCAGGATCACAAACCGGCCCAGCTTTCCGGTGGTGAGCGCCAGCGGGCTGCCATTGCGCGGGCACTGGTGACGCGTCCGGATGCGGTGCTGGCGGATGAACCGACCGGTAATCTGGACCAGAATACGGCAGAACAGGTCTTTGAGCTGATGCAGGAGCTGAATCGGGACATGCAGACCGCCTTTGTGATTGTGACCCATGATCTGGGGCTGGCCGGACGCATGAGCCGGATGCTGCGCCTGCAGGAGGGATGCCTGACCGAGGTCTGACAAGCTGGCTACCGGTTGTCCGGACGGGTTTTATGGTTTGTTATCGTCCTGGCCGGGTTGGTGCGGCCCGGATGGTTTTTCGGATGTCTCTGGTGCCGGGGTATTGTCAGTCCTGTCAGCCTTGATGCCTCCTGCATCAGGCGGGTCTGTATCAGTGCGCTCCGGGGCCGTTGTGCTGTCCGTTTTATCTGCCGGCTGCGCTTCCCGCCTTGCCGAAGCGGTCTTGTCTTTGTCTTTCCGGTTGAAGGTGTTTTCCAGGGCCTTGCGCTTTTTCTCGCGCTGCCGCTGACGTCGTTCCTGAAGGCGGCGGCGGATGTGGAGACGCCAGAACAGGTGAATGCCGTAATAGCCCAGCAGCCCGGAAACCACGGCCATGATGCTGCATCCCAGCAGCAAAGGTTCCCATATCTGGGCCATGATGTTTTTAAGTCCCTCCAGACTGAGCTGGAATTCGACCGGCTGCTCATTCAGCAACCATCCTCCCAGACGGTAGGCATAATAAAACAGCGGCGGGATGGTAATCGGGTTGGTGATGTAAACCAGTGCCACGGACAGGGGCAGGTTGCAGCGCAACAGAATGGCACATACCGCAGCAATGATGCTCTGGGTGGGCAGGGGTATCCACATGCAGAAGCAGCCAATGCCGAATGCACCGGAGACGGAGCGGCGGTTGAAATGCCACAGCGAGGGAATGAGCAGGGTACTGCCCAGGCAGCTCAGTAACCGGTTGCTTTTGATCTGTTCCGGATCGGGTGAGAACTGTTTGAAAAAACGTTTTGGCATGATTCCATCAAGAAAAACAGGGAGTGGTTGTAAACCACCGGTTAAACAATATGCGTCTTCTGGTTCTGAGTTTCTGTGCGGGAACAGGGTTTGTGTCCTGTTTCACCGAACTGCCGGGGTGGGGCTGGATTCTGCCGGTCTCGGTCATCGGGCTTCTGATGGCTGGCATCACATTACTCAGGCCAGACTGGCATCGTCCTGTCCTGTTGCCATGGATGCTGCTGGCGGGATTGTCATACGTTCTGGTGACGGCCCAGGGACGTGTTGACAGTCGGCTGCCGCCGGAGTGGGAGGGCAGGGACCTGCTGGTAGAAGGCATTATTCAGGAACTTCCTGAAATGCAGGGTGAACGCCTGCGTTTTACACTGGCCATTGATCGGTTGTTTTTCCCGCCTGCAAACGCTGGCAATACTGACCCAAAATCCGTGCCATGGCAAGGAAACCTCAGGTTAAGCTGGTATCAGGGTCATCCTGCTGATTTTTATGCCGGTGAGCGTTGGCAACTGCTGATCCGTGCTTTCCGTCCCACCGGCTTCATGAATCCCGGTGGTTTTGATTATGAGCGCTGGATGCTGCTGGCGGGCCAGGATGGCAGCGGCTATGTCCGGCGCTCGGACCTGAACCGGCGTCTGGCCCCTGCGGCTGCCCTGAGTCTGGCACGCTGGCGGCAGTCCCTGCGCGATGCCATCGGGCAGCTGGCACCCGCTGGACAGGCCGCTTTGCTGCAGGGGTTGGGTGTTGCGGATCGGAGTGCGATTGATACCGGGGTCCTGGAGGTGCTGCGCCGTACCGGGACCAGTCACCTGTTGGCCATTTCCGGGCTGCATATCGGGCTGGCGGCAGGTTTGGGCCTGATCCCGGTCTGGCTGTTGTGGCAGCTGTTTCCGAGGCTCGGGTTTTACTGCCCGCGGGCACTGGCCGCCCTGGTCTGCGGCGGGGGCATGGCCTGTGTCTATGCCGCACTGGCCGGTTTCAGCCTGCCAACCGTGCGTGCCCTGGTCATGGTGCTGGCGCTGCTGATCGGCTTGTTGTGGCGGCGTCC
This sequence comes from Thiolinea sp., assembly GCA_035391465.1. Taxonomy (GTDB): domain Bacteria; phylum Pseudomonadota; class Gammaproteobacteria; order Thiotrichales; family Thiotrichaceae; genus Thiolinea. The sequence goes on along the minus strand of DAOPKY010000004.1, from coordinate 66,580 downwards.
ACTGGCATTTTCCCGGCTTTATGTACTGGCCCTGCTGGCGGTGATACTGGTCGACCCGCTGGCCAGCCTGAGTCCCGGCTTCTGGCTTTCCTTCAGTTGTGTGGCCCTGCTGTATTTTCTCAGCCGTCGTCGGGTGAGGGCACGTCGGCCACGCCTTCTGTTTCTGCAACTGGGGTTGTCGCTGTTCATGTTGCCGGTCACTGCTTTGTTTTTCGGGCAGGTTTCACTGGTGTCACCACTGGCCAATCTGGTCGCCATTCCGCTTGTCAGCCTGCTGGTCGTGCCATTCCTGCTGCTGGGCGGGGTGCTGCTGCCTTTGTCACAGACGCTGGCCGCCTGGTGCTGGCAGGAGGCGGCAAATGTACTGCAGGCACTGATGCAGGGGCTGGGTTGGCTGGCAGCACTGCCCTGGGCAGCTCCGGAGTTGCCGCTGCTGTCCTGGTACTGGCTGCTGGCGGCTCTGGCAGGCAGTACGCTGCTGCTGTTGCCTGCCGGTTTTCCCGCCCGCTGGCTGGGGGTGGTGCTGCTGTTGCCGCTGGGATTCTGGCCATTACCGGTTTTGCCGCCGGGTACGTTTCAGCTCACCGTGCTGGATGTCGGACAGGGGCTGGCGGCAGTGGTCCGGACCCGGACGCATGTACTGGTATTTGATACCGGGCCACGCTTTTCCGAACGCTTTGATACCGGGGTGACCGTTTTGTTGCCATGGCTGCAGGCACAGGGAATTTCGCGGCTGGATGTGCTCATGGTTTCGCATTCCGATATGGATCACAGCGGCGGGACCGCCAGTGTGCTCAAGGCCATGCCGGTTGGCCGCCTGCTGGGTTCGGAGCCGTCGGTCTTCGGGAGTCGGCCTGCTTCCGCCTGTGTTGCGGGGCAGCAATGGAACTGGGATGACGTCCGGTTCGAGGTACTTTACCCGTTTTTACCGACGGCGGCTGCGATGTCTGCCGTTCCGGCCTCGGACAATGAGCGCTCCTGTGTGCTGCGGGTCAGCAATGGCGTACACAGTGCCCTGCTGCTGGCTGATACCGAAGCGGCAGGGGAACGGGCTCTATTGCGGGCCACGCCGGTCGGGCAGCTGCAGGCTGATGTGATGCTGGTACCACACCACGGCAGCCGGAGTTCATCCACTGCGGCGCTGCTGAAGCAGGTACGGCCTGCTGTGGCACTGATCAGTGCCGGGCGGACCAACCGTTACGGACATCCACATCCGGCGATCCTGCGGCGTTACCGGGATCATCATGTGCGGCTGTATGACACGGCCAGGGATGGGGCCTTGAGTCTGACACTGGGGCAGGAGAACGGGGGCGGGCGTGTGAAGGTGCATGGCTACCGCCTGGAAAACCGGCGTTTCTGGATGCCATAGGACAGTACCCCGATCCGGGTGTGGGCGGATCAGGTTTCCCCGCTCCAGAATTCGACCCGATTACCTTCCGGATCGAATACATAAAACACGCTGGAACCCCAGAGGATTTTGATCGGTGTGGGGGACAGCCCCCTGTTGCACAGTGCCGCGTGTACCGGTTCCACGTTACTGACACGCAGGCTGAGGGTCAGGCCCTGTCCGGCAGCGCTTTTGATACTGGCACGGCTTTCATCAGCAACACTCAGGGTCGCGGTGTCATGCAGTTGAAACTCCACAAACCAGTCGTTGGTGAAGCGGGGTGACAGGCCCAGCTGCTCGCGGTAAAAGTGTACGGTCTGCTGCCAGTGACGGCAGTAGAGAATGGTGTTGGCATTGAGAATCTGCCAACCGGAATCAGACATCCAGCATCAGTTTCAGCGGTTTGCGCATCCCGGCGATTTTGCAGGCCTGCTGGCCATAACCGCCTGGAAACAGGGAGTAGAGGTACTTGCGGGTGGCCTTTCCTGCGCCCCATTGCTGCTTCATGTGCTTGAGTACCCGGCGTGCCTCGGGGACTGAGGCATTTTCTTCATAATAATTGCGCACGAAAAGAACAATCTCGCGCCGTTCCGCATCCAGAACCAGCGACAATTCTCCGGCCAGTGCATTGGCCAGTTCTTCAGTCCAGTCCTCCGGATCCAGCAGATAGCCTTCATTGTCACGTGCCACGTGTTGGATTGCCGCTTGCATGGTGACTCCTCATCTTCGGATAACCCTGTCACCATAAGTAAAAAGGTGGAAGGGTGCAATTGGCCTGTAAGGGGTATGCCATTGTTCTGCCTGCCGGTCTCTCCCGATTTTTAATATGATACAGAAATTTTTCTTTTGACTGTTTTTCTGTGTCATATTATGATTGTGACATTCTGAGGCAGGAGTTTGGACTTCATGAAACTTTCAAGTTATGCCGCCGGTGAGTGGTATCAGGCATCCGCTGGCGGGCAGATTTTGCGTCACGCCGTTACTGGCGAACCCGTTGCCGAGATCAGCAGCCAGGGACTGGATTTTGCTGAAATGTTGACCTGGGGCCGGCAGGCGGGCGCGCGCGCCTTGCGTCAAACCACACCACACCAGCGCGCCCTGATGCTCAAGGCACTGGGGAAATACCTGATGGAGCGCAAGGAAGCACTGTACGAGTGTTCCAAGGCGACCGGGGCCACCCGCACGGATTCCTGGGTCGATATCGAAGGGGGTATCGGTACCATGCTGGTGTATGCCAGCAAGGGGCGACGCGAAATGCCCAACAGCAATGTGTGGCTGGATGGCGCGCAGGAGCAGATTTCCCGGAGTGGCCAGTTTACCGCCCAGCATGTCTATACCCCGCTGGAGGGGGTGGCGGTCCAGATCAATGCCTTCAACTTCCCGATCTGGGGCATGCTGGAGAAGTTTGCACCGGCATTTCTGGCCGGGATGCCGGGTATTGTCAAGCCTGCAAGCCAGACCGCTTACCTGACCGAGCGGTTGGTACGGATGATCATCGAATCCGGTCTGCTGCCGGCAGGGTCGCTGCAGCTCATCTGCGGCAGTACCGGTGATCTGCTGGATCACCTGACCTGTCAGGATACCGTCGGCTTCACCGGCTCGGCCTGGACCGGGCAGAAGCTCAAGCAACATCCGGCCGTGGTGCAAAACAGTGTGCGCTTTGCCATGGAGGCCGATTCGCTGAACTGTTCCATCCTCGGGCGTGATGTGGAACCGGGCAGTACTGAATTTGACCTGTATGTGAAAGAGCTGGTACGCGAAATGACGGTCAAGGCCGGTCAGAAGTGCACCGCAATCCGGCGCGCCATCGTCCCGGCCAGCCGCCTGGAAGCCGTGGCGGAAGCCGTGGCTGCCCGGCTGGGCAAACTGGTAATCGGCAACCCGGATAACAGCGAGGTACGCATGGGTGCGCTGGCAGGGCTGGAGCAGCGTGCCGATGTACTGGCGCAGGTGGATAAACTGCGGGCGGACAGTGAGGTGCTGTTTGATGGCAAGGGTCTCAGCCTGGTCGATGCAGATGCTGAAAAAGGGGCCTTTATGGCACCCATGCTGCTGGCCTGTCGTAACTCGGTCGGTGCTGCGGTGCATGATGTGGAGGCATTTGGCCCTGTCAGCACCCTGATCCCGTATGCCGATGATGAGGAAGCCATTGCCCTGGCCGCCATGGGCAAGGGCAGCCTGGCCGGTTCCATTATCACCGCCGATCCCTCTGTGGCCCGCACGCTGGCGCTGGGGCTGGCTCCGTGGCATGGCCGCCTGCTGGTACTCAATAGTGCCAGTGCCAAAGAATCCACCGGACATGGCACACCGCTGGCGCATCTGGTGCATGGGGGGCCGGGCCGGGCCGGAGGCTCGGAGGAACTGGGTGGTATCCGGGGGGTGAAGCACTACATGCAGCGCACCGCCCTGCAGGGTTCACCGGACATGCTGAGTGCCGTTACCGGAACCTGGATGCAGGGTGCCAGCCGTCAGCGGGTCGAAGTGCACCCGTTCCGCAAGCGTTTCGACGAGCTGCAGATCGGGGATGCCGTTATCACGGACAAGCGCACCATCACCCTGGCGGATATTGAAGCCTTTGCCGAACTGAGCGGGGATCGCTTCTATGCCCATATGGATGAGGCGGCAGCCAAACGCAATCCCTTCTTTGAAGGACGGGTGGCGCATGGTTATTTCCTGGTTTCACTGGCCGCCGGGCTGTTTGTGGACCCGGAGGAGGGACCGGTTCTGGCCAATTACGGCCTGGACAACCTGCGCTTTGCCGCACCGGTCTATGACGGGGATACGCTGCAGGTGCAGTTCACCTGCAAAAACAAGGTGCGGCGCGAAACCGAGGATTACGGTGAGGTCCGCTGGGATACCACCATGGTCAACCAGGACGGTGCCGTGGTGGCCAATTATGATGTGCTGACACTGGTCGCAAAGTAATGCTGACGTAATGAGGAATGTAAACATGACTTCTGAACTCACTCCTGAACAAAATTTCATGCGCAAGATTGAGGCCGAGGAAAAGATCGAGCCCAAGGACTGGATGCCGGATGCCTATCGCAAAAATCTGGTACGCCAGGTGTCCCAGCATGCTCACTCCGAAGTGATCGGCATGCAGCCGGAAGGTAACTGGATCACCCGCGCGCCCTCCCTGCGGCGCAAGGCCATCCTGCTTTCCAAGGTGCAGGACGAGGGTGGCCACGGGCTTTACCTCTACAGTGCCTGCGAGACGCTGGGGGTGGCCCGCGAGGAGCTGGTGGATGCCATGCAGCAGGGGATTGCCAAATATGCCTCCATCTTTAACTACCCGGCCCAGACCTGGGCTGATGTGGGAGCCATCGGCTGGCTGGTGGACGGGGCGGCAATCGTGAATCAGGTTTCACTGCAGCGCACCTCCTACGGCCCGTATTCCCGCGCCATGATCCGCATTTGTAAGGAAGAAAGCTTTCACCAGCGGCAGGGCTTTGAAATCATGCTGGTACTGGCCAATGGCACCCCGGAACAGAAGGCCATGGCCCAGGATGCACTCAACCGTTTCTACTGGCCGTCACTGATGATGTTCGGCCCGCACGATGCCGAATCCGCCCACTCTGCCAAGTCCATGACCTGGAAGATCAAGCGCGAGACCAATGACGACCTGCGCCAGAAGTTCATCGACCAGACGGCCGAGCAGGTGAAGGTGCTGGGGCTGGACCACCCGGATCGGGACCTGAAATGGAATGCCGAACGCGGCCATTACGACGCGGGTGAAATCGACTGGGACGAGTTTTACAACGTCATCAACGGTAATGGTCATGCCAACCGCCAGCGGCTGGCACACCACATCAAGGCACATGAAGAAGGTGCCTGGGTACGCGAGGCGATGACAGCATACAAGGCCCGACGCAAGGCGCAGGCCGTGGAACAACAGGCAGCATGACCAAGGAGTCAGCCATGAAAGACCAACTGGACTTATTTGAAGTCTTCATCCGCGCCCGGCGCGGTCTGGATCACAAGCACGTCGGCAGCCTGCATGCCGAAGACCACGAGCAGGCGCTGGAATATGCCCGTGATGTTTATACCCGCCGCAGTGAAGGCGTAAGCATCTGGGTGGTGCGTTCGGCGGATATCTGTGCTTCCCAGGAAGATGACAGTGAAAGCTTTTTCGACCCTTCTGATGACAAGCCGTACCGCCATGCTACTTACTACCAGCTGCCGGAAGCGGTCAAAAACATGTGAGGCCAGCCATGACTGATCAGGATTTGAAACAGGCCACACTGGACTATGCGGTCCGGTTGGGGGATGACGCGCTGATTCTGGGGCATCGGCTCTCGGAATGGACCAGCCGTGCTCCGTTTCTGGAGGAGGATCTGGCACTACAGAATGTGGCGCTGGATTACATTGGCCGGGCACGCATGTTCTACGGGTATGCCGCCGAACTCAGTGCCGATGGCAGAACGGAAGACGATTTTGCCTACCTGCGTGATGCCCGCCAGTTCAGCAATCTGCTGATTCATGAGCTGCCACGGGGGGATTTTGCCTTCACCATGACCCGTCAGCTCCTGACCGATGTGTTCAACAGCCTGTACCTGGACCGGCTGATGCAGTCGACCGATGCCACGCTGGCCGGGATTGCCGCCAAGGCAGCCAAGGAAACCCGTTATCACCTGCGCCGCAGCCGTGAATGGGCCCTGCGTCTGGGGGATGGTACCGAGGAAAGCCATACCCGCATGCTGCGCGCCATTGACGAGCTGTGGGGTTATACCCATGAGCTGTTTGAGCTGGATGCGCTGGAGCAGCAGCTGGCCGACGCCGGTATCGGGGTGGACAATGCTGCCCTGCGTCCGGCCTGGCTGGCACAGGTCGCCGCGATCCTGGAGGAGGCGACCCTGAGCGTGCCGGAGGACAGCTGGGTAGTGCGGGGTGGGCGTACCGGCTATCACACCGAAAATCTGGGGCATATTTTAAGCGAGATGCAGTCGGTACACCGTGCCTATCCGGGAGCACAGTGGTAAAGCGGTATTGAGGGCATGCCGGCCTTTTTGCCGGTCTCATGCCCGCGTGCATTCATCCCCAAACCCATGGAGGAGAAAACATGTCAATAAAAATACGAATGGCTGCAGCTGCCATCAGCCTGCTGGCCGGTCATGCTGATGACGGGACCCTGTATCCGCTGATTGAGCTGCCGGAGTAAATGATCATGAGTAAGCGGGTCACCATACCGATGGTCACGACGGTGGCATGGACGCAGCGCCTGAGCCACCGTCGCCAATCACCCACACCGGCACTCTGGGAGCTGCTTGATGCGGTGAAAGACCCGGAGGTTCCGGCCCTGAGCCTGTGGGATCTGGGGGTGCTGCGCGATATTGTGCAGGATGACGGTGGGCGCATTCGTGTCACCATCAGCCCCACGTATTCCGGCTGTCCGGCACTGGACGTGATGCGCAGCGACATTATCAGCACCCTGCAGCAGGCCGGGCATGCCGAGGTTGAGGTGCGTACCGAACTCAGTCCGGCCTGGAGCACCGAGGCGCTGTCACCACAGGGCCATGAGCAGCTGCGGGCCTATGGTATTGCCCCGCCGCGCCGCTGCACGGGCTGCAGCGTGCCGGAGCTGACGCCGGAAACCGGCATTGCCTGCCCGCATTGTGGCTCGGATAACACGCGCCGCATCAGTGAATTCGGCTCCACGGCCTGCAAGGCGCTGTTCCAGTGCCAGTCCTGCCACGAGCCTTTTGATTACTTCAAACCGATATAGGAAACAACCGCCATGGCCGATACCCGGTTTTATCCCCTGAGCATTGCCGATGTCCATCCGGAAACCGATACTGCCATCTGTATCACTTTTGCAGTGCCGGAGGAATTGCGTGAGACCTTCCGTTTCAAGCAGGGGCAGTTCCTGACCCTGCGTGCCGATATTGATGGCGAGGATGTGCGCCGTTCCTACTCCATCTGTTCCGGGGTGGCGGACGGTCACATGCGGGTCGGCATCAAGCGTGTACGCGGTGGCCGCTTCTCGAATTACGCCAATGACCATTTCCGGGTTGGCGACCGTGTTGAGGTGATGCCGCCACAAGGCAGTTTTTATACTGAAGTTGAGGCCTCACAGGCTAAAAACTACATGTGCATCGCTGCCGGTAGCGGCATCACCCCGATTCTGTCCATCATCAAAACCGTACTGCATGAGGAGCCGGACAGCCGTGTGACACTGGTCTATGGCAACCGCCGCAGCCATTCGGTGATGTTCAAGGATGAGCTGGGTTTCATCAAGAACCGTTACCTTGGCCGTTTCAACTGGATCAATGTCATGAATGAGGAGGATCAGGGTTCGGAGGTGCTCAATGGCCGTATCGACAATGCCAAGGGGACCCGGCTGCACAAGAGCCGCCTGATTAACCTGTTCGCTACGGATGAGGTGTTTATCTGCGGCCCGGAAAGCATGATGTCGGAAGTGTCACGGGGATTCCGGGGCGTGGGTTTTGCCGATGAACGTATTCATTACGAGCTGTTTTCCAATTCGGCGGAGGACAGTGAAAAAATGCTGGAAAAAGCCCAGCAGCGTATCGAGCAGTACGGTGAGGAAAAAACCAGCAAGGTCACGGTGATTGCTGATGGACGTGCCATCAGCTTCGATCTGGCCACGGTGGGTGAAAACATTCTGGATGCCGGGATGCATAACGGCCTGGAGCTGCCGTATTCCTGCAAGGCAGGGGTATGCTCAACCTGTAAGGCCAAACTGGTCAAGGGGAAAGTGGATATGGATATTGCCCACGGGCTGGAAGCCCACGAGGTCGAAGCCGGGTATATCCTGACCTGCCAGGCGCATCCGCTGTCGGATGAAGTCGTGGTGGATTTTGACCAGCGCTGAGCGCGCTGATTCAGGGCACCCGGCCCGGTCTCTTTGCCATGTGAAGGGACCGGGCTGTTTCCGTGGGGCTGGTTCGGTTCCAGTCTGTCGGTCCTATCCGCCATTCCGGGGTTTGGCCGCTGAGTCAGAGGTATTGAACGGTTCAGGGCGGGGGGTCTCATTATTGGACGGTGGCAGGGTCGGCAGCTTCAGCTCGGGCTGCTTGCCGGTGAGTGTTTTCAGAAAGGCCACAATGTCAGCTGTTTCCTCCGGCGTGAACTGGCGGCCCAGCTGGAGCTTGCCCATGATGGATACGGCATCTTCCAGGGTTTTGGCCGCCCCATCATGAAAATAGGGATAAGTCAGCTCGACATTGCGCAGGGTGGGGACCTTGAACTTGAAACGGTCAGCCTCATTTTTGGTGACACCTTCCAGCCCCAGTGCCGGGTTGTCAGTCAGGTAAGCGGCCACCACACCCATCTTCTGAAAGCTGTTGCCACCGACAGCCACCCCGTTATGACAGGCAATACAGCCGCTGCCCTTGAACAACTGATAACCTTTCAGTTCCTGATCATTCAAGGCGGTATCATCCCCCCTGAGCCACAGGTCAAAGCGTGAGTCCGGTGTAACCAGGGTTTTCTCGAAGGCGGCAATGGCATCCGTCACCATCTGAATGTCGATGCTGTCCTTGCTGTACACACGCTTGAACTCGTCCCGGTATTGCGGAATGGAATCCAGCATCTTGACGGCCAGCTCGTGGGTAAAGGCCATTTCCTTCGGGTTGGCGATGGGACCGCCAGCCTGCTCCTGCAGGTCCTTGGCCCGGCCATCCCAGAACTGGGCCAGATTCATGCCCGAGTTAAGCACGGTCGGTGCGTTGATCGGCCCCTGCTGCCAGTGGTCGCCGATGGAGCTGGTCAGGTTGTCCGTCCCGCCCATGCTCAGGTTGTGGCAGGTATTGCAGGAAATGGCACCGGATTTGGACAGGCGCGGATCGAAGTACAGTTTTTCACCCAGAGCGGCCTTTGCCGTTTCGACAGCATCCGTCGGGACATAAGGCGGGATGGGCTGAATGGGTTCATTGCGGACGGTGGTTTCCGCCAGGGCAATGCCCGCACAGGCAACAAGGGTCAGGCTCAACAGCGACTGCTTGGCTTTCATTTTCATCGTCTCCTTGATTCATGTGAAAGCGGTGTCCCACAGGACTGGGGATGGAATATCCCGGAGTCCGGGACAATTGGACCCATTGCAGCGGAGTCGGGTGGGTAATGAAATCCGGCAAATACCCGAAGCCTGTGGGACATAAGTATCAGGGAGTCTGTAACCCGCTGATGTACAGGGTGATTTTTGTGTGTATTGAAGGACAGCAGCCGGGGCGAAAAGTCACCGACCCTGCCCGAAGGCAGGACCGGACTTGTCAGGGGAAGGGTATGGCCAGAGCCGGATCAGCTTTCCCGGGACTTGATCAGCTAATCGCGAATCCTGGAAAGTTGGCATCCCCAGCCATGACACACTGAATGATGTGATGAATGCACTGTACTTATTTGAGTCTTTGTTTGTTGGGCGGGTCAACAGCTGCCATTGACGACTACACATCCGTCACAAAATGCCTGGTCGTGAACTGTCAGGCAAACGATGAAGGCATTTTGCTTTTCAACGCGGCTTGCTGAAATGGGCCTGCGTCTCTTCGGCCTGGGTACGGGCTTTGCCTGAGCGGCTGCGGGTATTGTTGCCGGAAATCGTGCGTTTTTCCTTCTGCTGCTTCTGCAGGGTCTTGAGGCTGGCACGCACGCCATTGAGCGAGTAGCTTTCCGGGTTGTAAACCCCGTATTGAACCTTGAGCGTCAGTCCCTTCTTCATCCCGTCCAGCAGCCTGTTCACCAGTTTTTTGTCGGTCACGTCAAAGGTCTCCGCGACTACCTTGCCGGATGAGGTTTTGTGTGCTTTGACCTGCTCCGGGTCCAGCACGTAACGCTTGCGGTCAACCCACAGGGTCAGCTGGTCATAATCCGGTGCAAAAGTAGTCCGGGTGTGGAACTGGAACCGGGCCTCCTGATCTTTGTTGCCGGGATAATAGGTGATGGAGTGTGTATCCTGCGCATCGTCCCTGTCCTGGTTCCGGTCCTCTGCACTCTCCTGCAGGCTCACCCCCGGATCAACAGGCACCGTTTTGATATGGCATTGCCCGCGTCCGAGATTGTCACAGACCACCCGCCAGTCCGCATGGGTGACGCGCCATTCACCCGAGCCGTGCACAAAAGGCACCCCGTCAGTGGCCAGTGCCAGCGAAGAAAAACCGGAAAAAGTCAGGGCAGTCAGCACCGCCCGGTTCAGATATTTCATGATGATCCCTATCCATTCTGCTGAGGTTTGAAATACCGGCTGCCTGTGAGGCTCCGGATACAAGCACCACCTGTCCATTGTCTCCGGGGTACTCATGGCCACTGATATACTGCAAATTGGCCGGATTGGCAAAAAATGTACTGATCTTTTTATTATCAGGCCGTCGCCCATGCCTCCAGTGCATCGGCCACCGCCTGCGGCTGTTCCAGCGGCGCGAAATGCCCGGCACCCTCAATCACCACCAGTCTGGACCCCCGGATATGTGCCTGCATGTATTCATGCTGGGCCAGCGGACTCCAGGCATCATGCCTTCCGACCAGCACCAGGGTCGGGCAGGCAATCTGCTCCAGCAGGGGCCGTGCATCCGGACGCCCGATCAGTGCGGTGATCTGGCGCTCGTGCAGGTCCGGATTCATGCGCAGTACCATGGCACGCAAGCGCCCCATCAACGCGGCATCCTGATGATAAGGCGCGTAAACCATGGGCGGCAGCCAGCGCTCGGCCAGTGCCTCCATGCCCTGTTCGTGTGCCAGCTGGATGATGGCCTGGCGTCTGGCACGCTCACCGTCCGCCAGCGGGTGTACCCCGGTATCCAGCAGCGCCAGCCGGCTGACCCGCTCCGGAGCCTGACGGTACAGCTCCAGCGCCACCCGCGCGCCCATGGAATGCCCGGCCACCAGTAACGGTCCTTCCAGCAGTGCCAGCTGGTCGGCAGCCATGGCAGCGATACTGTCCTGGGTACTCAGGTCTGCCACCTGAATGGCAAAGCGGTCTTCCAGGCGTGCTATCGCCGGTTCCCAGACCGTGGCATCGCACAACAGGCCGGGAATGAGCAGCAGTGGGGGACGGGTGTTTTGCATGTCAGCTTCCTTGGTATCCACAGGGCAGGGCCGAACTCGTGTTACAATCCACCATTTTCCGGCGGGCAGCCCGTAGCGTCCGGCCATTTTGCACCGGACCTTTCCGGGCCAGTATAAACCATGAGCGCGCCATTTCTTCAACCTTGTTCCATTGACCGGGAGCTGACCGATGAGTGAAACCCGTTCCATTCTGATTACCGGTGCCAACCGTGGCATCGGCCTGGAGCTGACACGCCAGTATGCCGCCGAAGGCTGGCAGGTGTATGCCTGTTGTCGCCACCCGGCACAGGCCGAAGCCCTGCAGGCCTTGGCTGCCGGCGGCCCGGTGCAGGTTCTGGCCCTGGATGTCAATCACGCCAGCCAGCGCGCCTCACTGGCAGACATTCTGCAGGGGCAGCCAATTGATATTCTGTTCAACAACGCCGGGGTGTCCGGTGGCTGGGAACGCCAGGATTTCGGGCACACCGATGCCGAAAGCTGGGAGCAGACCCTGCGCAGTAATGTTATTGCACCACTGAAAATGATGGAGACGCTGGTTGAGCATGTGGCCGCCAGCCAGCTCCGTATCATGGCCAATATGAGCAGCCGTATGGGCAGTATCGCCGACAACAGCTCGGGCGGTACTTACCTGTACCGCTCCAGCAAGGCAGCCCTCAATATGGTGTGTGTCAGTGCGGCACATGACCTGGCCCGACGCGGGATCACCGTGGTGGCACTGCATCCGGGCTGGGTGCGTACCGATATGGGGGGCGATGCTGCCACCCTGTCGGTGGCTGATTCAGCTGCGGCCCTGCGCCGCAATCTGGCCGGACTGACCCAGGCGGATAATGGCCGCTTCATCGACATTGATGGCTCCACCCTGCCATGGTAGCCGAGGTCATTCTCAAGCCGGGGCGGGACAAAAACATCCGCATGCGTCACCCCTGGGTGTTTTCCGGTGCAGTGGAACGTGTCACGGGCGCACCACAGCCTGGGGAGACCGTGGCGGTGCGTTCCGCCCATAATGACCTGCTGGGCATGGGAGCCTGGTCACCGGCATCGCAGATCCGGGTGCGGCTCTGGTCCGTGGGTCGGGCCACAATTGATCCCGGTTTTCTGGGGGAGCGGCTGGCGGCGGCAATCGCACGGCGCACTGCCCTGGGGCTGGATGTGGACAATACCGCCCTGCGGCTGGTGAATGCCGAATCCGACGGCCTGCCCGGTGTGGTGCTGGATCGTTATGGTGACTGGCTGGTGCTGCAGTGCCTTACCACCGGTGCGGAATACTGGAAAGCCGCGCTGGTGGAATGGCTGTCCACGCAGCTGCCCTGCCGGGGCATTTATGAGCGTTCGGATGTGGACGTGCGCCGCAAGGAAGGGCTGGAACCGGCCAGCGGGTTGCTGTGGGGCGAGATGCCGCCGGCACACATCGACATCACGGAACAGGGACGCCGTTACCGGGTGGAGGTGGTGCAGGGTCACAAGACCGGCTTTTACCTCGACCAGCGTGACAACCGCACCCTGGTGCAGCAGCTGGCGGCCGGGCGCGAGGTGCTGAACTGTTTTGCCTATACCGGCGGGTTCGGCATTGCCGCGCTTAAGGGAAAAGCGGCCCGTGTCACCAATATCGATACTTCCGGGCCGGCACTGGCGCTGGCAGAACAGGCTGCCGCACTGAACCAGTTCAACCCCGGTGATATGGAAAATGTGCAGGGCGACGTGTTCCAGCTGTTGCGCCAGTACCGTGAAGCCGGACGCCAGTTTGATCTGGTGGTGCTGGATCCGCCCAAGTTTGCGGAAAACCGCAGCCAGCTGGACAAGGCTGCCCGTGGTTACAAGGACATTAACCTGCTGGGATTCCGGCTTTTACGGCCTGGCGGGCTGCTGTTTACTTTTTCCTGCTCCGGGCTGATGGAATCGGCCCTGTTCCAGAAAATTGTCGCCGATGCGGCAGTGGATGCCGGCTGCGGGGCCGCTATTATCCGCAAGCTGGATCAGGCTGGAGATCACCCGACGGCTCTGGCTTTTCCGGAAGGCTATTACCTCAAGGGGCTGTTATGTCAGCGCTGGTAGCCGTCAGGCAGCAACACGAGGGCAGACCGTGAAAGCCCTGTTTGTGCATGGCATGGGGCGCTCTCCGCTGTCGGGCTGGCTCCTGCTGCGCGTGTTGCAGCAGGCCGGACTGGAAACCCGGACCTTCACCTACTTTGTATCACGGCAGGATTTTGCCACCATCCGTACCCGGCTGCGGGAGCAGCTGCTGGCGCTGGGGCAGGAGGGGGATTACCTGCTGATCGGGCACTCGCTGGGGGGTGTCCTGCTGCGTGCCGCCCTTGCCGAACTGCCGCCCGGTGCACGTCTGCCGCAGCGCCTGTTTCTGCTGGGCTCTCCGGTGCAGCCTTCGCGGCTGGCCCGGGGGTTGCGCAACAACCGCCTGTTCCGTTCGTTGTGCGGCGACTGTGGCCAGCTGCTGGGCTCGGCGACACGCATGGCCGCCATTGGGGCTGTGGCCCTGCCGGTGACGGCGGTGGTCGGGGATACCGCCCTGCCGGCACGCATCAGCCCGTTTGGTCATGAAGCGAATGACACCATTGTGGCCCTGCCGGAGATACAGGCCGACTGGGTGGATGAGTATGTGCATGTGCCGCTGTCGCACAGTTTCCTGCCCTTCAGCCGTCGGGTCGGGCGGATCGTGCTGGAGCGGGTGGCCACCTGAGCCGGGCCACCCTTTCCCCTGCCACCGACGCAGTGCCGGACCCTGTCTCCCTTACCGGTACTGGCGCAGGTACCACCACTCAAAGCCGCGCTTGGCCCAGTGAAAAACCCGACTCTGGGGCAGTACCGTATTTTTGCTTTCCGTGCGCGAGACCAGCATGCCCTTGCTGCAGGAATCCACAATGCAGACCAGCTCCACCTTGAAGGTGGCATCCGCCGGGGCATGGCGAAATTCAGCCAGCAGGTTTTTGGCCGCACAGTCGGCCTGCAGATCGGCCATGTGCGCCTGTTTCGGCATCCAGTCCGGACCGGGGAAACTGCCGGAGTCACCGGCGACATAAACATGGCGCATGCCTTCGACCCTGCAGTGCCTGTCGGCCTTGACCAGCCCGCCTGCCGAGCGTGGCAGTTCACTGTTGTCAAACCATTTGTTGCCGGTCATGCCGGGCATGAACAGGATCAGGTCAGCTTCGATTTCGCCCCCTTCGGTAATGACCTTGCGTGCTTCCATGGCTTTCATTTTGTGCCCGAGACGGGTCTCAATGCCACGCTGTTTCATTTCATCCATCAGGCCCTGTACCGCTTTCTCGCCGAGACGGTTACCGGGTTTGGGGGCCGGACTGAAGAATACCAGTTTGAACCGCTCACGCCGTCCCTGCCGGCGCAGCAGGGTGTCGGTCCCGAACAGGAACTCGAACATCGGACCTCCGCGCATGGCAGCAGGCTCGTTCGGGTTGCCGGCAAAGCCCATGGCGATGGTACCGCCGTCCAGCTGCTGCAGGCGCTCACGAATCCGTTCGGCAGCGGCAATGCCCTCACACGGGGTGATGGCATGCTCGATACCCGGCAGTTTTTTGATAAAACGACCACCGGAGGCAATAATCAGACCGTCATTGCTGATTGTGCCGTGATCGGTTTCCACCGTGCGCCCGCCATCCCTGAGGCCCGTGACCTTGCCCTGATGAAAGGTGACATTCATGCGCCTGAAGAAATTGTCGAGCGGAATGATCAGGTCCTCGCGCCGGCGCATGCCGGAGGGTATCCAGATCATGCCGGGCAGGTAGTGCAGTTCGGGTTGCGGGGCGATCAGGGTAATGTTGACCGTCTGATCCTGTTTGCGCAGGCTGCGCACGGCCGTGAGTCCCGCAAAACCGGCACCGATGATACAGATGTGTTTCATGTTGCTTCCAAATTATGACAATCTGATTGACTGGTCAGTCAATAAGTGTGATAAGTACCTGTTACCGTGACGCTTGTCCGGCGGGCTGCAGCACCCGGCACCCGGTTCACAATGCACGGTCAGGCCAAGGGTGGCCGGTATTCTAGCGGAATTCCGGCCCTGTGTGTTCAATCCATCCGGGGTAGGTGGCATTCTGTCATGGCAATCAGCGTATTTGATATTTTCAAGATCGGCATCGGGCCTTCCAGCTCCCACACCGTCGGCCCCATGCGTGCCGCCGGATTGTTTGTGGAACGCCTGAAGCAGCAGGGTTTGTTTGAGGGTACCGTCCGGGTACAGGCCGAACTTTACGGCTCGCTCGGTGCCACCGGCAAAGGCCATGGTTCGGATAAGGCAGTGCTGCTGGGGCTGGAAGGTGAAGACCCGGAAACGGTGGATACCGATGCCATTCCGGCGCGCCTGCAGGCCATTGCCGATACGCGCAGTCTTCGCCTGGGAGGCGAACGGGTGCTTACCTTTCGGGCCGATCAGGATATGGTTTTCCACCGTCGCAAAACCTTGCCGGGACACCCGAACGGCATGTGCTTTTATGCCTTTGATGCGGCGGGTGCGTGCGTGCAGCAGAATACCTATTATTCCGTGGGTGGCGGTTTTGTGGTCAACCCGGACAATGCCGCTGATCCGGGAGCGACCCCGGTGATTGCCGACAGCACACCACAACCCTATCCGTTCCGGACTGCAGCCGGGTTGCTGGCCCTGTGCCGGGAACACGGTTTCTCCATCAGCCAGCTGATGCTGCAGAATGAAAGGGTCTGGCGTCCGGAGGGCGTGATCCGCACCGAACTGCTGCGGATCTGGCAGGTGATGCAGGACTGTGTCGACAAGGGCTGCCACACCGAAGGCATGCTGCCGGGCGGGCTCAAGGTCAAGCGCCGGGCGGCCCATCTGTACCGCAAGCTGCAGCATGAGGATGAGCTGCATCATGCACCCCTGGGAACCATGGACTGGGTTAACCTGTTTGCACTGGCGGTGAATGAGGAAAATGCCGCCGGGGGCAGGGTGGTGACAGCACCGACCAATGGGGCTGCCGGAGTAATCCCGGCTGTGATGCATTACTATCACCGCTTCGTCAAGGGGGCTAATGATGACGGTATTGTGCGTTTTTTGCTCACTGCCGGAGCCATTGCCATTCTGTACAAGGAAAATGCCTCGATTTCCGGGGCCGAGGTCGGTTGTCAGGGAGAAGTCGGTTCGGCCTGCTCCATGGCGGCCGGTGCCCTGACCGAGGTGCTGGGCGGCACCCCGGAACAGGTGGAAAATGCCGCCGAGATCGGTATGGAGCACAATCTGGGCCTGACCTGTGATCCGATTGGCGGACTGGTACAGGTGCCATGCATCGAGCGCAATGCCATGGGCGCGGTCAAGGCCATCAATGCTGCCCGTATGGCCCTGCGCGGGGATGGCACCCATTTTGTTTCACTGGACAAGGTGATCCGGACCATGCGCGAAACCGGTCTGGACATGAAGACCAAATACAAGGAAACCGCCCGTGGCGGGTTGGCAGTGAATGTGGTGGAGTGCTGACACCACCAACCACCTCAGGCCGGTTTCAGGGGTTGGAAATGGTGTGTCCCGTCACGCCGAAGCTGCTCGATCAGGCCAAACTCCCAGTCCAGATAAGCCTGCATGGCCGTCGCCGGCGCGTTGGTGCCTTCATAAGGTCGCTGATAGCGCTCGACAGGCGGGCGGGTTTCTCGCGCCTTGCGGTAGGCTGCCGGGTAGCCGCTTTGGGAAAAATCAGCCGCTTCCAGTCCGTCCAGCACATACACTTCCCAAGCCATCTGTGCCAGCCAGGAGGCCGTCATATTGGCCCGTGCCCCGTCATCATCCACCAGCACAATGCGCGCCCCGCGCACCGGGGCATACATCTCGGTCTCCTGAACCAGCTGGCCACCGGGAATCGGGAAACTGCCCGGTACATGCCCGCGCTCATACTCCTCAAAACTGCGCACATCAAAACAGTAGCTGGTGCGTCCGTCCTGCTGTAATAACCAGTTGGCCAGAGCGGTTTTGTCGGCACGTCTGACACCGGCACGATCGGCAACGGCGCGGGCACGCTGGCGGGCCAGGGTGACAGCCGGTTCCGGGGTAGCACCGAAATGGCGTGACTGGTCATGTTCCAGCTGTTGCCGTGCCAGCAGCCAGCCGATGGTGCCATTACGCAGAGCGGCAACCGGATTGGGCAGGCCGGCATTGATCAGCGACTGGGTACCGATCAGGCTGCGGGTCCGGCCCGCACAATTGACAATGATCTGTGTATCGGGATTGGGAGCCAGCCCGGGCACGCGCAGCACCACTTCCGCACCCGGTACACTGATGCCGCCGGGGATGCTCATGGTCCGGTATTCGTCAAACCGGCGCACATCCACCACCACCATGTCTTTGCCGGCATCCTGCATGGCCTTGACTTCCGTGGCGGAAAACGACGGCGTGTGGCAGGCGGCCTCCATCAGTTCACCAAAGGCCTTGCTGGGAACATTTACGTCAATGAAGACTTCGCCACCGGCCGCTTTCCAGCCCGACAGCCCGTCCCTGAACACGGCAACATCGGTATACCCCAATGCCAGCAGGCGCTCTGCGGCCTGTTCGGCCAGGCCCTCGCCATTATCAAACGTCACGATCGGGACATCCCTGCGCGGCAGTTTGCTCCAGGCATCCAGTTCCAGCCGCACCAGCGGTACATTGGCGGCAAACAGCGGGTGGCCGGTAGCATGCGGGGCTTCTTCGCGGACATCCAGCAGGGCGATTTCCTCACGCTTCAGCAAGCGGGAGCGCACATCGTTGTAATCACGGGTGTTCAGTGTCATGGCAATTCCTGTTCAGGTCGGAGTAGCGGCATTGGCATAGCCGGAAACAAAGTTTTTGGGAGCACCCCCCTCGGGGGGGAAAACATGGCGCTGGATGGTGCCGATATTGCCACCATAGGCATGAATGCTGATTGAGACCTGATCCGCCTGTGCATTGCTGACCGTGTGAATGTCACCCAGAGTGGGTGAAACAAAAACGGCCTCACCGGGTCGCAGGCGGCGCTCCTCACCCAGTGGCCGGGGGATGCCGTCTGCCGCCACGGTGTAATGCTGTTCCCGTTCCTCACCACGCAGCATGCCGACACAGCCCCAGACGGTATGATCATGGATCGGGGTCTGCTGGCCCGGTGCCCAGACAAAGCTGACGACCGAAAAACGTGCCTTCGGGTCGAGATAGAGCAGGTATTGCTGATAGTACTGCGGGTGTGGCCGGGCGCAGGCCGGGTCAAGCCAGTTGTCCCGGGCAACCAGCGCTTTCATGGCTTCACCGACCCGGGGCAGCAGGCGGGCTTCTTCCCGTCCTTCATCCAGTGCGGTGGTCACGGTGTTCACAAACTGCTGCAAAGGGGAGGGCAGTGGATCAGGTGGCATGGTGTATTCTCCCAAGGTATCCTGCCCGCCAGTCGGGCAATCATTCTCACTATCCGGGCCATACTGCCGCAATGGCAGTGAATAGTGAAGCTTTCGGGGTATTTCCTGCCACAGTGCTGTCTGAAGGTCGTTCCGTCGGCGATCATCTTTCTTTAAGCCCGGATATGGCACAATGTTTTCTCCATTATTTTATTTTCCGGCTGAAAGGGCGGTATTGTCTCAATCCCATGCACAATAAAAAATTTCTGCACGGTCTTGTCCTGCTGGCAGCGGCATCACTGTTACCGGCCTGCAGTTCGCCTGCTTCCCGTACCGTCTCCCGCAAGGCGGTTCCGACAGCGCTCGGTCCGGTGAAAATCGCCCCTCGCAGTGATACTGGTACAACGGAAGCCGAAGCCGGTATCTTTTCCGATCCGGCCGAGCTGAATGGATTGCCGGTGATACAGGAATACCGTATCGGCCCCGACGACCTGCTGGATATCCGGGTATTTCGGGCGGACGAGTTTTCGCGCAAGGTCAGGGTCGATCAGGGGGGTAATATCTCGTTGCCGATGCTGGATGTCATTCCGGTGCAGGGGCTGACCCGGATTGAACTGGAGCAACGGCTGGAAGAGCAGTTGCTGCGTTACCTGCAGGCTCCGGATGTATCGGTCTTTATTGATCAGGCGGTGGTCCGGCGGGTCACGGTCAGTGGTGAGGTAAAGAAAAGCGGTGTGTTTCCACTGGAAGGCAACCTGACCCTGAGTCAGGCAGTGGCACTGTCGGAAGGGCTGAATCCGCTGGCTGACCCCGGACGTACCGTGCTGTTTCGGCGCACCGGCAGGAATGTCCGGGCTTATCACCTGGACCTGGATGCCATCCGCGAGGGCAGCATGGCCGATCCCTACCTGCAGGATGATGACCGTATCGTGATCCACCGCTCGGACAGCCGCTTCTGGCTGCATGAGGTGGGAACACTGCTGAGCAGCTTCCGCTTGCTTTCCTTCTGATCCGGTCGGGTGCTGATGACCGGGTGCCGGGCCGGATACCACCAGTTGCTGTTTCCGGTGCAGGTGTCAGCCGGTTTCAGGCCACCTTGCGTTGTGCCAGTACCTGCCCGGCCTGACGGATATTGGCGCTGATTTCCTGCTGCAGGCGCTGCACGATATTGTCGGCCTCAGCCTGCCATTCCGGTGGCCACTGCACCTGTTCCAGGGTGAAACGTTGTGCGTCATCCGGCCAGGGAGCATCCAGCGGCAGGGTGGTAATGGCAAACTCGCCATTATCAAAGGGCTGGCCGCCGGCTTTCCGTTTCAGGCTCAGGTGTTCACGCAGGCCGTTGGCAGCATTGACCAGGGCGCGGTGATGGCAGTAGGGGTTGTTGCCGCGCCGGTCAAAGAAAACGTGGGCTGTCCAGTTGCAGGCACCCCGGCACAGTTCGGCGAAATCACAGGTCTTGCAGAACCCCCACAGGTGGGCGGTGCCTTCCGGTGTGCCGGCATTGAGGTTGAAGGTCAGTTCCTCGCGCTCCAGCAGAATTTCAGCCAGTGCATGCTCACGGATATTGCCACCGGAATAGGCCGAAGTCGGCAGTGACGGGCAGGCCTTGATCACACCGTCGGCCTCGATGCCGATAGTGGCCAGTCCTGCCGAGCACCCGCGCCAGAAGCTCCATTCCCGCTCCGGGCGGCCAAAACTGCGCAGCAGCCGGTCATACGGCCCGTAATAGCCGTAATTATTGCCCGGTTGCACGATCAGCCCCTCACGGTGTCCGCGCTCGGCCAGATGGGCCAGCAGCGGATGGAAGGCCAGCAGCTCGGCAGGTTGCAGCAGGATGTCCGCGTTGTCCGCCGCATTGCCCATGGGTACGGTCATCTGTACCTGCCAGGCCAGCGCTCCGGCCTGTCGCAGGGTTTGGTACAGCAGGGCGAATTCGGGGGCGGAATGGCGGTTGACCTGGGTATTGGCTCCAAACGGAATCCCGACGGCACGCAGGTGCTGCATGGTCTGGAGGGCCTGCTGCCAGGAGCCCTTGATGCCGCGCAGGTGATCATGGGTCTGTTCCATGCCGTCCAGGGACACCGAGACCTGATTGATGCCGGCAGCCTTCATGCGTTCTGCCGTGGTCCGGCTGATGCCATAACCGCCGGTGGTCATGGAGCAGACCATGCCGCAGCGGACGATTTCACGGGCAATGTCCAGCCAGTCCCGACGCAGAAACGCCTCCCCGCCAATCAGGGTCACTTCGGTGATGCCGGCATCCGCCATCTGCTGCACCAGATTCAGCGCTTCGGCAGTAGACAGTTCATCATGGCGTGCCGCTCCCGCCCGCGAGCCGCAGTGGCTGCAGGCAAGGTTGCATTTCAGGGTGATTTCCCATACGGCGTAGCAGTGGCGCTTGCGCGGGTTGTAGGTCTGTGATGACGAGGCGGCGGTTTCCATAACGGGGCCTTGTTCAGTTGTTGTTTTCCAGAATGGTACCGTAGACCGGCTGGATACCGGGTTCTTCCGGGATCACCGGTTCAACGATGACACCGTAGACCGGCTGGAAAACCGGTTCTTCCGGCTTGACCGGTTCGATGACAACCCCGTAGACCGGCTGGAAAATGGGTTCTTCCGGCTCGACAATCACACCATAGACGGGCTGGACCTGACCCGGTGGCGGGGTCACGGGGCCGGGATTTTTCCACTGATTCAGCAGCAGCTGGATGAGCTGGATCAGTTGCTGCTGCAGTGACTTGCCGGATGAGCCGGGGTTTCTACCGCCCCAGAAACGGTTCATGGTTCTGGCGGCATCCCGGGTCTGGGCCTGGGTATCCGGTTGGCGAGGCAGGATTTTCTGCGTCTGACGGTAATTCTGAATATCCATTTCTATTGTCCTGTGCTTGGGTTGAAGGGTCGCCGCAGTCGGGGGTGGCAACCCGTACAATAGCGACAGAACACCATCTTCTCCGGTCTGAAGTCCATGGTCTGTGGCCGGAAGTGCGGGATAAAGCGGATGGAAGGCAGGTCGGTACCGGTGCCGGCGAATGAGTGACAGGCACTGACCGTGACAGGTGCAGCAATCCCGGTTATGATCGGGATGCATATGATTCGGGCATGATGGAAGGTGGTGGTCCCTTTACGGTGGACTGTACCGGACGATGCACTATACTACCGTCAGCCCATGATCCGGCGATCGCCCGCACCGGACAGGCGTACCCCAGTGCCGAATAACAGGAACCTTTGATGAACAAGGAAGACATGCCTTCAGCCGATACCTCCCGTACCGACCCCGATGCCTTTCCGGGTACCCGTGAGCAGCAGTCCCTGAAACACCTGCTGGACGGGGTGCAGCAGCGCCTGTCGACGAATGAGGCCACGCTGCGGCAGTTGTCGGACGTACTGCAGGGACGTGACCGGCTGACAAGGCAGCACACGGAAGTGCTGGAGGAACGTGAGGAGCGCATCCGCCTGCTGGAAGCACGTCTGGTCAAATACGAAAAAATGCTGCAGGAGAAGGAAACCCTGCTGGAGCAGCGCGACCGCAATATGGAGGACAAGGACCGCTCACTGCTGCGCTTTGATCAGGCCCTGCAGGCCAAGGACAAGCTGATTCAGGGGCGGGATGATTCGCTGCAGAAAAAGGACCAGCAGATTCAGGACCGTGACCAGCTGTTCAAGGAGCGGGTGCGCCAGACCCTGGAGCAGGAGCGCCTGATCAAGGAGCGTGATCACCAGCTGGCCAAGCGCGACCAGCACCTGACCGAGCGCGACCGCCAGATTGCCGAACGGGATCTGCGGGTGGAGGAGGCCCAGCAGCAGATGGCCGAGACCACCCGTCAGCTGGGGGAGCGCGAGCAGCAAATTGCCGGGCGTGAGGCGCTGCTGCAGGAAAAGGAAGGGCTGATCAGCGGACGTGATCAGCGCATGGTGGAGCAGCAGAAACAGCTGGAGGCGCGTGACCTGACGGTTTATGACCGAGACAAGCAGCTCAAGGCCCGTGATGAGCAGCTGACCGAGCGTGACCGCCAGATTGCCGACCGCGATCAGGCCATCCAGAGCCGGGATCAGCAGAATCACACCTATCTGGCCTCGATTGAGAATCTGGAAGACCAGATGCAGGACCGTGACCTGCAGATTACCACCCGTGACCGGCAGCTGGCCCTGCGCGATGAACACATCCAGAAATCGGATGAGGCACTGCGCAAGCGTGATACGGCCATTACCGAGCGCGACCAGCAGGTTGAAACCCGTGACCGGCAGCTGCAGGAGCGTGACCGCAGCATTCAGGAGCGTGACCTGGAGTTGCGTGAACGTGACCAGCGCATCACGGCCCAGGACCTGCAGCTGCGTGAGCGCGATAAACAGCTCCAGGCCCGCGATACCCAGTTGCAGGGCAAGAGCGAGCTACTGCTGGAGCGGGATGGCCAGCTCAGGGAGCGGGATGCACGTCTTGAGGCACTGGGTACCCAGCTGCAGGAGCGTGAAGAGACCCTTTCCCTGCGGGATCAGCAGATTGCGGCCCGTGATGCCGGCATCCACCAGCGTGATGAAACCATCCACGGGCGTGATACCCAGCTGGCCGAGCGCGATACCGGCATCCGCCAGCGTGACGAAAGTATCACTGAACGTGACCGGCAGCTTTCCGAGCTGGGCGGGCAGCTGCGCAAGCAGCTGGATATCCTCACCAGCCGTGACGGTGAAATCCAGCACCGCGATGAACAGATTCACAATCTGGAGCTGGATGTGCACATGCGCGACCAGAGCATTGCCGAGCGGGATGTGCAGCTGCAGATTCGGGACCAGACCATCCAGGACCGGGACGAACTCATTTCGCTGCGGGAAAAGACCATTGAGCGCCGTGATGCCACGGTTGCCGAGCGGGATGCGGCCCTGAAACAGCGCAATGAGGACCTGCAGCGTCAGGAAGCCATCGTACAGGAGCGCGACAGCACCATTGCCGGGCGGGATGCCAGCCTTGGCGAGCGCGATACCCAGCTGGCGACACGGGACCGTGAGCTGGCGGCCCGTGAAGCCGAGCTTAAAAACCGGGATGAAACCCTGCGCCTGCGGGATGCCACGATTCATGACCGGGATGAGACCATTATTGCCAAGGAAGCGCATATCCGGCGGCGGGATGAAAAGATTCAGGAGCTGACACTGCACATCCAGCATCTGGATGCCGAACTCAAGGGCTGGCGCGAGCAGATTGGCCAGCGTGATGAACAGCTGCGTCAGCGTGACCGTATTATCGGGCAGCGGGATCGCCAGCTGGACCGGATGGATAAAAGTGTTACCCGCCATGCTGCTTCGGCCCAGAGTGTGTTCATCAAGGGGGCTCTGAGCGGGTTGGTGGCCAGTTTCGTGTTTTTCTGGGGCCTGAAGCTGCTGGCGCTTGTCTGAGTCGCTGGGTAAAATGCTCCCCTTTTATTCTCGGGGGTTTTTACCATGCGCATGTCGGCAGAGCAGTACCTGAACTGGGAAAACAAGAGCGTCACCCTGCTGGGGATGTCGGGTGTGGGCAAGACCCACCTGTCCGGGCGTCTGCGCCAGCATGACTGGTTTCATTACTCCGGTGATTACCGCATCGGCAAGCGTTATCTGGACGAGTCCATTCTTGACCTGATCAAGGAGCAGGCCATGAAGGTACCGTTTCTGCGGGATTTGCTGCGCAAGGACTGGATATTCATCAACAACAATATCACCGTGGATGACCTCGGGCCGGTGCTGTCCTTCGTCGGCAAGCCCGGCAATCCGGAGCGGGGCGGGGTGCCGCTGGACGAGTTCATGCGCCGACAGGCCGAATACCGTAATGCCGAAGTGCAGGCCATGTACGATGTGCCGGAGTTCATCCGCAAGGCACACCGGATTTACGGTTATTCCCACTTTGTCAATGATGTCGGCGGCAGCCTGTGTGAGCTGGACGAACCGGGACTGATTGACCTGCTGGCGCAGCACTCCCTGATCCTGTATATCAAGGTGACGACCGCTGCCGAGGAGCAGAAGCTGATCGACCGGGCCAAGAGTGATCCCAAACCGTTATATTATCGCCCGGAATTTCTGCAGTCCCGGCTGGCAACCTACCTGCAGGAGCAGAGACTGGACTATGCCGCCGAAATGGAGCCGGATGATTTCATCCGCTGGGTATTTCCACGCCTGTTCCGCTCGCGGATACCGCGTTATGAGGCCATTGCCGGCCAGTACGGCTATACCGTGACCTCCGAGGAGGTGGCACGGGTGCGTCATGAAGGGGATTTCAATCAGCTGGTGGCCAAGGCAATAGCGCGCCGGCAGGAGGACTGAATATGCCATTGGTGAACCATTCCGGACTGCCCGCTTTCCAGCGCCTGGCCGGGGAAGGGCAGGATGTGCTGGCAGCGGCGTATGCCGAGCATCAGGATATTCGGGAACTGCATATCGGCCTGCTGAATACCATGCCGGATGCCGCTCTGGAAGCAACCGAGCGCCAGTTTTTCCGGCTGGTGGGCATGTCCAACCTGATCGCCCAGTTCCACATGCATGTGTTCACCCTGGATTCCATGCCGCGGGGAGACAAGGCCCGTGCGCATATTGATGCCTATTATGAGCGCTTTGATAATCTGCGCCGTGACGGGCTGGATGCCCTGATCATGACCGGTGCCAACCCCCGGGCGGAACGGCTGGAGGATGAACCGTTCTGGGAAGGGCTGATGGAGGTGGTGGAGTGGGCACAGGACAATGTGACCTCGGTGTTGTGCTCCTGTCTGGCCAGCCATGCCATCCTGCAGTTCCGCTACGGTATTGAGCGCCGTCCGCTCGGGTTCAAGCGCTGGGGCGTGTATGACCATATCGTGACTGAACCCCATCACCCGTTGGTCAGCAACCTCAACAGCCGCTTTGATGTCCCGCACTCGCGCTTCAATCAGGTGGACCGGTCCCAGCTGGAGCAGCGCGGGCTGCACATTCTGGCGGAAAGTACGGAAGCCGGGGTGCATCTGGCCACCAGCCCGGACGGTTTCCGCTTCGTATTTTTTCAGGGCCATCCGGAGTACGATGCCATCAGCCTGTTGAAGGAGTACCGGCGCGAGGTCAGCAACTGGTATCACGGCAGACGTGCCGGCTACCCGCCATTCCCGCAGAACTACATGCGTCCGCAGGCCAAGGCGATCCTGAATGAATACCGCATGCGTCTGGAGCTGGCGCGGGCCGGTACCGGAACACTGCCGGCGTTTCCGGAGCACCTGCTGTTGCCGATGATGCCGAATACCTGGCGTGATACCGCCAAGGGATTGGTGAACAACTGGCTCGGCAAGGTGTATCAGATCACGCATGCCGAGCGTTCCCGGCCCTTTATGGATGGCATTGATCCGGAGAATCCGCTGGGTCTGTGATTACTCGGGTCCCGAGAGGCTGGCCGTGTGTGCAGGCCGGCGGTGCCTGTCAATGGGCGGACGCATGGTCTGCTGCCTGAATGGTTGCTGATCTGAAACAGCAGCAAAATAACAACAAGCTGCCATTATCCTGATCTGGATCAAAACCGGAGCATTTGCATTCCACTATATTACTAAATGATTAAACGTTAATATTTCAAGAGGATTTGTAATGAACAAGCTGCTGGCAGCCGGTTTTTGCGTACTTCTGGCGGGTACTTCACAGGCTTGGGCCTATGAGGCGGGCGATATCGTCGTGCGCTTCGGTGCCGCCCATGTTGACCCGGCGGGCGATGGTGCCCTGGACGGAGCGCTGGATGTGGACAGCAACACCCAGCTGGGTGTCAGTGCCAGTTACATGCTGAATGCCAATTTCGGCGTGGCCGTACTGGCAGCCACACCCTTCAAGCATGACATTACCCTGAACGGTACCGATATCGGTTCCACCAAACATCTGCCGCCGACGGTGACGGCCCAGTATCACTTCAATACCGGTACCCCGTTCCGCCCGTATGTCGGTGCCGGTATCAACTACACCCGGTTCTTCTCGGAAAAGTCCACCCTGGGCAAGCTGGATCTGGACCATTCCTGGGGACTGGCGGCAGAAGCCGGTTTTGATTACGCCCTCACGGATAAATGGGCCCTCAATGCCGGACTCTGGTACATGGATATTGATACCAAGGCCAAGCTGGACGGTGCCAAACTGGATACTGTCAAGATTGATCCCTGGGTTTACATGCTGGGAGCGTCTTACACCTTCTGATCACGCGGGGATATTGATCTGCCATTCCACTGCAGTACCCGGTCAGGCCGGTTCCGCTACAAAGCGGAGCTGGTCTGGCCGGTATTTTTATTCCCCTGCATCCCCTGACCCGTCAGTACGGCCCGAGTGAAAACCATCACGGCATAAAATCTGCCCACTCCCCCTTGCAGTCCTGCCCCGCCTTTTCATACACTGCAGCCCAAACCGCTTTCAACCATCCACTCAGGGTAGGTCAGATCATGTATGAGCCCGATTCCCATGCGCTGCTTGCACGCATACTTGATGAATTTGAGCCCGAATTCCGGACCCCGGACCTGCAGACCTTCTGGGTACGGCTGGGAGCCAACTTCCATTCCATGCACAAGCTTTATCGCCAGCTTTACGGTGAGCGTGCCGATATGGAGCAGCAGCTGGGGCTGCTGCTCCGGGTCCTGCTGCGTAATTTCCGTACCAGAGATACGAAGCTCAAAGCCGTGGACTGGCAGCGTGAGCAGGCACCGGACTGGTTTCTGAGCCAGAACTGGGTTGGAATGGCACTTTACTGTGACCGTTTTGCCGGCGGTCTCAAGGGGGTGAATCAGCGTGTGGATTACCTGCGTGAGCTGGGGGTCAACCTGCTGCACATCATGCCCGTGATGCAGTGTCCGGCAGGGGCGAATGACGGGGGGTATGCGGTCAGCAATTTCCGGCAGGTCGACAGCCGCTTTGGCAGCCTGGCCGATGTCGGTGCACTGGCGGAAAACCTGCACCGGCATGACATGCTGCTGACTCTGGATGTGGTGATTAACCACACCTCGGACGAGCATGAGTGGGTAAAGCGTGCGCGCGCCGGTGAGCCGCACTGGCAGGATTACTATTACCTGTTCCCGGACCGTACCCTGCCGGACCGGTACGAGCAGGGCATGCCGGAGATTTTCCCGCAGACCGCACCCGGCAACTTCACCTTTGATCCGGAATTGGGGCAGTGGGCCATGACGGTGTTCAATCCTTACCAGTGGGATCTGAATTACCACAATCCGTCGGTACTGACCGAGATGATGGATATCATTCTGTACTGGGCCAATCAGGGTGCGGACATTCTGCGTCTGGATGCACCGGCCTTCATCTGGAAACAGCTGGGTACCAGTGGCCAGAACCTGCCCCAGGCCCATCTGATCCTGCAGCTGTTCAAGGACTGTGCCCAGATTGTCTGCCCCGGCGTGCTGTTCATTGCCGAGGCCATTGTAGCCCCGCGTGAGATCGTCAAGTATTTCGGCACCGATCCGGTTGAAGGCCGTGAATGCGAGATTGCCTATAATGCCACTTTCATGGCACTGCTGTGGGATGCGGTCTCGACCCGCAATGTGCGGCTGCTGAACCAGGGGCTGCGCAGTCAGCCCGCCAAGCCGGCGCGTACCACCTGGCTTAATTATGTGCGTTGCCATGATGACATCGGTCTGGGCTTTGAGGATGCCGACATTATTGCCGCCGGTTATGATGTGGCGGCACACCGGAAGTTCCTGATCCGGTACCTGAGCGGGAAGTTTCCGGGCAGTACGGCACGCGGGCTGCCGTTCGGTGCCAATGAAAAAACCGGGGATGCGCGCATCTCGGGATCACTGGCCTCGCTGGCCGGTCTGGAAAGTGCGCTTGAATCTGCCGAGACGCTGCGGATTGAACAGGCCCTGCAGCGCATTCTGACCCTGCATGCACTGATCCTGTCCTGGGGAGGCATTGCGCTCCTTTATTATGGTGATGAGCTGGCACTGCTGAATGACTATGGCTATGCCGATGATCCCGACAAGGCCCCGGACAACCGCTGGGTGCATCGCCCGCAGATCGACTGGAAGGCTGCCGAAGCGCGTGCCGGGACAGAAGCCGTGAGCGGGCGCATCTTCAACGGCCTCAGGCACCTGATCCGGGTGCGCCGGCAGATACCGGTTTTTGCCGACTGGAATAACCGTATCCTGCTGTTGAATGACAACCAGCACCTGTTTACTTTTTACTGCTTTGATCCACAAGGGCGGGAAGCACCGGTGACAGTGGTGGCCAATTTTGACGAGCAGGAGCATTTTCTCAATCTGGACAACCTGCGCCGTCAGGGTATCAGCCTCGGGCAGCTGACGGATCTGGCCGGCGGTACGGTACTGGAAACCCCCGAGCCGCATCTGCTCAAGGTGCCGGCCTGCGGTTTCTACTGGCTGGCCAGCGACTGAGTGGCAGCATTTTGTTCATGATCAGGGAGAATAAGGCGTTTTTTCCGGACGCTGCTGTCATGAAGGAATATTGACTGCCATACTGTCCCCTGTGCCGGATGAAAAGGCGCAACCCCGGAGGAGGGAGTTTGCGGCCGGCCGCATACCGGCATTAGAATAGGGGGGGCAGGCAGGAACGGCAGCCATGCCGTCATAGTGTGAAAATGTCAGGCAAAATAAGGACGTACTCCCTGATGGTAGGGGATGGTACCTCACAGGTCGGCAACGGTCAGCCTCAGAGCATCCAGCGTCTGAGTTGGCTGGCCTTTTTGGCTGTTGCCGGGCTGATTGTACTGTTTGCACTGCTGATCAACGGGGGCCTGTCCTGGCAGCAGACCATGCTGCAGGCATCAGGATTATCCTTTGAACAGCGCATCCTGCTGGAGCGCAGCAATGAACAGTGGCAGCTGTTGATGGAAAGTGCCCATGAGCCTTCCCTGACCGATCGCGTGCTGCTGAATATTCTGAAAGACCTCAATACCAACCGGCAGCAGCTGGTGCAGAATCAGCAGCGTCTGGACACGCTGGTAAGCCATTGGCGGCTGGCATCGGCAGGCATCACCACGGAAATGGCTCGCCAGCGGGAACCGTTTCAGCGCTATACCCGGCGCATGCAGGAAATCGGCTCCATCTCCCTGACCCGCCTGCGGGCCGGCTACAATCTCTGGAAACCGGATGATGCCCTGATTGTGCACGAGGGAGCCCTGCTGGACGGAATGACGCGGTTGAATGTCGCCATTTATCAGCAGTCCCTGCAGCAGAACCGCATCATGTACCTGCTGTATGCGACTCTGCTGCTGCTGGTTTTGCTCGGGGTCTGGCTGATCTGGTTTCTGAAGCTGCGTCCCCTGAGCGAACAACTGGACAATTATGCCCGGGAGCTGGCGCGGCAGAATGATGTACTGATCTTCCGTTCCACCCATGACCCGCTGACCCGCCTGCCGAACCGGGTGATGTTCAATGAAGCACTGGCAACACTGTCCCAACCCGGTAGCGGACTGTTTCTGCTTGATCTGGACCGTTTCAAAAGCATCAATGACACTTTCGGCCACCAGGCGGGTGATGCAGCCCTGATCGAGTTTGCCCGGCGGCTGGGCCGGGATTGTCTGGCTGATGAAATTGCCTACCGGCTGGGCGGGGATGAGTTTGCCATCATCTTTACCACACCGAAGACCCGTCAGGCTCTGGTTGTGCGTGCCCGTGCCATTCAGGCCGGGATGAGTACCCCGCTGCATTACAACAATCAGGGCATTCAGCTGGATTGCAGCATCGGCATTGCCTGGGGAGCCGCCTGTGGTCAAAGCCCGCAGTCCATGTTCAGTGCCGCCGATGCCGCCCTGTATGCGGTCAAGGAGCAGGGACGCGGGCGCTTCCTGTTTTTTGATGATGTCTACAGCCATAATGCCGAGGTCATGCTGGCCCTGGAGCGTGATCTGCATGTGGCGGTACAGCAGCGCCAGTTTACCGTTTATTACCAGCCCATTGTCTGCATGAACGATGGCAGAACCATTGGGCTTGAGGCACTGGTGCGCTGGCAGCGCCCCGAGTTCGGCCTGTTACTGCCGGCGGCATGGATCGATAGTGCCGAGCGGTTGGCCAAGCTGTCCTCCATTACCTGTCAGGTGATTGAACAGGTCGCACAGGACTGCCGGCACTGGCACAGACAGGGACTGAATCCGGGCCTGCTGCACCTCAATATCACCGAGGGCATGCTGGTCAGTGGCATGACACTCCAGTTTCTGAGCCGGACTTTCGCCCAGGCATTCCAGGGCGAGGAAGGGAGGCCGGGCATGCCGCAGCAACTGAGTGTCGAGGTGACGGAGTCGGTATTGATCGACCGCTCCTTCACGGTGCTGAAACAGCAGCTGCAACAGCTGCGTGCAGCCGGTATACAGGTGGCACTGGATGACTTCGGCAGCGGCTTCGCAACCCTGGCGCACCTGAACAGCATTCCGTTTGACACCCTGAAACTGGATCACCGCTTCACCGGGAAACTGCTGGAGGATGAGGGCACCCAGGTCATTGTGCGGGCACTGATCTTTATGGCTGCGGGGCTGAACAAGACCCT
The DNA here is from genome assembly GCA_035391465.1 of Thiolinea sp. Classification (GTDB taxonomy): domain Bacteria; phylum Pseudomonadota; class Gammaproteobacteria; order Thiotrichales; family Thiotrichaceae; genus Thiolinea. Next base: position 35,412 of record DAOPKY010000004.1, on the reverse strand, counting down.
GATTTTTGAGGGGGTCTCCAACCCGATGCTGCATGATGCCCTGCTGGCCATGGGGGCCCGCTATGCCCAGGGATTTTTTTACTCCAAACCCCTGCCTGCCGGCGGTGTTAGCGCCTGGCTTGAGGGGCAGACTGCACAACAGGAATACAGCAAGCATGACTGTTAGACAAATCATCCGGCTCGGAATCTGCCTGGCCGGACTCTGTTGCGGGCCGGTTTCAGCTTCGGAAACCAGAGCGCCGGAAGTGGAGCTGCTGCACTGGTGGATATCCCCCGGTGAGCAGGCAGCACTGCAGGAAATCGGCAAACGTGTGGTGCAGGAGGGCGGGGTGTTCAATGCCATTCCGATGCCGAATTATGCCAGCCTGCGGGCCGATGTCCTCAAGCGTCTGGCGCTGGGGTATCCACCTGCCGTGGTGCAGTGGCTGGGGGGGCGCAATATTGCGGAATTAAGCAACCTGAAAATCATTCAGTCCCTGCCGGAAAACGGGCAGGAAAAACCGCTGCGCGAGCTGCTGTTTCCTGAAGTCCTGGGCGAGGTGGTTCAGGGTGAAACGCTGGTGGCCCTGCCGGTGGTACTGCATATTCAGAATACCGCCTTTTACAATGCGTCGATTTACCGGGAACTGGGCCTGGAGCCACCCGCCAGCTGGCAGGCTTTCATCCGGCAGGCCCGGCACATAAGTGCTGCCGGATTTACCCCGCTGGCGCTCAGCGCCGAGGCCTGGCAGCTGCGCATGCTGTTCAATGACATTCTGCTGGAAGTGTTGGGAGCGGAGGGATTCCGCCGGTTTTATGATGAGACCCGCGCCATTGCCTCCCAGCGTCAGGCCCTGAGAACGGCACTGGATTATTTTCTGCAGCTTCGACACTTCGTGGATGATCCGAAACAGCAGCGGCGCTGGAATGAAACCGTTGCCCTGCTGGCCCGGCAGCGTGCCGCCATGCTGGTGCTGGGGGATTTTGTCACCGCCGAGCTCATGACGGCGGGCCTGAAGGCCGGTGATGATTTTCTGTGCGCCATGGCACCGGGATCCAGGGCCGTGATGCTGTATGCCCTGGACAGCTTTATTCTGCTCAATGTGGATGAACCCTATCTGCAGGCCGGGCAGCAGCTGCTGGTGGATACCGTACTCAACCCGCAGGTCCAGGCCGCTTTCAGTACCCGCAAGGGCGGTATCCCGGTGCGTTATGGCGTGAAAGCCGATGACATGGATTCATGCACCGCCGAACGCTATCGGGTCTGGTCGCAACCGGAGACCCGCAAGCTGCAGCCACCGGACAGCAGCAGCCGTTTGCGGCTGGCACTGCTGGAGCAGGCCGTGCAGCATATCTGGCTTGAGATCGGGTCCGTGGAGCAGGCACTGGAACACCTGCTGCATCAGCTCGATGACTGAGAGCGGGTTTGCGGCAGTGGTGGCGCACCGGGCATGAGAGTATCGTCCACATCCGCCTTGTCGCTGTCGGTCATCTCCGGCTCGGCCCAGTGCAGTTTATGGAAGTCAAAGTGCTGTGCCAGTGTGGGTTTGATAATGGCAAAATAAGGCGAGATGTCAAAGTCACGCGGTGCAAACAGGCTGTAATGGCGGATGTGCAGGATTTCCCGGCAGGAGTCATGACTGCGGTTGTCATGGGCGCGAATGACTTCAATATCGGGCAGGATCGGGTACTGTACGGACTGATAGGCCTGGGCAATCAGGGTGGAACAGATGGCCCGGGTGGGGTCGCCGCTGCCGAGAGCCAGCATGCGTCTGCGCCATTGCCGGGGGACCGGCGGCGTACGGATCAGGTAGCGCATCAGATCAAAAACATTGCGCAGGTCGTAACGGTGGTTCAGGCGCGCCCTGGCAAATTCGACCACCTGATCAATCTCCGCTGCATTGAGCCCGACCGGGCGGCAGATGCGGGTGTGCAGTTTGCCATAGGTGTGCAGCGGGACAATGCGTACCCCTTCCGAAACATCGGCTTCAATCAGTTCTGCTCCCGTGGCATTTTTACCGATACACAGGGCGGCATGTGACCAGGTGGACTGGGTCAGGTACTTGATGGCAGTGCTGAAACGGCTGGAGCCTTCCACCAGCAGTATGTCGCCCTTTTCGATCGTAGCGAGCAGGGTCTCAGGCGAACAGGTCGCCGGTCTGACATCCCGTTTGTCGGGTGCAGAAAGGTAGTTGGCAAGAAAATTGCCCGCAGCTTGTTTAAACATCCTCCACCATGAGTCTGTCAGTGTTCCGGGGGGTGTGAAACAGCATCCGGTTTTACAGGGTGATGCCGTTTGCCGTGTCAGCCTGTCGAACGCCAGTACCACAGACCGGCCTTATTGTATCATGGCTGATGAACGGGCTGAATTACCGTCACCGGGGTGCTGCGATACCAAATACGTCAGCGTTCGGGAGCCGGCGTGCTGATCCGGCTCTGAACCGGGGATGGTGACGCGCCCGTAAGGCCATGGCACATGACGGGAGAATACGGGATGGATAATCTGGTGCAGGAACTGGCTGGCTGGATCACACAGCATGAAACCCTGATACGACTGGGGACATTTCTGGGATTACTGCTGGTGATGGCGTTGCTGCAGGCGCTGATACCCCGGCGTGCTCCAACCGTGGATGGCCCGGCCCGCTACCGGCGCTGGGGCAGCAACCTGCTGCTGGTGGTGTTGTCCACCCTGCTGGTGCGGGTATTGCTGCCGGTGTCCGCCTCGGCTTTCGCCCTGCTGGTGGAAAAACATGATCTGGCCCTGTTGGGCTTCAATCTGCCGATTCTGGTCGCGGTTCTGGTGCTGGATATGCTGATTTATCTCCAACACCGTCTGTTTCATACCTTTCCCCTGCTGTGGCGTCTGCACAAGGTACATCATAGCGATCACTGGCTGGATGTGACGACAGCGCTGCGTTTTCATCCGCTGGAAATCCTGCTTTCCATGTTGATCAAGTTTTCTGCCATCTGGCTGTTTGGTATACCGGTTCTGGCGGTGATCCTGTTCGAAATCATTCTCAACGGCATGGCGCTTTTCAATCATGCCAATATCCGCCTGCCACGGGAACGCTGGTGGCGCTGGGTGGTGGTCACTCCGGACATGCACCGCATTCACCATTCCGTTTATCGTCAGGAGCATGACAGCAATTACGGCTTCAACCTGTCCTGCTGGGACCGGCTGCTGGGTTCCTACGTGGCCGAACCCAGGGACGGGCAGGTAATGATGCGAATCGGCATTCCCCGGTACCGCGAGGGTGAGGTGAGGCTTTGGCCCCTGCTGCTCATGCCGTTCCGCCGCAGACGCAGGGTTCTGCCCTGAGGTGGCTCCGGAACATTCTGGCGAACGCTGCCGGAAACGGATTTCTGTTATCATGCGCCTCCCTATCCCGGAAGGACTCACATGAAAGATTATCAGCAGGAATTCATTGATTTCGCCCTCAGCCAGCAGGTATTGCGTTTTGGTGAGTTCACCCTCAAATCCGGGCGTATCAGCCCGTATTTCTTCAATTTCGGCCTGTTTCGCACCGGTGCGGCCCTAAGCCGGCTCGGGCGCTTTTATGCGCGTGCCATTGTCGATGCGGGGCTGGAATTCGACATGCTGTTCGGCCCGGCCTACAAGGGCATCCCGCTGGTGAGTGTCACAGCCATGGCCCTGTATGAGCAGTACGGGCTTGATTACCCTTACGCCTATAACCGCAAAGAGGCCAAAGACCATGGGGAAGGCGGCCTGATTGTCGGTGCACCACTGGCAGGCCGGGTGCTGGTACTGGATGACCTGATCACTGCCGGCACTGCCAGCCGCGAGGCCATGCAGATGGTGCTTGCCCAGGGTGCCCGGCCTGGCGGGGTCTGCATCTGCCTTGACCGCCAGGAATGCGGGCGCGAAGGCGGGCGTTCGGCGGTACAGGAAGTGGAGGCGGAATACGGGGTGCCGGTCATCAGCCTTGTGGGATTGAGCGAGCTGATTGATCACTTGCGCACCGGGAAACAGGATGCCGGGCTGCTGGCGGCCATTGAGCACTATCGCCGGCAGTATGGTGTCTGAAGTCCGGATCACCCGTGCTGCCTCTGTACTTTACAGGGGTTTGCCATCCGGGCCGCGTGCCTGCAGGTGCAGCCCGGAGCCGCCGTCATCGGCTGGAATCCAGGGGGCCATGCAGGCCTTGTCCTTGACGCAGGGGTCGGTCAGGCTGAGCAGGAAGGCGAGCATGTGCTGTACGTCCTCACCGCTGTAATCCTGTCCAGGCAGTTGTACATCACAGGCAAGGATATAGCGCATGCGCTCCTGCAGTTCATCGCTCTGGATGTTCTGTTGCAGCACCTGTTTGCGGTCGTAGTTGAGTCCGTTCAGAAACGGGTCCATCATGTGCCGGATCACCCCTGCCAGTGTGGTATAGGCTCCATTATGGCCCCAGGGGCCGGTGACTTCGACGTTCAGCAGGCTCGGGGTGCGGAAACGAAAGCGGTCAACGGATTTACCGGTCACCAGCTCCCGCCCCCGATCCAGTCCGTCATCCGGCATATTGCCGACCTGCTTGCCGGGGCCGACAGGCGGCATCAGGGTGTGATAGAACTGCTCGTCGGTGAAGAAATCACCACTGTGGCAGTTGACACAGCCGTAACCCCCACTGCCAGCCGGGCGGTAAAACAGCAATGCTCCTTTTTTTGCCTGTTCACTGATGGCGGCGTTGTCGCCCTGGACGTAGGCGGACCAGGGGTTGGCGACAAAAACCTGTGAGCGCTCGTATTCGCTGAGGGCGATACTGATGTTCTGCTCGGTGATCAGGGTATTGGGCAACCCGTCCGGAGTGTTCCAGGCATTGCGGAACTGTTCCAGCCAGTAGGCCGTTTCCCTGGATGACAGTTCCCCCTGCCGGGAGCCGTAACCACCGAGACGCTCGGCGATCAGACGGCGGCAGGACTGATTGGTGCCGTCCGGGTCGAAGTTTTCACCACGCATTTCATGGCTGGAGGTCAGGGGAAAACGGGCCTGGGCCTGAACCAGATTGCGACCGGCTTCCGGGTCGGGTTGTGGCCATGGCACATCCGGGGTGGTGATGCCGCCATCGGCCAGAGCGGCAATGCGTCCGTCATGGAAAATATGCTGCTGCCACAGGGCGATATTGAATGTGGTGGGGGCATTGCGCGGGACCTGTGGGGGTTCTCGATTGGCGGTTTTGCGACCGTGCCCCAGGATTTCCAGGTTTCTGGCCCCGACCCCGATGGACAGCGACAGCTCATCACCGCCACCCAGCAGGGGGTGATGGCAGCTGGCACAGGCAACATCCATATCCCCGCCCAGTGCACGGGAAAAAAACAGCTTCATCCCCAGCCGGGCTTTGGGGCTGGTGATGGCGGGGGGCTGTATTTCCCGGACCGGATCACCGGTCAGCTTGAAAGCACTGATCAGTGTCCGCAACTCCGTGTCGGCATCGGGGCTGTTGCCCGGGCCGGGAAGGGGCGGGTTCTGCCAGCGGGTGGTTTCAGATGTCTGTTCCGGGATATCAAGGCATCCGCCAAGTGTCAGCGCCATGCCAACGGTCAGGATGCTTTTCCACATGCGGTGAGACTCCCTGCTGATCATTAATGAAAATTATGAAGCAGGGCACCGGATTCTGAACCTGAAAGCAAACCCAGTGGCCCTGTTTGGCCGATGGTATGGAAGCAGGTGCGGGAAGTAGAACAGGAAACGGGCAGGGGAGTGGTCTGATGGTGGTGTTTGACCTCCCCCGAACGGAACAGCCGTTGCGGGGGAGGTGCGGGGGTTTGTCAGAGCAGATTGTGGCGCTTGAGCTTGGTACGCAGCGTGGCACGATTGATGCCCATGAACTGCGCGGCCTTGGACTGGTTCCCGTGCGTATAGCGCATCATGACCTCCAGCATGGGGCGCTCGACTTCATCCAGTACCAGACGGTACACATTGCCTGGATCGTGATCACCCAGTGTTTCCAGATAATCCTGGAGGGTACGGTGTACCGTTTCTGACAGGGAAGAATCCAGGGTACGGGTAGATGCATTCATTCTATTTAACCTTTGTTAATAGCCAGCTTGGCTAGAATTTGTTCCAACACCACCAGCTGTTCGTTGGGGCAATTTATTCTCAGCACCTGGTTTTTCCAGAGTACTGGGTCCTGAGTCAGCCTTTCCAGATACCACGCAATGTGCTTGCGCCCGATGCGTACCCCGGCAGGGCCGTGAAACTCATGAATTGCCTTCAGGTGATCCAGAACAACCTGAGTCCGATGTGAGATATCCCGTGTTTCAGGCTGCTTCCCCGTGCCGAGAAAAGTCTGAAGCTGTTCGAATATCCACGGTTGTCCCAAGGCTGACCGACCGACCATCAGGCCATCAGCATGCGTATAGTCCAGGATGAAAGCGGCATCTTCCACACTCCGGATGTCACCGTTGGCGATGACGGGGATGGATACATGCCGTTTGACCTGGCGAATTGTTTCGTATTCGGCGGTCCCCCGAAAAGCATCACTGCGGGTTCTGCCGTGCAGGGACAGGGCGGCAACACCGGAATCTTCGGCCAACCGGGCAATGTCCACTGCATTGCGGGTGGTCTCTGACCAGCCGGTCCTGAATTTCAGCGTCACCGGCACATCCACTGCCGAAACAACGGCTTCCAGTATCGATCTGACCAGCCCGGGTTCTCGTAAAAGTGCGGATCCCGCTGCTCTTTTGAGTACCTTTTTGGCCGGACAGCCCATGTTGATGTCAATGATCTGCGCCCCGAGCGCTACGCACTCACGGGCAGCCACTGCCATTTGTCCGGCCTCGGTTCCCGCAATCTGGAGACTGCGGGGTTCCGTTTCGGAAAGCTGGGGTAAGCGCGCACTGGATTTCCTGCTGTCCCAGAACCGGATATCGGAAGTCAGCATCTCCGAGGTGGCCATGGATGCACCATGGTGCCGACAGAGATTCCTGAAGGGCAGGTCCGTTGCACCGGCCATGGGGGCCAGCAGCAGATTGCCTTTCAACCGATATGTACCAATTCTCAGAAGCATTTACTTAACGCACAACCTTGAGTAAAAGAATACCACCCCAAGTATCAATTTCTCCGCAATTTCCCGACTTTCGGCGCATTCCTTTGATAGAAGGTGCCTGGCGGAAGTTGCTGGGAAGGGGTTATTTTCTGATAAAAAAATCAGGCCATCCGACAATTGGAGGTCTTAATAACAGTCCTGACTGATGGGTGGCATAAATTGTAGGGGCAATTTTACCCTCAAGAAATAGCTTGATCAAAATATAGCAAGAAAGCCGGGTCTTAGAATATTTCAATTGACTAATATTTGAACTAATGACCATAAAACAATCAGTTATGACGACAAAACAATCAGCTCGGGACTGTAGTTTCATTATTCATCAGTGGCTGGAAAGTTGCCATCGCCGAAACAGGGGAGCCGCATGCAGGCATACCCCCCGTTCTGAGGGTAGGTGGTTCATGCCTTGACCGGCTGCGGCTTGTCTTTTTCCCTGGGCTGGGCCTTGCGCTCTCCGAACAGACGCTTCTGGGCCTGTTGCAAATGTTCACTCAAGCCCTCAAGCACCAGCACATCATCGGCTTGCAGCACCATGTCCGCAGAGGGATGGTCACCCCGGATATCACCCCGGCGCAGGGATTTGACCGTCAGTTTCAAGGAACCCAGTCCCAGCTCGGCAATACTCATGCCGACCGCCCGGTCATTGGGTTTGAGCACAATGGTATGCAGCTGGGACTGCTGATTGGGCAGCGTGCCCGGTTTCGGGGTTTCGCCCCGGAAGTAGCTGATCAGGGCACCGTAACCATCCTTGCGGGTGCGCTCGATGGCTTCGTTGATTTCCTCCAGTGGCAGGTCAAGGCGTTTCATCACCCGTTCGGCCACCATAATGCCCGACTCCAGCAACTCCGGCAGCACCTCGGTGGCACCCAGTGCTTCCAGTTCCTTGATATGCAGCTCATTGCGGGTCCGCACCAGGATCGGGATACCGGCCTGTTTGCGGCGGACCACCTCACGGGATACCGGCCTGTTTGCGGCGGGCCACCTCAACGGTCAGGCGCGCCGAATCAAGGTCGGCCAGGGTGACAACCAGCATCCGGGCGCGGTAGATACCGGCAGCCACCAGAATTTCGGGTCGGCTGGAATCGGCATAGTGCACATCCGAACCGGCATCACGGGCCTCCCTGACAATGGTGGGGTCCAGGTCGAGCGCCAGATAGGGAATACCCTGCTCCTCCAGAAACCGGGCCAGACTCTGACCGACACGCCGGAAACCACAGATGATGACATGGTTTTCGACCTCCTTGACATCCAGGCTGAACTGGTGTGCTGCCTTGTAGCGGTTTTTGAGGTAGCTGTCACGGAACAGCAGGCGCGACAGGCGGTCATTATAGCGCAGCAGAATCGGAGCCAGCGCCATGCTGATCACGATGGCCGCCAGCACGGCCTGGGCTTCAGCATCACTCAGCAGGGCATTGCTCAGGGCCAGTGACAGCAGGGCAAAACCGAACTCGCCGCCCTGGGCCAGCGCGACACCGGTACGCAGCGAGGTGCCGTAATCTTCGCCAAACAGGCGTGTCAGTGCCGCAATCAGCAGGGCTTTGCCAACCGTCAGGCCCAGCACCAGCAGGGCAATGTAGAACCACAGCGCCGGGATCACCGACAGGTCCAGCCTGGCACCGACACTGATGAAAAACAGCCCCATCAGGATATCCCGAAACGGGCGGATTTCACTTTCAATCTGGTGTTTGTACTCGGTTTCACTCAGCAGCATACCGGCCAGAAAGGCCCCCAGCGCCAGTGACAAACCCAGTGACTGGGTGATCCAGGCTGCGGTCAGGGAGACCAGCAGGACCGTGATATTGAACAGCTCCTGGGACTGGGTGCTGGAGATGGCATGAAACAGGGGGCGCATGGCCCTGTGGGCAGCCACCAGCACCAGCACCAGCAATAACAGGTTCAGCAGCATGCCGACACTCAGGGCCATGAGGTTGCCCTGGGCTTCCAGCCCGCCACTCAACAGCGGAATCACAATCAGAAACGGCACCACCGCAAGGTCCTGAAACAGCAGAATGCCCAACGCCAGCTGACCATGGCGGGTGCGCATTTCACCCTGATCACTCAGCTGCTTGATGACAATGGCGGTGGATGACAGGGCCAGTGCGCCGGCAGCAATAATCGCCCCTTTCCAGCTCAGTTCAAACAGTGACAGGACCGCAAAGGCACTCAGGGCCGAGAGCAGTACCTGCAATCCACCCAATCCCAGTACCACCCTGCGCATGGCCAGAAACTGGCGTACGGAAAACTCAAGGCCGATGGCAAACAGCAGAAAGACCACCCCGACTTCGCCCATGAACTCGATCGGCCCGTGTTCCGGCAACCAGCCCAGGGCATATTTGCTGGTAACGGCCCCCACCAGCAGATAACCCAGTATCGGGGGCAGCTTGATGACGCGGAATGCAGCCACCGACCCAAATGAAAGGACCAGCAACAGCAATATTTCCTGCAGCAGATTACTCCCGTGTTCCAATTATGATGCCCCCTTGTTTGTTCTGATACCTTTATCCGGCGCTTAAGCCCTGCTAACCTGCTTGGCAAGGCACCGCCCTGCCTGACGGAGTTGCCGAAATTCAAAGCTTAAGCCATCCATGGCGGAGGGTAAATAGCAGAAGCGAATGGCTTTCAATCCCAAATCAGCCCCAGACAGGAGTCGTCGATGGATCACGGTCACAAACACCGGTTCACAGCCACTGTGCAGGGATGGAATCCGGCCTTTGCCGATCTGCATTCGGCCTTTGTGCAACTCGGTCCGGAGCGATTCTGGGAGGCCTGTGCTGACTGGCCGGATTGTGAACGGCTGGGCCAGCGTCTGCCGCCGGGGCTGCGGACATGTTCCGGCGCTCCCCTCCGTTTTGTCCCCCAGGATACTACCCTGCCATTTCCGGCGCTTTACTACGAGGCACGTATTGCCCGCCATGGCATGGTGGCCACCCGCGCCAACTGGCACGATTTTTTCAATGCCCTGGTCTGGGGGCTTTACCCTGCAGCCAAGGTCGGCATCAATACCCTGCATATGGCTGATATTGCGGCTGGCGGAATGGGGCGGACACCTCGCCGTGATGCCCTGACCCTGTTTGATGAAAACGGTGTGGTGCTGACGGGAAGTGATGCGCAGCTGTTGCAGGCCGTGCTGGATTTTCGCTGGACCGGGGTTTTCGGTCCACAGGCTGGCTGGGGCAGCCGCCTGGCCTGCCATGTATTCGGGCATGCGCTGTTTGAAAAGCTCATGACGCCGTATGTGGGCCTGACTGCTCATGCGATCCTGCTGCAGGTGGATGCCGGCTTTGCTGATCAGCCCCTGATCCGGCAACAGGAACAGATCAGCCAGGCACTGGTCAATATTCTGGCACAGGTTGATGCACCGGGTGCACTGAGTCCGGTACCGGTACTGGGCATACCCGGCTGGTGGCCAACTCAAAATGATGAATTTTTCAGCAATACGGCCTATTTCCGCTCCAAACAGCGTATACGGCAGGCAAAAGTCTACCCCTTGCCCCCCAAAGGGGAGCGATAACGGGCTTTTACAGGGCGAATGTGTGCGACAAACTGCGCATGCGGGGACTTTATCTGGTATAATTCCGCGATTCCAAATTACGGGTCGAACAAATCAATATGGCCGATTTCGCCAAGGAAGTCCTTTCCGTCAATCTTGAAGATGAAATGCGCCAGTCCTACCTGGACTACGCCATGAGTGTTATTGTCGGGCGTGCGCTGCCGGATGTGCGTGACGGACTCAAACCGGTGCACCGGCGTGTGCTTTATGCCATGAACGAACTGGGCAACGACTGGAACAAGCCTTACAAGAAATCGGCACGTGTCGTGGGTGACGTGATCGGTAAATACCACCCGCACGGTGATACGGCGGTCTATGATGCCGTGGTGCGCATGGCCCAGCCGTTTTCACTGCGCTACATGCTGGTGGACGGGCAGGGCAACTTCGGCTCTGTGGACGGCGATGCACCGGCAGCCATGCGTTATACCGAAGTGCGCATGGCCAGGGTGGCCCATGAACTGATGGCCGATCTGGACAAGGAGACCGTGGATTTCGGTCCCAACTATGACGGGTCCGAGTCCGAGCCGCTGGTGTTCCCGACCCGGATTCCCAATCTGCTGGTCAACGGTTCCTCCGGTATCGCGGTCGGCATGGCCACCAATATTCCGCCCCACAATATCCGCGAGGTGATCAATGCCTGTCTGGCCATGATCGAAAAGCCGGACATGGATGTGGACGAGCTGATGGAATACCTGCCGGGGCCGGATTTCCCCACCGCCGGCATCATTAATGGCGCACGCGGCATCCGTGAGGCTTATACCACCGGCAAGGGCCGCATCCATGTGCGGGCACGGGCCGAGATCGAGGTTGATCCCAAGACCGGGCGTGAGACCATTGCGGTACACGAGCTGCCGTATCAGGTCAACAAGGCCCGCCTGCTGGAAAAAATTGCCGAGCTGGTCAAGGACAAGAAGCTGGAAGGCATCTCCGAGTTGCGTGACGAGTCCGACAAGGACGGCATGCGCATGGTGGTTGAGGTCAAGCGCGGCGAATCCGGCGAAGTGGTGCTCAACAACCTCTACAAGCAGACCCAGATGCAGACTGTGTTCGGCATCAATATGGTGGCACTGGTGGACGGGCAGCCCAGGCTGCTGAAGCTCAATGAAGTCATTGAAGCCTTCCTGCGTCACCGGCGTGAGGTCGTGACCCGGCGTACTATTTTCGAGCTGCGCAAGGCCCGTGAACGGGCGCATATCCTTGAAGGACTGGCGGTTGCACTGTCCAATATCGATGAGATTATCGAGCTGATCAAGCGGGCGGCCAGTCCGCAGGAAGCACGCGAAGGCCTGCTGGCACGGGGCTGGAGTCCGGGCATTGTGAGCGAAATGCTGGCACGGGCCGGTGCCGATGCCTGTCGCCCGGACTGGCTGGCAGCGGAACTGGGCCTGCGCGATGGCCGGTACTGGCTTTCCGAGGTGCAGGCCAAAGCCATTCTGGACCTGCAGCTGCATCGCCTCACCGGGCTGGAAAAAGACAAGATCATCGGCGAGTACCGTGACTTGCTGCTGAAGATCGAAGACCTGCTCGACATTCTTGGCAGCCCCGAACGTCTGATGCAGGTGATCCGTGACGAACTGCTGGAGACCCGTGAAGCTTTCGGGGATGAGCGGCGCACGGAAATCAATGTGGTCGGTGAAGACCTGAACATGGAAGACCTGATTGCTGACGAGGAGGTGGTTGTCACGCTTTCACATGCCGGTTATGCCAAGGCGCAGCAGCTCGACACCTACCGCGCCCAGCGCCGTGGCGGGCGTGGCAAGGCAGCCACCGCCATGAAGGAAGAGGATTTTATTGAAAAGCTGTTTGTCGCCAGTACCCATGACACCATTCTGTGCTTTTCCAGCCGTGGACGCATGTACTGGCTCAAGGTCTGGCAGCTGCCGATGGCAAGCCGCAACTCACGCGGACGCCCGATGGTCAACCTGCTGCCGTTGGAGGATGGTGAACGCATCAATGCCATTCTGCCGATCCGCGAATATGCCGAGGGCCTGTATGTCTTTATGGCCACCTCGAACGGCACGGTGAAAAAGACTCCACTTTCCGATTTTTCACGCCCGCGCAGTGCCGGGATCATTGCCCTGGACCTGCGTGACGATAATTATCTGGTCGATGTGGGCCTGACCAACGGCCATAATGAGGTGATGCTGTTCAGCAATGCCGGCAAGGCCATCCGTTTTGACGAAAATGATGTGCGTGCCATGGGGCGTTCTGCTGCCGGGGTGCGGGGTATCAAGCTGGACGAGGGACAGCGGGTGAATGCCCTGATCATTCTGGCGCAGGGTGACCTGCTGATTGCCACGGAAAACGGCTATGGCAAGCGCACCCGTGTGGAGGAATTTTCCCTGCAGGGGCGGGGGGGTATGGGGCTGATTGCCATTCAGACCTCGGAACGCAATGGCGAGGCTGTGGGCGCGGTGCAGGTGACAGAGGAAAATCAGGTCATGCTGATCACCAATGGCGGCACCCTGGTACGCACCCCGGTACGGGATATTTCCATGGTCGGGCGCAATACCCAGGGCGTGACCCTGATTCGTACCGATGAAGACGAAAAGCTGGTGCAGATTGCGCCGATTCGTGATTCCGATGCGGATGACGGGGACATGGACGAGAGTGAATCTGCAAGCGAGGGAGATGACGCATGAAAAAGGCATTCTGGAGCCTGATTGTATTACTGGTGCTGGGGGTGGCAGCCCTGCTGGGGGCGAGCTGGTACGGCGGCGGTCGGGTTGAATCCGAATTGCAGCAGCGGCTGGCCAGCGCGAATGACAGCCTGCGCAAGCTGAGTGACCAGTTACAGCTGGACCCGCCCCTGCAGCTCAAGCTGGCTTCCTACGAGCGGCGTCTGCTGGACAGTGCTGCCGTACTGAGTCTGGAGGGAGGACCGGCGGAGCTGCCCGAGGATCGGGCCCGGATCGACCTGAAACTGACGCATGGCCCGCTGCTCTGGCGTCCCGATACCAATACCGATGCCCCATTACTGGGACAGGGTCTGGGACAGCTGAAACTGGACCTGTCAGCGCTGGACCGTGCCGGTCAGGAACGCATCAGTCAGGCTTTCGGCGGCAGGGAGCCGTTGACCGGGCTGGCCTGGCAGGGGTTTGATGGCCAGACCCATTATCAGGTCGATCTCAATCCGCTGGATTACCGCGATGAGGCCAGCGGGGTGGCGGTCAGTCTGGCCGAGGCGAGTCTGAACGGTCTGGTGAGTGCCAGCCAGCGTGGCGGGCAGGAAGTCCTGACCCTACCCAGCCATTTCAGGGCCGGTGCTTTCAGGATGGAGCTGCCGGGAGAAAATGGTCCCAGCCATCTCAGCTTTTCCGGTATCAGCGCTGATGCTGATTATGACCTCAATGAGGGCGGGCTGGCCCTGCGCAGCCACTCCAGCCTGGAGGTGCCGAAGCTTGAATTCATGGCACCCGACCTGCCGGAGCCGGTCAGTTTCAGTCTGGTCAGCCGCAGCAGCATGAGCGATGATGCCGGCAGCCTGTATCTGGATTCAGACCTGAAGCTGCAGGCAGTCAAAACCCCGTTTGCCCCGGAAACCGAAGCCGGTCTGAACTTCAGGCTCTCGGGCCTGAATGAAGCTGCCATGACAGAATTCCAGCAGCAGCTGCAGGAGCTTCAGGCCAGCATGAATGAGGTGAATCGTCTGCGGCTGGCCGGGCTAGAGCAGCTGGCTGCTGACACCGGGACTGATGGTGCAGATACGGAGGCGGCGGATGCAGGGGATGCGGATGCACCTCCGCCACCGGCTGATCCGTTTGTTGCCGACGAAGCAGCGGGCCTGGAGGCTGCCAGAGCAGCGGCGGCGGAGTCAGCGGCAGCAGATGGTGCCGGGTTGAGTGCAGAAGACCGGGCCAGACTGGCCGAGCTGTCCGGCAAACTGGAACAGCAGCAGCAGGAATTGCTCGACCTGGCACTGGAAAAGCTCATCAATCCCGGTGAGACCCGATTCACCAATGCGCTGGCGCTCAGCAACGAGAATGGCAAGGCCAGTCTGGATATGGACCTGACCTATCAGGGTGGGCCGGATGGTATGGCCCTGAACAGCGAAACCCTGCAGACCCTGAGTCCGGAACAGCTGCTGGCACTGGTGAAAGGCAAGGTGGATTTCGGCTTTGATCCGGCCCTGTTCCCGCTCGCGGCCCTGTTTCTGGAGCATCCGGGTATTGCCAGGGAAGATGAGCGTTATGTGGCGCATCTGGAGCTGGCGGGCGACAAGCTGGTCCTGAACGGTCAGGACATGACGCTGGAGGAGTTCATGGTCCTGCTGCAACCTGATGTTGGTTCAGCCCTGATGGATCAGGGTGATCTGGAGGACGGGGAGCCGGTAGACAGTGAGTCCGTGGATATGGATAGTGAGTCCATGAATGCCGGGGAGAATGCGGACGCCATGGATGAGGACAGCGTGGGTGAAGATGGGCCTGCCATGGACGAAGATGGCATGCCGGAGGATGCACCTGCGGAGGCGACTCCGGTGGACGGGCCTGCTGCCGATAAAACCGGGGCGGACACCACCCCTGCCACCGCGCAATAATCAGCCAATCCGCGTAATGGAGTAATTCTGAATGCAGCGTGTCCATAATTTCAGTGCCGGCCCCGCAACCCTGCCGCTGGAAGTGTTGCAGCAGGCGCGGGATGAACTGACGGACTGGAACGGCTCCGGCATGTCGGTGATGGAAATGAGCCATCGTGGCCGCCATTTCATGGCCATTGCGGCACGGGCAGAACAGGACCTGCGTGACCTGCTGGCGATTCCGCCCAACTACAAGGTGCTGTTTCTGCAGGGAGGGGCGCATACCCAGTTTGCCATGATCCCGCTTAACCTGCTGCGTGGGCGGGCCAGTGCCGATTATCTCGATACCGGTGACTGGTCGCTGAAGGCGATTGGGGAAGCACGGCGGCTGGGTGGCGTGCGGGTGGTGGCCAGCAGTGCCGCAAACCGTTACACCACGATACCGCCACAGGCCGGGTGGGAGACTGATGCACAGGCTGCGTATTTCCATTACACCCCGAACGAGACCATTCGCGGGGTGGAATTTCATCAGGTGCCCGTGCTGGCCAATGCCGGGATACCGCTGGTGGCGGACATGTCTTCCAATATTCTGTCACGGCCTGTCGATGTCAGCCGTTTCGGCCTCATTTATGCCGGGGCACAGAAGAACATCGGTCCGGCCGGGCTGACGCTGGTGATCGTGCGTGAGGACCTGATCGGGCAGGCTCGGGCCGGTACGCCGACCATGCTGGATTACGCCACCTTTGCCGACAGTGATTCGATGTACAATACCCCGCCGACCTACACCTGGTACATGGCCGGGCTGGTGTTTCAGTGGCTGAAGCAGCAGGGCGGGCTGGCGGTCATGGCCGGGCGCAATCAGCGCAAGTCCGCCAGACTGTACGCAGCGATTGATGATTCAGACGGATTTTACCGCTGCCCGGTGGCGGCTGCCTGCCGTTCGTGGATGAATGTGACTTTCACCCTGGCGGATGCCAGTCTGGAACCGGTGTTCCTGCAGCAGGCCGAGGCTGCCGGGTTGTCGGGGCTCAAGGGGCACCGGCTGGTGGGCGGCATGCGGGCCAGCCTGTATAACGCCATGCCGGAGGCAGGTGTGGATGCCCTGATTGATTTCATGGCCGATTTCAGGCACCGCCACGGGTGAGTGCCGGCTTGGGAGGAACAGCGTGAGTGATGAACTGCAGGCCCTGCGGGTCCGGATTGATACGATTGATGAACAGCTGCTGGAGCTGCTGGCCCAGCGTGCCCGTTGTGCCGAGAAGGTGGCGCAGGTCAAGCTGGCCGAGGACCCGAAGGCGACCTTTTACCGTCCGGAGCGTGAAGCTTCGATTCTCGGCCGCATGCAGGCGCTGAATCCGGGGCCGTTGCCGGATGAGCAGATCACGCGCATCTACCGTGAGATCATCGCTGCCTGTCTGGCGCTGGAAGAATCCATGTGCATCGCCTATCTGGGGCCGGAAGGCACTTTTACTCAGGAAGCCACACTCAAGCATTTCGGTCAGGGCATCGCCACCCTGCCGGTGGATTCCATTGCCCAGGTCTTCCGTGAAGTGGAGGCCGGGCGGGTACGTTATGGTGTGGTACCGATTGAAAACTCTACTGAAGGCGTGATCACCCACACCCTGGATACCTTCATGCACTCGGGGCTGCATATCTGTGGTGAAATCCTGCTGCGCATCCATCAGAACCTGATGGGCACACGGCCGGCATGGCGGGAGGCAACCCGGATCTATTCACACCAGCAGTCACTGGCCCAGTGCCGTTACTGGCTTGACAAGCACCTGCCCGGTGTCGAGCGCATTCCGGTGAGCAGCAATACCGAGGCTGCCAGACTGGCGGCACAGGACCCGCAGGCACTGTCCATCGGCCCGAAACAGGCTGCCGGGATTTACGGGCTGCAGCTGGTGCAGACCAATATCGAGGACCACGCCCACAATACCACCCGCTTTCTGGTGATCGGAAATCAGGCGGTTGGCCCGAGTGGTAATGACAAGAGTTCGCTGATGGTTTCAGCTCCCAATCGCCCCGGTTCCCTGTTCAGCATTCTCAAGCCGCTGGCGGAAAACGGGGTCGACATGACCCGCATTGAATCACGTCCCTCACGCCATACCAACTGGGATTATGTGTTCTTTCTGGATGTGCGCGGGCATGAACTGGAAGATGGGGTACGGAGAGCGCTGGCAGCGCTGAAGTCCGAGGTCGATCTGGTGCGGGTATTGGGGTCTTATCCGGTGGCGGTGGTCTGATCAATCCGGCCGGACTGGGGCCCGTTCCGATGGACAGGCCCCTTGCGCGTGGTTTATGCGGCTCTTGTGGAATGGGTCACAAAAGCCGGATCAGGTTCAGTGACGCCCCTTGCCCTTGCCACCCGTGTGGCTGCCGCGTGATGTAACGGTGGTGTATTCCGCCAGCGTCAGGGTTTGGGAATAGTCGGTATCAAAGCGGGCAAAGCTCAGGATGCCGCTGTGGTCATTATGATCGTACAGGGCGGAAAATTCGGCCTGGGTCAGAAGGTCATTGCTGTTGGCGTCCGCGAGTGCAAACACATTGCTCCAGTAACTGCTTGATGTGGTACTGGCATTTGCCGTAAATTCAGCAAGTGTGAGGGTACTGCTGCTGTCGGTGTCCAGCGTGTCAAAGGCAGCAGCCAGGCGTCTGGCCTGTACGGCATTTTCCAGATTCTGGTATTCCGCCAGTGTCAGGCTGCTGTCACTGTCGGCATCGTAGGTATTGAAATCGGCGGTGCGCACGGCAATGATTTCGGCACTGGTGACAACGCCGTCACCATCCGTGTCGTATGCGGCAATATAGCCTTCATTGCCATGACCGCCACCCGCCAGTGCATTACCGGTAAGCGCCAGAATGGAAACCGCCAGTGCGGCCAGTATGGATTTTTGTTGGATACGCATATCAAAATGCTCCTCATTTCAGTTACAGAGAACTTACCCCAGTGGTAAGTGATTTGGCCCGGTGCTGATACCACCGGGTTTTTTATGGCCTGCCCCCGGAGGTGACAGGTCATGAAAAAATCGTATTGACAAATCACTGTTTTCAATGGGCCTGACCCTGACCATTATATGGCTCAAGGCGTAATACCCGCAGATTGCCATTGCCGTCGGATGCGGCCTTGATCTGGACCGACTCGCCCACCGTCAGCTGCGCCAGCGTCAGGGACTGGTGATGCCGGCCATCAGTCCCGTCACTCAGCAACATGCTGCTGTTGTCCACCAGCAGGGTGAGGCCGTTCACCTGCAGCGTGCTGTTGTCCAGATCAATGGCCTCAATGCTGCCATTCACGCGCTGGTAGGCATCCGCGTTCCGGGTCCGGCCCGGTTCGACCAGACTGGCGACCAGCTCACCGGAGGCATTAATGGCACCGGTGATTTCCAGACTGCCATTCAGCCGGATGCTATCCGGCTCCAGGTCTTTGAAGCGGGTATTGTCATCAGTGACCACCCATTGCCGGTCAAGCTGAAAGTGCTGCCGGGATTCCAGCACCGTCACCAGACCTTCCAGTTCAACCTGACTGTTTTCCGGAAAGTGGTGCTGTTTTGACAGGGTGATCTGCTGCGCCGTGACCCGACCATTCTGCAGGGCCTGACTGCTGCGGACCTTGACACGCAGGCCGTTGGCCAGCGGTGTGCCCGGCAGGCTGGCCTGGGTATAATCAATCAGCAGCTGATCAAGCCGGAAGCTTTGGGTCACGGTGGACAGTTCACTGATGCTGCCCTGGACTTCCAGTGAGGAGGTGGCTGCGTCAAAACGGCTGCCCAACCACTGGATGCTGCTGGCCTGAATCACGCCCTGTGCATCACGGGTGCCGGAAACCTCGGCAATATTGCCCAGTGCCAGATCCGACAGCCGGGCAATCCCGTGCAGCACGGTCAGTGAATCGGTACTGATGCGCTGGCCCATAATGTCCACACTGCGATCATCACTGGAAACGGCGGTGACTTCACCATTGATCAGGCTTTCAAACTCAACCGAAGTGGCAATCCCGCTGCTGCCGTCGGCGCTGATGCTGCCGCTCACCGTCACCAGTTCACCGAGATTGAAACTGTCCTGGCTGCTGACACCGGCTCCGTCACGGGTGAAGCTGGCCTGATCGACGTTGAAGTGAATGCCGTTGACGTAAATGCTGCCGAAACCGGTGATGGCCCCGACTGAAATGCCGGTACCCGACATGCCGCCCTCAGCCAGATTGGTGCCGGTTTCGACACAGGCTGTCAGGCTGGCAGCCAGCAGCAGTTGTCCGAGGAGGACGGCGTTAATTTTCATGTTCAACTTCCTGTTTTGCTGCAGGGCGTTCGAAATAAAAAATACCGACACCGGCCTGCATGTTCCGGCCCCTTCCCTGGGAACGGGGATTGCTGTCACGATCGCGGGCAGCCAGCCAGGTGTTGAAACGCACCAGCAGGTCCTGGGCATCCTGACGCACAAAGGCGCGGAATTCGGGTGTGACGCTTTCCGGGATGCGGTTGTAGCTGACTTTACGCTGGTAATACAGCTCCGTACCGGGTTTGTTTGTCAGGTTGTGCTCAATCGTGTCAATCAGCAGCGCGACATCGGTTCCCAGCAGGCGGATTTTTTCCTGTTCATCGCCATGGGGAATATAGACCTTGTTCTGCAGCCTGACCTGCTGTTTGTCATCCATGTGCACCATGTCGATCCGCTTCATTTCGTCCAGCATGGCAAAGCAGGACATGTCGCCGCTGTAGCGCCGGACCAGCGCTTCAAAGCTGCAGGTTTCCCCCCGGAAGGCCAGAACCCCGGGTTCACCGGCAGCATCCAGAAACTCCGGGTCATTGACCCAACCCTGCAGCACGCGCTGGCTGCGGTTGAATGTCATGCCGGTATCCTGCTGCCGACTCTGTTTCAACCGGGCCACATCTTTGCGGGTCAGGCCGGTAATGGCGGCCATGCGGGTCGTGGTAGGGCGCTCACCGGCAGCCAGCAGCTCATCTTCCACTACCTCCAGATAGGCCTGTTTAACCAGAAGGATAAAGTCTTTGTATGCCACGCCTTTCCGATACAGGACATGCATCAGTGCTTTCATGATCCGGAAAAAGGCTTGTTGCAGGACTTCGTTCATGAATGGGAATTTATTCCCATTCATGCATGAAATCAAGTCAATTTACATTCGGCAATCCGGTACGTTGCGGCATGGTGATGCCCCGTTACCGGTATGGATCACATGGCCGGTGTTGCTGTGCGCCAGCAGGTGACATGAAAATGTGACGGGAAGGAGAAAGCCTGCTGTCAGGCGGAAACGGCAGTCTCAGGCTTCTGGGCTGCCGCATTTTTACCATTGAGCGTCAGGGGCGCGTGCTGAAAGCCTGCCTTGCACTTTTCCCACAAACCCTTTCACGGATAAGGCAAAATCGGTATTTACCCTCCCGTGTGCTGGATGCCCTGCACCGACCCCGTTAGAATCGGAGATGTATGGCATATTCGAGGAGCAATATCACATGAAAATCTGTATGGTTGGAGAAGGTGCATTCGGACACAAGCACCTGGATGCACTCAAAAACATTGATGGCGTGGAAGTCGCCAGTCTGGCCGGCGGCGTTGCGGAAAGCAGCAAGGCCACGGCAGAAAAATACAACATTCCCTTCTGGTCGCTGGACCTGGGCGAGGCGCTGGCCCAGCCCGGTATTGATGCGGCCATTATCACCTCACCAACTTCAATGCATGCCGCCCAGGCCATGCAGGTCATGCGTGCCGGCAAGCATGTGATGGTGGAAATTCCGATGTCTGACAATCTGGCGGATGCCGAGGCGGTCTGCAAGGTTCAGAGGGAAACCGGTCTGGTGGCCATGGTCGGGCATACCCGCCGTTTCAACCCGAGCCACCAGTATGTTCACAACAAGGTCAAGGCCGGGGAGCTGAACATTCAGCAGATGGATGTGCAGACCTACTTCTTCCGGCGCAAAAACCTGAATGCACTGGGCCAGCCGCGCAGCTGGACTGACCACCTGCTGTGGCACCATGCTGCGCACACGGTTGACCTGTTCCGCTACCAGACCGGTGAAAATATCGTCGAAGTACAGGGGCTGCAGGGGCCGATTCATCCGGAGCTGGGCATTGCCATGGATATGAGCATTGGCCTCAAGTCCGAGTCCGGCGCAATCTGCACCCTGTCGCTGTCTTTCAATAACGATGGCCCGCTGGGAACTTTTTTCCGTTATATCTGTGACAACGGCACCTATATTGCCCGTTATGATGACCTCACCGATGGCAAGGACAACCCCATTGATGTGAGCAAGGTGGCGGTTTCCATGAACGGTATCGAGTTGCAGGACCGCGAGTTCATTGCTGCCATCCGTGAGGGCCGTGAACCCAACGCCAGCGTGCAGCAGATTCTGCCCTGCATGCAGGCACTGGATATGCTGCAACAGAAACTGCAGGCATCGTGAGTCCGGTATTTCACCTGCTCTGATGCGGATGTCTGGCTGAAGACCGGAAAACCGGCTTCAGCCAGCACTTTATCACCCGGCTGCTATGGTGATAAGTTCACCTTACTGTCCATTGTTGATTGGCGCGTCCGTGACAGGACCACAGAATCACCCCGGCTCCATCTGCTGTATTCCCCCCGCTCACATCCAAGCACTTTCCACCGGCTCCCTTGATCAAACCACCGGATAACTGCCAGCGTTGATTGTTTCCACCGTGGCAGGGCCATAAAATGATTTTGGCTCCATCCACTGTACTTGCCCCGGCAACATCCAGGCACTTTCCGCCCAGTCCCTTGATGGTATCACCGATAATCTGCCATTGCTGATTACTGTCACCATGGCAGCTGTAAAGGATTATCGGTGTTCCATTCATTGCACTTGCTCCTGCAACGTCCAGACATTTTCCACCCAGACCGACTATCTCGGCAGAAAGTACGGCACTGCTGGAGAGTGTTAACAAGATGGCAAAGACAAGCTTCCTGATCATTTTGGTGTACCTCTGACTGTATTGGTTATGCCATTGCGGCATTTACGCTATAAAAAGACCTCGGAATGCCTTGACCCGTATGGGCAAGCTCATCAGCACACCGGAAGCCTCGCATTGAAAAGTATCCATCCGGTTGTGCTTTCTTCGGGGTCGGGGGGGAGGGCACTTACTGTCTGCCGTGCAGGGTAAGCGGAAGGGGGGAAACAGCCGCCTCCAGATACTGTTTCAATACCATTATTGATCCAGAAAGAACATATTGCAACAGATGGTGATTTTATACCCTGGAAACGGCACTCAGGCTGACAGGCGTGTGCTGAAAGCACAGTGCTCTGGCCTGATAACCCGGACCCTGCCGGTAAAAGTGCCCGGTTGTTCAGATTTTGGTATTTAAATGGTATTTTTATGTGGTGGCACGCTTATGACCATCAGCGCTCCCGGTTTCACAGTGCAGACAACAAGATGAACGATTTGTAACTCCCTCACCCTTGAAAAAGAAAAACCCAACGTCCAGTATCCACAGGGGCCTTGGCCTGTTGAATGCCTGATTGCATCAGGTTGAGGAATAATTCATTGATTTTTAGCGTGATGATGAGGAAAAGATGATAAAAATCAACGCTCTGAGTCGTCATTATGGTGAGTTTAAAGCCGTTGATGACGTATCGTTTGAAATCCGGCGTGGTGAAGTGGTCGGCTTGCTGGGGCATAACGGGGCGGGTAAAACCACCATCATGAAGATGATGACCGGCTTTCTGGAGCCTACAGCCGGGAGTATTGATATTGACGGACTGATGATTGGGGTGGCAACGCGCCGGATTCAGCAGCGTATCGGTTACCTGCCGGAGAACTGCCCGATATGGCCGGAGATGACCGTGATTGACTACCTGTTGTATCAGGCCAGTCTGCACAACGTGCCGGAAGCACAGCAGCAGGCCGCCGTGGCCCGTGCCATTCGGCGCACGGCACTGAAGGAAAAAGCTACCAGTACCATCCAGACCCTGTCACGGGGTTATCGCCAGCGGGTTGGTGTGGCACAGGCCATTCTGCATGATCCGGACATCATCATTCTGGATGAGCCCACCAATGGTCTGGACCCGACCCAGATCAACCAGATGCGCACCCTGATCCGTGAGCTGGCCGAATCTGCGACCGTTATTCTTTCCACCCACATCCTGCAGGAGGTTCAGGCGGTGTGTGAGCGTGTACTGATCATGCGGGCCGGGAAACTGGTGGTGGATTCCCGCCTGGATGCCCTGCAGGCCGGGCACCGCCTGCTGCTGGTCATCAACAACCCCGATGCTGTCGCTTACCTGAACCAGGTGCCGGGGGTACGCCACATCACACCGGCTGGCGGCAGCGCACAGCACAACAGCTACCTGCTGGATGCGGATGCGGATGCGGCCCCCGACGTTGCTGCTGCCGTGCAACAGGCTGGTGACCGCCTGTTCAGTCTGCAACCGGAGGTTCGCACCCTGGAGACCGTGTTCTCGGATGTGAACGATGTGAACGGGGGGGCCGCCTGATGAAAGCCCTGTTTGCCGTATTCCGCAAGGAATTCAACAGCTTCTTTGCCTCTCCTGCCGCTTGGCTGTTCCTGGGGGCGTTTCTGGTTGTCAACCTGTTTATTTTCTTCTGGGCTGAAGCCTTTTTCGCCCGCAATATTGCCGATCTCAAACCCCTGTTCAGCTGGATGCCGGTACTGCTGATTTTCCTGGTGGCCGCGCTGACCATGCGCAGCTGGTCGGAAGAGCGCCGGGCCGGTACCCTGGAAAGCCTGCTGACCTCCTCTGCCAGCCCGTTGCAGCTGGTTATGGGCAAATTTTTCGGGGCGCTGGCACTGGTGATCCTGGCGCTGGCGCTGACCCTGCCGCTGCCGCTGACGGTGGCGCTGATCGGCCCGCTGGACTGGGGGCCGGTGATCGGCGGCTATCTGGCCAGCATTTTTCTGGCGGCTGCGTATGTGGCCATCGGGCTTTACATGAGTGCGCGTACCGACAATCCGATTGTGGCCCTGATCCTGACGGTGGCAGTGGCCGGGCTGTTCTACCTGATCGGTTCCAGCACCCTGACCTCACTGTTTGGTTACAACCTGAGCTCGGTGCTGGAGTTGCTGGGTACCGGTTCACGCTTTGATTCCATCACCCGTGGCGTGCTGGATGTACGCGACCTGTATTACTACCTGTCCCTTGTCGGTATCTTCCTGACCCTGAACCTGTACAGCCTGGAGCGCATCCGCTGGGCCGGCAATACCACGCGTCCGCGCCATCGTCAGTGGGGCTGGCTGGTCGGGCTGATGGTCGTCAATTTCATCCTCGGCAATGTTTGGCTGACGCCGATCGCCAGTGCCCGGGTGGACCTGACCGAGGGCCGGAGTTATTCACTGTCGGATGCCACGCGCCAGTACCTGGGCCAGTTGCAGGAGCCGCTGCTGATCCGGGGCTATTTCTCGGCCAGAAGTCACCCGCTGCTGGAGCCGCTGGTGCCCCAACTCAAGGACTTGCTTAAGGAATATCAGGTTGCCGGGGGGGATCATGTCCGTGTGGAGTTCATTGACCCGCACACCGACCCGGTACTGGAGCAGGAAGCGGCAGAAAAATACGCCATCCGTCCAATGCCGTTCCGCATGGCCAGCCGTTATGAATCCGGGGTGGTCAACTCCTATTTCAATCTGGTGCTGGCTTACGGAGACCAGTATGAAACCCTGTCTTATGACGACCTGATCGATATCAAGGCAACCAATGCCGGGGAGCCGGAAGTATTGCTCAAAAATCCGGAATATGCCATTACCCGCGCCCTGCGCAAGATCAGCAGTGCCTATCAGGCCGGTGGCAATGTCTTTGCCAACCTGCCCCGGCCTCTGACCTTCCATGGCTACATGTCGGCCCCGGATAAACTGCCACCGGAACTGGCAGCGCTGCGCAGCAGTCTGGAACAGACCCTCAAGACGCTGCAGGCTGAAGCCGGTGACAAGCTCAAGGTCGATTTTGCCGACCCGGAAGCCGATGGTGGCAGGCTGGGGCAGCAGCTGGAGCAGGATTACGGTTTCGGCCCCCAGATCGTGAGCCTGTTTGATCCACAGCCGTTCTGGTTCTACATGGTACTGGAAGGCGATGGTCAGCAGGTGCAGGTGCCGTTGCCAGAGGAACTGACCCCGGAGGCCCTGAAACAGTCTGTTGAAGCGGCAGTACAGCGCATGTCGCCCGGCTATCTCAAGACCGTGGCGATTGTGACGCCACCGGCCCCGCCAATGAACCCGATGATGATGCAGATGGGCATGCCGCCTCAGGGAGGCAAGCGCTATGAAAGCCTGCGCAAGGTGCTGTCTGAAAACGTGCGCCTCAAGGATACCGACCTCGGTGATGGCCATGTTCCTGCGGATGCCGACCTGTTGCTGCTGCTGGCACCGGAGCAGCTGACCGAAAAGCAGCTGTTTGCCGTGGATCAGTTCCTGATGCAGGGGGGAGCCGTAGTAGTGGCAAGTTCACCTTATGATGTGGCGATCAGTGATACCCTGAGTGCTGAGCAGCATGTCTCCGGCCTGGAAGACTGGCTGGCCCACAATGGCCTGAAGCTGGCGGACAGCATGGTGCTGGACCCGCAGAATGCCGCCCTGCCGGTGCCGGTGCCGCGTCAGGTCGGGCCGCTGACCCTGAATGAAATCCAGATGATGCCTTATCCGCATTTTCCGGATGTACGTCAGGATGGTCTCAATCCGGCTAACAGCATGACGGCCTCACTGGGCCAGCTGACCCTGAACTGGGCTTCCCCGATCGGGGTGGACACGGACCTGAACAAAGGGCGAACAGTAGAGGCGCTGGTGCATTCGTCTCCGGAAAGCTGGGTCTCCGGGGATACCAATCTGTTGCCGGATTACCAGCGTTATCCGGAGGGTTTCAAAGCGGAGGACCCGCGTGGTTCACAGCTGCTGGCGGTCGCACTGCGGGGCAGTTTTGAATCCTATTTCAAGGGCAAGGATTCGCCTTTGCTGGAGCCGCCGCCTGCAGGTGAGGACGCGGATGCTGCCGGGGACAAGCCGGCGGATCAGGATCCGGCAGCGAACAACGGCAATCCGGATGACATGGCCGGGGATGATGGGGATGATGGGGATGATGGGGATGATACTGAAGCGGCTGAAACACCGGTAAAGACCGTGGTATCCAGCGTGATTGAGCATTCTTCCGATTCTGCCCGCCTGATTCTGGTGGCCAGCAATACCTTTGCCACGGATGACGTGATTGATCTGGCTTCCCAGGGGCAGGGCACGGTTTATACCCGTCCACTGGAGTTCCTGCAGAATGCCATTGACTGGTCACTGGATGACGAGGGCCTGGTGCGCATCCGCAGCCGGGCACAGTTTGCCCGTACCCTGAAGCCGATGCCGCAGGGCACTCGCCTGTTCTGGGAGTACCTGAACTATGCACTGGCCCTGGGCGGCCTGGCGCTGGTCTGGGCGTGGCGGCGGCTGGCGCGGCAGCGCAGGCAGCAGCAATACGAACAACTTCTGGCGGAGGTATAAACCATGAAAATCCGGATTGGAATCCTGGCCGTGCTGGCCCTGCTGCAGCTGGGGCTGGTGGCCTATACCCACCTAAACGGTCCGCAGGTGGCCAGTACCTCTCCCACCGGCAGACTACTGACGTTTGATCGTGCCCAGGTGGATGGCCTGGTGATCAGGGGGGGCGCTGCTGCCGGGGAGCAGGCATCAGGGAGCAACACGGTGAGCCTGCTCCGCAAGGATGGCCAGTGGCAGACCGCAGACGGTTTTCCCGCCAGTCAGGGCAAGGTTGACAGTCTGCTGGACAAACTGTCTGCGCTGCAGCATGGGCTGGCTGTCGGGGTCAGTGAGGATGCCCTGCGGCGTTTCAAGGTTTCCGGGGAGGACTTTGAGCGCCATGTGGTGTTGAAAAAAGGGGATACCGAACTGGCTGGCCTGTATCTCGGCAGTGGTGCCGGTGCCCGCCAGAGTCATGTGCGGTTACCGGGCACGGGGGCGGTCTATACCGCCGATATCGGCAGTTATGATGTCCCCGATACGGAGGCGGACTGGCAGGACAAGGAAGTCCTGCAGGTGCCGGACGCGCAGGTCAAGGCCCTGAAGCTTGCCGGTCTGACGCTGGTGAAGGAGGCCGGTGGCACGGATCAGGATGCGGCTGCCAGCCGTGCGGTGCTGTGGCAGGCTGATCCGCTGCCTGACGGTAAGCTGGTGAATCAGGCTGCCGTCAATGACAACCTCTCGTCCCTGCTCAACCTGCGATTTACCCAGGTGCTGGGTAAGGAGGCCAAAGCGGAGTATGGGCTGGATCAGCCGGTCCTGACATTGACGCTGGAGCGTGAGGGGGGCAGCCGTGAGTACACTTTCAGCAAGCTGTCCACGAGCGACAATTATGTGCTCAAGGTGTCGGATCGGGAGGAATATTTTGAGGTTCCTGCCTATGTGGTTACAACATTGGTTGAAAACCTGACGCCAGACCAGCTGCTGATGACACCTGTCGCTGAAGCACCAGCGGTTGAAGCACCAGCGGTTGAAGCACCAGCGGTTGAAGCACCAGCGGTTGAAGCACCA
>DAOPKY010000004.1:0-7569 GCA_035391465.1 Thiolinea sp. | reverse complement strand
CAGCGGTTGAAACACCAGCGGTTGAAACACCAGCGGTTGAAACACCAGCGGTTGATGCACCAGCGGTTGATGCACCAGCGGTTGATGCAAAACCCGCAGCTTCAGATACCCGCTGAGGCACCATTAGCAGGAGGCGGGATCACTCCCGCCATCCTTTGGGGTTGACGCCAAATACCAGAATCCAGACGGATTCTTATTCATTCATTACACAATTCGATGGCTGACAAACTTGCTCATGTTGTCATGGATATCCCAAGCCCGCCGGAACCCCAAACCACAACCTTCCCAGGCAAAAAATACCCCCGCCTGGTAACTGCGGCCTTCCCCATCCTGAGGGAATTCGGCAAACTCCTGATATACTTTGGTGTAATTGCCATACTCACCCGGTATTTCCTTGAGGACTTTCCCCATCGTGTCAATAATCGCAGTATTTGCACCCTCGCGTCCAAACATGGTCTTGGACACCTGCTTCTTGCCTTGCAACGGTTCAACACGCGTTTCCAACAGATAGGGTGAATCCGGGAACAACTCATAAAGGATTTTCAGGATACCCTTGCTCTGGAACAACAAGGTATAAGCCGGGTTCAGGAAGGTACCGGCATTATTCCGGCTGATCTCATCCAGAATGCCGGTAATTCCATCGGTTTCCAGCGCCACATCCTCCCAAGGGAACAGCTTGAACCAGTAATCAAAACGGGTATCACCTTTAAACACCCCTTCCTGTTCAGAAAAACCCACATCACCCATATAAGCAAAGTCAGTCTGGAAACCCGCTTCACTGGCAATCTGTTGCAGAAACTTTACCGTGCGCTCATCCTCAGGCAGGTTTGCCATACTGGAGAACAGGATATTCTGGTACCGGTAATGTTCACCAAAATGCGCAGGGTCATTCTCCAGCCCCGTCACCAGACGCCGGAAATTGTTCTGTATCGCCTCATACACGGTATTGAACTGACTTTCCCCGTCCATGCCATTGGCTTTCAGCAGTGCCCACTGCACCACTGCCGTTTCAAACAGGCCGGTCGGGGTATCGGCATTAAACTCAATCAGCTTGATCGGCAGGCCATCCAGCCCCCCGGCAAAATCGAAACGCCCATACAAATGCAGGTCATCATTCTCCCAACTCCGCTTGATCAGGCTGATCAGGTTAAAGGGGATATCCAGCTCAAAAAACAGGTCATTGTCAATCACATGCTGCGCCGCTTCGACATACATGTCATACAGCGTATTGGCCGCTTTATAATAAGCTTCCGCCTCCGCCTCAGTGACCGGCAGCAGCTCATTCACCAGATAAGCCGTACCATCCACATCGGTGTGCCAGCTCATCCCCACCTCTTCCATCAGCTCATTGCTGATGGCTTGTACCGTTTCTGTCCTGATCATGTATCAGCTACCCATGGAACTGCTGCTGCGGCCAGAGGTGCTGTTGCTGTTGCCACCGAAGAAGCCGGAACGGGTACCGCTACTGCCGCGGTTGCTGGCATTGTTACTCTGTGCCGGGTTGCGGGTGCTGCTCATGGAGCTGCTGGCACGTTGGTTGGTCTGTTGCTGGTGGCGCTGAAAGTTGGAGTTGCCCATCAGCTTGTTGGCCAGCATCCCCCCGATCAATGCACCCGCCGCCGAGGCCAGAATGGTTTCCCCCAGGCTCAAACCCTGGTTTTCTGCCACGGGGTGTGTCAATTGTGACTCACCACTCTCCACCCGCTGCGCTTCCGCTTCCGCCAGCTCCTTCAGTTCCGCCTCCGACAGGACGCGTTCATCACCATCCAGGGTCTTCAGAATTGCCCGTGTGCCTTCACTGGACGGGTACTTTTCTTTCAGCTCATACGTGTCGGGGTTGGCTCCGGTCTGCTGGATCACCATAAACACGCCCTGCTGTGCAGCATCAGCAATGCTGTCCTGGCGCTGATCCTGTGAGCCCATGGGAGGCTGGCCCGTATTGTCACCACAGCCTTGCAGTGCTGCGACAATGGTAAACCCCAAACCACCGACGGCGGAATAAGATATTGCTTTCTTGATGTAATGTTTTGCCATTGTTTCCGGTTTCCTTTTGTAATCTCCTGTCAAACGCTGCCCGCCACCATAGCCAACACCGCAGCGAAAAGCCACTTCTGTTGATTAAAGCCGGGAATATCGGTACCCATGCTGCCCCGGAAAAGAGTCGGGTACCCGAAGCGGGCCTCAGTCCACCGCCCTGATGCCCGTCAATACCGGAATCCGGTGATTTCACATACCGTTTCATGCTCCACTACCGTTACACCGCTTGCCAGCCGGGCATCAAGGAAAAAGGGGTGGAGATGGCCGTTGGCTGAATGTGAGTTGAGTGGATTGACACGTCAATGCCTGACCGCACTGCGCATCGGTGAACTCAGTGAGTTGCAGGCAGAGATTGCCGCCTGGGCAGACCACACCAATGCGAAACAACGGGGTGTCGACCCCGTTCACAGGGGTGTGACTGGCAGTTACAAATCGGGGAAGCCCGGACGAAACTGAAATGCCTTAAGATTGGATGATATAGCAGTCAGTTTTCAGCGTTACCACTTGTGTTTTTCTTGATCGGGGAGGAATGGATAAGCGTTGATGGCAGTAGCATACCTGATGTTTAATTGTCTGCATGGCGGCGGCTGCAGGACAATTGCCTGGTTCCAGGGCTGGTGGATGCTGATGCTTCAAGCACAAGCAGTCTGACATCGAAAATGGATCAAGCAGAACAGGAAAAGCTGAAAGGAAAGGGGCAGATCACGTGTTACTGGATAATAGAAATAATGGCTATGTCGGCAACGAGCTGAAGAAGCGCTCGTTCGAAGGCTCAAAGCTGGCCGTTCTTTCGAGTTTGTTCACCATCTATGGCTATGCAGCCCTGAAAAAAGAGCTGGGCAAGCTTTCCGGTAGCCGTTTGCTTCTCACGGACTGGCAACATCAGACCCTTCAATCGCTCGTTGGCACCGAGGCCGAAGTGCGCCTGAGCAATCAACTCAACCAGCGCCGGATTGCCAGAGAGTGTGCCAAGTGGATCAGGGGGAAAGTCGAGGTCAAGGCCAGTCGCGAGCCGCATCAATCCAGTCAAAACCTCATTCATCTGATGACCAACGGCAGTGGCGATCATTTCGCCGTTCATGGCAGCGCCACATTGACGCCCACGGGGCTGGGTGAAGTTCGGTCGAATGGCTTGCAAATGAACACGGGTACTTCCGATGCCGAAACCACCCGGCAACTATTGGCTTGGTTCGATAGCATCTGGTCGGACGATTCCAGCGCAACTGATATTCGCAACGATGTGCTGGAACGGCTCGATTTCATTGCAGCGGACCAGCCAGCAGATTTCATATATTTTCTGACGCTCTACAACATCTTCAAGGATTTCCTGGAAGATATTGATGAAGAAAACATCATCAAGAGCAAAACCGGCTTCAAGGATACGACCGTCTGGAACAAGCTTTACAAGTTCCAGAAAGATGGTGTGCTGGGAGCTATCGACAAGCTTGAAAAGCACAACGGGTGCATCATCGCCGATAGTGTAGGCCTTGGTAAGACGTTTGAAGCCCTGGCCGTTATCAAATACTACGAGCTCCGCAACGATCGTGTACTGGTGCTTTGTCCTAAGAAGCTGCGCGACAACTGGACAATGTACACCATCAATGACAAGCGGAACCTGCTTGCCGGTGACCGGTTCAACTACGATGTACTGAATCACACCGATCTCAGCCGTGTGAAGGGATATTCAGGGGAGATCAATCTTGAGACCCTGAACTGGAGTAACTACGACCTCATCGTCATCGACGAGTCGCATAACTTCAGGAACAACCCGAACAAAGCCGAGGGCAAAACCCGCTATGAGCGGCTGCTGGATGACATCATTCGATCCGGCGTCAAAACCAAAGTCCTGATGTTGTCTGCCACGCCGGTGAACAACCGGATGAACGATCTGAAGAACCAGATCGCGTTCATCACCGAGGGCCAAGACGATGCCTTTCAGGGTGTCGGGATAAAGAACATCGAAAGCACGTTGCGGCTTGCCCAGCGTCAGTTCAATTCGTGGCTCAATGAACCGGTGGAAAACCGCACAACAGCCACCTTGCTGGATAGCATGAGCTTTGATTACTTCAAACTGCTGGATGTTGTCACGATTGCCCGTTCGCGTAAGCACATTGAGAAATACTACGGCACATCCGACATCGGGAAATTCCCGACGAGGCTGAAGCCGGTCAATATCTATGCGGATATCGACCTGTCCAATGAGTTCCCGCCGCTCAAAGAGGTCAACAAGACCATCCGGCGGCTCTCCCTGGCCGGTTACTCACCTCTCAAGTTTGTTCGTAACGACAAGAAGGAAGAGTATGCGCGCCGTTACGATAAGGCTGTAGGCGCAGGCAAGGGCGTCTTCAAGCAAATCGACCGTGAAGAAAGCCTGATCCACTTGATGCGGGTAAACCTGTTGAAGCGCATGGAAAGCTCGATCCATTCCTTCTCCCTGACCGTCGAAAAGTTTCTCGTCCAGGTCGATGCACTGCTTGGCAAGCTCGATGAGCATGAGCAGGGTGATGTTGATGCCCTGAACATCGAGGATATTCAAGACATCGAAATGGATAGTCCTGAGTTCGAGCCATTCCTGATCGGCAATAAAACCAAAGTGCTGTTGCAGGACATGGACCTGATCCGTTTCCGGCAGGAACTCGAAGCGGATCATCTGTTGCTCGAAAGTATCCTGGAACACGCCAAGCAGGTGACGGCGGATAGGGACGCGAAGTTAGAGCAGCTCAAGACGACCATTGCCCGGAAGGCGGAGAGTCCGCTTAACCCAGGCAACAAGAAAGTCATCATCTTTACTGCCTTTGCCGATACCGCGCAGTACCTATACGCCCATCTTGCTGGTTGGGCGTCGAAAGAGCTTGGTATCCACAGTGCATTGATAACCGGTACGGGAACGAACAAAGCAACGTTACCGGCCTTGGATCGGACCTGAACAACCTTCTGACAGCTTTTTCGCCGGTATCAAAGGAGCGCGCCAAGATTGACCCTGATGCGACACAGGAAATCGACCTGTTGATCGCTACAGATTGTATCAGTGAAGGTCAGAACCTACAGGATTGCGACAGCCTCATAAACTACGACATCCACTGGAACCCCGTCCGGATTATCCAGCGTTTTGGCCGTGTTGACCGGCTGGGATCAAAGAACACCCAAATCCAGCTTATCAACTTCTGGCCGAATATGGAGCTCGACGAGTATATCAACCTGGCGGCCAGGGTCTCAGGGCGCATGGTGCTTCTCGATATTTCCGCCACCGGTGAAGAAAACGTCATTGACGAAAACGCCAAAGAGATGAACGACCTGGAGTACCGCCGCAAGCAGTTGCAACAGCTCAAGGATACGGTGGTTGACCTGGAAGACATGACGGGCGGTGTCTCCATCACCGACTTGACGCTTAACGATTTCCGCATGGACTTGTCGGATTACCTCAAGACTGAAAAACAGAACCTTGAGAAAGCGCCTCTCGGGATGTTTGCCGCGATCAAGCTGGATGAAGAGCTGAAAGCGGATGGCTTAGAACCGGGTGCCGTCTTCTGCCTGAAGAACATCAGAACAGGGCGCGAAGCTGTCCAGGTGGATGATAACTATCCGCTATCACCGTATTTTCTCGTCTATGTCACCGACGATGCAGACATCCGGCTCAATTTTACCCAGAGTAAGAAAGTGCTGGATTTGATGAAGCGTCAGGCCTTTATGGCCCATGATTTAGATGAAGAGGCAGCCAAAGAGCTCAACGCGGTCACTAAAAACGGGGCCAACATGGAGCATTATCAGCACTTGCTGGCCGTAGCCGTGGACAGCATTGCCGGTAAGAGTGAAGAAAAAGGCGTTCAAAGCCTGTTTGCCAAAGGCGGAACAGTGCTGACCGCCACCAGTAGTCAGGGAATAGAAGACTTTGCAGTCGTTTCCTATCTCGTACTTCTCGATTAGCCAGGGGAAGAAATGGATATTCATAACCTCGAAGATTTTCTGGACAGCTTGCAGGTTCCGGCTTCGTGCCAGCTTAATAAGCCGGTTTACAAGAAGATGTTCCTTGATATGGGATCATTGGACGCAACCGACAAAGCCTGCCTGAAAGATGATGTAAGCAAAATCCGCTGGCTGTATACCTTCAAGCCCGGCACGATCAATATTCCGGCATATAAGGATTCAGACCGCGAATATGAAGAGGTCGCCGTGTTACTGGTCGATCTCAATAGCCGTGCACGGATGAAGCGTATTGCCGGTTTTATACAGCGATCTATTCCATACCCTCTGGTATTGATTTTCGCCAATAATATCGAAGGTCAGGATTTACTATGTTTCAGTCTTTCCGATAAACGGGTCAACCAGGCTGATAAGGAAAAATGGGTCATTGAAGATACCGTTTTCACGGACTGGATAAGCTTAAAAGAACAAACAGATGAAGAGATGGCTTTTCTACAGAGTCTATCTATCAACAACCTTTCCTTTAAAAATTTCTGGGAATTCTACAAATCATTTACCGAGCGTGTTATAGCCATAAACTGTGCAGAGCACAGCGGCTCGTTTACGTTGGGGGAAGCTGGGAAAACGGAGCAAGTTGATAGACTTGGAAAGCTTAAAGAGCTGGAGCGGCTTGATGTTAAAAAAGCAGAGCTTGCCAATAATCTGAAGAGAGAAAAGCAGATGGGGCGACAAATAGACCTCAATACAAAGATTAAACAGATTAAAGACCAGATGTTCGCTATTAAAGGCAGTCTTTAATTGAACCGAATTTATACGATTTTTTAAAAGGTAGCATGATGGAACAAGTTAAGTTTGGAGAAGGACAAAGTCTGGACTTGGTTTCAGAGAATATCGAAAAGCTGAAAGAGCTTTTCCCTGATGCTTTCACGGAAGGAGGGGTGAATTTCGATACCCTTCGTCAGTTGCTTGGTGATGCAGCCGTTCTGGATGAAGGCGAAGAAAAATACGGACTTAACTGGCATGGTAAGAAGAAGGCCCGACAGATCGCGCTGACACCTTCTACCGGAACATTGCTTCCTTGCCCGGAAGAAAGTGTGGACTGGGATACGACGCAGAACCTATTCATCGAGGGCGATAATCTTGAGGTGTTGAAGCTTCTCCAGAAGAGCTATGCGAATAAGGTTAAAATGATCTATATCGATCCGCCTTATAACACTGGTAATGAGTTTATTTATCCAGATAAATACCAAGAAAATCTTGATACATACTTGCGATATACCGGTCAGATAGATGAAGAGGGACTGAAGTTTTCATCGAATACGGAAAGTGGAGGCCGAAAGCATACAAACTGGCTGAATATGATGTATCCGAGATTGAAACTTTGTCACTCTCTTTTGACAAAGGATGGAATGATCTCGATATCTATAGGCAACGATGAGCACGCTAACCTTAAAAAAATATGTGACGATGTTTTTGGTGAAGAAAACTTCATTACTTCGATATCTAGAATGATGAAGTCAGGAGGCGCGAAGGGACGATTTTTTACCCCTAATATCGTGAAGTCTACCCCAAAAACTGGACACATCCTTAGATAGAATCTGGCATAACGCA